>JAFUVE010000075.1 GCA_017483765.1 Bacteroidaceae bacterium | reverse complement strand
CGATATACAGCAAACACAGGAAGCAAGTACTGGATCGCTCCATCGAGCGGTTACAGGCTAAAATCCTGCGGCTACAGAACGAAAGTGCTATATGCGCTAATCTCTGATTGGCAATGCGTTATAATTTAGTTATATAGAAGTCGGAATAGCATTGAGAATGAGCCTTGGATTGTAGTTCCAGGTAGTTTTTTCTCTTTGCTATTTCTTTTTTATGTGCTTTCTGATTTCTTCGGGATGGTCAGAAATAGAGTGCAGGGTATGCTTTAAATGCTAGAAAATATGAGGTGATTAAAACAGAAAGGACAAAAATCTGTCAATTATTTTAACATGAATGACAAATATTCACGTCTGGATTCATGCTAGATTCATGTCCTAAAAAAAAGACAAGAATCTGTCAATAATCTTAACATGAATGTAGCTTTAAATCTAGAAAATATGAGGTGATTAAAACCAATAACGAAGAGATGATTGAGATTGCAAAGAAGGTGAAGGCAGGAGAGGCGAGTAGGGGAGAGATTGACTCACTTGTACGTTTCACGATTGATAATCAGGATATTGAATATGCTTACGAAATGATGGGAAAATATGCTGCTCAGGCGCAAGAGATTCTTAACCAATATCCTGATTCAGACGTCAAAACGGCTTTGTCAAATTATATATGCTTTGTTATCCAGCGCAATAAGCAGTAGAGACGCCCCGCGGGGCGTCTTGTAATTTCCCTCAATAGATATTAGATATTTCTTTTCGGGTGAAAAAAGAATGAAGACGCCCCACGGGGCGTCTCTACTACAACAAGTTATCTGTTTTCTTGCTTTATATGCTAGAAAATATGAGGTGATTAAAACTAAAAGTCATATATATACAGTAAACATGTATTATTATAGTTCTCCTCATATGTTAGATTTTTTTAAAGCAGCAAAAAAAGCAGGAAACTCCAATTATGGAATAATGGAATATCAAGTTATACGGATTTAGGTGATTTTTGTTATGGAAATTATGATATCACTAGCGAGTTGGAAGAATATGCAGAAGAGTTTTTCAAACAGCATCATCCTGAAATTTATAATGATCCCAAAAATGTGTTTTTAAGAAGAAAAGAGATAGAACACGAAGAAAAGGAATCATAAGATTCCTCTCACTTTAAATGCCAACATAAATGAGGTGGTTAAAACTTAACGGCAAGATATGGAAGATAAATCATTACAATTATTGACAGAACAAGAACTTGAGATTCATCGAAGATTCACCAATGGTACTCGTGACAGAATCCTATGTAATGAAATCCGTTTTTACACGCACGCCATCCCTGATACCTACGACAGAATAAAACTTCCACGAGTCGGTTTTTATTACGTATCAGCACCGTCATTGCTCAAAAATCAGATATTTTCGTTCCTACAAGTGGGTTGCCTGACTAGCGGTGCAACGGAGGCGTAGGAGGTGAAAAATCCGTTTTTACACGTAGGACGGCACTGATACGTACGACACAAAAAAACTTTCACGAGTCGGTTTTTATTACGTATCAGCACCGTCATTGCTCAAAAATCAGATATTTTCGTTCCTACAAGTGGGTTGCCTGACTAGCGGTGCAACGGAGGCGTAAGAGGTGAAAAATCCGTTTTTACACGTAGGACGGCACTGATACGTACGACACAAAAAAACTTTCACGTGTCGGGTTTGGTACGTATCAGGACCGTTGTTGCGCAAAAATCAGATATTTTCGTTCCTACGCCTCCGTTGTACCGCCAGGAAGGGGGGGCTACGAGTAGTAGAGTCGCCATATGGCTTTAAATACCGACAAATATGAACTGATTAAATCAGACCTTCTCAAATGGATGAAATGGATGATACGTTTTTCGGAAAAATGTGTTATATTTGCATGTCGGAAGCCGATATCCACGGTACACTTCTTTTCTCCCGGCTGAACGGCAAGTCTGTGAATAACGCCGGCCTAAATGGAGTAGACTATGAAAACAATATGAAGGTCGGAATATGAAAACGCAACCACAAGGCTGAATTCCTGAGTTGAGAAATATGAGATGAACAAAAACATATGTCAAACACAATCTAATGAAAAAAGCTTGTTATGAAGATTAAAGGTAGATTCGTTAAAAGAAATTAAAAAACAAAGCCAGAGAACCCAAAGAAAATCTTATATATCCAGGGTTTATGTCGAGCGCCAACTCCCACGAAATTAACAAGTTAAAAGATAAGTATTGGTGGTATGAGTTTATAACTCCTGAATTGACCGCAGACCCGACCGTGGCCATACCCCAATTAAACCAAATCATTCAAACTGAACAACCATGCTTAATCATCGGTTATTCATTGGGCGGTTTTTATGCGTTAATGACGGATAGTGGAAACATTCCTGTCATTGTTGTAAATCCATGTGTCAACCCATATGAGCACATGAAGCTTTTATATGTTTTTAATGCCAGCAAATATGAGGTGATTAAAACGAAAATATAAACAATATGGCAAAATTCAAGAACATCGTATTAAACATACCCCATTCCTCAATCAACGGGATATTTGGCGAATATGGAAAATGGAGTCCGAACCCTTATTTCATGAAGGACTGTGTTGCGAAATTAACTGATTGGTACACTGATATTTTATTCGGTACAAAAAATGAAAAGGTGAAAAGCGTGATATTCCCATATTCACGTTTTGTCTGTGATGCCGAACGTCTGGTTGATGACCCGATGGAGGCTGAGGGACAAGGAATCATTTACACACATTACGGCGGATACACTCGTGGATTGCTGACCGAAGACGAAAGGAAGCATATTCTGTCGTTGCGTACAGAGCATCTGGACAGGCTGACGGAAGCACTTGAGGACGATGCCTCATTAATCATCGACTGCCAATCTTTCAATGGTGAAAATAATGACTGTGACATATGTATAGGCTATAATAATGATGAGACTTGTGACGATGAGACTCTTTTGTTGGTTAAGCAAACGTTTAGAAAATACAATTACTCGGTGGCCTTAAACGACCCTTATGCTAATTCAATCGCACCATCCACTGACAAGCGTTTCAAGTCCATCATGATCGAGGTTAATAAAAAGCTTTACCTATATAATGATAACCAGTTATGTGGCGACAAGTTCCATTGGATGAGATGGTACGGATGTTTGAATCGGATATATGAGGGTCTCTTGATTTGACAGGTTGGCTTAAATCAAGGCAAATATGAGGTGATGAAAACCGGTTAGGTTGCGTCTGAAAGCCCGGCAGGCGGTTGTGGAAGGTGAAAGATTCTGGAGCAACGAGAGTCATAAAAGCTTGCTTTTAAATGGCAGAGTCGTGACAGAATCCTATGTAATGAAATCCGTTTTTACACGTAGGACGCTCCTGATACGTACTACCGAGAGAACGATTACTTCCACGAGTCGGGTTTTATTACGTATCAGCACCGTCATTGCTCAAAAATCAGATATTTTCTCTTCGCAGGATTTTGTCGCGATTGCCTTCGGCGAATCTCCTACGCCTCAACAATGCTCATGCAAGCTTGGCATTATATTCGGCTCAAACGGAGATTTCGACATAGCACAGGCAAGCTTGCCTCTGCTCTCGCTGCTCCAGAATCTGTCACCTCCTACGCCTCCATTGCCCTGCCAGTCTTTTCATCCGCAACCCACCCATAGGAACGAAAATATCTGATTTTTGCGTAACAGCGCTCTCGGTACGTACTACCCACGTCATCAAAATAGTGTTTTTCCATCTTACGTGACAGCACAAATATCAATTCTCTAATTTTTGATAGAAAAATTAATTCTCTAATTCTCAAATTCTAGACAACATAAAGATTAATTCTATGCTTTAATTGCAGTAAATATGAGATGATTTAAACGAGGTGGGTTGCGCTGACTGACGGGCTTGTTACGAATCAGAAACTTCTCTACGCAAAAAACAGATTTTTTCGTTCCTACAAGTTTGTTGCGCAGACTGACGGGGGGGACGTACCAGTATCGTGGGGTGCAAAAATAACGGTTTTTTATGCTACCAACTTTCAATTGAAAATCGGTTTTTGCGCAGATGAAGAAAAAATCTTGTTTACCTTTTGACGCTTCCGGGTATAATAGAATATGATACATTCCAGGTATAATCGAATGTGATATATTCAAAAACAAACTAAAAACATATTTTTATGACTATGAAACTGAAGCATTTTCTTGTCTGCGCTTCGATGGCGCTTGTCTGCGGTCTGGCGGCACTCACTTCCTGCGGTAGCAGGAACTCTGACGAAAAGAACACTGCTGAAGAAGATTCTGTACCGATGTGCTCATGCCCTCACGCTGTTATCTGTATCCAGCCCTACGGCAACTACACCAAGCAGGAGGCCAGCCGCCTCCTTCCTGTCCTGGAGGAGAATTTCGGGAAATGGATGTATGGAGGTTGGCAGTTCAAGGTGCTGGAGCCCAAACCGCTTCCTGAGGCGGCGTATGTGAAGGAGCGCGACCGCTACCGTGCGGGCACCATCCTTCAGGAACTCAGCAAGAATCCCAAGAAGGTGGACGGCATGGATGCCGTCTATATCGGTATAGCCCACAAAGATATCTGTACCGACATCCATAACACGAAGAATTATGGCATCATGGGACTGAGCTATTGTCCCGGCAATGTCTGTGTGGTTTCAGACCACAGGATCAAGACTAAGTCGATGGTGTGGAAACTGATGCTGCATGAGTTCTGTCATGCCTTCTATGGAGCGAAGCACTGCCCGAACGACGACCCGAAATGTTTTATGAAGGACGCCAAGGGGAAAGGAAATGTTGAGGTTCAAAACTGGTTGTGCGACTCCTGCAAACGATAAAAAACAGAAACCGCCGTACGGACCGTACGGCGGTTTCTGTTTATATGGATGTTAGTCTGTTCTCAGCATTCTACTTTACGAGCAGCTTCTTGCCGTCTACGATGTAGAGTCCGCCCTTCACGACGTTGCCTACCTTGCGGCCAGACAGGTCGTACACCTTTCCGTTGCGCAGCGCGTTGCTGATGCTGAGGGTCTCCCCTGCGTTGATGCCGCGGATGCTGGTTGCTGTCTCAGGGATTTCCTCGAGGAATCCGATGAGGCTGATGACTGCCGGTGTGGCAGGGTCAGCCAGCGTCAGTCCGAAGCAGGTGCTCCACTGGCTGCTGTTCGTGAAGTAAGCGTCCTCAGTGTCGGAAGCGAGAGATATAGGCTCGCCGCTGCCGCCGTTGGTCTTCATGGTCTCGAGCGGCCATGCATAGAGGAGCTCGTCGCCGTCGGTGTAGATTTCCGGAGTGAGTGTGCCAATCCATGTGTTGTTCATCCACCACAGCTGTGAACCCTCAGGAGTAGTACCCTTTGCGCGGATGACGAAGTATTTGTTCTCGGCTGCCACGGTGTAGGTCTCCGTGCCCTTGAACTGGAGGTTCACGTTCTGTGCGCCGTCCTTGTCCACAGTGATGGTGTTGGCCTCTGCGTCAGCAGTGACGTTGGCCTCAGAGATGCGGCCAGGGTCGCCTGCCTGCCATTCGGTTGCGATGAACTCGTAAGGCGTCTCTTCCACAGGCTCGCTAATCTCGTCTGTGAATCCGATGTAGCTGATGACAGCCGGCGTGTTCTCGTCTGCCAGTGTCAGTCCGAAGGTTGTGCTCCAGTCGCTTGCCTTCTCGAATACGGTGTCTTCACTTCCGAGTGTTCCGGCGATGCTGACCTGCTTGAGGTCCCATGCCAGACCAATCATTCCGTCTTCTTCGTAGACTACGGTCGGTGCGATCTGCGTGCCGTTGTTCTTGTTGTTCAGCCACCAGAGGTAAGAGGCTCCGTCTTCCTGTGAGATGCCAGTTGCCAGGATGACGAAGTAGCGGTTGTCTGCTGACACGTTGTACTTCTTTCCGTCGAACACGAGCGCGATGTTGTTCTGCCCGCTCTTGTTTACGGTGATGGTGTTCTCTTCTGTGTCAACTGCCACATCGTTAGGGGAGATACGTCCAGGGTCGCCTGCCACCCATTCGGTTGCGTCGAAGTCGTAGTCAGGCAGTGCCACCTCAGCCTCTCCGGCCTCACCGAATCCACCCATGCTGTTGGCTGCGCGGACTGTGATGATGTCGCCGGCCTCAGGTGCTATGCGGCGTGGTGCTCTGGCCTTTGCGCCAGTGCCTTCTTCGCTTGCGTTCATGTCGTATTCAGTGCCTTCCTCCACGATGGCCTGGAACTCGTCGTTCACGAAGACTGCGTATGCGATGGCGCCTTCCACTTCTGTCCAGCTTACGATGCCGTCAGCGTAGGTCACCTCGGGTGCTGCCATCTGAACTGTGAGTGAGGCAGGATCCCAGTCTGTGAACATCTTGTCGTAGGCATAGCCGGCTGCCTCGTCGGCTGTGAGGATGGTCTGGAAGTTTCCGCCATGAGATGCGATGATGTTGGACTCAGGAGTGATGTCGTTGCCCTCAGCGTCCTTTGTTCCATATTCTCCAAAGAGCTTAGGATCCTTGCTGTTCATTCCCTTCTCAGTCCAGCGGCTGCTGATGAGCGTCTTTGCTGCATTCTCATCGAGGGTTGTGTTGAGGTAGATGGCCATAGGCTCGTTCTGCCATGTGCGTCCGAAGTTCCAGTCTCCGGCACCGTTGGCGAGGTCAACCACCTTGCATCCGTCGAACACATATCCAAAAGATGACGTTGTGGTCGGAGCGGTGATGGTTCGTCCGCCCGTTCCGTTGGCATTTCGAGGCTCCAGTGAGAGCGTGCAGTCCTGGAAGCGTACGTCGCCGCCACCGCAGATGAAATCCACGGTTCCGTGCAGGTCGCTGGTCTCCCAGTAGCTCTGCTTCACGCCCTGGCTGTAGTAAGTGTCCTGATAGGAAAGCATAGTCACGTTCTTGAAGATGGAGCGGTCGCCCTTGTCCTGGAAGCATACGCCGCGTCCGGCGCTGCCAGAGGAGTAGTAGTCGAGCTCGTTCTTCAGTGTGAGATCCTGCATGTAGAGGTTCTTGCTGGAGTTGAGCAGTGTGGCTGTGGTTCCGATGCCTTCGTCAGCCACTTCCTTGATGTTCTTGATGATGACACCGTCGGTGCTCTGACCGATGATGGAGATGTTGTTGCCTGCGATCGGTGTCAGTGCGGTGTAGCCGAAGTCGTATGTTCCGTTAGGCAGGAAGATGTACTTTCTGCTGGCATCTGCCGCGCTGTTCTGTCCTGCAAGGTAGTCGAGTACGTCGACGAGGCTGCTTGCGTCGTTTGCCTTCACCACGTACCAGTCGCCCTGGTTCTCGAAGTTCACCTCGGTGGTGTTGACAATCTTCACGTTATGGAGATAGACAGCTCCGTCGGCTACGATTTCCATGTAGATGGTGCCGGCCTCTCCCTCATAATTATAAGAGGCGAGCTCTCCGTCGCTCTCGGTCACGCCTGTGACGCTTCCGAGTTCGTTGCCTGCTGCGTCGGTGAACTTGAGTGTGGTGTTGGCGTTGGAATATCTGCAGAGACCCATGGTGATGGTGGCCTTAGGTCCGACGAGGAGCGCGATCTTGTCGCCGTTCTTGAATACCCATCCGTGGGTGGTGTCGTGCCATACGCCGCTGCCCTCAGGGGTGAATGCCTCGTGGTCTTCCTGGTAGAAGTACGGGCTGGTGAGGTCGAACGTGTACTTCTTGTAAGTGCTGGACTCCTCAATCTCGGTAGCCACGGCATAGAGCTTGGTGTCCTCTGTGATGATGTCGTCGGTGGTGTACTTCTGGCCGCCGCTCTTCTGGTAGAACCATCCGCGCACCTTCATGCCTTCCTCAGCGATGGCGGTGGTGTAGTCCACTGCGAACTCGCCGATGGCAGCGTCCTTCTCCACGCTCTGTGTGCCCATCTCCGTGTCGTCGGTGTTGATGTATGTGAGGGTGAAGTCAGGCATCTGGGTGAAGGTTACGATGTAGTTGACAACCATGTCGTCGATAGCCACAGGGATGGTGGCGGTGCAGCTGGTCTCGTCGCCGGAGTAGCTGATTTCGCCCACCTCGCCAGAGAGTGCCTCAGCGGTCAGAGGGTTGTCAGCACTGATCATGGTCACGGTCTTCGAGAGTTCCACGGTTCCGGTGTACTGGTCGCCGTCAGCCTCGAACACGTCGTCTGCATTGTAGATCTCGCCGTTGGCGGTGAAGGAGTCGAGCATCGGCATCTCTTTCTCCTGTCCGTCGAGGGTTCCGTTGATGGTGATGTCGCAGAAGTCCATGTCCTTGTTGGCTGCGAGCTTTCCGTATACGTATACGCGTACGCCGCATGCTCCTTCTGCCACGGTGGCGTCAGCCACTTCGTAAGTCAGGGTGCTGTAAGCCGGGTCTGCGTTGTTGCGCTGAGGCGCCACGCCGGTTGCCAGCGTCACTTCTGTTCCGTCGGGGTTCACCCATACGATGTCGAGTGTTCCGTTGTTCGTTCCGTATTTCGCCACTTTCAGTGCGATGTCTGACGGAGTGAACGTGATGCCGAACTTAGGCTGGATGAGGAACTCGATATAGTCGCCCTCGCCACGGTCGTTGGTGGTGTCGGCCTTCGGCTGGATTTTTGTCCAGTCTATTTCGGAGAAGGTGCGCTTGCCGGTGATGCCCATGTTGCTGCCCAGCTGCACCTTGCTGTTGAGGAAGTAGTCTGCCTGGTCGCCGAACTCAGCTTTCTGACCCTCGGTTCCTTCATGGAAGGGGAAGGTGGCAGTGGTTGCCAGGTCATTCAGCACTTCAGCCTCCTTCGGCTCGTTCAGCGTGACAGAGATGCTGTAGAAATAGTTGTTGTTGTTTGTGGAGACGATGCTCACGTAGCCCTGCTTCACCTCTTTTGCACTCGGGCTGTAGGTGGTTTCGGGGTTGTCGTTGGTGTTGGTGATTTCCGCGCCGCCGCCGATGGTGTAGTAGGAATATCCCGGATAGCCTTTCACGGTGATCACATCGTCTGTGGTGTTCACAGGAATCTGGAACTCAGCTCCCTGGCGCACCTGGATGTTGTTCCCGTTGTTGCGGAAAGCTGCTCCGTTGGCCAGTACGGTCATCTTGATGCCGTCCTGCTCCACGTCGTCCACCTCAGCTGCTTCTGTGCTGGTGGAGAGTGCGACCGTGTTGGTCATCACAGTCTCGTCAGCAAAATCCCATGTCGCGGTGATAGGGTAGGAGATTTTCTGAGTCTCCTCATATTTCACGAGATAGGCTTTGGTCACTGTGATGGTTGTTGGCGCACTGGTTTGCAGTGCCACCTGTTCCACCGCGCTGCGGTCGTTCTCGCCGAACTCGCAGGTGAGCGATGTGATGCCCGCTTCGCCAGTGGCGCTGATGCTGGTTCCGCCCACAAGAATCTGGGTGTTGCAGGTGGTAGGCTCAGCGAATTCCATAATGAGTGCGTCCCATGCACTCCAGTCCACGCTGCCGTACCATCGACTCATACCGCCCCATTCCACGGATGTATACTCTTTGCTGCCGTCGTCGTTGGTCTTCACCGACTCAGATTCGTTCCAGGTGCTGGTGAAGCCTGGTAGGATATCCTCGGTGTCACCTGGCTGTGGTCCTGGATCTGGCTCAACGCCCTCGCTTTCCACGTAATAAACCTTGGTGATGACGAGGGTAGTGGCCGCGCTGGTCTGCAGGGCAATCTGCTGAACGTTCGTGACGTCCTTGCCGACGAATGAACATTCGAGGGAGGTAATTCCTACTTCTCCCCAAGCGGAAATGTCGTCCACTTTGATTTGGGTGTTCACTGTGGTCGGTTCTGCGAACTCGAACACGATTTTCTCATACGCTGACAGGTCGCTTCCGCCATACCATGTGGCGATGCCGCCCCATTCCGCTGACGAATACGTGATGCTTCCGTCATCGTTTGCCGTGATGGTCTCGGCTTCGCTGTTCCAGCAATATCCACCGGCAAAGCGAGACGTAATGTCCACTTCCGCCGCAAAGGAACAGACAGCCAAAAGCATCAGACTGAAAAAAGTCAATAACTTCTTCATAGGCTTAAAAAATTTAGTTAGTAAAAAATGTTATATTTAGTTTAGAGTTTAGTGTTGAGAGTTGAGAGCAAAGTTAGTTAGAAAGTGGATTTCGATTTCTTGAAGTTTCGATTCTCGAATTCTCGAATTTTCGATTTCTCGATATTCCGCTTTTTCGATTTCTCAATGTTTCGAATTTTCGATTTCTCGAATTCTCTAAATCCAGTTACAAAATTCGTGAAATTTTTTAAATTTTGCAAAAAATCAGTCCGAAATTTTATTTTAAAAACCGATACTTTTTTAACCAAAACGCACACTGATTTGATTTAATGCATACATTCTGCATAAATATGTGGCAAACTGTATTTTTATACGCTTTTTATGTATTTCGTCTTACGCTTTTCTTCTTAAAATATTTGCTTTTGTTTATCTTTTTTTCTAATTTTGCCATGTTTTTCAGTCAAACTAACTCAATTATTATAATTAACTACTAAATTTTTAGCTTATGAAAAAAATGTTTACTCTCATCGCACTCATGATTTGTGCGATCGCTTCCTATGCACAGGAAGAAGAACAGAAAACCGTCGACGTCACGTCGATTTTCTCCTATTGCTGGAACTCAGCTGAGACGCAGACGCACAACGAAGACGGATCCATCACCTTTAATTCCGTTGCCTGGGGAGGCCTGGCTGCGTGGGTGAAGGACACGCCGAACGGTGACTTGTCGGCTTACTCAAAAATCGTCTTCGAATTTGCTGAGGCCACTACGGTCAACACACAGATTCTGGTGCAGCTGGCAGATGAATCCAATGTCTCTGCCTGGGGAAATGTCGGCATCACGGAGCTGGCATGTGAGTTTGGAGAAAACGACATGAGCGCCGTGAACCAGATTGCGTTGCAGACTAGTGCGGAGACTGTCATCACTATCAAACGAGTATATCTCGTGGAGAAATCGGGTGGGGAACCTGAACCGGTCGACCCTACAGCAGATCAGACCAAAGACCTCATGCCGGATTTCAAAGGTGTATGGAACGAGGCTGAGACCGTCACCGACAAAGAGGACGGCACCAAGGAATACGTTGCCGCTGAATGGGGAGGCATGAATGCCTGGTATGGCACTGCCGACTGGAGTGAATGGGACGCACTGGTGGTAGAGTTTGCAGAGGCCACCCCATGCGCTACCAAGCTGGCGATTCTTCCTGGCGAACTGGCTGCCAACGCTGAGGCCGGGGTCACCTCCATCAAGCTGGAGTTTGGCGATGCCGATGTGTCTGCCATAGAGCAGGCCGCACTTCAGGCCGCAGAGGCTTGCACGCTCAACATCACGAAGATTTACCTCATCAAGTACGGGAAGCCTGCAGAAACTCTTTCCTTCGATGCAGAGCGTTCTTTGCTGAGGTTCTATGCATCCTCAGGCGAGAATGAGGAAATGGTTCAGACAGACTACGCCGTCACTTTCGCAGAGATGTCTTTGGAACCTACTAAGATTGAGAACCCTGTCGATGCACTTGTCTTCCGTGACTTCACGACTATCGTGACCGGTGGTGAAGCTGCGTTAGTGGAGCTTCAGGGGTGGTGTTATCCAGCTGACCGCGAGAAGACCGATGACGACATGATGCGGTTCCCGCTCACGCAGAATTCTGACGGCACATGGATATACGACTTCACCAACATGGATGTCATACCCATGCTCCAAAGCGATTCGCATCATGACTGGGTGCTCGAGTTCTGTGTTAACGGAAACGATGACAATGGAAATACGTTCACCCTCAACAACGGCGGTGAAAACTACAAGATACTCTTCTCCGACAACCTGGCCTCTTCTGTCAAGAAAGGCGATGTGAATGAGGACGGGAAAGTGGACATCAGCGACATCGTGGCGGTCATCAACCAGATTGCAGGAACGAATAAATTTCCCAATGCTGATGTGAACGAGGACGACAAGGTGGACATCTCCGACATCGTGGCCATCATCAATATCATTGCTGAAGCAAATTAACCTGATTGTAATCCTACGACAGTCCCAAAAGAGGACGGGCAAAACTTGGCCGTCCTCTTTTGGGACTGTTTATTTATTTAACTTGTTATATCTAGTGCTATATTCAATCCAGCCGAATCAATCGTCGATTGTGAATAAATGGAAAAGACTATTCCCCTGCTATGATGTTGATGATGGCCACGATGTCGGAGATGTCTGTTTTCGAGTCGTCGTTCACGTCCGACGTGCTCTTGTACGTGCTGTCGCCGGCGATGGTGTTGATAACCGCTACGATGTCGCTGATGTCAACCTTTCCGTCGCGGTTGACATCGCCTTTCAGGCCGCTCGACTGGATGACCACGCTCTTTGCTATGCTGCCGCCGCTTTTGATATGCTCTCCGTCGATGATTCCGCCCGTAGGCTTGACGATGGTGCATCCGGTGAGGCTGATGCCGCCATGCCAGTAGCCGATGGCTCCGTAGCCGCCGTCGGCCTGCACCGTGGCGTGGTCGATGTCCAGGCGGTTTTGGTGCGTGTATGCGCCGCCCTGGATTCCGTAGTTTTTGCCTGTGGCTTTCACCGTGATGCCGTCGATATGCAGGGTGACGGGGTAGGCCTTGCCGTCGTCATAGGCAATGCCGTTGAGACCACCGCTCACGGTCAGCGATCCGCTCCCGGTCAGTGTGGCTCCCCGCATCAGTTTGATGCCGTGGTAGTTGTTGCTGTTCACGTAGCAGTCGCCCTCGATCTCCACAATCAGGTTGTCGATGCCGAAGGTCATGCCCTGAGCGGTTGCGTTGCCTACGTCGACGGTGGCATTCTTCAGATGAAGCGTACGTACGCCGTCGAAGGTGATTTCCATGCCGTCTTCCAGATAGCGCTGCATGCTGGCGTCGCTCTTCTCTGCCACCAGCTCGGCCAGCTTGCCCATGTTCTGTGTGGTCACCTGTATGCCGGCCACATAAAGGCTGAAGGCCTCACCGCCTACGGTCAGCTTGCTTGTGCCAGTCTTGTTGCCTACTGTGGCGGTAATCGTGGCGGTGGCGCCTACGGTGGCTTCAGGCTGAACCGTGACGACTCCTTTCGACGAGACGGTGGCCACGCTCGGGTTGCTGCTCGACCACACCACCGTGCCTTCGGCGTCCGACGGGAAGAGGAGGGCACTCAGCGTGTATTGCTCGCCGGGATCGGCGGTGAGCGCTTCAGGGGAGATGACCACGTCCTCCACTGCCGACTCGACCACTTTCACGGAGAAATGTCCGACACCGATATGGCTGTTAAAGACATTATAGAAATAGGTGCCTTCGTCGGCGTTGGTCGCGTCTATCGTGACGGTCTTGTCCGTGGTGTTGAACGAGACCAGCGGGGCCGTGCCCGGGCTGCTGCTGTCCGAAAGGGTAGTGGTAAGGTTTTTCAGCGTGCCTTTCTTCGGATAGATGATCATCTCCATGCCTTCAAGCACTTCGCCTCTGCCCACGATGGCCGCGCCGTTCAGGCTCAGGCTGTTGATGAGCACGTTGCCGCTGACGTCGGCCACAAAGAGTCGGGCAGTGTGGTATGCCACGTCGTTGTAGCCTCTCGTGTATTGCGCACCAATCTGCACGTTGTTGGACTGGCGCGTCAACTTCACATACACGTTCTTGTAGTACTGGTCTTCCTTGATTTCCTCTGTGCATTTGAAGTCGGAGTAGATTTTGCCATATTGGCCATAGTCGGTTCCTCCGATGCTGACGTTGTTCATCAGCCACATGCTGCCGCGGATGCCGTTGAAGTTGGTGGCGTTTTCGGGTATCGGCACTGCCCGTACGCGCAGACGGTCGGATGCTGTCGACACGGATGTGTAGTAATAGCCGCTCTCCTCCTCAAGGCTGGTCTCCGTGGTGGGCGATGAGTAACCGTTCACTTTTGTCACCACCAGCTGAAAGTCCCGGGTGTAGGTGGTCTCACCATAGTATATGGATGCCCATCGGATGTCGGTGCCTGCGAACATCCATCCGTTGCCTTTCACGCGCGTGTAGACATAGTTTATGGTGTTTTTTGTGCCGTTCAGGTACAGGTAGCCACTGGAGCTGGGGGTCTGGCTCTTCGCCCAGTCGCTCTCGGTCAGGGAGGACAGCTCTCGTTGGCTGCTGAGGATGAGGTATTCCTGTGATGTCTTGGCGTTGGCTACGACCACTTGGTCATTGGTGAGCAGCAGCTGTGGACTCACCACGTCGATATAGCAGCAGGACTTCGTCACTCTGCGGGCGGTGCTGTAGAGGGTGCCGACATACCCGTCGGCCGTCACTTTCACGCGGATATAGGAGTCGTAGTCTCTGTCCTGTACCACGTATGGCGTCTCCATCGAGATGTCAGTCCATCCGTTCTCCCCGTCCTTGCTCTGCTGCCAGACGACCGTCAGCTTCACGCCGCTCTTTGAGAGACCGAACACGTCTCCGCCTAGCCTGTAGCGGAGGTAGCTGCCGGGAATCGGAGAGGCTGTGTCGATGCTTACGGTTCCGTTCAGGGGCTTGGTGCCTATCACCACGTTCTGCACCCACTGGCCCGAACCGTTGACTATCGTGTTTTTGGTGGCTGTGCCGTCGCTCGGCGCCAGAATCTGATAGGGGTCACGGATGATGATGTTCTGCGTCCAGAAGGCCCAGAACCCGCTCACTTTCATGTCGCCAGCCACGATGATCTGCTTGCCGGAGTAAATGCCGTATTTGGCACCGTGGGCTTCCAGACTGCCACCCAGCACCTCTATATTTCCGTCCTTCGCCTCAACGGCCGTGCCGTTCGTCTCGCATTCGGCATAGACTTTTCCGCTGCGTATGATCAGGTTGTTTTTTGCCATGAGGCTGTTGGCGCCATCATAGGTGGAGACGGCTTCCACGTCACCGTCGATTTCCATGTCTCCTGCAGATGCCGTGAGAGCCGGGCCGCATGCCTTGGCAGCAACCGAACCGCCACGGACATAGACCTGCCTGGCCCATATAGCCCATCCTGCTGCCTTTGCGTTGACCTTTCCGGAGGAAGTGAACGTTCCGTTGCTTACGTCTATGGCTTGCTTGGCTCCCCAGGCGTCCACAACGGCACCGGATCCGATGGTCACGTTTCCTTCTTTCGAGACGATGGCGTTGTAGTTCGTGCCGCAGGCTGAGATGACGTAGCCGCTGCGTATCTCTATGCTGCCGTGGCGGCTGTAGATGCCGTCGTGCTTCACGTCGATCGACACGTCGCAGTTCTCAATCAGGATGTCCTGGTCGATGTTCAGACCGTCCTTCTTGGCTGAGATCACGAGGTCGGCACTGCAGTGCAGCGAGCTGACGCTGATGCCGTGACCGCCTGAGCTGATAATCAGCCGCTTGCTGCCCTGAATGGTCAGCGGATAGTCGCCGCTGATGTTTTTGATTACCTTGTCGGCGTCAACGGTAATGGTTGTGGCGCTGGTCAGCCTCACCTCGGCGTTGTCGGCAAGGGTGCTTACGCTGACCGTTTCCGACACGTCGACCGTGGCGGCAAGGGCAGGTGTGAATCGCAGTGCTGCGAGCAGCAGGACCACGATGGGTGCATAAATTAGTCTTGAGTATTTCATACGGATGTCATTTAGGGTTTGTAGGTTTGTTTTGTTCTCTTTGCTTTGCAAAGGTAATTCTTTTTCGTCATTATTTCAAATATTTATGGAATATTTTTCTTGTTCCGAATTTTCTTCTTATCTTCGCAAAAGAAATACTAAATTTTTACCTACATAATGAAAATACTACTTATCGGGGGAACGGGCACCATCAGCAGTGCCATCACCCGCCAGCTGGCTGAGCAGGGACACGAATTGTGGGTGCTCAACCGTGGTAACCGACGTGATGAAGTGCCGGAAAGCGCAATCCAGATAATTGCCGACATCAACGACGAGGCCACTGTGCTGGCTCATATTGATGGGCATCAGTTTGATGCCGTCTGTGAGTTCATCGGATTTTTGCCCGAGCAGGTGGAGCGCGACATACGTCTGTTCGAGGGGCGCACGCGCCAGTATGTTTATATCAGTTCCGCCTCGGCCTACAACAAGCCGGTGAGAGACCCTGTCATCACGGAAGGCACGGCGCTGGCCAACCCCTACTGGCAATACTCCCGCGACAAGATAGCCTGCGAGCGTCTGTTGATGGATGCCTACCGAAACGACCGGTTTCCTGTCACCATCGTCCGGCCCAGCCATACTTACTGTGAGCGTGGGGTGCCAACCAGCGTGCATGGAACGAAAGGCAGTTGGCAGGTGCTGAAACGGATGATGGAAGGAAAGCGTGTCATTGTCCATGGCGACGGCAGCTCGCTGTGGACCCTCACGTGGAACGAGGACTTCGCCCGCGGTCTCATCGGACTGCTGGGCAATCCCAAGGCCCTGGGCGAGGCTTTCCAGATTATGAGCGACGAGTCCATATCGTGGAATCAGGTCTATCACTCTGTGGCCAACGCGCTCGGTGTGAAGTTCAGACCCTATTATGTGGCTTCGGAATTTCTGGCTGCGGTGGCGCCGAAGGAATACGACCTCACTGGCAATCTCATAGGCGACAAGGCGGCCACTGTGCTCTTCGACTGCTCAAAACTGAAACGGGCAGTGCCCGGATTCTGCGCCACCATGCGCTTCGACCAAGGAGTGCGCCGTTGCGTGGATTATATTCTCTCGCATCCTGAGCTGCAAGTGGACGACCCTGAGTTCGACACCTGGTGCGACCGCGTCATTCAAGCCCAGGAAAAAGCCATTCAGGAAATGAAGGAAGGCGCAATATAGATTTTCCAGATTCTCTAGATTCTCTAGTTTTTCTAGAATATCTAGATTATATAGATTCTCTAGACACTCAAACCCCACTAAAATCACTCTAAACTCTCAACTCTAAACCCTCAACTATAAACTCTCAACTATAAAAAACTCTCAACACTCAAACTATAACAATGAAAGACTTCAACTACTATGCACCCACAGAAGTGGTGTTCGGAGAGAATTCAGAGGAGCAGGTGGCTACGCTCACCAGCCGGTATGGCGGCTCCAAAGTGTTGGTCCATTATGGCGGTCAGAGCGCTGTGCGTTCCGGTCTGCTCGACAAGGTGTGCGGCCTCTATGAGGCAGCAGGCATTCCGTTCGTTAAGCTGGGTGGGGTAGTGCCAAATCCGCGTCTGTCGAAAGTGCGTGAGGGCATCGAGCTCTGCAAGCAGGAAAAGGTGGACTTCATCCTGGCTGTGGGTGGCGGCAGCGTGATCGACTCAGCCAAGGCCATCGCCTACGGAGTCTGCTACGACGGCGACGTGTGGGATTTCTATCTCGGCAAGGACAAGGCCAGGCAGATGCTGCCCGTGGCGTGCGTGCTCACCATCCCTGCGGCAGGCAGTGAGATGAGCGAGGCCAGCGTCATCACCAACGAGGACGGCGACGTGAAGCTCGGCTATTCCAACAACCTGGCACGTCCCAAGTTCGCCATTATGAACCCTCGCCGCACATTCACCCTCCCGCCTTATCAGACCGCGGCCGGAGTGACTGACATGATGATGCACACAATGGAGCGCTACTTTACGCACGACGACGATATGGACCTGACCACCGATCTGGCTGAGGCCGTGCTGCGCAGGATGAAGTCGGCCGTGTTCGAAGTGCTGAAGAATCCGGAGGACTACCGCCACCGTGCTCAGATCATGTGGGGCGGGAGCGTGGCGCATAACGGCCTGACCGGATGCGGCGTTTCAGAGGACTGGGCCACCCACCAGCTGGAACATGAGCTCAGCGGTATGTTCGATGTCACTCACGGAGCAGGACTGGCAGCTATATGGCCAAGCTGGGCACGGTATGTGATGCATGAGAACCTTAGCCGTTTTGTCCGTTTCGCAGTCAACGTGATGGACGTGCCCAACGACTTCTCAGACCCTGAGGGCACTGCCATGCGCGGCATCGAGGCCATGGAGCGTTTCTATCACGCCATTGGCATGCCTGTCAACATCCATGAGCTCATCGGACGTGAGATCACAGACGACGAAATCCGTGAGATGACACGTAAATGCAGCCGCAACTACAAAACCACATGCGGGCAGTTCCGCGTACTCTCAGCCGACGACATGGAAGCCATCTACAAAATGGCAAAATAAGGTCAACTCAAAACGCCAATCCTCTCACATGGTAAGTGATGTAAAAAAATAACTTGCCTCACTTTCTGTTGACTGTAGGGACTTACTTTATGTATGTCCGTCAGTTGACTATCGTCTTGTTTTCTCGTCTTCCTGTCTTCTCGTCTTCATAAAAAACGAGGCAACTTATTTTTTAACTATTACTAAAAATATTCTCAACTCAAAGAGTAACTTCCCTCTATACTCTCAACTGAATATGAACGTTCTCTTAATCAACGGAAGTCCGCGCGACAACGGCAACACCGCCCTCGCGCTGGCAGAGGTGGCCAAGGTGCTGAACGAGGAGGACATCTCCACCAAGACCATCAACATCGGTAAGAAGGCCGTGCAGGGGTGCATAGCCTGTGGCATGTGCGGCAGGATTGGACACTGCACATTCAAGGACGACCTCTATTACAGCATCTGGCGCAGCATCAAGGACGGGATCGACGGACTCGTCGTCGGATCGCCCGTCTACTACGGAGGCCCTAACGGATCGCTCTGTGCCTTGCTCGACCGTGTGTTCTATTCTCTGGCACCAGAGCTGAAGTTCAAGCCGGGGGCAAGCGTGGTGGTGTGCCGCCGTGGTGGTGCTTCTGCCGCATTCGACCGTCTGAACAAATATTTCACGATCAATCAAATGCCGCTCGTCAGCTCGCAGTACTGGAATATGGTGTACGGACAGACTCCAGGGCAGGCGGAACTTGACGAGGAAGGCATGCAGACCATGCGTACTCTCGGACGCAACATGGCGTGGATGATCCGCAAGCTCAACCCCTCTGCAGGCGACCTTCCAAAGCAGGAACAGCCCGTCTGGACCAACTTCATACGATAAAACACGATTTCACCTGATGCCCTCCCGTCCCGGTGAAATTATGTAACAGATTTTCCGAAAATACAGTAAAATCAATGGCTTGATACAATTTTTCAAACCGTTGTTACACTGTTGAAACCCTTTTTCAGCAGAAGAGTCTAAATTTGCAGTCGAAAATCATTAACAACTAACTGACTATTTCGACTATGAAGCGAATTTTGACTCTTTTGCTTGTTTTGGTGGCGTATGCCGGCGGACGTGCCCTCACTGTCACCGACACCATCTTCGACCGTGCAGCCCATGAGAAAGACTTTGCATTTGGCGCCGACATCGGCTTTGTGTCCCAGATGGAGAGCTGGGGTACGAAGTGGCTGGACAAGAACGGACGTCAGAAGGACATCCTGCAGATTCTGAAAGAGCAGGGCATCAACAACATCCGGCTGCGCGTGTGGACCACCACCGGCTTCTGCGGGAAGAATGATGTGGTGAATATGTGCAAGCGTGCGAAGGCAAAGGGGATGGGCGTGATGATCGACTTCCATTACAGCGACACATGGGCAGACCCGGGCAGCCAGACCATACCGTCGGCATGGACAAACCAGAGCGTAGACGCACTGGCGAAGAATGTCTATGACCACACCTACGATGTGCTTTCTGCCATCAAGGCTGCAGGTGTTACTCCGAAATGGGTGCAGGTAGGAAACGAGACGAAGCGCGGCATGCTCTATCCTGTTGGGCAGACCAACAAGGGTGGGTCCGTGGCTTTCGCCAAGTTCGTGCAGAGCGGCTATAACGCGGTGAAGGCGGTTGACCCATCCATGCAGGTGATTGTACATCTGCCCGACGGCCATGACAACTCGCTCTATCGCAGCATCTTCGACGGACTGAAGAAGAACGGTGCGAAATGGGATATCATCGGCATGTCGGCTTATCCCAGGTGGTCGCATCTGGATGGCCCGACGATGATCACGAAGGTGATGGCGAACATCAACGACCTTAAAAGCCGTTATAAGACCCCGGTGATGGTGGTGGAGACCGGGCATTACTGGAATAAAGCCATCGAAGGCAACCAGTATCTTGTGGGACTTATGGACAGAATGATCAAGAACGGCGACCTCGGTGTCTTCTACTGGGAGCCGGAGTCCATGGGAGGTTACGAGCTGGGCGCATGGAATCCCGACACGAAGATGCCGACCGAGATGATGGACGCCTTTCTGGGAATTAAGCATACCGAGGTGAGCTGGATTCTGAGAACCAGCATCCTGTCGCCGACGAAGAACGAGACTGTGGAGGGCGGGGAGAGCGTGCTGCTCAAAGCCCGTGTGAATCACGTGCAGAAAAAGAATGTGAAGACTTATTTCTATGTGGACAACCGCATAGCCGGGACTGTCAGCGCTTCCCCGTATGAATATGAGGTGACGGACCTGGAAATCGGTCCCCACACCTTCTGGGCCAAGGCCGTAGATGACGCGAAGAACGAGGAACGCACCGACACCATCACCTTCTTTGTCGGACAGTCGTCGCTGATGGAGGAGTGTGTGTCGACAAATACCGACCAGAAAGAAGGAACCAAGGAATGGACGGTGAATTTCCGCGAGGCCGGGCCATATATGCTTTGCTTCCTCTATAACAACAATGCGCTTCGCTCGTCGATACTGACTTTGGATGCCGACACCTTGGAAAGGAAATATTTCTATGCAAGAAACAACGCGTCGTCCACCACGAATGTGGATATCGTGCAGACTGGCCCTCAGCGTGTATGCCTCTCTGCCGTCACCACGAAAGGACTTCCTTCCGACATCACTTTGCGTGTCTTCCCGCTGGCGGGCCAGATGGTCCCGGGAGAGGGCCTGACCGACGGTGTACAACTCTACGAAGCTTCGGCTGGAGATGCCGTTGTCGATATATATAGTTTATCGGGGAGATTTGTCAGACGGACAACTGAGCGTCAGCTCGGACTGTCACTGGGCTCCCGCGAGTCAGCTGTGGTGCTCTTGCCGAACTGTGTCGGCGGAACGCCGAACATCGTGCGGAAAGTGCGACTGAAATAGCTGACTGACGAGAATCCGATGGCGTCGCTGATCTCACTCACTGTCAATTCTCCTTCCTGCAGCAGTCTGGCTGCGTGTCGAAGACGGATTGTGCGTATGAACTCTGTGGGCTTCTGCCCTGTGTGTGCTTGAATTTTGCGGTAGAAGGTCATACGGCTCATACACATATCCTGACTCAACTGCTCCACGTTGTAGGATTCATTGCCCAGGTTCTGCTCCACCTGGGCAATTGCTTTTTTCAACCATTCGTCCTGTCCTGCGTCTGCAGGTAGTATCTCTTCCTGCTCCTCAGACCGGGCCGTCACGTCATCGCCCCCTTTCTGCTGCTCTTCTTCTGGCTTGACGGCGGGCTGACGCATGTCGGTCATCTGCTTGAGGAAGATGCGACGCTGACGGCGCAGACGGTAGTTGTGGACAAGCAGTATGATGATGATGGCGAGTATGGCTGCATAGACGGCACACATCCACCATGACGTCAGCCACGACGGAATCCGTTCCACGATGGTCTGGCGGCTGGGGTGCGGCCAGTGCTTTCCTTGTTCAGTCTCGAGAAGTTCAATCCGGTAGGTGCCGTCCTCTTCCCTGCATTGCTGTCGCAGGGTCTTACGGACGGGGGCATAGATACGGACATAGTGGTCGCTCACGAGTTTCAGCAAACCTGCCGAGTCTGCCGACATGGCGGTCAGACCGTCGCCGTCCGTGTCGCTGGCATATTCGTCTTTCTCTGTCTTACCGTCTACAAAGGCGTATATGTTGCCGTAGATGGTGCCCATCCAGAGTGTTCCGTCGGGGGTGAAAGCGAGTGCTGACACGTCTTTCACCTCGTCTGTCATCACTTCGGTCTGCTTGGTATTCAATGACATACGGCATATCCCATTGCCGGTGGCGGTCCATAGGTATCCTTTTCCGTCGTCGGTCAGCGCAGAAGGGCGGTAGGGCAGGTCGGCATAGTGCTCGATTCCCTCTGGCTGGCATAGGAACAGGTGTGTGCCGTCGGTAGCCCAGATACCCTTGTCTCCCTGTCGTTTGGCAAGAAATGGAAGCAACTGCATTCCTGGCTGAGAGACGACAGATTCCTGTCCTGTCTGTTTGTCCCTGCAAATCAGCCCTTGCCGTTCGCGGAACATCCATTCCACGTTTCCGTCAGCTATCGTGCCGTCATACCAGGGTGCCACCCTCTCGGTCTCGATGGCGAAGGGACCTGGCTCGCTGCCTGCCACGAGCAGTGTCCCACGGCTGTCTTTCGACAGACGGTGGAGCACCTTCGTGCTTTCAGGCGTGAAGCCTTCCGTGGGCAGTTCGGTCAGGCTGCCGCCTTCGGTGCTGAAAAGCCTGAGGCGGTCGAGCACGGTCATCCACAGATGCTTTCCGTCGGCCGACTGCTGCAGGTCAATGCATATGCCTGACGGGACAGCTGGCTGAGGGGTGGTCTCACCTGTGGAGGGAACGAAGCGCACGATGCCCATACCCACGGTGCCGACCCACAGTGCGTCGTCGTGTGATGGGTCGTCGGCCACGTCCGCGGCAGCTACGGGCATTGACCATTTCGACTCATTGAACTTCCCGGATTCCAGACATACCAAACCACCGTCCCACTGGGTAGCCCAGATGCGCCCTTTGCGGTCCTCAAACAGGTGGGAGACATACACTCCCTGGCCTTTCCATGATGACGGGTATTTCTGTTGTAACGTCAGGTCGCAGCTGTATTCATAGATCTGCTTGTTCGATGTGATGAAAAGTCTTCCGTCGCGTGTGACCAGGATGTCGTCCACGCGCTTGTCGTCCACATCGTTCAGCCTCGAGATGGAGAAGTTGTGCTTGTTCAGACGGTAGGCACCGTGGTAGGTACCGATGACGATGTCCTCTCCTGCGTCGGCCATCGACGCGATGTTGTTGCTGCCCAGCAGGTCGGGATGCTCGTTGTCGGACTTGAATACGTCGACATGTATGCCGTCGTCGCGGCAGACACCGCCTCCTTCGGTGGCATACCAGAGCACTCCCTCGTGGTCCTCCATGAGATAGAGCACCCGCGAGGACGAGAGCAGGTCCTGGTGGGGCAGTTGCAGCATCCGCCATTCCTGAGAGCCAGAATGGAGGCATATCGATAAAAAGAGTATGGTCAGCGTATATCTCAGTGTGTTCATCTTGCAGAATAATTGTTTCCCTGCCTGTATTGGAATTTGAATTTGGCGTAATTGATGCAAATTTAGTCAATTTATTTGTGATTCGTCTTGTTTTTACGTCAAAAATGTGTAAATTTGTGCCATTAATTCTTTATTTTTATAATAATCAACACAACAAGCACATGAAGAAATTATTTTTTGCAGCCATGATGATGCTGCTTTCCGTCACTGCCGGAGCACAGTCGCTCAACGGCACATGGACCCTCGACAAAGACTATGCGGATGCCATCAGTAAGATTGCAGCAGAACAGGAAGGCAACCTGAAGATGGAGCTGGGGATGGAATTCAAGGAGTCAACTGTGAAGGTCATTTCCTGGTGCACGATTTCGGCTGAGGCAATCAACATGAAGATGAAGTTCTGGGTTCCGGGCACTTTCACGAACACCAACAACCAAATCGTCTGCACCTACGACAAGAGCAGGACGGATTTCGAAATCGAAGACATCCAGTCTGATAATGAGGAGTTTGGCGCTATGCTGAAGGACCCCGGCACAAAAGCGATGATGCTCGCCATGCTGAAGGGCGAGGCAAAGAAGGAATTCGCGACTCAACTCGAGACCTTCGCCTCACTTGCCGATGAGTTCGACAACTTCACCGTCAAGTCCGTTGACGAATCCACCCTCGTCATCGAGAACGACGGTATAGAAGTCACCTTCACAAAGAGATAACTCTCCCTTACACATTCCGTGAACTAACAATAACCGGGCAGAACCTGCATACAGCAAGTTTTGCCCAGTTTTTTTGTGTTGATTCGTGAACTGAAAATACGAAAAATTCGTATTTTCAGTTCACAAAATTAATGGTAGCCCTATAAAGTTTCTAAAATTTTTCTGCATTTTCAGGTTGTTCATGGATGGTATTTTTATTGTTGGATTTGAGGGAATGAAGCAAACAGCTCAAGTGCTTGGACGGTTTCAACTATTAATTTCGTCTTCACAAAATTTTTTGTGCGCGTATCATTAAGTACCTCACCCAGTCCCTGCATCAGCAATTTCGGACTGGCGTCGCCCACTCGTTTTGAGCACCATTGAACATATTCTGTAACGCTTTTCCCTGTTCGTTGGTTGATGATGTTCTCATTAATACTGGCATGCATTTGCGTCAAGAAATACCAAACGTCGAATATGTCACGTGGCGATAGCCTTTCTCCCATTGCGCAAAGCTTATGGGCAAACATGTCTGGGACAGTTAATAAGCGGATATCTGTGCCGGCCAGGTTTTTTATCTCATAATGATTATCATATTTGCGATTTGAAATCTCAACTTTCAGCATTCTCTCGCCTTTTCCATAGTTGAGCACTAGGATAGGACCAAAGAGTTTCTTTGCTTCATCATCGATCGTGCCATACTGCAGTAATATTTTGCGAATCTTATCAAATACAAGGTCTAGTTTGTTCTCGTCAATTAGGTTGAAATCAAGGTCGGTAGAAAATCTTGGCAGGTTATAAAAGAACATAAGCGCTGTGCCGCCTTTGAAACCCAGAACATTGCATAGTTCCTTGTCTTTGAATATTTGGGTCAGAATCTGAGCCATGTACAGTTTGTGTTTCTGCTTGTCCATATCGTTCAGAGTTTTATGTTCAGCAAATTGCTCACACGCTCGTTAAGCGTTGCTGAGTTGTAATGTGGTAAGAGCTCACGTATCTTATTTATAGATAGAGGGTGCAAGTTGTCAAAATAGCAATTGCCTGAGCTTATATATATCATATCGAGAAATGCACGTTCGGGACTTGCGATTGCAATGTTATCCCGTTGTTCGATTCCTTCCATTCCAACCCATAAAGCTGGGTTGATTTTTCGATACTGATAGGGTTGTCCGTCTATTTCTGTTGACCTGCTTAGATAGCTTATGCATGTGATGGATTCTTCCCATTGGAAAACAACACCGGCACGTTGCAACACATACTCTAAGGATATGTAAGACGGTCGATACAGACAACAAGCCATCTCTTGGACGTCGTAATTGAGTTTTGCGTAGATTCCTCTTCGTAAATTGAGCAACTTCCCATCCTTGGCATAATAGTGAAGCGACTTTGTCAACTTTTTACTGTCTTGAATTCCCGTCAACATAACCAAAGACTGTATGGTGAATACTGTCCTCGGACTATTTAAGATGCTCAGTAAAGGATTAATTTGTGAACTCATAATACGAATTTTTAGTATTTTCAGTTCACAAAATTAAGAATAATTCTTTTATTATCCAAACAATTTTATGAACAAATTCACCATCACCCTTCTTATTAACTCCCTATCGAAGATATAACTTCCATTTTTACTTCGAAACTCTTAGTTTTTTTGAATTAGCAAAAAACTCTGCCACCAGCTGGCGGAGGATTTTCTTTTCTTTGCGGTGATAATTAAACGAAAATGAAAAAAAATGCGATTCACGCCCTTTTTCCGTCCGATTCGTTTGCTCGTTAACGCAAAAACATTTATATTTGCAAACTAAAAGACATAAAAGACAGAAAAAGTGATTTGAACGTCACGCTGTAAGGTGGATTCACGGAAATCTCGCAAATAGAAATGAATCTCTGCCCCAAAACAGCGAAGTGATTGTTCACGTCCCTACTTGGGCGTGAATCGCTTCTGCTATTTTCAGGGATTCAGGCATGCGAGAGCCTCCGTGAAGAATTTGGCACGAAGTCGGTTCCCGCTCTTTTTTCAAATACCCCACACCCCTATCTAAAAACAGATTTTCAGGATTTTGTGTGGAACTTTTACCGAACAAAGATCAGAAAGATTTTATAGATTTTTTTAATAGATATGCCATAAATGGCATTAAAAGATTTTGAAAGAGTCATATACTCTGACGATGATTTTTTAATCACCACACGGAATTCCGAGTAACCTAAAAGCATAATCAACTAACAAAAATCATCACCAAAAACATCCTCCAAACAAACGTCCAATAGGAGCCGAAGATTATGGAGCAGCAAAAACGTTTCTGAATCACACTATGGCAACGTCCATCAAAGAAAACAATTAACGACCATTTAATATTAACCCTTAAAAAACGAACGCCTATGTCAAAAGTATTCCGGGTAACCCCCAAGCGCATTAAGCGCGTCAACGGCACGATTCTGACACCCGAGATGTCAATCGTCGTAACCACACGTCAACACACCGACAATCCATTCTACAATGGAGCCTCTGAAATCAAAGAGCAGTACATGCGCCAATATAATTTCGACTATAAAAAAGCATGCTGCTCTGCTAACGACTTTAATTATGAAAAACTGGATTAAAAAAACATTAAAACATGGAAAAAGTAAAAAAGGAACCAAAAATGAAATGGTTGAAAGACAATTGGATTGAGCTATTTTGCTTCATTATTGTTTTTGTTATTGCATATCTTTTTCATTTATTTGGAGTTATAGAAAGTTTCCAACAATTCGTTGTTGTTATAATAAGTGCCGCCGCAACTTATGTCATTGTGTCTCTTACAATCCAAAAACAAAGCAACATTACATTCGAACAACAAAGAAAGTTGAACGAAATGAATAATGAAATACTAATAAAACAAGAAGAAGAAAAAGCAAAGCGACAAGACGATTTAATAGCATACCAAGAAATGCGAGAAGAACGACTGAAAAAAATGGAAGCAGATTATCAGATTAAACTAAATGAAAAACAGGATGAAATAAAAAGAAAACAAGAATTATATAATGCGAAATTAGGTGTCTATTCTGATTTTGTTTCATTTATGTATAAAATACTAGAAGATGGCCAAGTTGAAGAAACAGAAATGCTTGGTTTAAGGACAAAATTATTTGGTGAGATTAGTTTTTACGCAAAAGAAGAAGTTATAAAGGAAATTGAAAAAGAAATTGAATTAATCAAAGATTATAATGATATTGATGTTGTACCAAGAGTTTTTGCGGGCATAACAAGTGTTCTTCAAAAAGATTTAAATGATAAAGATTGGCCATCTTCTAAAGAATGTGTATTAAGCTTATGGGGAAAATTTGAGGAAATTATTGGAAACACAAAAAATAATGATGATGGAAAGCAAGCCTCTAAAAGTACTGAACCTTTTAAAGAATCCACAAATGAAACAGTTAATGACAACAATCAAGGACAGCAAACCGAAGAACTCAAAGAACAGCCCAAACGTTTAAAGCAACAAGCTTGGCATTTTATTATGTGGGGTGACAAACAACTTGAAAAACTTAAAGAAGGATTCACAGAACTGTCTTTGGTTGAATACGGTGAGTATTGGCGCACAAATTTGGTAAAACAGGTTCGAGAAGGCGATATCATAATGCTATTCCGACGAGGTGGCGGTGGTTATATAGGTGCTTATAAAGCTATTGGAAGGAGAGTATTTATTAGAGAAGACAATGTTGTTACAGAAGAATATCTAAAGTTTGGAGAAGATCCTATTGTTAAAGCAGAAGAATATTGGAATGGAGAAGGAATAATTTATGAAGATAAAGAGACTGTGAAGCATTTAAGGGAATTCGACATTTATGACAGCATACTAGGCGATGGTGCAACCTCGTGTGCAAACATCATCGTTGAACCCATAGCATTTAAAGAAGGCGGTGTTGGTAATCCTGGAGGTGTTTATCGTAGAACCATCTCCCGTTATGACTCTCTTTATGCTGGGATGCTAATGCAGCGGTTTGAAAAAGCAGGAGTAATAATAGATGGGAAAGAAAATGATTATGAATTATATGTAAGCTAATAAACAAAAAAACATGAACAGCTTAAATACAAACACTTATCAAGACAGCCAAGCTCTGCAACAGCAGGCTTGGCACTTCGCAATGTTTAGCGACATACAGCTCGAAAAACTGAAAGAAGGTATCAATGAGCTTTCTTTAGTTGAATATGGCGAAGAATGGCGAACCAATCAAGTAAAATAACGTGAGTTCGACGAATTTTAAAATAGTGTAAGTTGATTATCTACAGCTCTTTCCACACAGATGCATGGTTTCTTTGGAAAGAAACAATATGCCGATATGGCGCCCAACAGATTTACAATGAAGTTGTCGAATGACCTG
>JAFUVE010000074.1 GCA_017483765.1 Bacteroidaceae bacterium | reverse complement strand
GTTATGGGAGTGGATGGGAGTTATGGGAGTGGATGGGAGTTATGGGAGTGGATGGGAGTTATGGGTGTGGATGGGAGTTATGGGAGTGGATGGGAGTAGATGGGAATGGATGGGAGTTATGGGAATTGATGGGAGTTATGGGAATTGATGGGAGTTATGGGAATGGATGGGAGGGAATGGACGGAAAGGACGAAATGAGCGGTGGTGGGGCGGGGTGGTAGAGAAAGTTTTGGGTGTGGGTGTGAAATTAAATTCTTTTTTTTAGGTTTTTACGTAAAAATCATGTAACTTTGCAAAATATTTGTACTTCAATCAGTACTTTAGTTTAGTCAAACCTCCACACATATACAATAAAAAACAGAAATGCTGAAATTCATAAGCTTCGGTAGTGGCAGCTCAGGCAATTGCTATTATCTCTCGAATGGGCAGGACGCCATTATCATAGATGCCGGCGTGGGCATCCGGGCTGTGAAAAAGAATTTTCTGAAATACGGTATCAATCCGGCAAAGATAAAGGCCATCCTCGTGACTCACGACCATATGGACCACAGCCGGACCGTGGGGGCTCTGAGCCGCCTGCTGAACGTGAAGGTCTATTCGTCGGCAGAGGTGCTGAAGAAACTGAATTGGGCACGTCTGTCGAGGGTGGAGCCCGACGCATGCGTGGCCGTGGACGAGGAAGAGACGTTCTGCGTGGGAAGCATGGAGATCACTCCGTTCCGCCTTCCCCACGACGCGGTGGACAACTACGGGTATTCCGTCAGCGACCAGGGTCAGGTGTTCACTGTGATGACCGACGTGGGCAAGCCGACAGACAACGTGAGCAAATACATCGGCTGCTCGGACTACCTCGTGCTGGAGGCTGACTATGACGACGATATGCTGGCGGCCAATCCCCGCTACGAGAAAAAGCTGAAAGAGCGGATCAAGGGTGGCAAGGGCCATCTGTCGAATCGTCAGGCCGCGCAGGTGCTGCTGGAGAACTACCATGAGGGGCTGCAGTCCGTGTGGCTGTGTCATCTGAGCGAGGAGAACAACACTCCGGAGCTGGCTCGCACGACCGTGGCGAGATTTCTGGGCGACAACGGTATCTCGACCGAAACGGACCTCCGTCTGGAGGTGCTGAGCCGCAGGACGGTGTCCGGCCCTTGGCTGATGTCGGACAAAGGCATCAGTGCCGACCATCAGCTGAAAGTGGACTTTGACTTCTGAGTTTTTTATACTTTGAAATTTCACCATCCGGACAGAAACGAGAAGACAGGACGATAGTCAACTGACGGACATACATGAAGTAAGTTCCTACAGTCAATTGGAAGGTGAAGCAAGTTGTTTTTACATCATTAGACAGAAGTCTTGCAGAATCAGAATAAAGAGAACGAAAAAATCAGATTATAAAATATCATTTTTATGAAAGCATGTTTTATGGGGCTGGGCTACATCGGCCTGCCGACAGCAATTATCGCCGCGAAGCACGGCGTGGAAATCACGGGTGTGGACATCAACCCGAAAGTAGTGGAGATGACGAACCAGGGTAAACTGCATATCATCGAGCCAGGCATGGAGGAGATGCTGCAGGAAGTGGTGAAAGCAGGCAAGCTGCACGCCTCAACGACTCCAGAAGTGAGCGACGCCTACTTCATGGTTGTTCCAACTCCGTTCAAAGGCGACCATGAGCCCGACATCTCCTATGTGGAAGCAGCCACCCGTGCTGTCATCCCTTTCCTGAAAGAAGGCGACCTCTACGTGATTGAGTCGACCTCCCCAGTCGGTACCACCGACAAGATGGCCGCTCTGATATTCAGCGAGCGCCCCGAGCTGAAAGACAAGATTTATATCGCTTACTGCCCTGAGCGTGTGCTTCCCGGCAACGTGATATACGAGCTGGTGCATAACGACCGCGTGATAGGCGGCATGAACGAGGCATCCACAAAGAAGGCCCAGGAATTCTACGGCCAGTTCGTTCAGGGCACCCTCCATCCCACCAACTGCAAGACCGCCGAGATGTGCAAGCTGACAGAAAACTCGAGCCGCGACTCCCAGATTGCCTTTGCCAACGAGCTGAGCATCATCTGCGACAAGGCCGGCATCAACGTGTGGGAGCTGATCCGCCTGGCGAACAAGCACCCTCGCGTGAACATCCTTCAGCCTGGCTGCGGCGTGGGCGGCCACTGCATCGCCGTGGACCCTTACTTCATCTCGAGCGAATTCCCCGCAGAGTCCAAAATGATTTCCACGGCGCGCGAGGTGAACAACTACAAGGCCTTCTGGTGTGCAGAAAAGGTGCAGAACGCGATGCTCCGTTTCGAGCTGGAGCAGAAGCGCAAGCCCGTGATCGCGATGATGGGCCTGGCCTTCAAGCCCAACATCGACGACCTGCGCGAAAGTCCGGCCAAGTATATCACCACCAAGGTGATGCAGAGCTGCAACAATGCCGACATCCTCGTGGTGGAGCCCAACATCGAGTCGCACAACGTGTTTAAGCTGACAGACTACAAGGAAGCTTACGAGAAGGCCGACATCGTGGTGTTCCTCACTGCTCACGACCCGTTCAAGACGCTGGAATACAGGGAAGACAAGGTGATTCTTGACTTCTGCGGTATCTTCAAGAAATAAAAAGGGATCGGAAGAGGGAGCAGAAAAGAAAATAAAAATGCAGAAACCACGAAGGTGCTCTCTTGAAATCTCCTTGCCAGCTTGATTCTGAATCTCATCATATCATATCACCCACCTAAAAAAGAACAGGCATGAAAACTTACGGATTAATCGGTCACCCTCTGGGGCATTCATTCTCCAAGGGCTTCTTCACTGACAAGTTTGAAAACGAGGAAATTGACGCGGAATACCTGAACTTCGACATCTCCACGATTGACGAGGTGCTTGACGTGATAGCGTCGAACCCGACCTTGTCGGGATTCAACGTGACGATACCTTACAAGGAGAAAATCATGCCTTTTCTCGACGAGGTGAGCAAGGAAGCCCGTGAAGTCGGTGCGGTGAATGTGGTGAAGGTGGAGCGTGACGGTACGCACATCACGTTGAAAGGCTTCAACTCCGACACCATCGGATTCCGGGAGTCCATCTCCCCTCTGCTTCATTCCCACCACAAGAAAGCCCTCATCTTAGGCACAGGCGGCGCTTCGAAGGCAGTGCGCTATGTTCTTCAGCAGAAAGGGCTGGATTGCGTGTTCGTGTCCCGCTACACACGTCCGGGCACGGTGTCGTACAAAGACCTTGACGCAGACGCCGTCCGTGAATACGAGGTGATCGTGAACTGCACGCCAGTTGGTATGTATCCAAACGAAAATGACTGTCCGATGTTGCCATATGAGCACCTCAACAACAATAATCTGCTATATGATCTCGTTTATAATCCGGAGACCACTCTGTTTATGAAACGAGGCAGGGAACAAGGTGCGACCGTGAAGAACGGGCTGGAGATGCTGCTGCTGCAGGCCCAGGCATCGTGGGACATTTGGAATCTTTGAAGTTTGAAATTTGAGGTTTGAGGTTTATTTCATGATTTTCGGCTGCGCTCGGCAAAATTGAAGCGAGCTTCATTTTGCTCTCGTTTGCACGAAAATTGAGGTTTAGCCATCCGGACGGGGGGCTTAGGACTTTGAGGATTTATGTTGTTGCGTTACAGGAAGTATACGGATTGAATAACAGAAATAAAGAGACAGACATATGAAAAGAATCTGCACATATCTGGCATTCTTCATGGCGTTTGTGTATGCGTTTGCGGGTACTTATTCCCCACAGACCATCCCTTTGGAACGCGTGAAGACCAACTACACCCGCGTGGTGAATCCCGACGGCATCTTGTCGCAGGAGATATGCGACTCGATCGACACCTTGCTTATGAGCCTGGACTCCATTCAGGCCTATGGCGTGGTGGCTGTGTGCGAACATTTCGAGGGTGACGACCCCTATGAGTTTGCCATCGGCCTTGGCCGCGAGCTTGAGATCGGAGGACAGAAAAGCCAAGGATTCGTGATCGCCTTAGCCACAGAGGACCGCAGCTACTGGATCAGCACGGGCGATGGCATGGAGAAATTCCTGACCGACGCCACCTGCGGCCAGATAGAGCGAAAATACATGGTTCCCTATCTGAAACAGAGTGACTGGGACAATGCCATGCTGAACACGGTGAAGGCCTTCCATGGCTATCTCACCGGCAACCAGGAGTACGTGGCGGAATTGTCGCAGAGCGCAGACAGCGCTGAGGACGACGGCGGCGGTCTGGGATGGCTGTTTATGGGCGGAGCTGCCTCTCTTGTCGGTTTAGGACTGTATTCCAAGCGTAAGGAGCGCACGTGCCCCCACTGCAAGAAAGTGGCTCTGGAGCTGGTGTCGAGGGAGCGCAAACGGATGAGTGCCCACAAATACCGCATCAAGTCCACCTACAAGTGCAAGAACTGCAGTGAGATCGTGTATAAGGACCGTGTGATAGACGAATCTCCGAGCAGCGGAAGCAGCATTGGCGGCGCTATCGGCGGCTCCATCTTTGGCGGCGGCGGAAGCGGCAGCAGCGGCGGCGGATTCGGCGGTCTGGGCGGCGGCTCGTTCGGCGGCGGCGGTGCCGGCGGGCGGTTCTGACCACATCAAGAAAGACAATGAGTAAACAAACTATAATTTCTAACAATTAAATCCTTTTGAATTATGAAGAAATCGACTATTATCTTATTGGTTGTTGTGGGCGCACTTGCTCTCTGGGCAATCTCCAGCTACAACGGCATGGTGAAGGAAGACGAGACCGTGGGCAAGGCCTGGGGTGACGTGCAGTCGGCTTATCAGCGTCGTGCCGACCTGATACCAAACCTGGTGAACGTGGTGAAAGGCTATGCAGAGCATGAGAAGGGAACCCTCGAAGGCGTGATTGAGGCAAGGGCTAAAGCCACTCAGATCAACCTCAACGTTGAGGACCTGACCGAGGAGAACATGGCCAAGCTGAATGCCGCCCAGGGTGAGCTGTCGAGCGCGTTGAACAAGTTGATGGCAGTGGCCGAGGCTTATCCAGACTTGAAGGCCAACGAGAACTTCATGTCGCTGCAGAACCAGTTGGAAGGCACAGAAAACCGTATCAACGAGGTGCGCAAGGCCTACAATACCACCGTTCAGAGCTACAACGTGAAGGTGCGTAAGTTCCCGGGCAACATCCTGGCCAACATCTTCGGCTTCTCCACAAAGCCTATGTTCCAGGCCGACGAAGCTGCACAGAAAGCTCCTGAAGTGAAATTCTAAGACAGACACAGTCACTGATAATATTGAAGAAGCGCGTCCGCCGATGAGGTGGACGCGCTTTTGTTCGATAATATTCTTTAGAATGAGAGAATAAATAAAAAACGTTTTGTCTTCGGGCTTCGCCCTGCCTCGTTGTTTCCATGACGGCTGTCCGCAAACGAGTTTGCTTCCACCGGCACGGCATCAACGACGGCACTTCGTGCTGACAAAACTCGATAAAAAGTCCTTCACTGCGTTACGGAGAAAAAACGCACTTCGTGCTCAATAAAAAGCCATCCGGACGGTTTCCACTCAACATCGGGGACGTTGGTGGGGCAGGGGAAGGTGGATGCCAGCCTGGTGCCCAGTGGGGTTAGAGCAGACTGAGTCGCAATGAGCACCCGGCAGCGGGGGACGATGTGGTCACTGCTGGGTGATGAAATTGCCGTATTTATCGAAGAAGGACGTGTAGAGGGACTGGAACGTCTTGTTCTCCTGCTTACCGAACTTCATGTAGAATCCGTCTTCCGTCGTTCCTACGTCGTAGCATTTGTTGCCGTCCTTGTCCATGGACTCGTAGTCGGCCAGCGTGCTCTCATACATATTATATTTATAAGCCAGTCCGAACTCATGCTTCTCGTCGCGGCAGAGGATGATGAGGTTTCGGCGGTCAGGCGTGACGTATGAGCTGACAAGCTGAGCCTGGATGTCGTCGATGATTGTGAACGCCTCTTTCTTGACCCCGTCGAATCCGTAGAGCTTGAAAATGGGGCTGGACAGATCTGTGTAATAATAAATATAGTTCTGTCCGTCCAACTGCCTGGCCAGAATCTTGTTGGAAGGACACACATCCGTGATGACCCTCGTCATGAACGTGTCGACACGTATGGAGTCGAGTCGTCTGAACTCGTTCTGCCGAACCTTGTCGAGGCTGTCGGACTCATGCTGCGCCGAAATCTGCTGATTCAGGATAGAGTCTTCCGCCGCACGCTCATCCTTGATTCTCTGCTGTTTCGCCTTCTCGAGGTTGAACAGAGAGTCCTGTACGGCACGCTCCTGCGCCTCCTTCTTTCTGGTGACGAGGTTGTCGTAGTACATGAACGCACCCACTCCCGCTGCGATGATGGTGAGGAAGAACAGGAACAGAAACCAGTGGAGCCATTTTGAGAAACGCCTCTCTTTTTTCTCTTCCTCCTCGTCGAAGTCCGGTTCGTCTGTCTCGTTTGTCAGGCTGAGCATTTTCGACTTTGTCTTTTTCTCCTCTTTCTTTCCAATCTTGTCGGCCACATGGCGGCGTGAATATTCCTTCTTCTGCGCGGGCAGAGGCGCTGCCGGAACCGTCGTCTGTCCAGCGTCTTTATTTCCGTCAGCATTGCCTGCATCGTCCACGACGACAACCGCATTCTCGTCGTCCTCTTCGATGATCAGAACAGGCTCTTCCGGCTCTGCGGGTGCTTCGGCAGCTTCAGCAGTTGTTTCCGCTGATTCCTCATTGGCCACGTTGGGTTCCTCAGTGGCCTCCTCGGGTTCCTTAGTGGCCTCCTCGGGTTCTTCGATAGCCTCTTCAGGTTTTTCTATAGGCTCTTCTGCTTCTTCGATTGTCTCTTCGGGTTCTTTGATTGTCTCTTCGGGTTCTTCGATTGGCTCCTCAGGTTTTTCGATTGGCTCTTCGGGTTCTTCGATAGGCTCTTCTGCTTCTTCGATTGTCTCCTCAGGTTTTTCGATAGTCTCTTCGGGTTCTTCGATAGGCTCCTCGAGTACTTCAATCGTATCCGCAGGCTCTTCAGCAGTGTCCACAGCGGTATCTGATGGTTCGTCGGGAACTTCCGTCAATGTCGGGAAGTCAGAGGAGGCAGCCACTTTGTTGTCGGGCTGCACGTCTTCCGCTTCAGCCTTCCGCTGCCCGTCATGAATTTGGTTGTCGTAAAGAGGATGTCCGCAATAGGAGCACATATAGGAAAACCCAATATAATATCTTCCGCAATTCGGACATTGGTTGTACTCGGAAAAGTCCTGTCCGCATTGAGGGCAGACCTGTGCGTCGTCGTCAACAAAAGCATGGCAGTTTAAACAAGTCTTCATAATCTGTAAATAATTTCAATAGCCTTTCTTTATAATTCGTTCGTTTTCTTTTATAGCAATATGTGCAAAAGTTCCGTATAAGCGTCTCGGTTCACTTGAAAGATGAAATCAGCTCCAGTTTGTCGGATTTCTGGATGTCGGATATCAGGATGCAAGCCGGCACGAAAGTACCCGGCATGTCGACGTCGTGCAGCCGTCCGTCGGTGAGTTCCACGCCCGCCTTCTTGTAAGCCCTGTCCACCAGCTCTGTGCAATAGAGTGCCGTTGAGTCGTTGGAGTCGAAGTTGAAGTCGAACGGTAGTTTCTGCTCATATTGGTCGATAGCAGCCATGGCCGCGGTTTTAGCCACCTCGCGGTTGGCATAGCGATAGATGGCTCCTTGGAGGCAGTTACGGTTGCTGAAAAACACGTCGGGTCGGTCCATTTTGACCACGTTGGCCTCGTCGATAGCAAAGTTTTCCGACGGGCACGCATGCACGATCTTGATTTTTCCGGCATACGACACCACGATGCCTAAATGGGAATAAGCCGCTTCAGGGTCTGCCACCATGATGGCGTTGCTCTCAGCGCTGTCGCCAAGGCGGAACACCACATCTCCGGGCTGCAGATTGTCGCCGTCCTTCAGTGTGTCTTCCTTCGACTTCTTGCATGCCGAGCAGACGAGTGAGAGAAAAAAGATGAGCGCAATGGCAAATATGAAATAATGAAAGTTACGCATGTGTTGAAGTGGGAGTAATGGGAGTGGATGGGAGTAGATGGGAATGGATGGGAGTAGATGGGAATGGATGGGAGTAATGGGAGTGAATGGGAGTAGATGGGAGTGGATGGGAGTGGAAGAGGGGAGTAAAAATGGGAGTAGAAGGGGACGATACTATGTCGTCAGGATTCATTCTTGCGGATTTGTGTGGGCCTCTCGTTTCCCTCAGCAAGCCTGGGCGGTTCAGAACAAGTTGTTGAGAATGTTGCCGATGTCGTCCTGCAGCGAGCCTCCCGAACCGAAACCGAATTTCTTGCCCAGTTCGAACAGAGAGTCCAGCCCGAAATCCAAGTCGCCCAACGGCTCGATCTTCCACTGGTCGTTAATTTTCACGAGATGGAGGTCCATCTGCTCAGTCTTGTTGTCGTCGAAGATGATGTTCACCCTAACCACCGCTTTCATGCCCTCCGTCTGCTCATCCACAATCTCAATGTCCTTGAAATTTCCTCCGAGGAACGACATCATCTTTTTTGCCATGTCGCGCACGTAAGGCTGTGTGGTACTCGACAGGTTGAATTCAGCGCAGAACGCTTCGCTGTCGTTTTTCTTCAGCGCCTCGAATGCCCTTTCCACTGTTGCTGAAGGTGAATTTCGGTGAGACAAGACATATAACGTGATTCCGACGCCGACAGCGATGGCAAGCAGTACTGCCAATGTGATCCAAAGTCCTTTCTTCGGAATCTTGATATATGAAGACTTGGATGCCTGCGGAGCGGCTGGAGAGTTGGCTTCGTCCGGTGCAGGAATGCCGGCTGGATCCGCTGGCTTGGCCGTCTGCTCAGTGCTTTCCTCAGGACCCGCCGACTCGGGGTGCGACTCGGAGTCGTTGCCTTCCTGGGAATATATCGTGGCCTCTTCATTTTGATCTGCAGGCTTGGTGCCAGGATCAGTATCGGCCTGTGTCTCCAGGTCGGCAGTTCCGGTGTTGCTCTGTATTTCCGTCACCTCCTCATTCTCATTGGCGGGAGTAGTGGCGGAGTCATGATTGTCCGTCTCTTGGTCCAGAATGTCGAGTTTCACCTTGTTCTCAGGGAACGGCTCTCCACAGAATCGGCAAATCTTCTCACCCGGATTTCTTGGATTGCCACATCTCTGGCAGAAATTGAGTGGAATATTCATAATATTTCAATAAAAATGATACAAACTGAATGAATTATAATGCGAATTTACATATTTTTTCTCAAATAATCTTTCGATATGTGATTTTTTTTGATTTTACGAATAAATTTATTAAATTTGAAAAAATTTTTGTTCAACATTTTAACTCGATGAAAAAATATGATAGTAAGCACAACACCTACAATTGAGGGTCACCCGATCAGGGAATACCGTGGCGTGGTGGCAGGCGAGACCATCATCGGCGCAAACGCATGGAAAGACCTCAAAGCGAGCATCCGTGATATTTTCGGCGGACGCAGCAGCAGTTATGAACAAGTGTTGAGGGAAGCCCGCGACACATCATTACAGGAAATGGTGAACGAGGCTGGCCAGCGAGGATGCAATGCCATCGTTGGCGTGGACTTCGACTACGAGACCATCGGTCAGAGCGCCTCCATGCTGATGGTGGCATGCAGCGGAACCGCGGTCATCATTTAGACGAAGCCCAGACGCGCCAAAATGAGGATCCTCGGGGGGCAGAAAAAGGGAGTTCTCTCATTTAATCAGGTTTTACACCTTGCGAAAGATGAACTAAAAACTAACTACTACAATAAAAAACTACAATGCAAAGCAAACTACAATCATTTCTGACCATCATGTTGTTTGCCGTGTCTCTGCCAGCCCTGTCGCAGAGAAGCAGCGAACTGCTTAATTTCGGATGGAAATTCCATGCAGGAGATGTCAAAGGCGGCGAAGCCACCAACCTGGACGACAGCGGCTGGAGGGAGGTGAATCTTCCTCACGACTACCAGATTGAGCTGCCCTGGATTCCCCCAGCCGCCGACGAGAAAGGCAGTAATGCCGACGAGGGCGCCAACATCAAAAGCCGTCTCAGCAGCCGAGGCTTCAAAGAGATGGGAACCGGATGGTATCGCAAGCACTTCACTCCAGCCGACTCACTCAAAGGTCGCCGAATCCTGGTGGACGTGGAAGGCATCATGCTCGTGGGCGACCTCTATCTCAACGGCGAACGCATAGGCGGCACTGACTACGGCTACCTTGGATTTGACGTGGACATCAGCAAGAAGGTGAAATTCGGTCAGGACAACGTCCTGGCCGTGAAAGCCGACACCGGGGAGCCAGAGAACAGCCGATGGTACACCGGAGGAGGACTCTACCGCGACGTACACTTCGTCTACACCAATCCACGTATGTACTTCACCCGCCATCCGCTTCAGATCACTTCCGACGTAAAACGGATTGACGGCAGCCACGGCGATGCAGAAGTCAGGATCCAGGCCGAAGTGAACACGCTGCTCGACTCCAAGACGAAAACATTGAAATTCCAATACCGCATAACCGACCCGTCGGGCAACGTCGTCGCAGACAAGACCGTGGACAAACGCTTCTACCCAAAGCAGAAAACCAACGAGTACGTGCTCGACACCGTCAGGCTGAACAATGCCTCGCTGTGGAGCTGCGAGACCCCGTCACTTTACACGGTGGAAGTCAGCCTTTTCGACACCAACGGAAATCTGGCCGACAACGTGAAGGAGACATTCGGCATCCGCAAACTGGAATTCTCACCTGCCTTCGGCATGAAGCTCAACGGCAAGAAAGTGCTGCTCAAAGGCATAGCCAACCACCACACGCTGGGCGCACTTGGTGCCTCAGCCTATGAGCGCGCCATCGAGAAACGCCTGAAACTGCTGAAAGACTTCGGGTTCAACCACATACGCACATCCCACAACCCCTACAGCGAGAGTCTTCTGCGGCTGTGCGACCAGTATGGCATCCTTGTCGTAGACGAGCTCTACGACAAATGGCTGGACAAATACTGCGGAGGCAGGAAGCCCTGGACCGAGCTCTGGCAGGAGAACATCCCGGAATTCATCAAGCGTGACCGCAATCATCCCAGCGTCGTCGTGTGGAGCCTCGGCAACGAGCTTCAGACCTACTGGGACCTGCCTTACGGAGACTGGGGCGTGACGCCCTACCGGATGCAGAAGCAGCTGCTGAAACGCTACGACCAGGAACGGCCCGTCACAGTGGCCATGCACCCGCGTGGCCGCGACATCAACACCGACTCGCTGCCGGCACCGCTCGTGCATGAGACAGACATCTCCGCCTATAACTACCGATATATGTATTTCCCGGGCGACGGCAAGCGTTTCCCTCATATGATTTTCTATCAGAGCGAGGCCAACACGTCGATGATGGGTCCTAACTACTTCGAGATGGACCTCGACAAGGTGCTGGGACTGGCTTACTGGGGTATGATTGACTACCTTGGCGAAAGCAACGGCTGGCCAGAGAAAGGATGGTCGCAGGGCGTGTTCGACATCTCGCTCGAGCCGAAGCCCAACGCCTATTTCATCAAGAGCTATTTCTCCGACGAGCCACTCGTGCACATCGGCGTGCTGCTGAAATCCGGCACATTCGACTGGAACGGCATCAAGGTGGGCGGCGACAAACTGACAGAAAACTGGAACCTCGGAACCGAAAAAGACAAGGCGCCGAAAGTCAGAATCATCACCTACACGAATGCAGAGGAAGTGGAACTCCTGCAGAACGGCAAGTCACTGGGCGTCAGGAAGAACGATGTGAATAATCCGAAGACGCGCAATAAGATTGTGTGGAACGACATATCTTGGGCGAAAGGCACACTGGAAGCCGTGGGCCGCACTGGCGGCAAGGAAGTGGCCCGCCATAAGATAGAGAGCAGCGGTGAGGCAACAAAACTGCAGCTCACTCCCGACAACGACGCATGGAAAGCCGACGGCATGGACCTCCAGCACGTACGCGTTCATGCAGTCGACAAGAAAGGCCGCCGTGTGTTCAACTGCATCGAGAAACTGAAGTTTGAAGTGGAAGGGGACGCCGAGATTGTGGCCGTGAGCAGCGGTGACCACCGTAGCGACGAACTGAACGCCACCGACACACGCGCACTCTACGACGGAAGCGCCCTCGTGATTCTCCGTTCGGGCAGAAAGCCGGGGAACGTGATGCTGAAGGTGACCTCCGGCAACTTCAAGCCAGCGACACTGCAGCTGCAGACCAAGTAAGGCTTACTATCCGTCTTAATTTGGGAAAATAGGAAGTAAAAGAAGGAAGTAATAGGAGGACGATATTTCTCACTGAAAAATAAAATTTATTAATATGTATTTATCGGCCCGGGCGAATCTGTCCGGGCCGATTCCATTGCAAAATTTCGGAAAAGAAGGCAAAAACAAAGCCGTATATAAGAAAAGCCACGAAAAGTGGGTGAAAAGTGGATAATTTTTGCTAACTTTGCATGAAATATAGATACACGAAGAAAGTAAAAAACTAAAAATACAAATGAATATCAGTTATAAGTGGCTCAAGGACTATGTCGATTTCGACATGAGTGCTGACGAAGTAGCCGCAGCCCTTACCAGCGTTGGTCTGGAAGTGGGCAGCGTGGAAGAAGTTCAGTCCATCAAAGGCGGTTTGGAAGGAATCGTAATTGGAAAAGTGCTCACTTGCGAGCCTCATCCCAACAGCGACCATATGCACGTGTGCACAGTGGAGCTGGGAGATGGCAAAGTAGAGCAGATTGTGTGTGGCGCACCGAACGTGGCAGCCGGCCAGACCGTGGTAGTGGCCACGCTGGGCACAAAATTGTATGACGGCGACAAGGAGTTCGTCATCAAGAAATCAAAACTGCGTGGTATTGAAAGCAACGGCATGATCTGCGCTGAGGACGAGATCGGAGTCGGCAACAGCCACGACGGCATCATGGTGCTGCCCGACGACACACCAGCAGGAATGCCCGCATCCAAGTATTTCGGACTTGAGAGTGACTGGCTCATCGAAGTTGACATCACTCCAAACCACTCCGACGCCTGCTCGCACTGGGGAGTGGCACGCGACTTCTATGCCTACCTCCGCCAGAACGGATACCAGACCAGCCTTCACCGTCCGGACTGCAGCGCTTTTGCCGTAGACAACAACGACCTGGACTACGACGTGGTGATAGAGGAGCCGGAGGCCTGCTCGCGCTACTGCGCCGTCACCATCAAAAACTGCGAAGTGAAAGAGTCGCCCAAATGGCTGAAGGACCGACTCACCACCATAGGACTCCGCCCCATCAACAACATCGTGGACATCACAAACTACATCATGATGGCTTACGGACAGCCACTTCACTGCTTTGACGCCGACATGGTGAAAGGCAAGAAAATTGTGGTGAAAACCATGCCAGAAGGCACATCCTTCGTCACTCTCGACGGAGAGGAGCACAAACTGAGCAACCGCGACCTGGCCATCTGTAATGCAGAAGAGCCGATGTGCATAGCCGGCGTTTTCGGCGGCAAAGGATCCGGAACCTATGAGACCACCAAGAACGTGCTGTTTGAGTCAGCCTATTTCCATCCCACATGGATACGCAAGTCGGCCCGCCGTCACGGACTTCAGACCGACGCGTCGTTCCGTTTTGAGCGCGGAATCGACCCGGCAGGACAGCTCTATGCCGTGCAGCAGGCAGCCATCATGGCCAAGGAACTTGCCGGAGGCGAGATTGCGATGGAAATCAAGGACGTGAAGACAGACTACCTGCCTAAGAACGCCACAGTGGATTTCGACTATCAGTACTGCCACGACCTCATTGGAAAGGAAATACCCCACGACACAATCAAGTCCATCTGCACCGACCTGGGCATGACAGTCTTGGAGGAAAAGCCCACAGGACTTGTGCTCGACGTGCCAGCCTTCCGCGTGGACGTCACCGCTCCCTGCGACATCGTGGAGGAAGTGATGCGTATCTATGGTTACGACAACGTGGAAATCCCCAGCCAGGTGCGCTCATCGCTCACCGTCAAAGGAGATGAGGACAAGAGCAACAAACTTCAGAATCTCATCTCCGAGCAGCTTGTCGGAGGCGGATTCAACGAGATACTCAACAACTCACTCACCAAGACATCCTATTACGACAACTGCGAGACCTACAAGTCGGAGAACCTCGTGAGACTCATCAACCCGCTGAGCCAGGATTTGGGCGTGATGCGCAAGACACTGCTCTTCGGCGGCCTCGAATGCATCAGTCATAACACAAACCGTCAGTTGCCCGACCTGAAGTTTTTCGAGTTTGGCAAATGCTACGACTTCAATCCCGACAAGAAGACCGACACCAGCGGCATCATCCCGTCCGGCGAGACATCCGGTCAGATTCTCAGTCCATACAGCGAGGACTACCATCTCGGACTCTGGATTACCGGAAAGCGCGTGAAAGGCAGCTGGATCCATCCCGACGAGGACACCACAGTGTACGAACTGAAGTCATATGTGATGAACATCTTCAGCCGACTCGGCGTGCCCTTCGGCGCACTCGTCTTCAAAGAGCTGAAGAACGACATATGGGCCAACGGTCAGCAGATCAGCAACCGTGGCGGAAAAGTCATCGCAGAATATGGCACAGTGAGCAAGAAGCAGACTTCGAAGCTTGAGATTGAGGCGCCCGTCTTCTTCGCAGACATCTGCTGGACTCAGCTGATGAAACTCATCAAGAAAAATGTGGTGAGCTACAAAGAAATCGCCAAGCACCCTGCCGTGAGCCGCGACCTGGCTCTGCTTGTCGACAAAAGCTGCAAGTTTGCCGACATCGAGGCCATCGCATATGCCAGCGAGAAGAAGCTGCTGAAGGAGGTGACACTCTTCGACGTGTATGAAGGCAAAAACCTCGAGGAAGGCAAGAAGAGCTACGCCGTCAACTTCCTTTTGCAGGATGAGAACAAGACGCTGAACGACAAGCAGATTGAAGCTATCATGAACAAAATCGAGCAAAACATCTGCAAGCAGCTGAACGCCAAAGTGCGCGGAAAATAACCAGTCCAAAGTCGTCATTGAATGTGAGGGACCTCCCTGATGTGTGGGTTCGTACACACAACATAAGGTTGATTCCTGAAAAAACGATACAAAGACAGACTGGCAATATGTATAATGAAATAAAAACAAACAACAATTATAATTAGAAAATGGGAAGAGCATTTGAATTCCGTAAGGCCCGCAAACTGAAACGTTGGGGCAACATGGCCAAGACCTTCACCCGTCTTGGCAAACAGATACAGATAGCAGTGGCAGAAGGCGGTCCGGAGCCAGAGAACAACTCACGCCTGCGTGCCATTATCGCCACTTGCAAGCATGAGAACATGCCGAAGGACAATATCGAGCGCGCCATCAAGAACGCGATGGGCAAAGACAAGTCGTCCTTCAAGACAATGACATACGAAGGATACGGACCTTTCGGCATAGCCGTCTTCGTAGACACGCTGACCGACAACACCACGCGTACCGTAGCTGACGTGCGCTCAGTGTTCAACAAGTTCAGCGGAACGCTGGGAACAATGGGTTCTCTGGCTTATCTTTTCGACCACTTCGCACAGTTCACTTTCAAGAAGAAAGATGACATCGACATGGACGAGCTTGTGCTCGACCTCATCGACTACGGAGTGAGCGACGAGTTCGACGAGGAGTACGATGAGGACAAGGAGGAAACCACCATCACAATCTATGGCGACCCTAAGTCGTTCGCACTAATCCAGAAATACCTGGAGGAAAAAGGTCTTGAGATTGTGTCGGCTGAGTTCACCTATATTCCTAACGACCTGAAGGAAGTGACCGACGAGCAGCGTGAGACTATCGACAAGATGGTGGAGAAGCTGGAAGAGTTTGACGACGTTCAGAACGTCTACACAAACATGAAGTAATCTATCCACTCCTTTGTAAAGTTGGCTGAAACATGAAATACGTTTACACCACGACGGGCACTTGCTCCAAGCAGATTGAGATCAGCGTGAACGACGAGACACACGTTGTCGACGACGTCTTCTTCGTAGGCGGCTGCCCCGGCAACACGGTTGGTGTGGCCACGCTCGTGAAAGGCCGGCCAGTTGACGAGGTCATCTCGCTTCTTGAGGGCATCCCGTGCGGCATGAAGCGGACCTCCTGTCCCGACCAGCTTGCTCAGGCACTGAAGGAAATCCGTTCGAATTTCTGAGAAAGCGCATAAGCAGCCGGCATTCGTCTGGCCGATTATACGGAGCGTGAAAGCAGCTCACAAAAAACAAAAACGCATTGTCCAAGGATGGTCAATGCGTTTTGTTTATGGTTTCTTTCCGTTTCAGTTTTCCAGTCCGAAGCAATTCGTACTGTATCAAGAAAAATGACAAATGACAAAATAAATTGTGGGTCGTCAATCGTCAGTTTCGATGATTGCTATTTCTTGAAATTGCTGTAGATAATCTCAAGTCCCACTTTGTCGTTCTCTCCACCCACGAGCTTGGCACTCGACATGGAGAAGTCGTGAGCCAGTTTTACGAGTGATCCGCTGCTTGAGTCGTATGTGGCGTCAACGGGAATGAGCAACACCTTGTTGTAGTTCTCAGTGGCAGTGCCGTTCTGCTTCTCCGTCTTCATGATGTTGATCAGTTTGGCGATGTTGCTGAACTCATAGGTGTTGTCCATCGAGTCAAAAAGGCTGATGTATGACGACACTTCGTCGGCCAGCGAATATTTCTCGAAGAATCCGTTCAGATAGTCGTCGAGCCTGACCATGAGCAGGGTGGTAGGAATCGAGAGCTTGAACTTGCTGTCCACCTTGTCGTTGTAGCGTGTGAGCACCAGTCTGGCTGAGTTGATGGTGTCGGTGATGTTGATTTCGTCCACCGGAAGAACAGCCTGAGTGAATATACCTGCCGGGCTCTTGATGTAGGTTGCATCCTTGTTGTCAAGCAGTATGGACATATTGGAGTTCTGGAAGCGTGTGGCCTGTACCACTTCCTCCGTGCTGGCAAAATGCACCACTCCGGTGGTGTCCTTCTTGTATTCCGTGTCGTAATATCTGAAGTTCAGGTTCAGCTGCGCTATGTCGATATATGCCATGGCGCCGTCGCCACTCTCTATCTGGAAATAGAATCCCTTGCTGCACGGAAGTCCAGAGTTCAGCCATGCGTCAGTTCCCTTGAATTTCTCAGGATTGGTGCGGTAGGAGTCGTAGATTTCCTGTCCCACTTCCTTCGGCAGCGATATGCGAATGCTTCGCGTGTAGTCTTTTGACCATCTCAGGCTGTCGCTGATAGTCCTGTCCGACAGTGTGTACCATTTTGTTGCGATGGGCTTTGCGTTTTCGTCGTAGTAGTCGGCAGGGTTGATGTTCGTATAGTAGTCCTCTCCGGCGTCCAGCACCTTGTCCAATTCATAGACGTTGAGCTTGAACGTGGCCTGTGAGTCTCCGATGAAGTTGCTGACATAGAGCCGGAGGTCTACACTGGTGATTTCATTGTTTTTCACCTGCGACGGGAAAGCAAATGTCTCCGGGCAGTAGAACTGTGCCAGGAAGTCGCTGTTGATAATGGTTCCTGTCTCCGGGTCGGTGAACTTTCCGAGGTAAGACATACTGCTTCTTGCCAGCACTTTGTCTCCCACCTCATACGACGACGTCTCCACATCGAAGACTTTATAGTTGTTGTTGACGAGGTCGGTTGTCGGCACCAGGTCGTATCCTAAAGTCCCTGTGTTGTCGTCGCAAGAAGCAAAGGCAACGGCCGCAAGTACCAGCACATACTTAAAAAATGAATGAATCTTAAACATAAGATGTAAATAATGTTTAGATCAGGATAGTAAATGTATGTTTCTTATTCTTCGTCTCCGATCAGCTTGTCGTAGAATTCAGAATAGGTCTGCTTGTAGTCTTTCTTTGCGGATGCTCCAAGAATCGGAAGTCCGAGGCTCTCCGCATAGTCAGTCACTTTCTTGCTCACCTTATTGTCATTGAGTATGACTGCGTCGGAGTATCTGACTGCCAGTTTCTGCAAGTCGTCGAATCCGTAGCTTCCTTCAAACACTTCCTTGAGCTCTTCCGTCTCGATGTCCTTGAACTGAATGCAGTCCATGAAATGCTCTCCAAAGTCCAGCTCAAACTCAGGCTCTGTGGCAGAATAAACCACCTTGCAGTTGGCATATGACGGCTCGTCGTGGTATGCCCGCTTGATGAAGATAGGCGCGATGGCGCTTATCCATCCCTGACAGTGAATCACGTCGGGTACCCATTTCAGTTTTTTCACCGTCTCGAGCACGCCCCTGGCATAGAAAATGGCTCTCTCTCCGTTGTCAGTGTATGGATTTCCCTGCTCGTCGAAATCCACCAGCCGCTTCATGAAATAGTCATCGTTGTCGATGAAATAAATCTGCATCCGAGCCGATGGCAGTGACGCCACCTTGATGATCAGCGGATGGTCTGTCTCGTCGATGATGATGTTCATGCCTGAGAGCCTGATCACCTCGTGCAGCTGATTCCTTCTTTCGTTGATCACGCCCCATTTGGGAGTGAAAGTTCTGATTTCAAATCCGTTCTCCTGAATTGTCTTTGGGAGATCCTTGCCGAATTCAGCAGTTTCTGAATCGGGCACAAACGGGGTCATCTCCTGAGTAATAAACAGAATCTTTTTGACTTTCATTTTTTTTGAGTATAATTTTATGCAAAGTTACAAAAAAAAATCGGGAAAGTCGAAAAAAAGGCTGGATTTAAGGTTTTATAAGATTATAAAGCACGAAAAATGCCACTTTTGTGGCATTTTTCGTAGATTTCAAGCGCATCAGTCCGTGAAATCAATACTGTTCCTCGTCGTTGGGGAAGGTCACGTTTTTCACGTCAGTGATGTACTGTCCAATCGCGTCAGTCATAATCGTTGACAAGTCGGCATACCTGCGGAGGAACTTAGGTGTGAACCCTTTCGTCATTCCGAGCATGTCGGCCACGACCAGCACCTGTCCGTCGACCTCATGTCCTGCTCCGATTCCAATAACCGGAATGGTAAGCTCGCTAGCCACCTGTGCAGCCAGCTTAGCCGGAATCTTCTCGAGCACCACCGCGAAGCATCCAGCATCTTCGAGTGCGTGTGCGTCGCTGATCAGCTTTGCAGCCTCCGCCTCGTCCTTTGCGCGCACGGTGTATGTACCGAATTTGTTGATAGACTGTGGTGTCAGTCCCAAGTGTCCGCAGATAGGAATTCCAGCGTCCAGAATTTTCCTGACGGACTCCAGGATTTCCACTCCTCCCTCCAGTTTCAGGGCGTCGCAGTGGCTTTCCTTCATGATACGGATCGCGTTGGTCACACTCTCTGTAGGATTGGCCTGATAAGTACCGAAAGGCATGTCGCACACCACGAGCGCACGTTTTGTAGCCCTCACAACGGCTTTTGCATGATAAATCATCTGGTCGAGGGTGATGGGCAGTGTGGTCATGTTTCCGGCCATCACGTTCGATGCAGAGTCGCCCACGAGGATGATGTCCATTCCTGCGGCGTCGACAATCTGTGCCGTCGTGTAGTCATAGGCGGTAAGCATGGCGATCTTCTTGCCGTCTCTCTTCATTTGAATGAGTCGATGCGTTGTCACTTTTCGCGCATCCTCCACTAAATAACCAGCCATAATTTTTTTAAATAGATAAAATTAAATGAAATTATTTGTTCGTATAAAATAGTTGAAACTAATAATCTGCTGTTGCTTGGCTTGCTCCAAATGGATTCGTGAAATCACATTCCACAAGAAGACTCCAGTCTCTCATTTAGTTTGTCGAACGACAGCTTAGTGAAATCATCCACAATCAAGTCGCAAAGTCCGCTAATGCGTTCTGCGCTGTTCGTCGTGGTCAGCCCCACGGTGAGCATCCCGGCGCTTTTTCCTGCCTTCAGTCCGTTGAGCGCGTCCTCAAACACCACGCACTCGCTCTTGTCGCATCCGAAGAGCTTTGCCGCCATCAGATAGCATTCAGGGTCGGGCTTCGACTTGGTGAACATCTCCGACGTCAGTATCCGGTCGAAATAGTCGTCGAATCCAGGTGTTTTCTTCCTGAGCGAATTGAGTTTGTCCTCATTCGAGCTGGTCACCACCGCACACATCACTCCTTTTCTTTTCAGTTCGAGTATGAATTCCACTGCTCCCTTGATGAAGGGGTACTCCATCTGTGCCTCCCACGCATACAGCAGCGGTGTGATTTCCTCCTGCGTCTGTTTCTCCGGAAAGTAGTTCTGATAGATGTTGGGCAGCGTCGTTCCCTTTATCACCTGGTCGAAATCCGGAATTTCAGGATGGTACTTTTTTCCCATCTTGCCCCAGAATATGGAATATTGCGACTCTGTGTCCACCAGTGTTCCGTCGAGGTCGAAAAGTGCAGCTTTAAATTTGTTCATATATTTGCTTAGTTGAAAGTTTAGAGTTTAGATATCGTATATCAGATGATCGTTTACACTTTTATACCTCCTTAGGAGGTGTGTTTACTACTTCCTTAGAAGGCATTTACCTTTTTAAGTGACCCCCTAGGGGGTCGCGGCTTCTAAAGAAAGCCATGTATCAAGAGTTCATT
>JAFUVE010000093.1 GCA_017483765.1 Bacteroidaceae bacterium | reverse complement strand
CGTTGCCGTTGTCATCCTTGCCGATGCTCTTCATCATGTCGGGGCAGGTGTTGTGCAGCGCATGTTTCAGCAGGGCGATGCCATCATACGTGCGGTAGTAGCCATGTACACAGCGCTAGACCTCTGGTCGCTTTGCTTGCAAAGAGCTCTTCCGTAATCTTCATGTTCTTCTCACTGCAAGCCACCGAGAACTCATCCATGCTCTCCGAGTAACCGATGCGGATGTCCGTACCGTAGAGTTGGGTCATATAGGCAGAGAACATACCCGTCGGAATCCAACGCTCACCGAAGTTGAAATCGAGGTCTGCAAATTGGATGCGTTCTGGAAATGATGCCTTGAGGGCTTCCAACGATTCTGACACGCGAGGGTCTGGTGTATATTCCCTTCCGTCATTCTCTGCTGATTGCCTTTGCTGTTGAAGCCAATTCTCTATGTTTTCAGCCTTTTGGATGACATTACCTGCAATGAATCGGTCTTTGACTTCGTAATGCCATGCCAGCGGATTGTAGTAGATGTGGCCTTCCAACCCCTTGACGAGTTCTTCCTCTGACATACTGACAAGGCGACTCATATAATCCAGTTCAACCTTGCCGTATTTGTTGAGGGATGCTGACAGGGCTTCCTCCGGAGTATCGACCTGTGTTACTTCATTGATGTTGAACGAGACGGGATGGTCGAAAATGTCCGCCTTGACAAACCGGCCGTTCTCCACCCGCTCAATAGCGAATATATCACGGCTGTGTACATCCATCAGCAGCAGTTTGGTGGTCTGGGCTTGGTTTAGGTTCCCGAAGTCCTTGACAAACTGGTCGTATCGGGCATTCAGTTCCTCGCGCAGCTTCTTGTTTTCCTCGTGGTTGTCAGCCTCGTAGGCATATAGGTTCTCATAGGTGTCTCGTATGGAAATATATGCGGTTAGCCGTTTGGCTTGTGACGCATTCAGTTCCAGCGGATGGAAGGTGGCACCATCTTCCGACACGCTGCGCAGGTGTCCGAGGTTGCCATCCTTGTCCAGAACGACTGTCCCATCACGGTAGAATGGCTGAGGTTCACTATCGTAAGGACGAGGGGTCGGGTCGAAAGGCTTCTGATTATTTGATGATGCCGTTTGATGAAGACCTGATGCCTGTTGTCCAGCATTGTGACTGCCATACTTCTCCATGGCCTCCTTAGATGGCAGAAATATCGGATTCATCGTGTCCTGAAGCCCCAAACGCTTCAATTGAGCCTGACGGTGCTCCTCTGCGATGACACGCAGCCTAATTCTTTGTTCTGGTGTCATGTCCATCATCACCTCATAAAACCCGTTGATAGGAGGATTGTCCTCCCAATTGATGTTGGCATAGATGTCATCGGGATTGTTGGGTGTATTCTCCTTTGGTTCCTCTTTCTTTTCTATATTACGAATAGTAGAGAATTCCAGTGCCAGCGTTTGTTGGATATTGTCGGCCTCTTTCTTCTTGGATTTGGGTTCTGAAGGCTTTTTTACTTTTGTCTTAGGCTTTTCCGTTGATTGTTGCCGAATATTTCCTTGTACGACTTCCTCACCATTTTCTTTCCAGAGGTCGAAAAGGGAAAGTATGGGAGACGCAGAGTCCACTTGTTTGCTTTTTTCCTGAATTGGATTGTTGGGTAATGTTTCTGTTGGTTTTTCGGTCTTTCCTTTATACAGGGAGTAGTTGAAGTGGGCGCTGATGTCTGCCTGAATCACCTTTGCCATATCCGCAGCAATACCGTTCACACCGCCCTCGTGGCTGTATTCCATGGAAGGTTTGCCGTAAGGGTTTGTGCCAATTTTGGCAGAGGTATGGACAATATGATCGCCATGTGCCACAAAATAGGCACTAGCCCCTATCCCGTCCACTTCCTCCACATTGATGAAAAGACGGTCGATTTCCGTCAGTTCTTTTTTGGATGCATTCTTCTGAAGGATAATAAGGTCGCTGCCTACTTCCGTATTGGCATTCTCTGTAAAAAGATTGTTAGGCAGACGGACGGCGCTAACAAGGTCGGCATGGCGTAGCATTTCCTCACGGATGGGTGCTGACGTCGGGGAGTCCATGACTCCCTGCGAAGTGACAAATGCAACCACGCCACCATTATGCACTGCATCCAGTGCCTTCAGGAAGAAATAGTTGTGTACCGCCTTGGCAGCCTGCCGCCTGACGGGTTCCTTGCTGTTGGTGTAGGCTGGGTCAAAAACGGCAATGTCACCGAAGGGAATGTTTGAAACCGCCATGTCGAAATAGTCCTCAAATGGCGTTGCCAGTTTCTCGAACCCCTCTATCCTTACGACGGAATCAGGGTGCAGGGCTTTCATCACCTTGCCTGTCAGAAGGTCTTTCTCGTAGGCCATGACATATGCGTCCCTGTTTTTCTGCTTCACCGCATCCACGAACACACCGATGCCAGAAGATGGCTCAAGGACTCTCTCAGGCACGATGCCGAAATAGCTGAACGTATCGACAAGGGTGTTCACAAAGACATTGGGGGTGTAGAAAGCCGTCAGTACGGATGATTTCAGGCTGTCCACATGGCGTTTGTATTCCAGTTCCGATTGTGAATTTTCCCTCAATAAGTTGTGTAGTTCCATTGTTTTGGTGAACAATGGCATTTCGGACTGGGGCCACTTGGTGGAATCTGACAGACTGGTGGCTGGATAGAGGATGCACTTCAAACCGCCGAAACCGCTGTAGCCACGTAGTATATCCTGTTCTTCCGTGGTGGGAGGGCGCCTTTCACGCTCTATCAGGAATAACGTCCTGATGGCATCTATGTTTTTCTGCAAGTGTTCCTTTCTATTGTATGCCATGCTGTCTGAGGTATAGCGCAACGGCACCAGTCAGTTCATCATGAAGGTTCTGGTATCCGTCGCTGAGTGCAAAATCATCGTCGGAAAGGTTGTAGATGGAAAATACCTTGCCCATGAACGGCAGCAGGCTTTCTGCCAGTTGCTCATGCAGAAGTGGAGGGATGATATTCTCAAACTCCGTATCAATGACGCCCAGCAGAATGTCGTACTGCGAATGGTGCAATCCTCTCGTGAGTGCAGACACGGCCAGTTCCTGTGCCTGATCGGTAGGATGTCCGTTCCTCCGTTCTTGCTCGTAGGTTTCTGCCGCTTCTTCCGCACGGGTATGGACGAGGCCATGGTCATACTGCTGTGGGAACTTGTGCTGACGCAGATAGTCCAACAGATAAAGTTCGTAGTAGTTCAGTTCCTGCTTGATAGTCGGTGATGTGTCGTTCATCATGCTTTATCTTTGATATATTCAATCATTTCCCGTGTCTCTCTGCTGATAGGCTGGATTCGTGTTGCGAACAGAGTCTCAGAAGCCTGCAATTCACGGACGATGGCTTCTGCGTACATTTTTACCATCGCCTTGCAATACGGTCCGTCGGCAAGGTTTCTGTTGAAGTAGCCCATGTGTTGGGGACTGCCGATAATCATGTCGCGTACAATGGAATAGAGTGCCAGCCCTTTTTCCGTCGGAACCATTTCCTTTTCAAATGTGTCGATGTATCCTTGTTCGAAGAGCATCCGAATGGCATTGATTTTCTCTTTCGTTGTACCGAGGTCGAAAAGGTCTGCCTCCACAAGCAATGTCTCCGCCGTGTGAAGCCGAACAGCTGCGCACCCCTTCTTGGTGATGGAAACCCCATAGAAATGTTCCTTGTCGCCCTTATTCCAGCGATGGTTAACAACAGGATGGTAGCTGTTCGCAATTTTTCGGTTCACCATGGCAGTCCATCCTTTTTCCTTGATGGCACTTTTCGTAAAAGAAAACTGGTGTCCGTCGAATTCTGCAGTGACGGTAGATGTATTTATCTGTGCATCCTCGCCGAATGCCAAAATCATTCGCTCCACGACGAGGTCGTAGATTCTCTGCTCATCTTGTGTCAGCTTATGCAGATAAGGGTTGTATTTGCGTTCCGTCAGGCAGATGCCGACGTGTCCACACCTTCCATAATGTTCTGTGTAACAATCCCTGTCGCGCTTGGCAATCTTCAGGATCATCCGCTCCCATTTGATATCACTTCGGAGGTCATTGACGGTTTTGTTCCAAAACTCTCGGACTTCGCTCTGACCGATGTGTCTTTTTGATGAAAACGGCCATGTAATCAGTCCGAAGTCAAAGAGTTTCCGCAGGCACTGAGTCGTATAGATGACACCGAAACCGTATTTGACATTGGCTGCTATCAAAACGTCTTGATAGTTGAATAGTGGGGGCGACGGATCTATATGGGCATTCACGGAAACCTTGCTGACAACAACAGGTTTCTTGCCCATCGCCAAGCGCATTTTGATATAAAGCGCATTGGCGGCGACCACATCGGCAAATTGCTTGTTAGATTTGAATTGATGGACTTCTCCATTACGTTCCAAGGAGAAATTCACTTGATAGACGGCTTCCGTTTTTTGTCCCTTGTTTGCCTTGTAGCGCCTGCAAATTAAGGACAGCAGAGGCGTGGCGATGCGGTCAATCTTATGGGCTCCTTTGCCATATACTTTTTCCAACAGGTGAGTGGCATTGGCAGATACAAGCCAGTCGGCCTTCTGCTTATTAAATGCCTGCTCATACTTCTGCTGCACACCGCGTATCTGTTGGCGATTCATAATACTATCACGGATGCCTTTGGGAGAAAGGGAACGGCAACATAGCTGGAATAGGAATCCCTTAGGGATGGTGATTAGCATAGGACCACCTTTTAGCAATGTCGCCTGCAGGTCTGATGTCGCCAGATAGACATACGTGCTGTTGGCAATCAGTCTTGAAAGGATGCGGGCATAGTTCATCATCTTTTCGCCAGATTTTTGCTGGCCTTTCTGTGGAAGGAGCACCACGGGGAACTTTTCTGGAATCATTGGCAGTTCCATTGGTGGAAGGGTGTCGAGTGCCTTGGAAAGTTCATGACTGAGACCGAGGTGGATATCCTCCAGCCATGTCACGGCATAGTCGTTGCCGGCATAATAGTGGTTTTCCTCATCACTGGCCCCGACGATTTTTGCATATTGCTTTGCTATATGCTGAGTGTCTGCGATAATCGTAATCATAGTTTTTTTCTTCTTTTGTTGTTTTTATTGTGATTGAAAAAGCCCGTTCCCGATTGTTCCCCAATGGGAACGGGCTAATCAATGAGTGAATGGGCAGTGCATTCCACGCCTACATTTTCAGGCCTTTTGACTTTTTCTTCTCAGGTTTTTCCTGCTTGACGGCTGCATCCCTCTGTTCCTGTTGCTTGACATCCTTCGGGGCTGTCTGTCCCTTCTTCAAGGGCTCTTTCACGCCTTTTGTCTGCTCGTTGGTCTTTCCCTCGCTATTTACAGCCACCTGCGTCCGGCTCTCGGAAGCAGGTTTCTGGCTAACCGCCTTGTCGGGGTCATTTGCATAGGTGAGCGGTCGGCCTTTCTCGGGATTGAACTTCAGGTACATCGTTGCAGGCACACCCTGTTTGTCGGGCACTCCGTCGAGTTTGATGGTCTTGCCTTCCAGATAGTCACGCTTCTGTTCTTCGGTGAACTCCACACCCTTCCATTTGCCGATAGGCTTGATGTTGCCGTTCTCATCCGTCCATTGGGGACGATGCTGTTTCTGGGAATTGTCACCATCAGCCGTTTGCGACGTTTTCTCGGCCTGCTGACTTTGGTCCACTTTCTGATTCTGCCCTTTCTGCTGACGGTTGCCACGTGGAACGAACTCAACACCTTTCTCCTCAACATTGACCTGTAAGGTGGCCGTAAACTTGCGGCCGTTGGCAAGTTCAATCTCCTTGTTCTTCAAGGGCAGTCCGGCACGGAGCATGTCCTGTTCCTGCCTTGTCAGTTCCGTGTTGCCAATCTTCTCAGGGATGCGCAGACGTCGCACGGGCAGGTCGGTAATCTCATGGGTATGGCGGTCGATGCTGATGATGCTGGGCACAAGTTTCCCGTTGGCGTCCATGAGATCGACGACGCGGCCCATGTTACCGTAGTTTTTCAAGGCAGATTTGTCGGCCTCGGAAAAAGTGTGACCTTTGTATTCCTGTTCTAAATTGGCTTCCTTGCGAATGAGGTGAGGAACAAGGCTCACACTGCCGTCCTCGTTCTTTTTGAAGGACAGACGGGCAGCGGTTTCCAACGGCTCACCACCGAAATTGGGATGAACAGTGATGAGGTTGCTCTTGCCGTAGTTGAGCATCTTGGTAAGGTCGCCCGACTGTTCGAGTTGGTCACGGGAAACACCCCATTTCTTCTGGATTTCCTCCCAATTGACCTTGGTTTCGTCGATGGGTTGGTACTGGTGCTTGTTGCTCTCTGGCTGCTGGCCTTGTGCCTCGGCAGCATTTTGTTTGCTTGGGTTCTGTTCCATTGATTTCTTGTTTTGATGGTTGTTTTTGTTCTGCCAGTTGGCTGTGTCGATTCTTTCGCCTTCGATTTCCGCTTTGGCCTTATCCGGGTCTGCCAAAAATCGTTCAATTGCGTCTGTCGTAGTCTTGCTGAAACCGAAGCGGGTCGGTTCCTTGCACTGGCGAATGAAATTCGTAAAGAAGTTGTCGAGGGCATTGCCGTTCTTGTCGAAACGGAGAAAGTCCTGATGGCTCTCTCGCGCGATGGGGACTTTTTGGGGCTTTCCTTTCTCATCGAGTCCCGTGACGATTCCACGCTCTCCTGTCTGATTGTCCGTGACAATCAGAACATCCTTGTCATTTTTTTGCTTTTCTGGTTCTTTGTCCATTGTTGTTCGGATTTTGAAGGTTGTTACTAATGTGGGTTCATTTTTAATCTATACTAATTGCCGGCTGTATAGTCATTTCCATGAAGGGCGTTTCATCTGGCTGATTTTCTCCGCAAGCTGTCCGCCCTTGTCCTTCTTGTTCTTGCGGATAAATGCCCAAATGTCACTCTCCTTGTAATACACTCGGTGTCGCAGGACACAGTAGGGCAATAAACCCTCTGTACGGTAGCGCTGTGAGGTTCGGGGACTGATGTTCAGAATCTGGCAGAAGTCGGCATCGTCAAGCATACCATCCTCATCGGCTTCTGCCGCCTGACCTTTGAGCTGCTGCAGTTCACCCATCATCTTTTCCTGATGGTGGCTGATACGAGCCATCCACTGGTCGAAATAATCTTTTGAAAGTTGTTCCATATTCGTCTGATTTCAAGTTTCGGCTGCAAAATTAGGGGCGTTCAAGCAACCCATTTCACTAATAAGTGCTTACTAAGGAAAACTTTTTTGAAAAAAGTTGGTTGAAAAGTGATTTTTCAGACATTTTCTGCCATTTGGCGGCCATTTTCTGCCATTTTTGAGTGTCGTGACAAAAATTGGCTTTTTCATTTGTTTCTTTGCACCCAAAATCAAAAATCAGAATTCAATGGAAATAGTGATTGTTGAGAAAAAAGCGTTTGAGGACTTCATCCAAACGGTGGAGTACCTCTTGTCGCGCATCACCGACACAGATGCACGGACAAGGGAAAAACAACCTGAGCAATGGCTCGACACTGCTGATGTATGCGTAAGTCTTCAATTGAACCGCCGGACGGTGTACTCGCTACGGGAACAAGGTAAACTGCCGTTCTCGCAGATTCAACATCGGGTGTATTACAAGGCAAAAGACATCAAGGCTTTGGTTGATAGCCTTGCTGTAAAAACGCCAAAAAAGGAAGAAACGGAAACAATCAACCCATCAAAATAGCATTCATTATGTTTGGACAGGACATCATCACCAAAGACTATTTCACTGACCTTTACAGCCGTATCCGAAAGGCTCTGGAAATGCACGAAGACACAATACGGCACTACAGACCGTTGTTGGACGGTGTGCGATACATGACCGACAAGGAATTGTCGGAAATGCTCAAGGTGAGCCGCCACACCTTGCAGCAGTACCGCAATAAGGGAATTCTTCCTTATACGCTATGCCGTGGTAAGGTGCTATATAAGGAACACGATGTGCAGGAATTGCTTGAAAGGAACTACCGTCCTGCTACTAGTCCATCATCATAGGACATTTTCATACCTAGCTGAAAGCTCCAATGTCAGGCAAATATTTTCATACATCGGTCTGCCCATTAGTCGATTCATGATGTACTTTCGGAACTTGTGGCTATTATGGCTGTCGATGGCGTATGCCAGACGGATCACCATTTCAAGGTTATACACGTCGATGTTCCATTCGGGGTGATAAGGGAACAGCCGGAATGTGCCGTGAGTGTCCTTTTCGTGCGCGATACCTTTATTATAAAGGTGTCGGATTTTGCGGAACACCTTGGCTGACGGAACAAAAAGCATATCTGCAATTTCTTTCACCGTCATCCACACGTCTGTGTCGGGCATGGTGATTATTCCGCCCTCAGTCATTCGGATGATGCCTCGCTCAAAGACATCCTTGGGAATCATTGAAAAGTTTGTCATAACGCTTGTTATTTTGGAATTTGATACATTAAATTATTTTTGGGACGACCGATTCTCTTCACTGCCAGTCGCGGGTCTTCACGCAACAGCTCCTTCGGACGGTTGAGTTTCTTTTGCAGCAGGGCTTTGTTGTGTTCTGTTGTCGTGCTGTTTGTCGTCATTCCCTTTTCTTCCCTGCGCTTCTGTAACCTGTCCATGTCTCGGCTGATGTTGTCGTCGGTCACCTTGGCGTACACCTGTGTACTCTTCACGCTGGAATGTCCCATCATTTTAGCGATACTTTCCAGACAGATGCCTTCTGATACGAGCATCGTGCCGAAGGTGTGACGGGCCATGTGAGCCGAGAGGTTTTCAGTCCAGCCGATGGCAAAGCCCATCTCGTGGATGTCCGACCAGACACTGTTGAGGGTAGTCAACGGGAAGACGGGGTTTTCGTCGTCGGTGGTGTTATACATACCGAGTATCTGCTCTGCTATGGGGTGCAGTGGGATGAACGACTCCACTTTCGTTTTCTGCCTGTTGATGCGGATATAGCGCCGACCGTCGGCTGTCATGCCGATGTGGTGAGGGTAGAAGCCACGGGCAT
>JAFUVE010000092.1 GCA_017483765.1 Bacteroidaceae bacterium | reverse complement strand
TTCACTTTTCACTTTTCACTTTTCACTTGCGAAGCACTTTTCACTTTGCCGCAGGCGACATTTTCGTATGACATTCATTTTTAATTTTTAATTTATTATAACCATGTTGAATATAAGTAACAATCCATCGAACAACCTATTTCTGTCTTTACTCGATGCCGAAATTCAAAACCTCAGTGAACGTAATCACTTCGGACAGGCCCAGAAAATCCAAAGTGCCCGGAAGAGCTTCCGTAACTTCCTCACCACTCGAGGTCAAACAGACATCACCTTGGCGGAACTCACCGTCCACATCATCTGCGACAACCAGCAATGGCTCGAGCAACGCGGAGTCATGAAGAACTCCTCGTCCTGCTACATGCGCACCCTGCAAAGCGTCTACAACAAGGCCGTTGCCAACCTGCCCGACTGGCAGCAGCAGCCGTTTGCCAAGGTGTATCGTGGCATAGCCAAGACAAAGAAACGTGCCACCACCATCAATGTGATAAAGCGCCTCAAGGGTCTGAACATACGTCAGGGACTCATTGCTCTCGGAAAGAATCCCGAGCGAAAGACCTTCCTGCCGTTGCTTCACAAGCTGACATTCGTGCGCGACATCTTCATCTTCAGCTACTGCGCCCGCGGCATGGCGTTCGTCGATGTGGCCTATCTGCGCAAGCGGGACGTCCGCAGCGGTGTCATCCATTACCTTCGTCGCAAGACGGGTCAGCACATCGAAGTAGCCGTCGAACCGCTCATGCAGGAGATCATCGGGCGCTATGCTGACGAGTGTTCCGAGTCGCCCTATCTGTTCCCCATCCTTCGTGCCACCGACGAAGCCACAGCCTATCGCTGCTACCGGTCTGCCCTGCGTACCTACAACGACTACCTAAAGATGATAGCCAGGATGTTAGGCGACGAAGTCAACCTGACCTCCTATGTTGCCCGTCACTCCTGGGCCAGCAATATGCACGAACTGAATGTACCGATGGCAATCATCAGCGAAGGACTCGGCCACGACTCCGAGATGACGACTCAGATATACATCAAATCACTGGAGAGCAACGAGATACACCGCGCAAACAAAGCTTTTATAAACCAGATATTTTCTCCTCGCTTTCTAACGGAAGAAAGAGAGGATTTTCGCCTGCAAAGGTACAAAGATTTTTGGTAATCTTGCTAATTTTTTGGCATGAATCTGCATTTCAAGTTAAAAAATTGTGTTTTTCGCTCTTGGCATAGATATTGAATGGCCTTCTTTGGCAATTGGATGGTATGAGCATACTAAAAGTCAGGGGTCCAACATAGTTCACAGGCGCAATAGCGCATTAATTGTGGTAAAAAGTGCTTCATCTGTTCATGTCTTAGATAGCTGGTCATAAAATCCTCTCTTTCTTCCGTTAGAGTAGGATGGTTCGTGTGACAGACCCAAAGTTGTGTCCCCACAGGATATGCTTCAAGCCTGAAACACAGACGAATAAAAAGGCACAGATGACCGTCCGAAAGAAAAGCCCTCTCACGAGGCTATTTCCTAATTTCGGCAAGTGGCAGGCAACCGCTCATCATCTGTAGACCGCTGAAAACCAGTGCAATCAACGCAGATAGCCCGACTACCTGAGGAGGGGAGACTATAGATGACAGACAGGAAAGCAGAACAGCGCCATTGGTACGTCCTGACATCCTTCGACCCAAAGGACTCAGAGGAACAGCTGCGGCGCGAAAACCTCAAACGTGAAGACTGTGAGGCAGCAGCCTTCCAGTTTGTCGTACCCTCCCAACTGCTGAAGCGTCGCGTCAGCCATGAGTCACCCGAAGACCCCGAAGCAGACACCTCCCTCGACAATCAGGAGGACGACAGCTCCGCAGGCTTCGACGACCCTAAGAGCCGGCTGGCCGTCCGTCAGAACAACGAGATACGTGCAGCCCTCCGGCGCTACCTCTTCATCTATGGGAAAGAGTCAGAGTTGGCCCTCTTCCTCGAAGGCGACTGGAACAAGTACCACCACAACCGCATCCAGTTCTTCTTCGACCGTACTCACTCCCGCACCTATGTCCCGCAGAGGACAATGGCAGAGTTCGTCAAGATGCTCGCAGACAAACGTCTCAGCTTCGAGCTGACGGCAGCCAGTGGCGAACTGCGCAAAGGAGAGCCCGTCCGCTTCCGCAACCACGCCTTCGAAGGTCGCACCGTCTATGTCGTCGAGTCCCGTCGCACCAAGAACGGCAACGTCGTCACCGTAGAGCTCGACCTGATTAAGAACGCCCTGAAGATGAAGGTGTATGATGTACGCGACGAAGTTATCATCCATCTCGACGACGAGCGCCACAAGTACGCCAAGAACAACGAGCTCATCAAGCGCAACCAGACGCAGCTGCTCGCCATCATGAGCCGCCGCATCAACAGGAAAGAGACCGAAGAGACCCGGATGGCAGACGCCCTGACGCTGAACACCATGTATGCCACCCGTTTCCGCCACTTCGACGAGACGGAGAAAGCCGCCTACCGTCACTTCCTCGCCCAAATACTCCTCTGTGCCCTCTTGCGCCACGATGCAGACGGCAGCGAAGAATACACCGGACAGCTCCTGGCGGAACTGTCGGAAATCAACAAGCTCAGCGAAAGCAAAGCCGCCACCGACGTCCGCGCCCGCATCCATGCCGTCCTCTTCCTCGCCAGCGCAGACCCCGCCTACCGCGCAATGGCCCGCGACTACGTCCGCAACCACGCCCCCAAGTCCGACAAACTCAAGACCTTAGTACGACTCATCTCCAAGCGCACCGCCCTCAAAACCATCCGCGGAACAAAACATCATTATTAATTTTTAATTTTTAATTTTTCATTCCTCTGTCTTCTTCTGTCTCCTCCACTCAACTTTCGCAAGTGTTGGAGATAAATGTAGATAAAAGGAGATATGTCGCTTTCAGCGACGAAGATAAAGGACGATACAACATGCAGCAGCCAAAACTGACGTCTTCTATCTCCTTATATCTCCATCTATCTTCTTCTGTCTTCTTTTGAATTTATATATTTTGAATTCCTTTGCGCCTTTCGCGTTTTTAGATGTTAAAAAAGCCTGCATTGCACGTCTATATAAAAATCGTAATTTTGCAAACGATATAAACATAAAACGAATAACGCTATGTGTTTGAGGACAGTCAATATAGATGAAGCGAGACTTCGCAAGATTAATCCTTCATTCTGCGACATGAAGACCATTGACCGCTGGCTCGAAGTTGTCATTAACGATGCCATCGAGGACATGGAGTTGCCGCACAATCCTTCGCCCAACGCGCACAGTGCCGAGGAAATGCATGCGCTGCTCGTGGAGCGCGTGCGTCGTGCCGAGGCAGGCGAGGAGAGAGCTGTATCCTATCCGTCAAGTTACGGTGTTCTATTCCCCGCAAGCTGACAAGGTAACCGTCTTGGCCGTGTGGAATAACTACAAAGATCCCGATATCATTGACTACCGGCTTCTTGATGAAGATGAATGATGCCCGCTACTTTGAAGGAGCAAAAAAGCGACCCACCTCAAGGCAGGTCGCTCATCTTCCGGCGAAGCTGGTTCATCCACGGACTCACTCGCACAGGAGCATACGCAGAGGAGGTGTCCAGTTCCGACACTCCCAGGATGGGAGCCTCCGGCCAGTGCCTGCGAAGGCGACAGAGTTCATCGATAAGCGCCTGGCGCTCTCTTGAACCTTCAACCTTGAATTTTGAACTTGTGTCGCAGACAATGCAGTGTCCGACACGAGGCACATCACGATGCCGAGCATCACAAATAGGTTCTTTACAGCCTGTTTCATTGACTAAGATATATTTAACGCTTTGCATAATAAATAAAGATTAATGTTGATAGTTAAGAGTTGAGAGTCAGCTCGCAAGTTGATAGTTGTAAGATTTTCCAAGTTGATTTTCTTGAACTCTTGAACTCTTGAACTGACTCTACACTCTACACTAGAAGTGCGCAACGCACGATGTGGCTCCCAGGGCGGTCAGGATGGCCGTGAGGATGCTGATGAGGGTCTGGATGACGAACCTCCAGAAATCCTTCTTGCTGTTGCCCATGGGCGTCACAGCGGGAACCACCTCGGGGTTAGACACAACGTCCTCCACGGACTTCTTGATAAGCTTTGCAATCAGTTTTTGAAAAAGTTTTTTCATAATTCACACTGAAATTTAAATTGTTAATTAAAGGTCACACAGAAATCACAGAGACCACAGATATTTTTAGGTCACACAGAAATCACAGAGACCACAGATATTTTTAGGTCACACAGAAATCACAGAGACCACAGATATTTTTAGGTCACACAGAAATCACAGAGACCACAGAAATGACGCTTAATGAGATTACATACGAGATACGTGGAGCCATTTATGATGTGTATAAAGCACTGGGACCCGGCCTACTGGAATCTGTGTACGAAGAAGCACTGGTATTCGAGTTAGAACAACGAGGTCTGAATGTGGAAAGACAGAAACAGGTACCTATCATATATAAGGGCAATGTGTTGAAGACAGAGCTACGATTGGATCTTCTGGTAGAAGATGCGGTCATCGTAGAGCTCAAATCAGTGGAGGAAATGAAGAAAGTGTTTGCGAAACAACTTCTCACTTACCTCCGTCTGATGAAAAAGAAGGTGGGACTTCTTGTAAACTTCAACACAGACAACATACTCACCGCAATCACTCGCATAGCGAATTAAATCTCTCACAGAAATCACAGAATACACAGAAAGAGCCTGTGGCTTACTATGCGGCAGCAAATATTTCTGTGCTTTCCGTGCTTTCTGTGTGACAAAGAACTAAGTGCAGCGACTACTCGTCGCCACCACCAGAGCCGCCGGTGTTACTGCCACCGCCTCCGGTGTTAGGATTGGGATCCGGGTTTGGTTCAGGGTTTGTGGTTCCTGGTTCAGGGTTGGTGCCACCAGAGTTGCTGCCGGAAGAACCACTTTCTGTGTTATCTGTGGTTTCTGTGTGACCAGTGTACGAAGTCACGGTAGTAGTCCCATCCGCGTTGATGGTGGTCTGCACACCGTTCTCGCTCACGATGACGATGATGGTACTGTCGCCCGCCAGGGCATTCAGCGTGATGGTCGAAGGCCAGGGGCCAGTCAGGTACACCTCCTGATAGCCGCTCTTCGAGGCAATCTTGATACTGGTAGGATGCTCCGCAGCATAGGCGCTGATAGCCGCCTCGATGTCAGTGATGGTCACGTCCGCGCCATCTACATACTGCTCCGCCAGCGTCTGCAGCGCAGCGTTCAAGCCCTTCTTGTTCAGGCTGTAGTAGCGGTTGCAGGGTGTTCCGGTCTTCGCCGTGATAGTCTGGCGGATCGTACGCAGGTGATGCTTCATGTGCATCTGCACCATTTTGAAGATAGCCTGGCGAGTGCGCGCCTCCGGCGTGTTATACACGATCGCCGGCATCGTGGGAGTAGTACGGGCAAACGTCTTGCCGTTCAGGGTGTAATACGTGATACCGTCGATGGTACCGGAACTTTTGCGGCCAATGCCGACTTGTTTGATCTGAGCCATAGTAAATGGGTTTTAAAAGATTTTGAATAATTTTGAATAAGATTTTTGAATAATTTCTGGCCGTCAGGCCATCCGGAGAGTTACACAATCTGCAGGGCAGATGAGAGCGAGAGTCGCCCGTAACCGAGCTTACCGTTCCCCTGAGCCAGCAAAATCCCGCGCCGGTTCCGCTCCCGAGAGACAAAACTCACGTGGATGAAAGTAGGGTAGAGGATGATCTGGTCGAAGTCAATCTTCGGGTTCGTCAGAACCTCCCGGAACGCCTTAATCAGCAGCTCGCGGCGAGAAGCCTTTTCTGTGCTTTCTGTGTTTTCTGTGTGACCAATGTACAGGTCCGCCGCCTGCCCCAGCATATGCTGGCTGCGCTCGCTGGAATGTGCCAGCAAACTGTTCAGCGCCTTGGTACGGAACCCGCTCGTGACCACCACCGGAAGCCCCAGTGCCTCGCGCAGCGGCTCCAGACAGCCCTCGCAGAGGCGACGCAGATTCTCCACAGCCTCATCAGGCGGAGTGTTGTCAATCCCATGCTCCTCAGCCGTACGGCTTGCGATGAACTCGCGGAGCTTGAAATGCGGAGATAAAAGAATGTCGTTTGTCATAAACATACATTTATTAGTTGAACATTAAGAGAATTAACTCGTTGGAATCGCGATTTCCGAGTGCAAAATTATAGCGGCACCAAGGGGTGAAACAAGGAAGAAACCTGCCAGCAACTTTCTTCCTACTTTCCGGCTGAAGGTCAGTTACTTAAAGAGAAAACAAAACAGAGAAACAAAGCCCTGAAACCTATGGAGAAAGAGGACGCGAAGATCATTATCAACATAGATAAGGCCTACAATGTGAACCCGGCTGCGACGGTGGTGAACAACACCTTCAATATCAGCTCCGGACGTGAGGCCGCAGATGCTGTGAAGGAAGCTTTGAGAACCCCTCATGCCGGGCTTGAACCGGCATCTCCCTTCGACCGTATGCGCGAGCCGGAGGAGAACGTTGACATCACCCCTATCCGCACTGAGATACTGAACTACGTCTCTCGTGTGCGTCCGCTCCTCACCGACGAGGCCAAGAGCACCTATATGAAGATGTGGGAAGACATCCTGGCCCTGCCCGAGGTAGCCAGCAAGGTGTATAAGCCCGGCAAACAGTGGGGCACCAACTTCCACCGCGACCTTGTGGCCAACATCCTCTACCACTTGCGCACACGTAAGATATACAAGGTAGTCTATAAGGACAACTACAACGGAGCCGCTATGTGCGAAGCCCTTGAAGGCGACCGCGACCACTCCGTCAAACACGCCCTACGCGACGAACCGCCCGCAGACGTTCGTGAGGCCATAGATAAACTCTTGAAGGAAAAGTATTGATGGAAAAGCCCGAGAAGACCTCCCATATAGAGACCCCGTCCGTAGCCACCCTCGCTATGGCCGTGGGCAGCAGGTACCTGCTGTCGGAGTTGGGACCCGCTGCGTTGGGGTCAGCCGTGGCTGCTTCCCCCGTACTGGTAGGCACACTGCTGGCTGCCGGAGCCTTCTATATGAGCAAGCTCTTCACAGATGATGGCGACAAGGATCAGGACGACAATATTCTGAAGTCCTTGCAGCGCACCTCCCTGGATGTACAGATACAACAGGACGGCCAGATGTCCACCACCCTGAGCACGGCCACCGAGGCCTCAGCCTCCGTCAAACTTGACCAGCAAGTGAAGGTGGAGAACCGCCAAGGCACCACCGTGGTCCATATTGACAACCTTACCATCAACCTCAATGCCGAGATGGTACAGCAACTCAATATGAACCCCAAGGAGGTCATCAACCAGCTTGCCGAGCAAATAAAGAAATCAGTATGATACCTGATTTTGACCACAACAACGTATTGCCCCCTTACATTGGCAACGCAGTAAACCCCAAAAATATGTCGCCCTATCCGTGCGACATCCTGGAGTTCTGCCAGCACTTCGCCACCTCTCAGGCCCGCATTGCCATACTCAAAGGCTATGTGCACTTCCGCCTGTCGTGCGTGGCCAATGGCATCACAGGCAGCCAGTGGATAGACGGCAGTTTTGTGGAGAACGTGGAAGTCTCCGAGTCACGTGACCCCCACGACGTTGACGTGGTGACCCTGATGAAACTCACTCCCGGGTTCAATGAGCAGCAGTTGCTTGCAGCCTTCCCGGAGTTTGCCAACCATAAGTTGTCCCTCCAGAACTACAAGGTGGATCACTATCCATTTATCATCAATCTTACACCCGAATTAACCATTCAGCAGTCAAAGTATTGGAACCTGCTTTTCGGTCATAACCGTCGCGGCGTATGGAAAGGGATGCTGGAGATACCACTTTATGACAACAGCGCTTACGACCAGATGGCACTTAACTTTTTAGACACACTATAACGCTATGGAGTACAATTCACAATTAGCTTGGCTCCGTAGCCAACTCGATGCTACAGAGCAGCTTCTCGCCCAGACCGGCGACAACCTGCTGATGCGCACTTCACTCGAAAACCGCATCGCAGACATTGAGGAACAGATAGCCTCCGTGCCTGAACCCTCCGGAACAGCCAAACTGGATGTCTGGTTCTCCGGCAAGGCCATCTATGGCTCACAGGGCATTGAGCAGAGCTTTATGGAAGCCACCTCCAAGGCGCTGGTGGGAATGATCAAGGCCTGTGCCCGCGACAAAGTGCGCAAACTGAAGGAGCAGAAGAAAAATGCCGAGATGCCCCGTGGCCGTTTCTATGTCACCGCCCTCACCCACGGCTCCTTTGGCTACGAACTGTCCTACAAGGACAATGACGGAATGCTCTTTGACGACCCCGCCATTGTGGACAGCATCAAGTGCACGATGGATGTCATAGAAGAAACCACCGAGCAGGGCCTGGATGTGGATACCCTCATTCAGAATCAGCCCATCCGGATGCTGGCCAACCTGAAAGACTTCTTCTCCACCCTCAAGAAGCAGGGCAGCACCCTGCGCGCGGAGAGCGGCAGCAACGCCCTCTCGCTGGACAGCCGCAGCGTGGATACAGGTTTTGACAACATCTGCCTGTCAGACTTCATTGAGAAAGAAGAAGAGATAACCGCCACCTTCCAGGGAGCCTTCATCGAGAGTGGTAAGTTTGAATATACCGATGTGGAGGGTCACCTCCTCCACGGCAACATCTCCGAGGATTTGACGGGCGAAGACATCATCCGGCTCACGCGCACCTATGCCGGCCAGGAGTGCCGCCTGCAGATTATCCGCCGCATTATCAGTTACAGCAACGGCCATAAGAAAGAGAATGTAGAGTTGACCGGAATTGGGAACTTGGAACCTGAAGGCATCGAGTGATTTCATAATCTCCAGCCAGCCTCTAAGCTCCTCCGTGGAGCAGCCTGGGAGCAGCTTAGGAGGAGCCTAGGAAGAGCTTAGGAGCAGGCTAGGAGCAGCTTAGAGCGAGAGAAGAGACTAAAAACAGATAAGAATTAAACAATTACAATATATGGCAAAGAAAGTAATGTTAGTGTTTGGGACCCGCCCAGAGGCCATCAAGATGTGCCCGCTGGTGAAGGAGTTCCAGAAGCATCCTACAGAGTTTGAGACGATAGTATGTGTGACCGGTCAGCACCGCGAGATGCTGGACCAGGTGCTCACCATCTTTGATGTGAAGCCCGATTACGACCTGAACATCATGAAGCAGGGGCAGGACCTCTATGATGTCACTGCCCGTGTGCTCACAGGCATGCGCGATGTATTCAAGGAGTGCAAGCCCGATGTGGTGCTGGTTCACGGTGATACCACCACCAGCACAGCCGCTGCCTTGGCAGCCTTCTCCCAGCAGATTCCTGTTGGCCACGTGGAGGCAGGCCTTCGTACCCATAACATCTACAGCCCTTGGCCAGAAGAAATGAACCGCCAGATTACTGGGCGCATAGCTACCTACGATTTTGCTCCTACACCCCTTAGTGAGCACAATCTTCAGGAAGAAAAAGCCCACGGACAGATCTTTGTCACTGGCAACACCGTTATTGATGCCCTCCACATGGTAGTCGATAAGCTCAAGAATGACCCCAAGCTTGCTGCAGAGCAAGAGAATGTACTCCGCGAAGCAGGCTACGACATTAGTCGTTTAAATGAAATGGTAAATAGTAAATCGTCAAATGGTAAATTTAGAAGGCTTGTCCTCATTACCGGTCATAGAAGAGAGAACTTTGGTGACGGCTTCATCTCTATGGTGACAGCAATGAAAGACCTCAGCGAGAAGTATCCTGATGTGGATTTTGTATATCCTATGCACCTCAATCCGAACGTGCGCAAGCCCATTCACGAGGTATTCGGTGAGGACTTGACCCGCCCCAACTTCTTCTTCATTGAACCCCTGCAGTACTTGGAGTTCGTGTACTTGATGGAGAAGAGCACCGTGGTGCTTACCGACTCCGGCGGCATCCAGGAAGAGGCTCCTGGACTTGGCAAGCCCGTGCTTGTTATGCGCGACACCACTGAAAGACCAGAAGCATTGAAGAGCGGCACAGTCCACCTTGTGGGCACCAACCACGATTTGATAGTTTCTGAGGTAAGCACCCTTCTTGGCGATGCAGCCGCCTACGAGCGTATGAGTAAAGCTGTGAATCCTTATGGAGACGGCAAGGCTTGTTTTCGTATTGTTCGCGCCCTCAATGGCGAAGCTGTTGATAGGTACGAAGTTTAAACAATTAACAAGTTAACAGGTAACATTTAACATTTTAATATTAGGAAATATAATTCACATCAATATGATTAACGTAATTGGACTGGGCTACATTGGACTGCCCACAGCATTGATGATGGCTTCTCACGGTGTGGAGGTCATTGGTACGGACTATAACAAGGAGTTGGTGGCAACACTCAACGCAGGTAAAACAACTTTTAAAGAAGATGGCTTGGACGAACTCTTCCAGGCAGCTGTAAAAGCTGGCATCAAGTTCACCACCGAGTATCAGAAGACAGACATGTACATTGTCTCTGTTCCTACTCCTTACGACAAGTTCAGCAAGAAGGTGGACGCTTGCTATGTTGTAGCTGCTGTTAAGGAAGTAATGAAGGTTTGCCCCAAGGGTGCAACTGTAGTTGTTGAGAGTACTGTAAGCCCCGGAACGATTGACAAGTTTGTGCGTCCTGTTATTGAGGAGAATGGCTTTAAGATTGGTGAGGACATCAATTTGGTTCATGCTCCTGAGCGCATCATCCCGGGTAACATGGTCTATGAGCTGCTCCATAACAACCGCACCATTGGTGCTGATAGCAAGGAGATTGGTGAGAAGGTAAAGAGCTATTACGCTTCTTTCTGCCAAGGTGAGATTGTCGTTACCGACATCCGCACGGCCGAGATGACCAAAGTTGTGGAGAATACATACCGTGCTGTGAACATTGCTTTTGCAAACGAACTCTCACGTATCTGCCGTCACGATAATATGGATGTCTATGAGATAATCAAGATCTGCAACATGCACCCTCGTGTAAACATCCTGCAGCCTGGGCCTGGCGTTGGTGGCCATTGCATCTCTGTTGATCCTTGGTTCTTGGTGGGCGACTATCCTCAGTTGGCTAAGGTGATTGACGAGTCTATGAAGACCAACGATTATCAGCCTGTGTTTGTGCTGGAGCGCATCCATGAGATTATGGAAGAGCATGGAATTACGGATAATCGGAAAGTGGGTCTCTATGGTCTGACCTATAAGGAGAATGTAGATGACATCCGTGAGAGCCCGACTCTTCAGATGCTGGACATTCAGGAGCGTCACCTTGCACGTCCTCTGAAGACCTTTGATCCCTTCTTCACTCAGAAAGAAATTGTGAAGAACCAGATTCTGGACTTTGATCAGTTCCTCGATGAGGTGGATATGGTTGTCATTATGGTTAAGCATGACCATATCAAGCAGAATTGGGATAAGCTGAAGGGTAAGGTAATCCTTGACTGCCATAACATTTGCCCGCTTGAAGGCGTATACCATATCTAAAATGGATTTCTGGCAGCACAGGTGGAACGAAAGTTTGCAGTTCGATACTGCCTGCCAGAGCAAATCAACTGATTCCGGTCGTTAGGAATAGACTGAGGCACTTATTTCAAAAAAAGTCAAAGGAATAACTTGTTAGTATTTCAAGAGCCACAACATTAGGAACCGATTGCAAGACAGTGGAAGAGGGCATACAGGAAGGATTTATGTGTTTTTCAATAAATATGGAATAATAAATAGAAGAAAGAAAAGAATATGAAGTACTTAATCGTAGTGGCGCACCCGGATGATGAGGTGCTGGGTGCTGGAGCATCGATATGGAAATGGGCTCACAATGGTGACCAGGTGGACGTGTGCATTATGTGCACGGAGGCGAAGGCGCGTGCGTTCCGTCCGGAGGACAAGGAACTGGATGATGATACGCATGCGGCATTGAAATATATTGGGGTGAACAAGGAGTATGAAGGGACTTTCCCGAACATCGAGATGAACACGGTGCCGCATCTGCAACTGGTGCAGTTTATTGAATCGGCTATCCGCGAGAGTGAGCCGGACATCGTGATTACGCATCATCCTGCTGATACGAACAACGACCATCTGCAGACGTCGATGGCGTGCCAGGAGGCGATACGGTTGGCACAGCGTCAGCCGGAGGTGAAACGCGTGAAGGAGTTCTGGTATATGGAGGTGCCCAGTTGCACGGAGTGGAAGATTAACAATGCCATGCAGACGTTTAACCCCAACTGCTTTGTGGAAGTGGGGAAAGAGGGCGTTGATGCCAAGATAAAGGCTTTGGGCATGTATCGCGGTGTAATGCGTCCTTATCCGCATCCTCGTTCTGCAGAGTATATCGCTGGCCTTGCCGCTGTTCGTGGCAGCCAGTGGGGCGTGAACTATGCGGAAGGGTTTGAGGTGGTGCTGAGGGCGTATTAGGTTCATGGTTCAAGGTTGGTTGCTCTGCGAGCAAGAAAATGCTCAAAAATCGGATTCAAATATTTGGATTGCGAAAGAACGCTAAAAAACGAAAAGGACGAAAATGGAGATACAACTGATAGATAAGGGGCTGCTCGAAGAGTTGCATGAGAAGGCTGGTTCTTCTGAGCGAAAGCGCATGAACTTCGACCTCAGGACAACGGCGGAGGACGGGAGCCAGCGGATGCTGAATGTGCTGGAGCTGGGTACGAAGGTGGCGATACATCGGCACGTGAAGACAAGCGAGACGGTGGTGTGCCTGGAAGGATGTTTGGACGAGGTGTTCTATGAGGAGCTGCCTACTGTAGATTGCGGCGGGCCGGTACACGACGGAGAGCGGGCGTTGGATGAGACGGCATTTGTGGAGGTGGCACGGTTCAGGATTTGCCCTCGGGAAGGCAAATTCGGCATCCAGATTCCGAAGATGGCATGGCACACGGTGGAGGTGCATGAACCGAGCACGATATTCGAGGCGAAGGACGGGGGGTGGGAGACTATTAAGAGCTTTGTTCATGGTTCATGATTTGGGGATAATGGTTTGATGTTTAATTGTTTAGTAGGTTAATAGAGAATCTTAACGATAACCATAACCTCAACGAATTTGGAGAAGTATGTTCGGGAAACCGTATCTGGAGGAAGCGGACTGGAGGATTGATTAGTGGAGAGTTGGGAGTTTAAAGTCAGTTGAAAGGCTAAGAGTTTAGTAGGTTAGTGGGTTAATAGAATACCTTAACGATAACCATAACGACCCTGGTAATTAATATAAAAAACGTGAATGAAACAAAATAATTGTTAAAACGCCGTTCTTTGGTATAGATGATGCATGATAGTAAAAGGAAAAAGTTGTAAATTTGCAAACATAGATGACTCTATTTGAATGAATAAGAAGAAGCGACGGATATTTGAGGTTAAACAGAGAAAGAAGCGCAAGGGAAAGCTTCGGAAGCGTGACGGTGCTACGAATAGCCCTGTCGCAGCAGTTGTCGCCAAGAAATTCAAACGGGCAGACAAGTTTGTGGGGAGCGAAGAGGCACTGGAGGCGTACTTTATACCAGCAGATGGGGTGATGTATCGTCTGGTTCACGACCCGGTAAACGAGAATGACTATCGTGTACAGAACGAGCAGGAGTTTGATGGTATTGCCAATACGAGGTCGGACCTTCCGTTTACAGTGGCTCCCGGCAGTACGAAAGAAGAGCAATTTGAACATTTGAAGGAGTGGATGCTGTCTTACTATCTGGATGATGAGCGGCTTGCCAAGGATATGTTGAGATACCACGACAAGCGGAAGACTGATGCTGCAAAAGAGAAGTTCAAGGCGAAAATGGGATTCAGCGTGGCTAAATATAATATGCTGCCGGAGGTCGGGGTAATGCAGCGGGAGCCGGATCCTAACACCCATTTGGTGGTGGCAGAGTATGAAGACATCAATCTTGAAGATTATAGAGATAAGGAGTTTGGACTGAAACCTTTAACAGATTACAGAGATGGAAAGAAGAAATGAGAACATTAGTTTGCTGGGACACCTTCAGGTGCTTGACGAGCCGTTGTCCTCGCTCTATGCAGACCGCACACGCGGGGTGCTGTACTTGTTTGTGCGTCTGTTTGAGGATACTCCTGTGAGTACATTCGTGTTGTCGGAAGTGACCCCAGTTCAGGTGATGGACTATATGGAAGGCAGACTTGGACTGAGTGGTATCTTCAGAAATGGTAAGTCTTACTATTATGAAGAAGTACACGTTACACTGGATGCAGCAGACTTTATGCCTTTGACAAAGGCGAAAGCACGAGAGAAATTGAGCTGTGACGGTTTGGACGATAAGTTTGATACGCAGTTAGCTTATCGCAGTGTACCGCTGAAGCAGTATTTGAAAAGTATAATGGTTTAATAAGTAATGTGAGTTATGAAGAAGAACCAATTTGAGATATTACAGATACGTGAATTACCGTCATCGATTGTCCGTGACGGTGAGGTTTCAAAAGAGGATGTGGCAGCAAGTCGTTTGAGTTATCTGATTGTTTTCCAGCATCAGGAAGGTAACGAGGCTGTAGCCGTTCACGTCAGTCTTCGTTATCAAACCGAAAAGACTGTACTCTTGCAGGAAGGGGCTACTCTTATCGCAAAAATAGACGGGTGGGATGAGATGTCAAAAGATGACGAATCGTTGAAGAAAGACGAGCGTATTCTCGCATTTATAGACTATAGCCTGGCCTTTGTCGGAGGAATGGTATTCCGGCATGTGGCAGGCACGGCTCTGAATAGTATTGCAGCCCCGCAGATTATGGCTGTGAATATCATGGACAACGTAGTGATTAATGCGCTGCCCAAACAAACTGGGAAAGAATAAACAAAGGCGGTCAAGTAAGTTGACCGCCCGCATTCATGACCTTGCTTAATACTTGTCACCCTTGCTGCTGTTGGCACTGCTATGTAACTGTTCGGTGAAACCCGTCATTGCCATCTAAAATAAAGTCCGTACCTTTGCCGCTGAAATTTTACATAAAGATTTTAGCGACAAAGAACAACAAGAAACAACTCAATCAGCCTTTGTTTGCAGAGGTGAATCTTACAGGAGATGAGTTCCGTCATACTCCAAGTTCTTTCGTGCATCGCACGCGATTTTTGAAGTTGGTATATCCCAACGATGTGACCCTGATTCTTCCCGTTGACATCAGTGCCAGCCAGCTTGAGCAGTATATTTAACTTAAGAGCCTGAAAGCCAGCGTAAGATAGTGGCTTGTAATTTTGCGTAATTCAGGAAAGAGTCGTACCTTTGTAGAGTCAAAGAGAAGCAAGATGATTGACCCCGAAACGCTCAAGAACCGTTCTGAAAATCCGCTGGAGGACAGACTTTCCGCCCTTCATGGCCAACTGTCCGGCGTGACTTCGCGTCTTGACAGGACTGAGCGTGAACTGGAGCGGGCTTGCCCTGATATGTGATGCATACCCCGGATATGACTGGATAAAGAAGGCAGGGCGTGTACTATGCCGGTGCTCAGCCCACGCCCGTCGTGACCATGAGCGTGCCTTAAAGGAGAATCCGAAGGATGCCATGCCGGGAATGCTTCTGTTCCAGGAAATATATGCCGTTGAGGAGATTATCAGGAAAGAAGAGGCAACGGGTTCCGGAATAATTGAACTC
>JAFUVE010000073.1 GCA_017483765.1 Bacteroidaceae bacterium | reverse complement strand
CTGTAGGGACTTACTTTATGTATGTCCGTCCATGGTTCAGAGTACCCGTTTATATATGTCCGTCAGTTGACTATCGTCTTGTCTTCTCGTCTTCCTTTCTTCTTGTCTTCATCAAAACGAGGCAACTTATTTTTTAATTGTTACTTAACTGGTACTCGCTCACGATGATATTGCTCGCCGCACGATGGGTAAATGAAAATAGAAAGGACTGGTTTTTTGAGTTTTTTCTGAAAATGATTGTGAGTTCAGATAAAAATATGTAAATTTGCCTTATAAATATTCTTCTTATGAAAAGACAAGGGATTTTAGCTTTATTTGTGCTTTTTGCACTGGGAATATGTGGCGCCTTTGCCCAGAAATGGACCTACGACTTCATTGTGCCGGACGATGGCAATTTCATGGATGCAATCCATGCTGCCAACGGCCGCTTCGACAAGGAAGCACGCTATCGGATATTCATCCGTTCTGGCCGCCACTTCTCTGAAGGGGAGGGCGACACCATCCGCACGACGGAGAACGGACAGGAGGTTCGGTTTCCGAGTCCGATAGCGACGCTGTCCGTCAGCAACACGTCGATAATTGGCGAGGACCGCCTCACGACCGTCGTGGAGAACCGCCCTCATCATGAGGGTATCAGCATCACGAGCACGCTCTTTCTGAAGGGGACCGACAATACGTATCTCCAGGACCTGGAGCTGTACTGCGACCTGCAGAACAACACGAATCCGAAGGCTGGACGTGCCGTGGCATTGAATGAGCGCAACTGCGGCCACAATGTGTTTCGTAATGTCTATCTGAACAGCACACAGGACACCTACTGGACGAACGACGGCGGGATCACCTATCTGGACAGCTGCACGATAGCTGGCACCGTGGACTTCATCTGCGGCGGAGGTACGATTTTCTTCGACAAGTGCGACATCAAGCTGGTGGAGCGCAGTAACTGGGAGAAGAAGGACATCATCACGGCACCAGCCACTGCCGACACGCTGCAATACGGCTATGTGTTCAACTCCTGTGAGGTGTACGGAGCTGACAACTCCCGGATTAAGTTCATGCTTGGCCGCCCATGGAAGTTTTCTCCCCGCTGTGTCTGGCTGAACTGCCTGTTCCATGCCATGCCGCAGGAGCAGGGGTGGGACAACATGCACGGTATGCTTCCGAAGCTGTTTGCCGAATATAACAGCCGCTATGTGGAGCGCGACGGAAGTACGAGTGCCATAGACTTGAGCAAGCGAAAGACCGTGTTTCAGAGCGTGGACAAACAAGACATGCCTGTCGACTACAAGCCGGAACTGACATCGGCAGAGGCATCGGCTTATACGCTCGACAAGGTGTTCCCTGACTGGGATCCGAAGGCGGTGTGCCGTCAGGTGGCACCTCCTGAAAAGGTGAGGATGAAAGGCCGTAAGCTGGTTTGGGACGACGTGGCAGAGGCTGGCTGTTATGCTGTGTATGTGGATGGAAAGCTGACCGACTTCACGACCAAGGCCGAATATGCCGTAGGCAAGGAGGTGAAAAAAGGCGTGAAGCTGTATGTGAGATGTGCCAACCAGATGGGCGGACTTGGCAATGCGTCTCAGGAAGTGACGCTTTAGAATGGGCTCAATGGGCCTGTAGCTGTTGGACTTTTATTCATCAATATATAATCAAATGCATATTGCTATAGCCGGAAATATAGGTAGCGGAAAGTCTACGCTGACTGCCTTGCTGGCGCGCCACTACGGATGGGAGGCACGCTATGAGGCCGTCGACCATAATCCTTATCTGGAGGACTACTATAGGGATATCCATCGGTGGTCCTTCAATCTGGAGGTGTATTTCCTGAAGGAGCGTTTCCGCGACCTGCTGGCGATAGACCAGTCGGACCATACCATCATCCAGGACCGCACGATCTATGAGGGCGTTTATGTCTTTGTGGCAAACAACAAGGACATGGGGCATCTGTCGGAGCGTGACTATCAGACTTATATGGACCTGTTTGAGAACATGATGGAGATGGTACGTCTTCCCGACTTGATGATTTATCTTCGTGCCTCTGTCCCTCATCTTGTTGGAAATATCCAGAAACGTGGGCGCGACTACGAACAGACGATGAACCTGGAATATCTTCAGAACCTGAACCGCAGATACGACGAATTCATCTACGAGAAATATCCCGGACGTGTGATAACGATAGAGAAGGACGGTGTGGACTTTCTGAACAGGCCGGAAGATTTCCGGATGGTGGTCGACAAGATCGACGCGACGCTGTTCGGACTGTTCGGGCTGTAGGTTAGGAGGACGTGAATGGGCAGAATGACAATTCAGTAAAAAAAAACAACACCTTGCCTCATCTTCTGTTCCATCGGAGTGTCAGCCATAGCAGACTATCGTCTTGTCTTCTCGTCTTCTTGTCTTCTCGTCTTCATCAAAATGAGGCAACTTATTTTTACGTTTACTCAAAACAAAACATAAACAACAATGCATATAGCGATAGCAGGAAATATAGGCAGCGGAAAAACGACGCTGACCCGCATGCTGAGCCATCATTATGGATGGACCCCTCGTTATGAACCGGTGGACAATAATCCCTATCTGGAGGATTTCTATGCAGACATGGGGCGTTGGTCGTTCAATCTTCAGATTTACTTCCTGAACAAGCGGTTCAAGGAAGTGGTGGAGATATCGAAATCCGACGAGGTGGTGATACAGGACCGCACCATTTTTGAGGACGCACGCATCTTCGCCCCCAACCTCCATGCACAAGGACTGATGAGCGACCGTGACTTTGCGAATTACTGCGACTTGTTCGACTTGATGATGTCGCTGGTGAATTTGCCCGACCTGATGATTTATATCCGATCGAGCATACCCACGCTGGTGTCGCAAATCCAGAAACGTGGTCGCGAATATGAGCAGACGATGCGGCTGGACTATCTGAAAGGACTTGAGGACCGCTATGAGAACTGGATTTCCGGTTATAAAGGACCCCTCATTATCATCGACGGCGACAACTGCAAGTTTGGAGATGACCCACAGGCTTTTAAGCATGTGGTGGACTTGATTGACGCAAAGTTGTTCGGCCTCTTCCCGGTCTGATGGGAGAGCAGATATTCCTGAAAGTCCGGAAACCCTGGAATCTCCGGAAAGTCTGGAAAGCTTGGATTTATGGCATGAAAATCAATAAAAAAGACGGCAAATCGCCGTCTTTTCTATTGATGTGGAAAACTGGATAAGTTATAATTTCTTGAGGAAATCAATTTCCACGATTCGTAGTTCACCCTTCACCTGGTCGCTGTTGGGTGTCTTGTAGAGGTCAAGCTCCGTGGCCGGGCCTCCCGCCAGCTCAGTGACTTGTCCGAATGCGTCCTTGTCTGTTGCCGACCCGGTCTGACGAATGGTGAACTTCTTTGCTTTCACTGGTTTGTCGATGAATAGCGAGATATATCCAAGCGACTTGTCGGTGTTCCCTTTCCAGATGATGGTGTTGTCGTCTGCTACGACCTCGATGGGGTAGGAGCGCTGACGCCATCCGGTAAGCTTCATGCTGATCTCGTCGATTTCTGCCGGTTCGCTGAGCTCGTAGGTGATCCAGGCCGTTGAGAGTTTACCGTCGTTTTTCCATTCGGAGAGCTCGTTGTCGTCGTAGCTGCTGGATGCTTGTTCTGCGTTTGCCCCTGCCGTAGCACTGGCTATGGCGAAGGTCTGTTTTTTCTCAGAGAACGAAGGGGTTGCGGGGGTCTCTCCGCGGTCGAGCACCGACTTGAGATGCTGTGCCGGGATGTAGGTCGACATCCCTTCGCCGATTACCTGCTTGTCGGCGTGCGACTGCCATTCGATGACGGCATCCTCCATGCCTTTGGCTTCTGCTTTTAGGCTGATGTTGCCTGCCGTGGTTGTGGACCGCACGATGACTCTGCTGATTCCGGCCTCTACCGGGATGGTGGTGTCGAGGATATAGTTGTCTTGGTCAGGACTTTTGGCGATTCCTCCTCGCCATTCTGCGGGTCCTGAGAGTGTCCAGTTGATGAAACGGTTGTCGAGTGGACAGCGTTGTCCTTTCTCGTCGACCACCTCCACCTGTATTATGGCGAGGTCGGATCCGTCGGCCATCATTCCTCCGTCGGGATTCTGCATGAGCGAGAGCTTCAGGTGGTGGGGGCTGCCCGCGGTCTTGTGCGATGCCTCCGACTCGATGGTGGTTCCGTCTGCTGCATAGCTCACGGCCTTGACTTCTCCTGGCTGATAGTGTACCTTTTTGAACGTATGCAGGAATGTGTATTGTGGCTTGTCTGATTTTCCTACAGACTTTCCGTTGACGAAGAGCTCCACGATCGGTGATGTTGAAACCACGTACACGTCCTTCACGACTCCTGATGGGTAGTTCCAGTGCCCGATGATGTGGCTGGCGCTGTGCTGGAGGTCCACCCAGGAGTTCCACATCACCTGGTTGGCGAAGAAGGCGTCCTTCTCGATTCGCATGGCGTCTACGACACCGCTCGTTCTGTAGTTCATCTCGCTGCGTCCGTGGGTGTTGGTGTCGGAGAAGATGATTTTCACTCCACCGCTGCTCACCCTCCGGCCCATTCCAGGACGAACTACGTAGTAGTCGTTCCATCTGCGGATTTGCTCGATGGTGAGCTGGTCCTGGTTCTGGTTGTAGATGTCGGCTGGTGCGTTGCGGTAGTAGGGGCCTGCACCCTGCTTGTGGTAAGGATAGGAGTAGTCGTCCCAGTACATTCGGTAACCCTCGTCCCTGCAGTATTCCATCGCCCACATGGGGTGTTTCCCCGACTTGTTGATGTAGAGCATCTCGCCTCCGTATTCAGCCTCGTTGATGTCGAGCATCTCCCGCGATCCGGTGGCGCGTCCTCCGTTGGGGTCGTATTGGTCGCGGATGGCGATGAGCTCTTTCATGTGGTCGCGCGAGATACTTTCGTTTCCGCCCTCATAGAAGAGGATTGACGGGTTGTTCCGGTTGTATATGATGGCGTCGCGCATGAGTTCTGTGCGCTGTGTCCAGTGGCGTCCTGTCACGTCTTTCTCAGCATCGCCTGCAGGCATGGCCTGGATGAGGCCTACCCGGTCGCACGATTCCACGTCCTGCTTGCTGGGCGTCACGTGCATCCATCTCACGGTGTTTCCTCCTGACTTGACGACAAGGTCGTTGGAGTAGTCGGAGAGCCAGGCGGGAACGTCGATGCCCACCGAAGGCCATTCGTTGGACGTGCGTTGGGCGTAGCCATGGACCATGAAGCAGCGGTCGTTCAGCCATATTTTCCCTTCTCCGAACTTCGTCTTTCGGAATCCGGTGATGGTGCTGACGATGTCCTTGTCGCTCGAACCTTTGATATCGAGGCTTGTCTTCACGGTGTACAGGTATCCGTATCCCCACGACCAGAAATGCACATTGCTGAGCGGCTGTGATGCCTTAAGCACGGCTGTCTGCCCGGCTTTGATGGTCTGTGGCTTCCCCTTGAATTGAGCCACCTGACGTCCGTCATTGTCGAGGATCTCTACGTTGAGCGTCACGTTCTTCGACTGCTTTGATGCGTTGCATACCTGTGACTCGATGTTTGCCGTGACTTTTTTCCCTGGGATGTCGTAGCCGGTTCCGTAAACATATACGCCGGTGGTCCCGAGGTTGGAGTAGAGCGGCAGCGTCTGGTACACGTCGCCGGTGACGTGCAGTTTCACGTTTTTGGGCAGGCCGCCCATGTTCATGTTGAAGTTCTTGTTGTTCCACTGGAAGCTGGTGGGGGCGAGGCGGTTGTTGGGCAGGTTGTTCCCGTCCTTGGATTCTGTCGCTCCTTTCTCTATGAGCAGGGGCGAACCGTCGGCGTTGCGCTCCTTGTAGGCCCAGTCGTTGTCGGTGAGCACCTCGAGCACGTTCTCCTCTCCTGCCTTGATAAACGGAGTGAGTTCGAATCCGAACGCCATGACTCCGTTCTGGTGGAGACCAAGCCTGTGTCCGTTGAGGAAGATCTCTGCGCTCTGTCTGGCTCCTTCGAACTCAATGAAAATGTGTTTGCCCTGCCAGTCAGCCGGCACGTTGAACCGTTTTGTGTATCTGCAGGTGTCGTCGGGCAGCTGAGCGATGTTGACACGGTAGGCCCAGTCCTCGTTCCATGCGTGAGGAAGGGTGACTGTCTTGGTCTGGTTGGGATACTGAACGGCTTCTGCTGGATAGTGGATTTGCCAATTGCCGTTGAAGTTGATTTTCTGACGCTGTGCAAAGGTTGTGAGCCAACAAGATATCAGCATCATGGTGAGGATGTTCTTACGCATAATTTTTTAAGGTATGGGTGATTCACCCTTGTCATTAGTATTTTTTGCAAAGTTAGCTATAATAATGTTTTTCATTTTATATTGGCGTAACAGAAAATAAGATAATCGTACAAAAAATCGGTTGTTTGTTCAACTGAAAGGAGCAGGACAAGAAGCCGGAATGACAAAACAACAGTATGACTGAATATTTCAGTCATACTATCTATATGCAATTGTCCTGAATAAGAACCATCACCGAATTAAGTTTTCAAAAACAGAATTATTAGAACACCCCTTAACGTCGTCCGGTGCCTCCGCAGGCTCTGCATTGACAGGAGTGGGATGAGTGGATTTCATAGTGCATTCCGCAGTTCAGACAGCTGGTGTAGTCTGTTCCGCTGCCGGAATAACGAGGTGTGCCCGACCAGTAGTATCTCCCGGTTCCGTTACATCTGCCACAGACAACCGTGCCTGCATTTCCACCACCTCCTCCGTTACCCGACATGTTTTCTACATCCACACCCATTGAACGTAGAATGTCGGCGTGAGAAAGCCCGTAAGAGCATGTAGGGCATGTTCCCTTTCCAGCGCATGGGTCGCAGAAGAGTCCTGACGGCTGAGTGCCCAGACCGTTGCAGTAAGGGCATGTGCGTGTGCCGTTGCAGGTGGTGCAGACGTTGGATGCCGCACTGGCTGTGCTTTCCGAAGGATCTTCCTCATAATCACTGTCATCCACGTCGTTCTCATCCTCCTCCTCATACAAACCCAAATCGTACATTTCATACTCTTCATTAGCCGCTGCTTCGATAGCCTCATCTGCGGCTGAGATGTCTTCTGCTAAGGAGTCCGATGGAGCTTCTGCCACTTCCTCAACCACACAGGCAGTAGAGTCGGCAAATACTTCCGTTGCATCGTATTTCTTTTGTTCACCGCATCCTAGTACACACAGTGATATGGATGCAAATAACAGGTAACAGGATAATTTTGTCATGGCTCTTTATTGTTTATGGGTTAATAATTCCTCCTTTTCTATATAGCTAACCTCTGCAAGGTGCTATGAACGCCTCTGCTTTTCGACAGCCGAAAAGTTTGTTGCAAATATAACACATTTTTTATTTATTATGAAATTATGGGATGAGTTTTTTTCCTGTCAAATTATGTTTTTTACAAATTGAACAGATTGTTTCTTTTAGTTGAATGCCGTGAGGGAAGCTTGGGTGGCGTTGACACATAGTAATTTTACAAAGAAATATGGTTATGTCAAATAAAATCCTTAACTTTGTGGCAGAATTGAAAAAAACATAATTGATGAAACGAATATTGCTCATAATGGTTGCTGCTTTGATGGCTATGACGGCAGCTGCCCAGAAACCGAAGAAGAAGCAGGACCACAGTTTCCAGGTGGCGAAGAACCTGGAGATATTCAATGCCTTATACCGTGACCTTGACCGCTTGTATGTTGATACGCTTGATGCAGACAAACTGATAACGATAGGGATTGACGCGATGTTGGAGTCGCTGGATCCCTACACGGAATTCTATGCTGAGGAGGACATCGAGGACTTGAAGATGCTGACCACCGGCAAGTATGGTGGCATCGGCAGCGTGATCCGTATGCGTCAGGATTCCACTGTGATCGTTGCTGAGCCCTATGAGGGCATGCCCGCTGCTGAAGTGGGTCTTCATGTTGGCGACGTGCTGCGCAAGATAGACAACACCGACTTGAAGGGCAAGACTGTGAGTGAGGTGAGCGAAATGCTTCGTGGCGAGCCGGGCACCACTTTTGTGCTGACCGTGGACCGTCCGGGCGAGAGTCAGCCTCGCGAGTTCAAGATCACGCGTAAGAGCATCAAGACACCAGCATTGCCTTACTATGGCCTGCTTGGACCAGGAAACGTGCCGGAGGGTGTGGATGGCGGAAAAATCGGCTATATCAACTTGAGCCAGTTCACGGAGAACTGTTCATCAGATGTACGAAAAGCCGTGATCTCGTTGAAAGAGAAAGGAGCCGAGAGCCTGATCATTGACTTGCGCGGCAACGGAGGCGGCTTGCTTGGCGAAGCTGTAAAGATTGTGAACCTGTTCACTCCTTCCGGACGCACCATCGTGGAGACCAAAGGAAAGACTTCGGGAAGCAGCAGCACATACAAGACCACGCGTGAGCCGCTCGACCGAGAGATACCGGTGTGTGTGCTGGTGAACAACGGGACGGCATCTGCCTCCGAGATCCTGTCCGGCTCGCTCCAGGACCTCGACCGGGCTGTAATTGTGGGTGCCCGAACCTATGGCAAAGGACTGGTTCAGTCGCCCCGCGACCTGCCTTACGACACGAGCATCAAGGTGACGACCGCCAAATACTATATCGTGAGCGGACGTTGCATACAGGCCATCGATTATAAGCGCAAACGCGAGGGAAAGGGCGACGGAAGGGTGCCCGACAGCCTGGCCACGGTGTTTCATACCGATGCGGGACGAGTCGTACTCGACGGCAACGGCATCAAGCCCGACGTGGAGGTGAAGCGCGACACGATGTCGAATGTCGTGTTCTACCTCTCCACCGACGACGTGCTCACCGACTGGGGCACACAGTACGCATCAGCTCATCCTGCGATTCCACCGATCGACGGCTTCGTCATCACCGACGAGGACTATGAGAGCCTGAAACAACTGGCAAAAGAGAAGAACTTCAAATACGACCGCCTCTCGGAGAAACGCCTGGCCGACCTGAAGAAGACGGCCGAGTTCGAAGGCTACTACGAGGACGCGAAGGCGGAGTTCGATGCGCTCGAGGCCAAGCTGAAACATGATCTCGACCGCGAGATGGACCGCTATAAGGACGACATCAAGCAGCTCATGGCTGTGGAGGTGGTCAAGCGATACTATTTCCAGGCCGGACAGATCCAGGAGACACTGAAGAACGACCCCGACCTGAGGAAAGCTGCCGAAATCCTCGCCAACCCGGAAGAATACCGGCGGATTTTGAGGCCGTAGAAGGTTTTATGCACCCTATGGTGGCTATGTTAAAAATCCCGCATCCGCATGGCATTTTCAATTATTATCAGACACTATATATGGACGTCTCTACTCCGTCCGGATGACACCTTCAACTAAATCGTCCGGATGGTTAAACTTCAAACTTCAATTTTCGTGTAAACGAACACAGAGCCAAGCTTGCTTGAGCTATGTTGAGTGCAGCCGAAAATCATGTCAATAAATTTCAAATTTCAAACTAATAAACTCTCAACTCTCAACTAAAAGTAATCAATGTCGAAAAAAGCTGCTAAATTCAACCGTCAGATGATGGGGGGCATGGGTGTGTTTGCCATCCTCCTGCTCGGATGTGTGTTCGGAATGCTTTATTATTCGTTTCGTAATGTGGAAGACAAGCAAGTGATCAATAATCTTTACGGAGTCCGCTTTGTGAAAGGCATGACAGACTCTGTGGAGGTGGCTGTGAATGACTCTGTGCTGTTCAGGGGGATAGCGCACGACACGTTGTTTCTGAAAGGAAATGGCAATACCCGTCAGAACATGATTTCCGTGAGCGACCTGACCACGGGCGAGACCGTGAATGAGAATTTGCCTGTGGAGCCGACCTCCGTGATCGTCAGCCGCGACAAAAAGCTCAAGATTGAGACGACGAAAGTGATGGCTCCAATGTAGCAGGATTCAGATTACTCTGATTCAGATTACTCCGATTACTCTGATTACTCCGATAAAATCAAAAAAGTGCCGACCTCCTGGGGCCGGCACTTTTTGATTAGTTTCTGTTCGTGAGTCAGTTTACTTCAGCTTACTTCAGCTTGCAGTAGCCGTACTTTGCCACTTCTCCGAGCTCCTCCTCGATGCGGATGAGCTGGTTGTACTTAGCCATACGGTCGGTACGCGACATAGAACCAGTCTTGATCTGACCTGAGTTGGTAGCAACTGCGATGTCGGCGATGGTAGCGTCCTCTGTCTCGCCTGAGCGGTGAGAAGTCACTGAGGTGTAGCCGTGACGGTGAGCCATTTCGATAGCCTCGAGAGTCTCTGTGAGCGAACCAATCTGGTTTACCTTGATCAGGATTGAGTTGGCTGCACCCATCTCGATACCCTTCTGGAGGAATTTCGTGTTGGTCACGAAGAGGTCGTCACCTACGAGCTGGCAGCGGCCGCCAATCTTCTGAGTCAGCTTCACCCAGTTGTCCCAGTCGTTCTCGTCGAGACCATCCTCGATTGAGTCGATAGGATACTTGGTGATCAGTTCCTCGAGGTAAGCGATCTGCTCGTCAGCGCTCAGCTTCTTGCCGTTAGGATCCTTCTTCTTGCCGTTCTTCAGCTGGCTGTAGTCATACCACCAGTTGCCCTGCTCGTCCTGAGTAGCGAACTCAGATGCAGCGCAGTCCATAGCGATCTTAACGTCCTTGCCTGGCTCGTAACCTGCTGCCTTGATGGCGTCGCAGATAATCTGAAGAGCGTCTTCGATTCCGTCGAGAGCAGGAGCGAAACCACCTTCGTCACCTACGGCTGTGGAAAGACCACGGTTCTTCAACAGCTTGGCGAGGTTGTGGAATACTTCAGCACCCATACGGATAGACTCCTTGATGTTAGGAGCGCTTACAGGACGGATCATGAACTCCTGGAATGCGATAGGAGCGTCTGAGTGAGCACCACCGTTGATGATGTTCATCATCGGAACAGGCAGAGTGTAAGTGTTTGTACCACCGATGTAGCGGTAGAGCGGCATGCCGAGGGCGTTGGCTGCTGCCTTGGCGGTAGCAAGAGAAACACCGAGGATGGCGTTAGCACCGAGTTTGCTCTTTGTGGGAGTTCCGTCGAGTGCAAGCATCTTGTAGTCGATAGCACGCTGATTGAACACGCAGTCACCTTTCAATGCCGGGGCGATGATGGTGTTTACGTTCTCTACGGCCTTCAGAACGCCCTTACCCAGGTAGCGGCCTTTGTCGCCGTCACGAAGCTCGAGAGCCTCATTTTCGCCTGTTGATGCGCCTGATGGAACAGCAGCACGGCCCATAACACCATTTTCAAGTACTACATCTACCTCTACGGTAGGGTTTCCGCGTGAGTCAAGAATCTCACGAGCAACGATTTTCTCAATTTTCATAATAAAACAACTATTTAATAAAAAGTGTAATGTTTAATGTTTAATGAGTTTTAAAAAAATTATGTCAATTAAATTCTCTCTTTCAACCCACAAAGTTAATCATTTTTTTTAAAAGAACGAAAAATATGTGATGAAAAGAACAAAATTAATGAAACTAAGATGGTTTGACGTGTTGAAAGTGCAATGTTGGAAAATTGACTTTGCAATTACGCCCTGTTTTTTATTTCTTACTTTTTCTGCAGAATTGTCCTTGGCTGGGCTTGTGGGCGTCCCCGCCCGCATAGCCGACCGGCGCAACCATCCTTCCGCATCGCACCAGAGCCCATCCACGCAACAGGCTGGCGCAACCCACTGTTAGGAACGAAAATATCTGATTTTTGCGCACCAACAATCCTGATACGTATGTCCAAATCCCTGAAAGCATTTTGTCCGTACGTATCAGTAAGGGCGTACGTGTAAAAACAGATTTTTCACCTCCTACGCCTCCGTTGCATCGTAAGATGGGCTTTTTACGCGTAGGAACGGGATTCTGGAGCAGCGAGAGCAGAATGAAGCTGCTTCAATTATGCCGAGCGCAGCCGAGAATCATGCTAATAAATTTCAAATTACTTGATTTGCTCCACAGGGAATGTGAAGTAGGTGTCCGGGAACGGCTCGTCCCGCAGTGTGAAGTGCCACCACTCGGAGTCGAGGGGCTTGAATCCATGACGCAGCATGGCGTTGCGCAGGATCATGCGGTTGGCGAACTGCTCGGGCGTGATCGACCGGCCGGCAGGGCTCTTGGAGTTGTCGCCGGTGTATTCTCCCGTGTCGGGGTTTCCGCAGAAGTCGGGGTGACTTTCAGGGCCGAACCAGTCGAATGTCCCTCCCATGTCGAGCTCTTTCTCCGTGGCTTTGTCGAAGAGGGTGAGGTCCACCGTAGAGCCTCTGGTATGTCCGCTCTTCGCCATGATGTAATCCTGCTCGAAGAGCACGCTCTTGTCCAGGTCGGGGTAGAAATACTGCTTCATGCGGGTGTCGGGCACGTCGGCTGCCCATCTGACGAAGTGATCCACTGCCATCTGAGGTCTGTAGGCGTCGTATATCTTGAGCCTGTATCCCAGGGCGTTGACGTCGTCGCTGACGGCCCTCAGGCTGTCCGCGGCCTCTTTCGTGAGCAGTGCCGTGGGCTGGAGATACCCGTCGATGCGGTCGCCTACGAAGTTGTATGTGCCGTAATATCTGATTTCGAGGATGGCGTCGGGCACGGCGTCCGTGAGCATCGTGAACTGGCTGGAGTCCTCAGTCTTGTTCTTTTCCTGGTCCTCTTGCTCGGCCTGCTCCACGATGGGCTGTGTCTGGACGGTCTGCTGCTCACCGTCGACATCGAACTGCAGCGTCGCTCCGTCGGTCCTGATGTCGAGGGTCACGTTCGCTCCCATGATGAGGGGCAGGTTCACGTCGTCGTGACCGGCTGGGAATCCGCACAGCAGCGGTATGTTGTAGCCAAGCAGCTGCTGCCTGAGCATCGCTTCCACGCTTCCGTAGGTGAACTCGTTGCCGCAGTCGGTGAATTCTCCGAGGATGACGCCTGTGCAGTGGTCGAGCACTCCGTTCGACTTGAGGATGTTGAACTGGCGGTCTATGTTGTGCATGGACTCCTCGACTTCCTCGATGAAGAGGATGATGTCCTTTTTCCCGGTGAGGTCGTCGGCGAGCGTGCCGATGGCAGGAGTCAGCGTGCAGATGTTTCCGCCTACGAGCATACCCTGTGCCTTACCCGTGATGTTCTGCTCATGGGAGGGCAGTTCGTATCTGGGTACTTTCCCTTGGATGAGGTCCCTGAAGAGGGTGCTCGACGGGTCGTTTCCGCTCGCGGCAAGCGAGGCGCTCATGGTTCCGTGGATGCTCATCAGGCCTGCGTTCTGCCATGCGCCGTGGAGTGATGATATGTCGCTGTATCCAGAGATCCATTTCGGGTGGTCTGCGATTGCCTGCATGAGCTGGTTGTCTACGATTTGCAGCGAACCGTATCCTCCTCTGTTGCAGATGATGGCCTTGATGCTGTTGTCGTTGAGCGCCCAAAGCATGTCGCTCTTGCGCTCGCTGACGGTGCCGGCATATTTGCCAGCGTCCGTCTTACCCACATTAGGGCCGACAACCGGTTCAAATCCCCATTCTTTGATCAGCTCCACGGTCTTGTCCACGTTCTCCATCGGCGTGAAGTATGACGGGGAGACGAGTGCCACCTTGTCGCCTTTCTGAAGGAATGGCGGTTGTTTTGTCTTCGTGGTTCTTTGAGGGCGGTAGGGCCTCTCGTAGGGGTAGTAATGATGGTCGTTGCATGATGTCATCGCCGCTGTGCAGGCAATGGCGATGAACATTAACTGAATAAGACTTTTTCTCATGATGTGGATATAAATATTTTGGTTATGTCGCAAAGTTACAACTATTTTTTCGAAAAACCGCATAATCCCCCTGATATTTTCTCAAATCCTAATCCGAAAGAATTTATCAGCATTTGTATAAACAGCATCGCAAAAGTGAAAAGTGTATTTACTCTTGCTGCTGAATTGTCCTTGGCTGGGTTTGTGGGCGTCTCGCCCGCACAACAGACCGGCGAAGCACGGTCACCCCCTTGCCAAAGTGACCAGTGTATCAACCTTTCCATCCGCATGGCACTTTCAACATTAAACATTCAACTTTCAACTAATATAGCAGGTTCAGATTAAGCGATTTTTCTGAATTATGTGTAAAAATGACGGAATATATTAAAAAAAATTTGGTAAAATTAAATAAAATTTCTAACTTTGAAGCCTATTTCCATTCGTGGCGAGAAAATGATTTTTTAGGATGGGACGAGTTCCCTTTAACACACGAAAAAGATTCTAACCCCAAATTCAATCCTTATTTATTCCAACCCTCTCAGACAAACAAAACAGACCAGAAGTCGGCATCATCATCCATATGGCATGCTTCGACTCAGGTGTCAATTACATTAAATCCATCTTCTGACAGCAGAAAATGAAGTTCAAAATCAAACCCAGTTCATTCATGTCGGCTTGGCAAGTGCCCTGGCCCGACGACAGACATAGATAGTATAAGAAGTAAAATGCCCCGTATCGCATCGTGACGCCTCCTGGTGTCGCTGAGCCGACATCGGGGCATTTTTAATCCCCAGGGAGATGCAGTAAAGGGGACAGCGGCATGGCCCGAAAAAGATTCTTATGAAACGAGGAAGAAATGTGATTATCAAGTGTTGAGACAGTAAGAATTATGGAGGAGAAGGAGAGAAGACGATGTTTTTGGTCCGGATAAAGGTTCTGAAAATCAAGGAGAAATGTGAGAAGAATCCGGACAAGACCGACGCCTCTGCCAGGCAGAGATTTGATATGTTGTCCGGCCCGTTGTGACTTTGAGCGCAAGGGGTCGGATTGTAGTGTAAACGGCCTTGTTGTTCGTGCCCTGTCTGCATATCCCGTTTTACGTATCTGAATCGTAGTTTGGTATAGTAACTCTACATAAAAATCTGTTTTATAGTTCTGTACGTTTCAGTTTCGTACCTCGGTGATTCATTGCATATACCGTACTACGTATCTTTTACGTCTCTGCTGTAAAGACAGATTCGCTTCGCAGGATTCTGTCACGACTTGGCATAGCTCAAGCAAGCATGGCTCTGCTCTCGCTGCTCCAGAATCTCATTACCTACTACCTCGTCCGCATGGCCAATTCCTCATTCCTCATTCTTCATTCTTCATTTAACCATCCCGTCCGGATGGATAAACCTCAAATTTCAAACTTCAAACCTCAAATTAAGTGTGTTTTGCAAGCCTTGCACACCCTTTTGCAAGGAAAAAACGCCCTTTTTGGCGTAAATTTGCAAAAAAATCGAGTGAGGCGTCAAACGTCTCTCAAAACATAATACCAATTTAGCTATGTTAGGAATCATCAAAAAAATTCTCATGCAATTCGTCGAAAACATCGACACTGACACCTGCAACATGACGGAGGAGGAATGCATCCAGATCGTCGACATCCTGAAAACTATTACGGCACCTTACATCAGCAAATACGAGGCGTGTCAGATGCTGGGCGTCAGCAGGGCAACCTTCGACAACCTCGTCAGGGAGGGAAAACTGCCCAGGGGAGAAAAACGCAAAGGCTTCAAGGAGCTGGCATGGAAGAAGAACGACATCACCAAATTCGCGACCAACGCCAATAAAAAGTGACCAATGAAAAGTGAAAAGTGTATTTACTCTTTCTGCTGAATTGTCCTTGGCTGGGGTTGTGGGCGTCCCCGCCCGCTCAACAGACCGGCGAAGCTAGTAATATAAAAATCTGTTTTATAGTTCATCACGTCACAGTTACGTACTTCGGATATATATTGCGTATACCGTTTAAAATTCTTCATTCTTCATTCTTCACTCTTCACTTAATTTTTCCCTCCTTTATCTTGTGAAATTCAATTTTTTTTCACAATTTTGCATCGGAGAAATCAAAACACATAAAAATTAGACTATGAAACTATCAGAAATCAAGTGGCACGTGAAGCTGAGAATCCGTCTGAAAAAGCTCTTCCATATCAAGCTCACCCAGTGGGAGACGTATGTCTACAACTATATGACAGAACCGCTCTATTCCATGCTGTTCAGCGACGACCTCATGACTGAGGAGCAACTGCTGAAAAACGAGCGGATAGAACGCGAGGAGAAAGCGCGCAAAGTCAAACTTAGCCAGATTCCCGAAGAGCTGACCGACACGCTGGAGCGCGAGAAAGTGAAGAACGAAGGACCTCTCTTCACTCTTTATACCTGCGGACCCTGGCTGCTGACCTACAAATTTCCCGTCGCCGCCAAATTCCTCGTGACGGAGATCGTCAACGAGAACGGGAAGATCGGACCAGAGAAATACAAGGCCATACCTGGCGCCTTGGAGGCTTTGAAAGACTACAACAACGAGTTTTTCCGGGAAAACGATGCCGCATCCGAACTGCTCCAACAGGATGTCCTGATTTTGTGCCGCGACTACGGCTATGACGATGCCTACACGATTGGCGCCTCCATCGTGACGAGTTACGACGAACACAAGAAACTGATGCAATTGGCAGCCGAGCACGGCGTGAAAGAGGGCATGGTGAGTTTTGGTATATGTCTCTACCGCGACCACGAGGTGGAGGAGGGACGCTGCTGGGTGGAGCGTGGCGCTTCCCTCGGCTGCACGTTAGGCATGGCGATGATCGGGGTCTCCTACCAGTTCGGCACGATCACCAAGATTGACTACAACAAGGCTGCCTACTGGTATAAGCGGTATCTTGAGGAGCTGGAAGCGGAAAAGAAAAAGGGAGAAGAAACAGACAGGGAAGTCGACGAATGGACCGTTTATGTCGTCTCCAACCTCGGAAGCCTCTATGCCGATGCCGGCTGTTTCCATACCGCACGGAAATATTTCCAGATGGCCGTGGAATATGGCGAGTCGTGCAAGGACCGCCTCCGCTTCACGAGCAACCTGTCTTTGCTTCAGAACCTCTCGAGCTGCGACGAAATCCTGAAATTCCCTGTCCCTGAGCGCCGACGCCATGCGGTCATACAGCGACATGCCGCTGCCCTCGACAGCATTTTCTGCAGCTCCCCAAGCGGAGAGTCGGTGGCACCCAAGCCCGTGTTCAATCCTGCGGTCGACCGGATCGTCCTGTTCTCGCCCTCCGACGACGAGCTGGAGCCCGAAGACCTGGACGAGAAGTACCGGCTCGAGAACCAGCAGGACGAATCGGAAGGCGGCGTACGCTTCCCCTACGACAGCTTCGTCTTCCCGGTTCATAAGGTGGCGATTCGAAACTCGGCCGTGGCGGACTACCGCAAGGAGCTTATCTTCCTGGAGCGCAACGTCCATGCGGAGCTGAACGGCTATATACAGGCCCATTTCGAGGATATCAAGGACCTGTTCAAGAAGAACGACTTTTATTTCGTCTATCTCCCGGCACATGCCGTCGACCATCAGGACGATAATGACATCATGATCTCGTCTCTTGACAGCAAGGAACAGAATCCCCTGTTTGGACGCACGAGGTCCTGGAGAGACCGACGGAAAGAGAGCCTCTATTGGGACTCCTTCTTCTCGGAGGAAGACCTTCCCGAAGACTGTGCCGGCTTCCTCCAGCCTCTGCCCGACGACGACGGACCCGGCGGCAGGGCCTACCGCTATATCGTCTTCCCTCACCGTCCCGGCACCGACTGGGGCCGGGCCTTCAACGCGTTCATGGCCTTCCTGACCGGCAAGCCCACCGAAGAGGTGTCGGGCAAGAAGCTGCTCGACGTGTCTACAAAAATCCGGATCGACAAACATTTCGATGTCACGGTGGTCGACGGATCCGGCACCACCGTGGGTGAGGTGAAGATGCCCGCCCTGTCGAAGGTCCTGTTCTTCGCCTTCCTCCGTCATCCCGAAGGGATTGCCATCAAGGAGCTGGTGGACCACCGGGACGAGCTGCTGTCCTGCTACCGTGCGGTGTCGGTGAAGCGTGTGAACGAAAAGAGCATAGACGATCTGGTGGACCCGACGAAAAACTCCGCCAACGAGAAAATCTCCCGTATCCGTAAGGCCTTCGAGGATGCCTTAGGCCATTACGACTGCGATATCAGCTCGATGGTGCCAGCAGGCCGCAAAGGCGAGAAGTATGTGATCCGCTTTGACCGCTCAAATGTGGAGTGGGAGAGCGAGCTGCCTTTATAAACAATAAACATTACTATGAAATGAAATCCGTTTTTACACGTACGCTCCTGCTGATATGTACGACAAAAAAGCTTATTCCATGAATTGGGGCGAATACGTATCAGGAGCGTGGGTGCTTCAATGGTCGGATACCGTCGCTCCTACACGTAAAAAGCCCGTCATACGGTGCAACGGAGGCGTAGGAGGTGAAAAATCCGTTTTTACACGCAGGTCGATGCTGATACGTACGACAAAAAAGCTTATTTCATGAATTGGGGCGAATACGTATCAGGAGCGTTGGTGCTCCAACGGTCGGATACCGTCGCTCCTACGCGTGGGTGCAAGGCGGGGATGTTTCGGTGATGGGCTGAGGTGCGGAGCTGGGACGGTCTAAAGTAGATGAATTTAGAGGGATGTGAGGGATGTCAAAGAACGATGGTAGCAGTTGTCGTTGACCGTGCTTCGCCGGTCTGTTGTGCGGACGAGGACGTCCACAACCCCAGTGTGGATGGGCTCGGTGCGAGTCGGGGGTGTTGGTGCTCGAGAAGACGGTTTACTCCGCTACTACGCGGGGGGAGGGAAGGGGAGGTTTCGGTGACGGGCTGAGGTGCGAGTTGGGGGTGTTGGTGCTCCAGAAGACGGATTCATCCG
>JAFUVE010000072.1 GCA_017483765.1 Bacteroidaceae bacterium | reverse complement strand
TCTTTGCCTGTGTTTGCCTCTTTTTGGCATCTTTGCTCTTAACCTCTTGAACCGTAGCTCGCTACGCTTCTGCGAGTTTGCGAGCAAATCTGCTCAAAAATAGTCTAAACACAGCCTAAAGCTAATTTTTAGAACCTGCCTTTAAAGATGAAAGTTTAAAGTTTAAAGTCTAAGATGTGTGTAGGGACTTACTTTAGCTCTGCTCATCTGAAAAGTCCGAAAATTTCTGATGTCCGTCTCAATCACCAGAGTAACTACACTTTTCACTTCGTAGAATCTTGTCACGACTCGGCAAAATTCAAACAAGTTTGACTTTGCTCTCGCTGCTTCAAGATTTCACTATTCACTTATTTGATTCTTCATCTCTCAGCGGATTCCATCCCTGGGCTTTCAGCTCGAACTCATTGCCGTCGCGTGTGATGAGAGCCATGCCCAGTTCCGGCTTTGTGATGTAGCCAATGACTTTCACGTCCTCCATCTCTTCCATCTTCTCGTTGTCGGTGATGGGCACGGTGAAGAGCAGTTCGTAGTCCTCTCCGCCGTTCAATGCACATGTAGTCACATTCAGGTTCAGTTCCTCCGCCATTACCGCAGTCTGGTAGTCAAGTGGTATGCGTTCCTCGTATATCCTGCATCCTGTGTTCGACTGGCTGCAAATATGCATCAGTTCGGACGACAACCCGTCGCTGATGTCCATCATCGCAGTTGGCTGGACGCCGGCAGAGCGCAGTCGCTCGATGATGTCGCGCCGAGCTTGCGGACGCATCTGACGCTCAAGCAGGTATTCTCTTCCATGGAAGTCGGGCTGCGATGCCTCCATGCTCTTCAGAGCCCGCTCGCGCGCGTCGCCCTTCAGCTGGTTTGCCTCCTTCAGCTGCTGGTAGTATACGGCTTTCTCGCGTTCCAAGAGCTGCAGTCCCATATAGGCACCGCCCAGGTCGCCAGACACACAAACCAGGTCTGTCTCCTTGGCTCCGTTGCGGTAGATGGCCTTGCCTTTCTCCACTTCGCCAATGCAGGTGATGCTGATGGCGAATCCTGTCAGAGAAGGTGTGGTGTCGCCTCCCACGATATCAACCTGGTGGGCATCGCAGGCAATCTGCAGGCCGGCATAGAACTCCTCAAGGTCCTCAACGCCGAAGCGCTTGCTTAATGCCAGGCTTACGGTGATTTGTTTAGGTGTGCCTCCCATCGCATACACATCGCTGAAATTCACCATCGCGGACTTGTAGCCCAGGTGCTTCAGCGGCATGTAGGTCAGGTCGAAATGAATGCCTTCCATCAGAAGGTCAGTTGTCACCAGCAGGTCTTTCTCATCAGAATAATTCAGCACAGCGCAGTCATCACCTATGCCGTAGTGTGTCTCTTTGTTCTTGATGCCAATGTGCTGGGTGAGATGCCTGATTAGTCCGAATTCGCCAAGTTTGCTGATATCTGTCGCCATCTTTCTTTTTCGCTTTATGTGTGGTTGTTTATTCTGTTATAAATTACCGATATTATTTCCTGTTCAAAGTGCTTGTGCGTGAATTTTTCTGCACATAGCTTAGAATCAACTGGTTGAACTCAGCTTCCATCTCCTTCATGAATTTCACTTCCACGGGAATGACATAAAAGTTCTTATAGCGGTTGCGTATGAATTCAACGTCGTCGGAGGGGTTGTTGCGCATATATTCAATGAGTCGCATGGCGTCTTTCTCAGTTGTCACCACGATGGTGTTGCCACTGTCGTGCTCACTGATTTTTGCTGCAATCAGGTCGATGTCCTTCTTCGTGAAGTTGTGGTGGTCCTCAAAGCGTATTGAGCTGAAAGAGCACATCTGCCGAATATCGCTCTCGAGGAGCTGGGGCGATGCGATGCCCGTCAGTAGCACCACGCCATATTTGTTGGCCTTCAGGTCGGACAGCGGTATTTCTGCCAGTTCCATTGATGACTCGGTGCTGCCGTCCTGCATCTTGCTGATGTAATTCCGCATCGGCACCAGGTTGCCGTATCCGTATGTTGCATAATAGAGTTTCTGCCACGGCTGCAGGTTGAGCGACCGCTCGATGCCGTGTTCTTCGGTGGGTGTGATGTCCTGAGGGCATTTTGTCACGATCACGATGTCGGCCCGTCGGCAGCTGGACTTAGGTTCTCGAAGTTTTCCAGCCGGTAGCAGGTAGTCTTTATGCGGAAGCCGGTTGTAGTCCATGAGCAGGATGTTGACTCCGGGCTGTACATACCGGTGCTGGAATCCGTCGTCCATGAGCACGACGTCGGTTGATGGCTGAACATTTGGACTGCATATGTTCTCGATGGCCCGACGCCTGTTCTCGTCGACAGCCACATGAATATGCGGATACTTGTGCTTCATCTGGAACGGCTCGTCCCCGATGTCGCTCATGCTTGTCTGACTTGTGGCGCGTACGTAGCCTTTTGTCTGCCGTTTGTAGCCTCTGCTTACAATCGACACCTGGTGTTTTGGACTGAGAAGACGGATCAGATATTCAGTGAGAGGTGTCTTGCCTGTGCCTCCCACCGTGATGTTTCCCACGCTGATGACGGGTATGTCGTAGCTGGAACTTCTGAGCAGTCCACAGTCGAACAGGAAGTTCCGCACTGATACCCCAATCCCGTAGAGCCAGGAAAAGGGAATCAGCGGATACCATATCTTTGAACTGTTAAACTCCATCTTTGTTAGCCTGAAAAATAAATAAAAATTTAAACAATCAAAATAGGAACTACAAGTTGAACTTAATCTTATATGGCAGCTCCGCCTGTATGTTTCCTTTAGGATTCAGGTGCTTCAGCATCTGGAACATGGTGTAGAATTCACCGAAAGTCTCTTCCATCTTGCCTCGTGCATAGCTGTCGGCAGGATTCTCGTCGAACAAATTGTCGAAGAAGCTCTTCTTAGCCGGGTAGTTCAGCACGCTGTACTCATCGACTTTCGCCAGTGTCTTGGCTTTCTCCAGTGCAGCGGACAAACCTCCCAGCTCGTCGACAAGTCCAATCTTCTTGGCATGCTCGCCAGTCCACACACGGCCTTCGCCAATCTTCTTGATGGAATCCTGGCTGACTTTTCGCCCCATGGCACAACGCTGTGTGAAGAGCTCATAGCCGCGGTTGACGTAGCCTTGCAGCATGCGTTTCTCGCCTTCGCTCATGTCGCGTGAGAAGTCGCCGAAGTCAGCATACTCGTTGGTCTTAACAGTGTGATAATGCACGCCAAGTTTGTCGTTCAGCAGCTCCTTGGCGATGGGGAACATTCCGAAGATGCCGATGGATCCTGTCAGCGTCATCGGCTCAGCCACGATCCAGCTGGCACCGCTGCTGATGTAATATCCACCAGATGCCGCCAATCCGCCCATAGACACGACGACAGGCTTCTTTGCCTTCACCTTTTCCACAGCATGCCAAATCTGCTCGCTGGCGTATGCGCTGCCGCCCCCTGAGTTCACACGGAGCACCAATGCCTTCACGTTGTCGTCTTCGGCCAGCTTCAGCAGGTCCTTGCTCACTTTCTGTCCCACAATCTCGGCACCGGCTCCCAGGCCGCTTGCCGCCTCGTCCACGATGGTGCCATAGGCGTAGTACACTGCGATGATATTGCCGCTGGTGCCTTTCGGCTCGTTGCTCATGCTGGAAGCCAGGTCGTCAACGTTGATGACATGATAATCGTCCTTATCCACTCCGAGCGTGTTGGCAATCAGCTGTGGCACCTCATCGCTGTAGGCTGTCTTGTCAATCAGCTTCGAGCTTTTGTATATGTTGACGTCGGCAAATGTCATGCCGCTGTCAGCCAACGCGTTCAGCTTGTCAACCGACAATTTTCGGCTCTTGCCCACGTCGGCCTTCATCCTGCTCCACATCTCATCCTGCATCACGGTGAGCTGCTCACGGTTTTCGTCGCTCATGTCGCTGCGCATGTACGGCTCTACCGCCGACTTGTATGTGCCCACCTTGAATATTTCCATTTTCACGCCGAGCTTGTCGAGCATGTCCTTGGGATACATTGTCTGAGAGGCCAGTCCGTCCCAGTTCAACATTCCGAGCGGGTTAATCACGATGGAGTCGGCCACGGAAGCGAGATAATAGCTTCCTTGAGAATAATTGTCGGCGTATGCCACGATTTTCTTCTTCGAGCTCTTGAAGTCCACGAGCGCGTCGTGAATCTCCTCCAGCATAGCCGGTGTGGCTCCAGTCAGGATTCCTCCCTGAATGTATATACCCTTGATTTTCTCGTCCTCCTTGGCCTTCTTGATTGCTTTCATCACGTTCTCGTGGCTGATGTTGTTCGCGTTGGGATTGCCAAGCAGAGATGCCAGCGGATTGTCTTCCTTCCGCTCCGACATGTTGCCTGTCAGGTTGATTTCAAGAACGCTGCCGTCCTTCACTTTCACGCTCGACTGGCTGCTCATGCTCATGATTGAAATCACGCCCATCAGAAGCATAAACAAGAAGAGAATGACGATACCAGTGATCGTAGCTAACACATATTTGAAAAACTGCTTCATCTCAATAATTGATTAGGTGTAGAAAAAAACTGATAACTGAAAACTGATAACTGAAAACTGTTACTTACAATACCTTGCATATTCGCAGGCGGCCAGCAGCCAAGCTCCGGTTCCGAACGGGTGTTCCGACTTCTCGTCCACTGTGCGCGTGGGGTCTGGTTTCTCTCCGATAGGCTGGCAGTAGCCGATAGCTCCGTTGGGCTGGACAGCCACTTCCGACAGGTATTTCCATGCTTTCTTCACCACCGGCTCATATTCCGATTTCTTCAGATACCCGTTGTTGATGCCCCAAAGCAGTCCGTAAGTGAAGAAGGCGGTTCCGCTGGTCTCGTATCCCGGTGCGTCGTTCTCGCAGAGCATCGAACGGCTCCAGTAGCCCCCCTCCTGCTGACAGCGGGCCACGCCGGCTGACAGCTGCTTGAACCGGTCCTCATAGAATGGGCGGTATTTATGCTTGGCGGGCAGGTCCTGAAGCACCTTGGCCAGTCCGGCCAGCACCCATCCGTCGCCGCGTGCCCAGAAGCTCTTACCGTCAGAGCAGCTGGTCTTCACCTTCGGATAGACATATTTCCCGTCGCGGTAGTAGAGCTGGCATTCTTTGTCGAAGAGCAGCTCGTCAGTCCATTTGAAACTTTCGTATTGCTTGTCGAGGAGCTTCTCGTTGCCCGTCACCGTGTACAATTTCGTGAAGATGGGCATGCCCATGTAGAGCGCGTCGCTCCACCACCAGAAGTCGGTCTCCGACATATTGGCCTGGTAGTTCATCACTTCCAATGTGCGCTGAAGGCGCTCGGCGCGGTGTTCGATCTTGTAGAGGTCGATATATATCTGGAAGCAAATCTGCCAGTCGGCGAAGAGCACATGCTTCATGTCCTCTCCGTAGGTCTTGTATTCCCATTTCGACTTGTCTTGCTCGGTGGCACCTTTCCATTTGTTGTGCTCTGCGAAACGGAGAGCGTAATCGAGATATTTCTGCTCTCCAGTCATTGCATAAACTTCCTGGTTACCTGTGAAATAGGCAGCGTTGTCCCAGAATCCGCGGCACTCGGCCTTGTGGCGGCTCTGCCAAGAGTCGTTCACTTTCTTTATCAGTTCTACGGTCTGCTTGGCTTCTGATGATTGTAAACTTTGACAACCCGGGGAGGTCATCAAGTCTTGTGAAAAAGACGGGGTGCTGAAAGTCAGCAACGCACCGAACAAAAGTTGCTTCATGGGTATCATATAGGAATGTTTATTTTGAGTGATACGATATAAGAGTATATAAAATTATGCAAAAATACGGAAAAAAAATGAATTTTTGACCTCTGACTTTGAAAAAAACTCAATATACAATAATAATAAACTTTTTATGCATCGGTATGCCACAAATTGCCAGATAATTTTGTCAATCCAAAATAAAATCATAACTTTGCCATTAGAAGGACTGATGGATGCATTAAGCCCAACAAGCCCATTCACCCCATTTACTCCATAAAAAATCTCATATACTCCCCAAAACCTCATAAAATAACACCAATGCTTATGAAAAGAATTTTTCTTGCGATGACGTTGCTTTTCCTTGCCGTCATTGCCAACGCCCAGACCGTCTACCGTTGCACCGGCGACAATGTCAATGTCCGCACGGGCCCGGGAAAGAACTATGCTGTGATGATGAACGATGGATTTCAGATGAAATGTCAGCTCTTCAAGGACAGCAGGGTGCGTTATGCCGGCAAGCAGCGCAATGGCTTCACCTATGTGAAGTTCCTCAACTGCGGAATGACCGGTGCGTCGTGCTATCCTGATTATGGATGGGTGGCCACGCAATACCTGAAGCCGATGACCCGTCGTTGTCCTGAATGCAAAGGAAAAGGGTATTTCAACAGACCGTGCAAGGATTTTCCTGAGATTCTGCCCGACGATCATCCCTCTGCCTGCCCTTGCTCCGGTGCTTGCCTGCACGACAATTGCCGTGGGAAACAGCATTGCCACAAATGCGGTGGTCTCGGCTACCTGTAGGCGTTATCTGAGCAGACGGTTGATCTGTGCGTCTTCAGCCTCAGGCAGCTCGTCCTTCAGGTGTCCGAACATCAGGGTGAAGGACTCCGACGGACTGTGGTCGGTCATCAGCCGTTCCTTGCCGTACAGCTGCTCGGGGGTGGTCAGCAGCGACCATCCCCAGCCGTATTCATGGTTGTGACGGTCGACCGGATAGACAAAGTCTTCGGTCACGATGTGGCAGCTCATCTGCAGACGGGTGATAAATCCGTCGAATTTGCTGCGCATCTTCGGTCCCGTGAATCCGCAGGCGGCACGCAGCTCGCGAGTGATCATGCTGCCTTGCTCACGAAGCACCATCAGTATGGTCTCTTCTATCGAGTCGTCGGTGATGCCGGGACAGACGCTGCGGCGGTAGTTCAGAAAGTCGGGAAACCAGTCCATGCTGATGAATCCTGCTTTCTTGTTGAAAAACTTGCCATAGGCGCAGTTTCCCTCACGCACCACCGTGCCTTTCCACTTCCACAACGGCCAGTCCCATCCGCCGCCGGGCAGGGTCACGTAACGGCAGTCTTCGTCCACCAGCTCCTCTGCGCTGTACCCCCTTATCCCGCTGTCGAGGAGCGGGAGGAAGCCCGTCGAGCTGACGTAGTCTATCAGGTCTGCACAACTATGCAATTCTATTTCTTTTGTCATAGGCAATTTTTTGATATGCAAATTTACAAAAAAAATGCCATTCGGAAGGGAAAAAATCATCCGCATTGAATTTTTTGCTATTTTTTTGCGTCCAACCTCCGAACTATTTACATTTCCAAGGCTGCTTTTCTATTTTTATTTGTAAATTTGCAGTGACCAACTAACAATTCCAAATGAAAACATTTTTTCTTTTTGTTTTTACTCTCTTATTCCCATTCTGTGCCGACGCACAGGATGCAACGGGGGAAATCGACTCTGAATGGGTGAGACAGCATTATTCCAAACGTGAGGTCATGATCCCCATGAGGGATGGTGTCCGCCTTTTTACGGCCGTCTATGAACCGACTGACAAGTCGGTGCCGCACCCAGTCCTTATCTACCGCTCTTGTTACGGCTGTGCTCCCTATGGCGAGGATGAGTATGAGGACTTCTCACGTCCCACATGGGCCATGTATGCGAAGGACCAGTATATCCTCGTCTTTCAGGACGTCAGGGGCAAAAACAAGAGTGAGGGCACCTTTGAGGACTTACGCCCTTTCATCGTGGACAAACGGAAGAAAACCCAGATAGACGAGGCCAGTGATACCTACGACACGGTTGACTGGCTTGTGAAAAACACCCACTCGAACGAGAGGGTGGGGGTGTTCGGCATCTCCTATCCCGGATTCTACGCCATGATGGCAGGTCTCTCCAGTCATCCGGCCGTCAAGGCCGTTTCTCCCCAGGCTCCAGTCACCGACTGGTACCGTGGCGACGACACGCACCACAACGGGGCACTTTTCGTTTTGGATATGTTTCCCTTTGAGTTCTGGTTCGAGCATGTCAACAAGCCTTCTTTCTGGAACACCTACCAGATAGACCCCAATCAGGTGAACCCCACTGACGTGGTACATACAGACGTCTATAATGACTACCTCAAACTGGGCACAGTCAGGAATATGACCCGCCTGCTGGGCGACAGCTGCAAGTTCTGGAACGACATGCTTGCGCATCCCGACCTCGACCCATGGTGGGAGGAGCGGAATGTGGCCTATTATTGCCAGGACGTGAAGCCGGCAGTCATGATTGTGGGCGGCCTTTTCGATGCCGAAGACTGCTTCGGAGCCTTCACCACCTACAACGCCATCCGCAACCAGTCGCCGCAGACTGAGCTCTATCTTGTGGAAGGCCCATGGTCGCATGGAGTATGGAGCAGAGGTGCGACCGGATATCTTGGCGACATCTGGTTTGGAGGCGAAACAGATATGTTCTATTACCTCGACAACTTCGAATATCCCTTCTTCTCATATTATCTCAACAACAAAGGAGAGAAGCCGAAACCCGGTGCCATGGTCTTCCAGACGGGTGAGAACAAATGGAGGCATTTCCCTGAGGGATGGACCTTCAACCGGACGACAGAACCGTTCTATCTGCAGCATGACGGCGGCATAGGACAGGCAGAACCGACAGACCAGACAACCGCATACGTCTCCGACCCCGCAAGGCCCGTTCCTTTCTACGGAAAGCCGCTCACAAGCCGTCCGTCGGATTATATGACAGCCGACCAGCGGTTTGCCGCCACCCGTACGGACGTGGCTGTCTTCCAGACGGATGTGCTGTCAGAGCCGCTCGTGCTCGACGGCTCAGTGGAGGCAGACCTGAATGTGGCAATCTCGACGACCGACTGCGATTTCATCGTCAAGATCATCGATGTCTTCCCCGACGACTTCGAATATTCAGAGAAAGTCCGCCAATATATGAATGGTCAGCAGAGCTCACGATTCCGTCCGCTCATGGCCGGCTATCAGATGCTCGTGAGATGGGAAGTGATGAGGGGAAAATACCGCAACTGCATGGAACTCGACTCCACCGCCTTCAACACCACCGACCCAAAGGCGATGAAAAACTACCGGTTCCATCCAAAATCACCGGAACCTTTCACCCCCGGACAACCAACAAACGTCAGGTTCAAGCTCCCTGACATCGCCCATACGTTCCTGCCCGGCCACCGCCTTATGGTTCAGGTTCAGAGTTCCTGCTTCCCCCTCATCGACCGCAATCCCCAGACCTTCTGCAATATCTATGAATGTGACGAGGAAGCATTCCAGCCCTGCACCGTACAGCTACTCCACTCTGAGAAACATCCCAGCCGAATCTGGCTTCCCGTGGTCAATTAACTAAGCCAAGTAGAGACGCGCCGCGGCGCGTCTTGTAACTAAAATCACAAATGATGGCAGCCTTCAATTCTGCCAGCACAGCATTTCTTTGCCTGTTGAGTGGTGAGCGATACCATCGCGAACAATCCTTATGAACAACTAAATACTAACGATATGAAACAACTACTTGCTGCAATCGGCCTCTCTGCCGCTTGCATCCTCCCTGCCACCGCGCAAATCCAGACCAATGCCGGCGTGCAGTATCTGCAATGTATGCAGAAAGACATGTCGACCGACTTCAACGACTTGTCGAACACCTATTTCCTCGCAGACTCCATCGTCTCCTTCGACCACATGAAGGGTGAGGGACTGCTCAACTGGAAACGTTACCGCCTCTCGCCCCGACAGGCCTTCAACCTCAATGGCTACTGGCCAGTGCGGATGCAGATGCTTGATTTCCCGGATGCTGCATACGAGAACGACCCGAACCTGAAAATCAAGCTGGACAACATCTCGCCCCGGACGGTCAGGATCCGTATTCTGACCTCGCCCATCGAGCCGACGGACAAGGACGAGGATGACCCCATGTTCTGCGACGGATTCAAAAACAGTGGTTCCATGGCCATTGGCGAGAAGATGAAGAGTTTGTGGATTGCCAATCAGACCGCCGATGCTATCACTTATTCTTCGGATTTCGGCACCATCGAAATCCGCAAATATCCGTGGCGTATCGTCGTGAAGGACGCGAAAGGGAAAATCCTTACCCAGACACGACATATCATCGACAACGACTCCAGCCAGGTGAAACTTCTCCCGTTCTCTTTCATCAAGCGCGGATCGGACAATTCCAGAAGCATCAACCCCGTGTTCACCTTGGCCCCCGGTGAGCGGATTTACGGATGCGGAGAATCTTTCACATCATTAAATAAAGTGGGGCAGAAAGTGCATCTTTCCGTCACCGACCCTCAGGGACCGGAGACCGACGGGCAGTACAAGCCTGTGCCGTTCTTCTTCTCCAACAGAGGGTACGGCATCTTCATGCACACCTCTGCTCCTGTCACCTGCGATTTCGGAGCCAGCTACATCGGCGCCGACCGGCTCTTCATGGCCGACGAGCTCATGGACTTCTTCATTTTCTTTGGTGAGCCGAAAGAGATTCTTGACGAATACACCAACATCACCGGCAAATCGCCGATGCTGCCGCTATGGTCGTTCGGCACGTGGATGAGCCGTATCACCTACTTCTCCCAGAAAGAGGGCCTGGATATCGCAGCCCAGCTGAGAAAACACCAGATTCCATCGGATGTCATCCATTTCGACACGGGATGGTTCGGCGTAGACTGGCAGTGTGACTACCAGTTCGCGAAGGACCGGTTTGAAGACCCCGTCGGCATGCTCAAGCAGCTGGCCGACGACGGATTCCACACCTGCCTTTGGCAACTCCCTTACTTTACCCCTAAAAACAGCCTTTTCAAGGAAATTATCGACAATGGGCTGAATGTGAAGAACTTCAATGGCGGTATGCCGTATGAAGATGCCGTGCTCGACTTCTCCAACCCTCAGGCAGTAAGCTGGTATCAGGAGAAAATCACCGGCCTGCTCAAACAGGGCGTCTCCACCATCAAGTGCGACTTCGGAGAGGCCGCGCCTTACAACGGCATCTACCATTCCGGCAAAAGCGGACTCTATGAGCACAACCTCTATCCGCTCCGTTATAACAAGGCGCTGTGGGAAGCCGTGGAAAAGCAATACCCAGGCCAGGGCATCATCTGGGCACGCTCCGCATGGGCAGGCTCGCAGCGGTATGCGCTCCATTGGGGCGGCGACGCAGCCACGACCAACATCGGCATGCTCGGCGACCTACGCGGAGGACTCAGCTTCGGCCTGAGCGGATTCTCATTCTGGAGCCACGACATGGGCGGGTTCGTGACGGCATCGCCGGAGGACATCTACCGTCGCTGGCTTCCCTTCGGATTCCTCTCGAGCCACACCCGTGCCCACGGTGCGCCGCCCACCGAGCCCTGGCTCATCAGCGAAGACTTCACCAAGGCTTTCCGTGAGTGTGCCGAGATGAAATACAAGCTGATGCCATATGTCTATGCACAGGCAAAGGACTGCTCCAACCGCGGTCTGCCCATGGTGAGGGCCCTCTTCGTGGAATTCCCTCACGACAAGGGCGCATGGCTTGTGGAAGATGAATATATGTTCGGCTCCCAAATCCTGGTCGCTCCGATGATGGAGTCCGGCACGGAAAGAGAAGTCTATCTGCCCAAAGGCAAGTGGATTGACTACCAGGACGGAAAAGTCTATGAGGGTGGCTATCAGACCATCAAGGCAGGCCACATACCGGCAGTCATCCTCGTGCGCGACGGGTCGGTCATTCCGCATGTGCCTCTCGCACAGCGTACTGACCAGATAGACTGGACAAAAGTGGAGCTGAAGACCTACAAGGCGGATGCCAAGACCTGCACTGGACTGCTCTTCAAACCGGGGGACAACGATGTGCAGCAAATCACAAAATAACTCTTCACTTCATATTCATTCCTATCCATTCTAATCCAATCCTAATAAATTCTATAAACAATGAAAAAAAATCTCAAATGGCTCACTTGCGCAGCATTTTGCCTGACTATAGCCTTGGGGGCGTGTGATTCCAAACAAGGAAAATCATCTGACACCACAGCCGCTGAATCTTCTGACTCTACGGCAGCTGTCGTAGTGACTGAAACCGACTCCTATCCGCTGGCGGTTGACCGCTATCTTATTGACTCCATCGGATCGCAATATTCACCTGGGGAATACTGCATACCGAGCAAGACCATCATCGCAGTTGATGAGACCAACCCCGACGACATACGTGTCTGGGGCGACTTCTGGGTGTTCAACTACAACTTGTCGGGCGACACGCTCAAGACCATGTCGGGAGGAAGCCATCCAGGTCTTATGCACGTGAAGCAGACAGGCGAGGCCTTCGAGGTTGTCGCTTTCGACAGGGTTGAGGACGGCAGCAATTACCTTCCTACCGCCCAGAAAATCTTCGGCGACAAATTCAATGACTTCCAGCACATCAGCTCCGACGAGAAGGCACGTGAGGAAAAGCGTAAAGAAACCATTGCCGGTTATGTCAAGAAAAACAAAGTCCCTGCCACCATGTACCAGGACTACGGCTGGGATCCGATTGCTTTCTGATTTACAGTGGTAAACACAAAAATGAGGATGCACCAGTTTTGCCTGATGCATCCTCGTTCTGTTTGATGCTGTTTTCTATTGCAGTTTGAAGAATACCGGAAGGTTGAATTTCACTCTGACCGGCTTGCCGTCTTGGATGCCCGGTTTGAACTGTTTCAGCAACTTGACAACTCGGAGAGCTTCGTCGTTCATTGCTTTCTGGGCAGAAGCAATCACTTCCTTTGAGGTTTCTGTGCTTTTGGCATTCTTTTCACTAAATCCAACCACAGATAAGCCTTTGCTTTCAGAATTGCCTTGATTGCCTGTCTCTTCTTTGAGACCATAGCCGGAAAGTATGATTGTCTCTGTCTTTCCTCTGTCTTTCAGTTGGTTGTAGGTTGCTTTCGCAATCTCGAAACTTGAGCATTTTCCGTCTTTCTCCACGACAAACAATACGTTGATATATCCTTCCACACCGTTTTCATGAGCAATTTTAGGATAACGGATGTTGTTCATGATGTCCTGCATCAACGCTTCGAATCCGCCGGGATATTCAGGTAGCTGTTCGCAGATGTCATAAATCTTGTCATCGTCAGATGAGGTGGGGTAGGAGAGTGTGGCAGAATAGTTTATAGGTGCCACTGTGTCGGGCGATTCTGCAAGCGATGGGGTGGCTGTAGCGGAATTTTTGTCAGGCTGGCTGGCATTGGCTGAAACAGTCTCTTCATTGTCAGATGACTCCGGATTACCTGCTGGCAGCGTTTCCTCATCCTGGCCACTGCTCAATAAAGGCAGCTGCCCGGCCTCCGTGACATTCTTGTTTGCATCGTTTTCAACTGCCTCGTTTGCATTTTCTTGTGTTGAAATTTCCTGGTTTGGAATAATTTCCGTAACTTTGTTGTCAGCATCGCTGAAAGACAGTTCGTCCGCAAGTTTCTGGTTGCTAATCAGCGGGGTGGCAAAAGCACTCAGTGCGAGCGCGGCCATGGGGATGGCGTACAATGCTTTCGTACGCATCCAAGGATTTGATTTTTTACGTAACATCATAGTGATTCGTTTTTTTAACAAACTGTGATTAAAGCCGTTGGCAAAGGCGTAGGAACTGGAGCCGACGGCTTTCCTCATTAATAAACTCATATATTCACGTGCGCTGACACCGCTGCGCAGTACAGTGTCGTCGGCCTCGTATTCATGGATATCCCGCATCGAGCTGCCCAGCATCCAGACGAATGGGTTCGCCCATTGCAACACCTGGATGGCATTCACCAACAGCATGTCGCTGGAGTGATGATGTCGGATATGTCCCAACTCATGGCGTATGATCACATCGCCGTTCTGTTCGTAGTCCTTTTCGCTGATGACGATGCTTCTGAACCAGCTGAAAGGTGCTGTGTCTCCACAATGACAATACACGGTCGAGCCTTCTACCTTGTCGGTCCACATGACTCCATGATGGATCCGGCGGTAAATTCCGATGACTTGTAGCAGTTTCACAACACACGTGACTGCCATGCCTGTGGCATAAGTCCAGCACAATACCGACCACCAGTCAATCCCTCCTGTCGCTTTGTCTGCCTTGCCCTGAGCGACTAAAGCACCGCTGTCGCCAATACCTACAATCGTAGGCATGCCCACAGTCACTTCGCCTTTGCCTTCAAATGGATGGACGCCGATGTCGAACAGTGGAATATTCAGCAGAGGAAGAACGACTGAAAGCACCACGATGCCGAGAAGCATCATGCGGTTGAAGCGGAAGAACGACTCTTTCCGAAGCAACAGCATGTAGGGCACATACAGCAGTGTCAACACCATCATCGATTTTATTATGTATATCATTGCGGGGCTCATTTTTAATTAGGTCTTATCTTTCTTTATGTCTGTCTGTCAGTCATGTTGCGGAATAAAAAATCTTGTCAGCTATTTAAGCTGTCCATGATTTTCATCAGTTCGTCCTTTTCCTTTTCCGACAGTTTTTCCTTATTCACAAAAAAGCTGACAAGCGAGCTGATGGAACCTCCGAAGAAACTTTCTTTCACGTCCTTCATCACCCGGCTTCGGTACTCGTCGCGTGATATCAGCGGGCGGAAGAAGAACGTCTTTCCACCGCCTTCCCGTTTTTTTGCCTCCACGAACTGCTTTTGTGTCAGTATCTTCATGAAGGTGGCCACAGTCGTGTAGGCCGGCTTCGGATCGGCATAGCGTTCCTGAATCTCACGCACGGTCATCGGCTTGTCGTCATTGTCCCAAAGGCAGTTCATAATCTCCATCTCAGCCTTGGTCAGCGTCCGTTGGTCTTTATTCCTGTTCATCTGATTCTTTTTTGATTATAGCGCAAATTTATTACTAAAATTTTAATTATCGAAAATTTTAGTAATGTTTTTTATGCTAAAAATGAACTTTTAACTTTCATTTTTAGTTTAATTATCTAAATTTTTAGTTTTTAACAGTTCTGGTATGAGATATGAAGTTTTGGTCATCAGCTTTTGGCAGCGTCCTGCGTGTTTTCGCAGAACACATCTTACCTTATCAAAACTTCTAATTCAGCTACAAAAAGAAACGATAAATCCTGACGCTCAGCCAGGCTGCGACGCATCACGTCCTTGCTGGGCACCACCTTCTTATGGAAAATCCGTTTGCCATTATGGTAAACGGATACAGCCTTGCTGAAATCCAGCTGTCGGGCTGTCAGTCCGATTCGCAGCCTCGTGTAGTCGCAATGCTGTATATGGAATGAGTTGCCCTGCTTATGCAGTCTCACCTCTTTTCCCCTGGTTGCCTCCTCGTCTGGGCAGCTGAGATAGTAAAAGTGGGGGTGCGTCACTTCCTCCTGTCGCCATACAATCTTGTCGGGACAAGGATTACGGCGGAACTGGCTCATCCATCCTATGGCAAGCGTGTCTGCGCGGTCCATCCAGTGTCCTTTTCCCTCCACGATATGTCCTTCGTGGAGATAACCGCCCGGATCTTGTGCTGCAAGCGAGTCCATTTCGGATATCCGTTCGCGGCATCGGATGTTCCGATCGTAGGCGGCGTCTTCCGCTCCACACCAAATCATGAAAGGCAAGTTTCTCAGATTCTCCAACGACACATCGCCAGGGTGTCCGGCCATCATCGATGCAGCCGCCCAATGGTCGGCCAGTCGGGGAGCGAGGCGCCATACTCCGTCGCCACCGGCTGAGTAGCCCAGAAGATACACCTTGTCGGGATTCACGTCCTCAAACGCCACCATCATATGGATCAACTCCTCATAATAACGGTCGAGGTTTGGTTGGAAATGCAAATCCCAGGTGTTGAACGGAGGGCGTGGGCATACATACACCCCTTCTTCCGGTTGGTAGAGCCGCCACTGGTTCCTCCATTGGCTGTCGTTCAGTTCTGCAGGCGCGCCTCCGCCGCCATGAAGCGAGACGTACAGGCTGCGGCCGTCTGCGGGTTTGTGGCCGAACACGTCCCAATGCAGGCGCATCTCGCCACTGTCCATCTTGATGCGTTTCTGCTCATAGCTTTCTCGCAGTGCGAGGCGCACGGAGTCTTTCCATTCAGCCTGAAGCTGGCGGCTGTATGTGTCGAGTTCCTGGGCTCCGCATATCAGCGGAAGCAAAATAAGAAAAAGACATGCCGTCAGTCTCCTAAAGTCAGTGAACCCATTTTCTTCAATGGCGTTACGGGGAGTTTGCTCCATCGTTCGGTAGGTTTTTGATTTGAGTCGGAGAATACATTAAATGTGGAATGGCACTGCTTGTGAGTCAGGTAGTTGATGCTG
>JAFUVE010000071.1 GCA_017483765.1 Bacteroidaceae bacterium | reverse complement strand
AAGAAAGGAAGACGAGAAGACAAGACGATAGTCAACTGACGGACATACATAAACGGGTACTCTGAACCATGGACGGACATACATAAAGTAAGTCCCTACAGTCAACTGGATGGTGAGGCAAGTTATTTTTTTCACATCACTAAAATAGACAGCAACATGAATCATCAGCACCAAAATAACAGAACTGACATCAGCTTCTTCCCAATCGCTATTCTTACATTAAGCTTCTTGCTGACCATCTCATGCAAGAATGAAAAGGCAAGAGTAGCAGACAGTTCAACGACTTGCAGTCAAACAGAAAACGCTTCCGAAATCAAAAGCGACAGTATGCCGGAGGAGTCCAACTCATACGATGATACCCCTACAGAATCCTCCAGCGTTATGGACAATGAATCTCGTTTCAGCTATTTACGTAATAATTGGACTACGCAAGTTATGGAAACAGAACTATCGCCCACGGTTATTGACTTCATGAACACCATCATGAATCACTATGCCATCAATAAAGATCAAATAGAACAAGGCGGAGAGCATTATGAACAAATATATGATGTGGACCATGGATACTGCTCTGCTGGAAACAGGATGGGAGACGACCACATATTTTGTGCAGTGTGGAATCGTAAGAACGGCCACCTATTAATCCCCTTCCTTTATGGCAGTATCCATGGAGACTGGTCATGGTGTTTTTATGATTATAATCCCCAAACAAAAGAGTTAGCATTAGACGCTGAGCTCACAGACAAGTATAAAGACAAGCGAGGCAGCTTGTATAATAAATATGGATTCTCAACATTCGATATGAGCAAAGGAGAATATGGAGAGCTCTGCATATATATATGGAATGGCAAAGATTTCAATGTATATACATCAGAAGAGGAATATATCACAAAAATGTGGACACCACAAAATGTAAAGGCCATTTCAAGAAGCGGCAGACCAAGCGTTGTGGATTTCATGCGCACGTTTACAGATTATCTCGGCTACACCTGGATGGAAGATGAGTTTTATAAAGTGGACATGAAAAAAGGATATTGCAGTGTCTGGAGCTCGAACAACGTCATAGAATGTGTGATATGGAACCGCAACAACCAACACGTTCTGATTTGCATCAGTCTTGTCAGTTACTTAAAAGATGATTGCAATTGCGGCCCGGATAGTTTTAAATTCTTATTCTTTGACTATGACCCAAAAACAAAAAAAATGTCAGCAGAAAGTAGTCTCACAGAGAAATTCAAGCCAATTGTTTATGCGGCTGAAATCGAATATGAGTTCGGAGCAGTTATTCCTGTCGTTGGAAAAGACATAAAAATAGAAAACAAAATCTTCAAATGGAACGGTTACGACTTTGATTTCCCTAAATAATCTTAGAACTCCGGGAATCAACGCAACCGTCAGAATCAAATAGAAAGCAAAACATTATGATATTTCAATCTTAAACAATTGAATAAATCACCGTAGTATTTCCCCTACACATTCACAAACTTGCAACAAAAGCACAACATATATGCATCACATAGCTTCAAACATGCTTTTAGAAGGTAATGTCCTAAAAGGAACATATAGAGTGGATGGCCATCTGGCTTCAGGCGGATTTGGCAACACATACCTTGTCACCAATCTCAAAACTGATAAAAAATGTGTGGTAAAAGAATTCTTCATGAAAGATATCATGACCAGAAAAGAAGACGGTTGCACTGTAGTGTTGAAAAATAAAGAGGATATGGCATTGGCTTCTTCACAAAAACAAAAGTTCAAAAAAGAGGCTCGGCGTCTTAAATTACTGGACAGCAAGCATATCGTAAAGGTTTATGACTTGTTTGAGGAGAATGAGACGGCATATTATTCTATGGATTTCATTGAGGGATATTCGCTCAAGGAACTAGTGGACAAAAGGACTCATCCATTGGCAGAAAGTCAGATGGAGATTGTTCTCTCACAGGTAATCGATGCGTTAGATGCAATTCATGCTTCCAACATCCTGCACATGGACATAAAGCCTGCCAATATCATGATGGCAAGCAACGGAAACTGTGTATTAATTGACTTCGGAGCCAGCAAACAAATCGTATCCAGTTCTGATGAGAGCACATCTTCAAAACTCATGACTTTTACAAACCGCTATGCTCCACCAGAACAAATCAACGGAATAGCAGACCAATGGGGTCCCTGGACTGACTTTTACGCACTGGGGGCTTCCATATACTACTGCATCACAAAGAAGACACCCCCTTCTTCGAAGGAAATATTTGAACTTGGAGATGAAGCCTTCTCCATTCCTCCCGGTATCTCAAGGCATATGGTTATGCTGATAAAATGGCTGATGTCGCCACAAGTTTCCATGCGTCCACAAAGCATTGAGGCTTTACGGAATTATATAAGCCGTGAAAGAAACAATAATTCTCAGAACTTCTTAGAAAACAAGAAACGACAAGGTATAGAATCGGACTTTTCTGCGCACAAGGAAAGAAACAAGAAAACGAAGAACAAGGCATACATAGCAATAATTATAGCAACATTATGCTTTATCATACTATCCGTATTGTTATTGGCACCTCCAAAAGATGAGGCAACACATAAGAAAAAAACAAGCAAGGGGAGCGTCATAAATCATTCCGAAAGAAAGAATAAAAAACAAATTGGAGCAAACAAAGACATTGTAGATAAGCACCAGTCACCAAAAGATGAAGTAATCCAACAACCAGCACAGCCCCATCGTGATTACCATAGGCAAAAGACATACGAGGATGAAGAAGAACTCTACTATCAAGACCAGTATTTCAATACATATGGCGATTTCGCACAGAACGATCAAGAAACAGAAATAAAACAGCATATGCACGCTCTTGCTGAAAGAATATATGATGAAAGATATTCGGACAATGCGAGCATAACTGACGATAAGAAGACTTCCACTTTGTCAGGGGAAAAGCGGCAGGAAAGCGTGAACCCCACAGTCCCAAACTCCAATACACCTGGTGCTATTCAACCAAAGGAAAAAACGGAAAAAGAGAATAAAACAACACCTCAGAATAACCACGACGAGACAGTTCAGCAAGACGGTGTTCCTGGCTATTCAGAAGGTGAGTCTTCCTCTGCAACTTCCTTCCCCCAAAATCAGACAGAGAGCAAGAAAGAAGCAATGCAGAAAAAACTTGAGCAGGCATCCGAAAACGAGACATTCTTTTAAAATCGGGAAAGAACAGGTGTTTGACTATTTAGATTAACCAGAATAACTATAACCACATGATAAAAAAATGAGAGCAATATTTTTTCTTTTCGTTCTATTCACATTTTTTATCAACAGCACTTTCGCTCAAGAATATCATTTTTTCATGAGGGAGGCTGACGATATAAAGAATTATGAAGTTGTTGTCAATATCGAAAAAGAATACGTTCAACTGAAAGATAGAAATGACAACCATATTGTTTTTGAATCAAAGTATCATCAAGCCTTACTCAATAACAGCAAGGTCTTGTTTAGTTTCAAGAATATGGACAGGCCGGTTGAGAGCGTTACTACAAACAACCAGTTCTTTATCATGGCTCCATCAGCTTTAATGTGCAACAGTCCCTATGACTACGACTTATTATTTGATTTGCAGCCAATCATAATCAGTGAATATAGGGATAAAGTCAAATCAATGATGGAGACTTTTGTATTCTATTTATTGTTAAAGTCTGGTGATGTAGAGGATGTCAAACAGGCTATGGACAGCTTGGAAGATAACGACACAAGAAAACACCAACTTTCCAACCATTTAGCACTGCTTCTCGCAGCACAATGGCATATGTCGCCTCCCAAAAAAGAAAAAAAGGAGATATTGGCTTATGCCGTAGACCCTGAAATATCTTCAACCATAAAGAAATACTTTAGCGTATTAAAATATCCAATGATCATGGAAAAGGCAAGAATGGCGGCAAAGGCTGTTAGAGACTCGGGAGGACATCACGAGGAGAACATAGACAGCCCCTATTCCAATGAAAATATTTTGCATATGATGCACGAAAGAATCGAGAACTCATCCAGAGGCCAATATGGCAATAAAACAGGTGAGTCTGTAATACGAGCCGGTGTGCTATTATTTAATCTACTGAAATAATTCATAGACCTATTAAACAAATACAAAAATGGAAACAAACAGATGCCCTTCATGCGGATTCTCACTGATGCCAAACGCCATGATCTGCCCTAAATGTGGGATTATTATTGATTCCAATTCGACAAACGACAATACAATGGTGGAAAATGTTATGCCAAGCAGACAAGGCGGAAAAGAAATTGACGGAAAGAATTCACAAATTGAACAAGGAAAGCATACCACAGACAAAAACGGAAACATCAGCAAAACACTTTTACTGTCTGTAATCGCAATATTGCTGGTTCTAATTGGAGGAATGGTGTATTTTATGATGTCAAGGGAAAGTAAATATGACGACATTATCCACAAAAATGATTCTATCGTCAATGAAAACAACTCATACAGACAAAAAATGGACAAAATTGCAAGAGAAGAAAGTGACAAGAAAAAAATGATGAAGTACAAGTTGCAAAGAAAGAGGACAGCATACAATGCCTTGAACGAATTCCTTGTCAATGCATCAGACCTCCACGCCTATACGGACGACCTTGGTTTTAATGCATACCGTATGGGAAGAGTTTATTACGTTCATGATATTAACCGTGACTCCATTCCGGAAATCATCGTGATGTACGAAAAAATGTATGAAGGAGGACTGATTGAAAACGAAGCCTTATTGGACTGCTACCGCTACAATTTCACAAAAGGAGTTGTGGAATGTCTTTACAACAGACTGAATAAGGCCAATCCAGCGTTCAAGGGAACAATTCTTTACACTTTCGGCGCAGGAACTTTCGACAAAATCATTTATAACAAGTATGAAGGAAAATATTCAATTTCCAGAGATTGCACAAATGATTATCCTGTTGGTCTCACCTCGTTGGCTGCAAATGACATACAGAATGTAGAGCCATTGAGAACAGCATTCGGATTTGAATGACACATTGTAAATCAACTTAATATAAACAAAAGCAAAAGATTATGAAGAAAAAACAGAACAGACGTTTTGCCCTTTACGTACTTATAATATTGACAGCTGTCATTGCAGTGAATTGTAAAAAAAGGCAAGTCGCAGAACAGACTGGGCTTGGCCGCGACTCAATTTCCGTTGACACAACAGCAAAGGCGAACATACAAAACAGCAAAAGTAATTCTACACAGGCATATAAAGACAAAAAGGATGACGAAGAATCAGCAGCAGCCGACGACAAAAATCAAATAGCCGATCCGGAAAACCAACCTGTCAGGAAATTTGAGCCACATTCTGGTTTTGTCTTGGTCAGAGATTATATACCCGACGTAATCGAGGATATCCGTTATTTCACAACCAATAATTTCATGGGAGAAAAAGTGAACGGGTATCAGGCAAATGCGGCAATACTGACAAGGCAGGCAGCACAACGGCTCAAAGAGGCTGCAGACGAATTCCGGTCCATGGGATACGTGATAAAAATATATGATGCCTACAGACCACAAAGTGCCGTAAACCACTTTGTGAAATGGGCGCAAGGTGCAGACCAAAAAAATAAGAAAGACTATTACCCAACCATCGCGAAAAACAACCTTTTTCCAAGATACATTGCCAGAAAGTCAGGACACAGCAAAGGTAGTACGGTTGACATGACTATCTGCGATAAAGAGACAAAAGAAGAAGTTGACATGGGAAGCCATTTCGACTATTTCGGTCCTCCATCCCATACAGCATTCACGGGAAACTACCCAGGTGGAACAGTCAACAACATGCACAACAAAAATCGCATGATGCTCAAACGAGTTATGGAAAGACATGGATTCACCAACTATGCGAATGAATGGTGGCATTATACGCTCAACCATCAGCCCTACCCAAACAGCTATTTCAACTTTCAAGTTGTTGACAAATAGTGGTATTCAAGCCAATGGTAACTGTTCTGCAAGTTATTTTGTTGTTCACGTATTTAACGTTTCTCATCTTTTACGATACTATTACCGAAACTAATTATGAGAAGAACTCTAAAACTTGTAGTAGAATTAGAACTAAACTATTTACTAATTATTAAACGGAATGCTTATGAAACGAATTTTGATGAAACTGGTGTTTGTAATGATGACAATTACCATCAGTGCCCAAACTACCTATTTCGGTTTTTTTACACGTAATTGCAAAGATGGTGTGAATGGTGAAGGAGTAATGTACCAGAAATCGAGAAATGGCAATATTCGGGTTGATCTTGAATACTTAACGGAATATCCTCCTTCTATTGTGAAATTCAGCGGATATTATGTTGGTGATATAATTGACCCTGTTGACAATTATGTGAATGTAAGGAAAGGACCTGGAAAAAATTACCCTATTGTGAGAAAAGTGCATACCGCAGAATGGTGTTTCGACCACAGAGAGGAATATTTTGACAATCCCAAAGACAGTGGGAGATTCTTTTATAAGAAGACTAATGGTAAGTGGTGGAAACTGTATGAACCTGCGTGGGACGGTACACAGCCAAAATTTATTGGATTTATATACTACGATAGATTAAAGATATGTGTTTATCCTGAGCGTTCCTGATTAATCAAACTAATAAATGAAGAATTTTTTAAGCAGATGACTGTTTTTGAACTCGAATTCCCAAATTTTTTTTATATTTTTTGTGGATTCAAATTAAAAAGACTATATTTGCATATAAATATTACAAACCCATTAAAACCTTGGTATTATGAAAAGAGCTGTTTTTGCAATCCTAATGATGGTTTCCGCACTCACAGTCAGTGCGCAGAAGTATTATGGCCGTGTTTCTGATCCTGACGGCTATACCAACATCCGACGTGGTCCTTCCACCAGTTATCCGATTGTGCGCCGCTACAACTCAGGTGAATACCTTTACTATACACCTCAAGGCAACGGGTGGAGCAAAGTGTATTCCGGCGCAAAGAGCGGCACGTACATGGGCTATATGAGCACGAGCCGAATCGTCCGGGTCAATCCCAACAACTCGAGCGATGGCGCGCCTGTACGGAACCTTATGTCGGGCTATATCACTGACCCGAAAGACGGCTACGTGAATATCCGCAAAGGTCCTGGTACGAACTATGCCATCGTCGGGCGACTGGATGTGGGCACCTATGTCTATTACTCGGCTGGATCCTCCAACTGGTTGAAAGTATATGACCGTGGCAGGAGGTTCCTGGGCTATGTTTATTATGACCGCATCTATTGAGAGTAGAGACGCGTCGTGGCGCGTCTGCATATCTATGTAAATCATCTGAGATGTTTCTATAGGTGTCTCATTAAAAATAAGAAAGGAAAATGAAGAAAACTGGATTTCATGCAATGGCCACTCTTGTGCTGCTGACATCTTTGTTTGCCGTGCTGACTTCCTTCAGAGGCTATCCGGCAGGGCAGCAGGAACCCGTGTGGGAAGACCTGGCCGGCAACATCGGACCATATAAGGTGTTCATGCATATCAACTGCACGGCTGATCCCGGCGAGAAATGTGGCTACTATTACTACAAAGACCGTCCGGCAAGCAAGTTCACACTGGTGATGGTAAGCAATGAGAATGCCTTGGCGGGCAGCCAGATGACCGTGAAGGAACTCAGCCCGCAGGGCCGCCATACCGGCACGTTCAAAGGCTATTTCTCTACCCGTGGCATCAATTTCTCCGGTACGTTCACCAACACACGCACCAAAAAACAATTCAAGTTCGAACTGCTTGAGGCTGAATGACAATGAGACGGATTTTCTGTGCAATGCTGCTGGCCGTCCTCTGCATGACGGTTGGCGCCCAGGGGTTTGAGCCCCATGAGGGCTTCGTGCTGGTCCGGGACTATGTGCCCGACGTGATTGAGGACATCCGCTATGTCACCACCAACAACTTTACAGGTGGTAAAGTGGCCGGATACCAGGATAATGCTGCCATCCTGTCGAAGCAGGCAGCCAAGAAACTGAAGGAGGCAGCCGACGAATTGCGCCAGATGGGGTATGTCATCAAAATCTATGATGCCTACCGTCCGCAGAGTGCCGTTGACCATTTCGTGCGCTGGGCGCAGGGCCCCGACCAGAAGAACAAGAAGGAGTATTATCCGACGATAGAGAAGCGCAACTTGTTTCCCCGTTATATCGCCCGCAAGTCAGGCCATAGCAAAGGGAGCACCGTCGATTTGACCATTTGCTACAAGGACACGAAGAAGGAAGTGGACATGGGCAGCCATTTCGACTATTTCGGTCCGCCGTCCCATACCGCATATCAGGGCGCTTATCCAGGTGGCAACGTCAATAAGACGCACAACAAGAACCGGATGCTGCTCAAGCGCGTGATGGAGAAGCATGGATTCACGAATTATGCCAACGAATGGTGGCATTTCACCCTCGACAACCAGCCTTATCCTAAGACCTACTTCAATTTCCTGGTGAGAGACCACTAAGCAGAGACGCGCCGTTGCGTGTCTTCTGACAAAAACATTTTCCGTAAAGCGTGTCGTGGTGCGTCTTCGTATTTTTATCAGCAATGGTAAAAAGTATGAAGACGCGCCACGGCGCGTCTCTACTGCATGAAAAAAAGTCACTTTTCATGAAATAATGAAATTTCTCTGACAAAAACGCACGAAATTATAGTTTTTTTTGTAATTTTGCTTTCAAATTTCAAAATAACACTAAAAAACATATCGCTATTATGGCAGAATTGATGGACTGGTCGAACCTGGGGTTCGGCTATCACAAGACAGATTACAATGTGCGGTGTTACTACCGCGATGGTAAATGGGGTGAGATTGAAGTATGCAGCGAGGAGACCATCCCTCTCCATATGGCCGCCACCTGCCTTCACTATGGACAGGAGGCCTTTGAGGGCTTGAAGGCCTACCGCTGTCCTGACGGCAAGGTGCGTGTGTTCCGTCCCGATGAGAACGCAGCACGCCTTCAGTCGACATGTCGCGGCATCCTCATGCCTGAGGTCCCGACCGAGCTCTTTATAGAGATGGTGAAGAAGGTGGTTCGGCTGAACGAACGTTTCATCCCCCCGTACGAGAGCGGTGCCACCCTGTATGTCCGTCCGCTGATGATCGGAACAAGCGCACAAGTGGGCGTTCATCCGTCGCAGGAATACTTGTTCCTGATTCTTGTCACTCCCGTAGGACCTTACTTCAAGGGCGGTTTCGCATCCAACCCTTACGTGATTATCCGTGAACACGACCGTTCGGCGCCACTGGGCACTGGTATATATAAGGTGGGCGGAAACTACGCCGCTTCACTCCTGGCCAACAAGAAAGCACATGACAAAGGCTATGCCTGCGAGTTCTATCTCGACGCTAAGGAGAAGAAATATATCGACGAGTGTGGAGCCGCCAACTTCTTCGGAATCAAAGACAACACCTATGTGACTCCGAAATCCACCTCCATCCTTCCTTCCATCACGAACAAGAGCCTGATGCAGCTGGCTGAGGACTTCGGACTGAAAGTGGAGCGCCGTCAGATACCAGAAGAAGAGCTGTCTACCTTCGAAGAGGCCGGCGCCTGCGGAACGGCTGCTGTCATTTCCCCGATTTCGTATATCGACGACCTGGAGACCGGCAAGCGTTATGATTTCGGTGAGGAGCCAGGACCGGTGAGCCGCAAGCTGTTTGAACATCTGCGTGGCATCCAGTACGGCATCGAAGAGGACAAGCACGGCTGGACCATGGTGGTGATAGAATAGTTGAGAGTTTAGAGTTTAGAGTTGAGAGTTTAGAGTGATGTTACTCCTTATATGGAGGAGTCCGCATAGCTCTGAAAACTAAAAACTGAAAACTGACAACTGACAACTGACAACTGGCAACTGGAAACTGAAGACTGGCAACAGAAGACTGACAACATCATATGGGAAAAGGAAAACTGGCGAAATTCGCTGAAATGGAGCAGAACCCTCTTGTCGTTCAGTGCCCGTTCTGGGTGTTGAAACAAGAGGGGTTCGGCATGAAAGGCAAATGGAATTCCGACTTCTTCCACAACCCTAACCCCATCGTTCTGGAGCTGGGTTGCGGAAGAGGCGAGTATACCGTGGGTCTTGCCCGTCGCTATCCCGACAAGAATTTCATCGGCGTAGACATCAAAGGCGCTCGTATGTGGCATGGAGCCCAGACGGCTTTGAGCGATGGGCTGACGAACGTGGGATTCCTCCGCACCAGCATCGAGTTCATCCATGAGTTCTTTGGCGAGGGTGAGGTGAGTGAGATATGGCTGACCTTCAGTGACCCTCAGATGAAGAAAGCGACGAAACGCCTCTCCAGCACTTATTTCATGGAGCGTTACCGTAAGATGATGGTTGACAACGGACTGATTCATCTGAAGACCGACTCCCCCTTTCTCTACACCTACACCAAGCTGATGGCCGAGCGAAACCGTCTCCCGTTGCTTGCAAGCACCGACGACCTGTACGGCAGGTCGGACGCAGGCTGCGAGGACTCCTCTCTGCGCGAGATCCAGACCTACTACGAGCAGATGTGGCTGGAGCGTGGCTTCTCCATCAAGTATCTTTGTTTTCAGTTGCCGAGGGAAGGCGCGTTGGAAGAGCCCGACGAGGAAATCCCTGTCGACGGCTACCGGTCGTATCATCATGAGGTGCGGTCTACCAGGACCACAGCGAAGTGATTTTTTTATAGATTCTCTGGAAATTCCAGATATTTTAGAAATTCTAGATATTCTAGGTGTTCTGGAAATTCTGGATTTTCTTAAAAACACAATACGGGCGCAACACATTGGTGTTGCGCCCGTATTGATAATGTCAGTCAAACGGACATTATTTTCCGTGATGCTCGCTTGAAACGCTCAGCTTCTTGCGGCCCTTCTTGCGGCGGCTAGAAAGAACCTTGCGTCCGTTCTTTGTGCTCATGCGCTCGCGGAAACCATGCTTGTTCACTCTCTTGCGATTGTGAGGTTGGAATGTTCTTTTCATTGTTTCTAATTATTTAATTGTTTTTATTTCTTCTGATTCTTACATCATTGGTGGCGGATGTTTCATGGCCGAAATACAACCCATTTTTCAGCCGATTGACGTCTGCAGCACCGAAATGAGTTGCAAAATTAGTGATTTTATGTAAAATAACAAAAAGTTATGCCCTTTTTGAGTCACTTTTTTTGTCATTTTATGAAAAAAATGTAATTTTGCACAAAATTTGGTGCTTAGATTTTACAATCGGGTGAAGAATTTGAATAAAATCGCAATCGAAAACGAAAACTTATTAATAATTAAAAAAAAGAAGCTAATATGTTAGCAGGTGACATTAAGAAAAATGTTTGTTTACGTCTTGACGGTCGAATTTATGTAGTGATTGACTTCTTGCACGTGAAGCCAGGTAAGGGAAACACAGTGATGCGTACGAAACTTCGCGACGTGCAGGACGGTCGTGTGCTTGAGCGCACATGGATTGTGAGTGCCAAGCTGGAGGATGTGCAAGTTGACCACCGTCAGTTCCAGTATCTCTACAAGGAAGGCGACGACCTTGTGTTCATGAACAACGAGACCTACGAGCAGGTGAACATCAGCAAGGACGTGATTGAGGGCGTTGACTTCCTGAAGGAAGGTGAGAACGTGATGGCCTCCATCGATTCAGCCACAGATACCATCCTGACTGTTGAGATCCCTGTGAAGGTGGTGCTGAAGGTGACTTACACCGAGCCAGGCCTGAAGGGCGATACCGCCACAAACGCCACAAAGCCGGCAACTGTTGAGACCGGTGCCACGATTCGCGTTCCGCTGTTCATCAACGAAGGCGACATGATTGAGATTGACACGCGCGACGGTTCATACGTAACACGTAAGTAATTATCTCTTTTCCATCATAAAAAGCAATGTGCAGGTCTGTGCATTGCTTTTTTGGTTTAAGGCAAGTCGGACAGGTCAGACAGGTCAGACAAGTCGGACAGGTCGGACAGGTCGGACAAGTCAGACAGGTCAGACAGGTCGGACAGGTCGGACAAGTCGGACAGGTCAGACAAGCCATTTCCTCTCTAAAAACACCAATATGTCAATTCAAGAAAACATGAAGATTGCAGTCATTCAGATGGATATTGTGTGGGGCGATCCCGAACAGAATATCCGAAACGCAGATTACCAGATAGACCATGCGGGCCGTGCCGACCTCTATGTTCTGCCAGAGATGTTTTCCACTGGTTTCGTCATGCAGCCAGAGAAATATGCGGAGATTGAGGGACGTTCGCTTGCCTGGATGAAATCAAAAGCACGTATGGTCTCCGCTGCTATCTGTGGCAGTGTCGCAGTGGCCGACCGTGGCAAGTATTTCAACCGGATGTACTTCGTCAAGCCCGACGGGAGCGTTACCACTTACGACAAGCGCCATCTCTTCACCTACAGCGGTGAGCACGAGCATTATCAGGCTGGGAAGGAGCGTGTGATTGTGGAATGGCGCGGCGTACGCATTCTGCTGCAGGTGTGCTACGACCTCCGGTTCCCCGTCTTCTCCCGCAACCGCAAGGACTACGACATGGCCGTTTACGTGGCGAACTGGCCGGAGAGCCGTCGTCAGGTGTGGGACATCCTCTTGAAGGCCCGCGCTATTGAGAACCAGTGCTTTGTCGTGGGTGTCAACCGTATCGGTGATGATGAGATGTGTCATTACGACGGTGGTACCTCCATCATTAGTCCTTACGGCACCGTCCTGGCCGAGACCACCGACAACGAGCCTTGCATATCCGTTGCCTCCATCGACATGGAGAAACTCATGGCTTTCCGTAAGAAATTCCCCGTGCTCGACGACGCCGACTCTTTTGTCTTGAAATCCTGAGCTCCATATTTCTCAGATCTACTTCATGTGGGAACGTATAAGCATAATAGAATTTATATGTTCCCTTATGTTGTTATGCAACCAGCAGAACAAGGCCATTTAGCTGCTGTAAACGTACTTTTCACTTTTCACTATTCACTATTCACTTTAATAATTCGTCAATTGTCATCTTTTTTTCGTAACTTTGCACGGAATTATGCTCAAGAAGATTGACAAATACGTATTGAAGAACTTCCTCACACTGTTTGTGGGCACATTCGTCATCAGTATATTCATATTGATGATGCAGTTTTTGTGGAAGTATATCGACGATCTCGTGGGCAAAGGCCTGGAGATGGACGTACTGGCGAAGTTCTTCTTCTATGCCGGCGAGACCCTGGTGTCGCTGGCGCTCCCCCTTGCCATTCTTTTAGCCTCCCTCATCTCCTTCGGCAACATGGGCGAACGCCTGGAGTTGCTGGCGATGAAGGCAGCCGGAATCCCGCTCGTGCGCATCATGCGTCCGATAGCAGTCTTCATGGTGGTGATGACCGGCGTGTCCTATTATTTCCAGGACTATGCCGCCCCCTACGCCCAGAAGATGCTGTTCCAGATGCTCTATTCCGTTCGTCAGACCTCCCCGACGATTGACATTCCGGAGGGCGTGTTCTACGACGGCATAGACGGCGTGAACCTCTACGTGAAGGAGAAGGATCCGAAGACCGACATGCTCTACGAGGTGATCATCTATGAGTTGTCGGAAGGCGCAGCCAATGCCCATATCATCCTGGCCGACTCCGCTATGCTGGAAACCTCGGCCGACAAGGAGCACTTGCTGCTCCATCTGTTCAGTGGCGAGCAGTTTGAGAACCTGCGCACCAACGCGATGGCGACGAACAATGTGCCATACCGGCGTGAGACCTTCGTCGACAAGCATTTCATCATCGACTTCAGCACCGACTTCTCGATGACCGACAACGACTTCTCCCAGAACGCGAAGACCAAGAGCATGGGAAGCCTTCTGGAGGGAGTGGACTCGTTGCAGGAATATGTGGACAGCACCGCGTTGGCCTACTACGACGACATGAAACGCGGAACCTTGATGGTCAGCGGGTTCACTAAAGCCCAACTGAACTTCATCCACCGCCGCAACCGCATGGTTGAGCGTCAGCACTTGGTGATGAACGGACATCGCCCTGACACAGGACGCCAGATGCTCCGTCCCGACACCGTTGCGTCCGACACGACTGCGTCTGCCATAAGCGCGTTAGAACAGACCTCTGAGCAAATACGCCGCTTTTTCACTCGGTCGAAAGAGCGCCAGCAGGAAGACTCCCTGTATGCCGCCACGCAGGCCGAGGCCTCCAAGGTTCTGGCCGAACGCGCCAAGCTCTCGCGCGTGGATGCCGACTCCCTGTTCCAGACAATGAAGGAGAACCGTCAGTCGCAGGTGGTGCATAACGCCCTTCAGAAAGTGTCGCTGGCTGCCAGCGACATGGAATTCCGCGCTGAGATGATGAAAGCCATCCAGCGCGACCTGCGCATGCATAAAATCCAGTTCTGGCAGAAAATCACGCTCGCACTCTCCTGTCTTGTCTTCTTCTTTATCGGAGCCCCCCTGGGCGCCATCATCCGACAAGGAGGTATGGGCATGCCTGTGGTCGTTGCCGTGATTATCTTCATATTCTACTACATCATCAACTCCTTCGGGTCGAATCTCGCTCATGCCGGAACCATACCGGTATGGCTGGGCATGTGGTTCAGCACACTGGTGCTGGCACCGATAGCCTATTACCTCACCATCAAGTCGAATAACGACTCTGTGGTGTTCAATATCGACACCTACCGCAACTTCTTCCGCAAGGTGTTCGGTATCAAGACGAAACGCAGCATCTTCCGGAAAGAGGTCATCATACGTGATCCTCAGTATGGCCTTATGCACGACGAGCTGCTCGACATCGCCGACAAGGCCCAGGCCTACCGCCGGACGAAGCACCTCAACCGTTTCCCCAACTATATCAAACTCTTCTTCGGCAGCACGCACGACGACGAGGTGGCTGCCATCAGCCAGAAACTGGAACACTGTGTCGAGGAGCTCTCCAACAGCAAGGACCGCTATGTGCTGAATCATCTGAATGTGTTCCCCATCCTCGATGCCGACGCCCACACGGCGCCGTTCAAGTCGCCGAAATGGAACAAGGCCGTAGGCTATTTCTTTCCGGCCGGCGTGTTCTTCCTCTTCCGTGTCAGCCGTTTCCGCCGCCGTCTGAGCCGTGAGCTGAAAGTGGTGATGAACACCGCCAAGTCCATAGCCAAGCGCTGTGAGGAACTGGAAGGCGACCAGCCCTCCGTAGCCACTTCCACATGGCAGACGGCTCAAGATGACGGGCGGGAAAATGCAAAAAAAGAATAAAAATTAAAAATACTTCATAGTTTGGGCGTTAAAGTCTGAACTTTTCACTAACTTTGCACTAATGGATAAAAATATATTTGCTACGATAGAACAGGCCATTGACGACTTCCGTCAGGGCAAATTCGTTATTGTCGTGGATGATGAAGACCGCGAGAACGAAGGAGATTTCATCACAGCTGCTGAGACCATCACAGCGGAGAAAGTGAATTTCATGCTGAAAGAAGGGCGTGGCGTGCTTTGCGCACCTATCACCACCAGCCGTGCCCGCGAGTTGGAACTGCCTCATCAAGTGGAGGAAAACACGTCGATGCTTGGCACCCCCTTCACCGTGACCGTCGACAAGTTGGAAGGTTGCACCACCGGCGTCTCAGCCCACGACCGTGCCGCCACGATACAAGCTTTGGCTGACCCTGAGTCCACACCCAAGACCTTCGGCCGGCCGGGACATATCAACCCCTTGTATGCCCAGGACAACGGCGTGCTGCGCAGGGCAGGACACACCGAGGCTGCCATCGACCTGGCCAGGCTGGCAGGACTCCGTCCCGCCGCGGCGCTCATCGAAATCCTCAATCCCGACGGCACGATGGCAAGAATGCCGGAACTGGTGAAAAAATCCGAGGAGTTGGGAGTCAGGCTGATACAAATCAAGGACATCATCGCCTACCGACTGCAGAAAGAGTCGCTCGTGGAGAAAGGCGAGGAAGCCGACCTGCCCACAGAATACGGACATTTCCGCATCATCCCCTTCAGGCAGAAAAGCAACGGACTGGAGCATGTGGCCATCTTCAAGGGAACATGGGCTGCCGATGAGCCGGTGCTTGTGCGTATGCACTCCAGCTGTGCCACCGGCGACATCTTCGGATCGAAGCGCTGCGACTGCGGCGAGCAGCTCCACCGCTCCATGCAGCTGATAGAGAAAGAAGGCAAGGGCGTGGTGGTCTATCTGCTTCAGGAAGGACGAGGCATCGGCCTGATGAACAAGATTGCCGCCTACAAACTTCAGGAGCAGGGTCTCGACACTGTGGACGCCAATATCCACCTCGGATTCGACCCCGACCTTCGCGATTACGGCGTGGGCGCACAGATTTTGCGCGCATTGGGCGTGGGCAAGATTAAACTTCTCACGAACAACCCCGTCAAACGTGTCGGGCTGGAGGGCTACGGACTCGAGATTGTGGAGAATGTGCCGATAGAGGTGACACCCAACAAATACAACGAGCGCTACCTCCACACCAAGCAGGAGCGTATGGGACATATCCTCCACTTCAATAAGTAGGGAAAAACCGGAAAGTCCGGAAAATCTGGAAAAACCGGGTCCTCAGGAAAATGTTAGAGCATATTCAAAATCTTTTAATATAATCGGGCTTATGAACAACTACAACAACTATCAGAACGGCCAGCAGCAGTACGGCTCCCAATATGGTCAGTCAGCATATGGCCAGCAGGGCTACACACCTTATGCTCCTGCAAACACCCAGACGGTGGCAACTGCCTTCGGAGTGCTTATGAGAAAAGTATATGTGTGGATGACATTGGCATTGGCCGTGACCGGCCTTGTGGCTTATGGCGTGGCCCACAGTTACACGATGATGGAGATGATTTTCTCCAACCAGGCAGTGTTCTGGGTGCTTGCCATTGTGGAAATCGGACTGGTCATCGGACTCTCCGCTGCCATCAACAAGCTGTCTTTCACAGTGGCAGCCCTCATGTTTATCATCTACTCTGTGGTCAACGGACTGACCATGTCAGTCATCTTCCTGGCCTATACAGCCACATCCATCGCCACCACATTCTTCATCACGGCCGGAGCCTTTGCCGGACTCGCGCTTATCGGCTACTTCACGAAGAAAGACCTGTCGACGATGGGCAAGTTCCTGCTCTTCGCCCTTATCGGCGTGATTATCGCATCTGTGGTCAACATCTTCGTGAAGAGCTCAGGACTGGATTTCATCATCTCCATCATCGGTGTGCTTGTGTTCGCAGGACTTACGGCCTACGACTCCCAGAAAATCAAGAATATGTTCCTGGCCTATGGCGATGAGGTGAACGACACGACGCAGAAGCTGGCCATCCTCGGATCGCTCACGCTCTACCTCGACTTCATCAACCTCTTCCTCTATCTTCTCCGCTTTCTCGGGAAGGCAAGGGAATAGCCTGTTCTTGATTTCAGATTAGTCTGACTAGTCCGACAGGTCCGACAGGTCTGACAGGTCCGACTAGTCTGACAGGTCCGACAGGTCTGACCAGTCTGACAGGTCCGACCAACTCTAAACTCTAAACACTAAACTCAAAACCCAATAAACAATGCAGAATTTATCAGACCGTTTGAACCGTCTGGCTCCCTCAGCCACGCTGGCGATGTCGCAGAAGAGCAGTGAGCTGAAAGCCCAGGGTGTCGACGTGATTAACATGAGTGTCGGCGAGCCCGACTTCAACACCCCCGACCACATCAAGGCAGCCGCCATCAAGGCCGTAGAAGAAAACTGGACTCGCTACAGTCCCGTCCCCGGCTATCCGTCGCTGAAGGAGGCTATCGTGAAGAAACTCAAGACGGAGAACGGCTTAGCTTACGCACCTTCTCAGATACTCGTGTCCAACGGTGCGAAGCAGTCAGTATGCAACACGCTCATGGCCATCGTGAACGCTGGAGACGAGGTGATTATCCCCGCCCCTTACTGGGTGAGCTATCCTCAGATGGTGCTGTTGGCAGAAGGTACACCCGTGTATGTGGAGGCCAAAATAGAGCAGGACTTCAAAATCACTCCGGAGCAGCTTGAGGCCGCCATCACCCCCAAGACACGTGCGCTGATTCTCTGCTCGCCTTCCAACCCTACAGGCTCAGTCTACAGCAAAGAAGAGCTGGAAGGACTGAAGAACGTGCTGTTGAAGCATGAGCGCGTCATCGTCGTGGCAGACGAGATTTATGAGCACATCAACTATGTGGGCAGCCATGCCTCCATGGCTCAGTTCGACGATATCAAGGACCGCGTGGTCATCATCAACGGCGTGAGCAAGGCCTATGCGATGACAGGCTGGCGTATCGGATTCATAGCCGCTCCCGAGTGGGTGGTGAAAGGCTGCAACAAACTGCAGGGACAGTACACCAGCGGTCCATGCTCCGTAAGCCAGAAAGCCGCAGAGGCAGCCTGGAACGGACCACAGGAGTGCGTGGAGGAGATGCGTCAGGCATTTGAACGCCGCAAGAACCTTATCGTCAAGCTTGCCAAGGACATTCCCGGACTGGAAGTGAACGACCCGCAGGGAGCCTTCTATCTTTTCCCCAAGTGCTCGTCTTATTTCGGCAAGAGCGACGGCAACCGCACTATCAACAACTCCACCGACTTCGCCATGTACCTGCTTGAGGTAGGACATGTGGCCACCGTAGGCGGCGACGCATTCGGATCACCCGAGTGCTTCCGCATGAGCTACGCTACGAGTGACGAGAACATCATCGAGGCGATGCGACGCATCAAGGAGGTGCTTGCCAAGTTGTCATAATTTCCGAATACATCGGAAACTTTCAAATAAGGGGATATGTTTAATCAAGACATATCCTCTTTTTTTTGACTTTTTCTTTGGTGTGTGCTTTTTTTTTCCTAATTTTGTGAAAACTATGCTTTGGTAAGCAAAACAGACCTGACAAATTCGCTTTTAACTAACAAAAATTAGACTATATGCAAAAGAAAACCATTACTTTAATCATGATGCTGCTGATGAGCCTCGCTGTGACGGCGCAGACCGACGTCAGCCAGTATTTTCTTGAAAACTACGGATTTGACTCTGATTACAACTATCCTGCTTCCAGCACACAGAATGTGGCCCAGGAAATCAAGGCCATTGACGGCTGGACACAGGACTTTACGATGAACTACACCATCACCGGAGTCTACGAGTTCGGATTCGAAGGCGTGTTCAACAGCGGAAGCGTGCCGGCTGCAGGTTATGACGGCGGGGCCGGCGGCGGACTGGCACTCTCCACGGGCTGGGGTGAAGAAATGAAATACTACCAGACGGTCACCCTGCCAGCTGGCGAGTACACAGTCAACGTGCCGACTTACAATGGCTTTACAGCAACTGCAGGAACGTCCCTGCTGGCTTGGATTCCCTCAAGCGGCACAACCGTAAAGTCAAAGGTGAGCAGCTATCCTTCATCGAAATGGACACTCGACCAAATCTCTTTCACTCTTGACAAGACCACCACTGGAAAAATCCAGATTGGCTACAAAGCACTGGCTGGAAGTGGGTCAGGCAGCTCCGCAAACCTGGTGATTGACTATGTTCAACTGCTTGTGGAGAATATGTCGACCGACAAGACATCCCTGCTTGCCACGATCAAGTCCGCCAATGACTACTATGGAGACGGCAGTGGCAACGGCGCGGAAACATTGAAGTCTGCCATCGACCATGCGCAGACAGTTGCGGATGACGAGTCCGTCGACATGATTGCCGTGCTGGAGGAGGACAAGGCATTGCAACAGGCCATCATGACATACAGGAAATCCAACGTGAGCGAGGAAAACCCGCTTGACTGCACCGACCTGATTGTCAACCCGGACTTCGAAGACAGCACAAACGGATGGGCTGTCGGAGGCTTGACAACACAGACCAACACCTCGTTCAAGAAGAAACACGGAACAACCTATCTGGAGAAATGGACTGCCTCAGGAAGCGTGGGGTGGGGACTTGTCAACCAGAGAATTAACCTTCCTAACGGAAAATACAAGCTTGTGGTGGCAGCTCAGAACTACACACAGAGCAACACGTCGAAGAAAAACACCGGAGCATATGTCTATGCCGGCGATATGCAGACACCCGTCTATACACCTGATGACTACACCGTCAGCTTCAACTGTATAGCAGGAATGGTGGAAATCGGATTCAGGGCAGATGATGCTACCGGAAACTGGATTTGCACCGACAACTTCCGCCTTTATCTGGTGGGCTATATGACTGATGAGGAAGTGCTCGCAGAGTTGGGACGACTCGTTGACGTGTCGAAGGAACTGGCTTCCTCGCATATCTCTGACGATGCACGCGAAAGTCTCCAGATAGATATCGCGGAGGCAGAGAAGGTGATAAACGGTGAGCAAGAGCTTGACCCGCTGCTGGCCTATGCCATTCAGACTGTGATTGAGCAGGCAAGGCTCTCAAAGTCCAAATACGACACACTTCAGTCTTCTATCGACAAGGCTTTGCTGGCCTACGACGAGACCAAAGAGGGTGCTGCCGACTTTATGACTGTCATCAAAGGTGCTGAGGAGCAGATGAACAACGGCACGCTCAGCGATAAGGACTTTGCCGATGAGATAGAAGCCTTGGAGTCAGCAGAGCTGCTTTTCCATGTGGCTAACGGATCAGGCACGGCACCCAAAGTCACCACCTACACCGACTTTATGATTCCGGCTGCCCACGGCGGCCTCATCCGTGCCACTTTCGGCAGCGGAAGCTTTAAAGAACGCGGCATCTGCTGGAGCACGGAGAAAGAACCGACCATAGCCGACCACCGTGAGACCGACTACTACAGCCAGAAGGGCATGCTCTTCCACGTGAAAGGTATGGAGCCGGCATCCGTCTATTATGCCCGCGCCTATGCCATCACCGGCACCTATGCCGTGGGCTATGGCGACGTGATCAAGGTGGTGACCCTCCCGAAGGGCTCCTGCGTAGGTACCTGGGACAACGGCGCTCCCGACGAGGCGGCCAACAACCGCTGCCGCACCGCTATCCAGGAGACCATGGACTACCTGAACGAGTGGACCGCCATCAAGGGCTTCACGCTCAGCGGACATTATGGCGCACAGACACCGACTGCCGACTGCAGCTATGGCGGCTACATGCGCATCGGGCCGAACGCCGGCAACCAGGCCATCGGTACCGTCATCCACGAGACCGGACACGGAGTGGGAGTGGGAACACACTGGCGATGGTACAACTGTTCCGACACCCGAGCCAACACCACATACGGCAAATGGCTGGGAAGCTGGGCGAACAAGACCCTCCACTTCCTTGAGAACACTACCGACGAGGCGGTGTTCATGACCGGAGACGGCGTACACGGATGGGGAACCGGCCCTGGCATCAGCTACGACTGGTTCGTGAACGGAGCGGACAAGGACAAGCACACACCTGCACAGTATATCGGCGGATGCGCTCTTCTCTACTCACTCTATGTCGACGGACTCTGCCCGACCTCAGGCTATTCCAACGGTGTGCCTGGCTACACATTCAACTTCGACGACGAAGAGCAGTACTGCATCATGTGTGAGGACGCTGAGCGAGGACTTGGAGAAGGATTCGTCTATCAGCGTGCTGCCACAGCAGCCGGATGGAAGAAGGTGGCCAACAAGGAGGCGCTTTCCGACTCCTTGAGATGGACGTTAGAATACGTTCCTCAGCAAGGCTATTATCGCTTCAAGAATGTGGCCACGGGCAAGTATATCACCCATTCCGCCACAGGCTCGAACATGTCGATGAAAGGCACGCAAAAACCGGGTTCCACCGAGAATTTCCACCTTATGCCAGGCCGCAACGACATCACCTTCACCATCAACGGCACGAAACTCACCCTGCCAAGCTACTGGTTCACCTGGCACGACAGTGCCGACAAGTCCATGCAGCTCAACGCGCTCGTCGAACGGACCGGCTACGGCACGGCTGCCATCGCCAACTTCGACTACAGCGACAAGGGAGGTACCATGCAGCGCTACATCATCATCCCGGCATCGAAGGTGGAGGAGCTCTTGCCCCAGGCCGTGACGAAAAAGAAGGGCGACGTGAATCTTGACGGCAAGGTGGACATCTCCGACATCGTGGCCATCATCAACCAGATAGCCGGTACGGCGACTTATGAGAATGCCGATGTCAACGAAGACGAGAAAGTGGACATCTCCGACATCGTGGCAGTGATCAACATCATCGCAGCCGGTGAGTAAGTCTTGTCTTTGAGGCTTCGCAAGCACAACTGATTATGCGAATAGCTCTTTGCATACTGATATGCCTGACAACAGGGATGGCTGCACGTGCCCAGCATTTCGACATCGTGACGGTACACGACAGCCTCTCCCTGCTCACTCTCTCCTCAGCAGAACAGACCGACACGCTTGAACTCCCATACCAAGTCTACCGATTCTGCACGGCCGACCTCAACGGCGACGGGAAGGAAGAGGCGCTCGTCGGAGTGGTCAAGCCAACGCGCTTTTTCGCTCAAGCCGACCGCCGCCTCTTCATCCTCAAGAACTATGATGGACATATCCGCACCCTTTGGCGGGGATCCCGCATCGGCAGGCGACTCATCGACTTCAGGGCCAAAGGCATGAAAATCCGGTGCCTCATGCAGATGAGCGGAGAACGGTATGCCGTAGGGGATTTCTCCCTTGGACGTTTCGGCCTCCGGTTCGAGAGGTTCATCATCGAGGATGCATCAGAGGAGGAAGGGCGAAGAGCATTTGAAGAACAGGACGAGGATTTCTAGATTTTTCCAGATATTCCAGATGGTCTAAAAACTATAGATTCTCTAGTTATTCTAGACATTCTATATTTTCTAGATCAAACCATATAATAATAACAAACCTTTAAAACCAACAACTGCTTATGAAACGAATTTTTGTTGTTTTAAGTTTAGTTCTTTTCTCTGTGGCAGCTTTTGCCCAGCAGAAGAAGAGCGTGATCCTGCCAGGCAAGGGCAACATTGACGTGGAGAAACTCAATGGCAAGGTGAACTCCAATATGGATATCTCCAACCTGTCGCTCAGTGAGCTCCGCGTGCTGCGCAACGCCATGTCCGCACGCCACGGCTATCTCTTCATGAGCGCCGAGCTGCGCTCGCTTTTTGAGCAGACCTCATGGTACTGGGACAAGATGTATGCCCATCTGGAGAAAGAATACGCGGCCGGAGGCGAGAACGGCCGGAAGGAGATTCCGGTGAAACTCACTCCCGATGAAATCAAGCTCGTCAACCGCATCAAGGCTCGCGAGGCAGAGCTTCTCAAGCAGAACTTCAAGGTGGCAGCCGGACAGAAAGTGAATACCGACAATATTGTCAACGACTATCAGATGGAGTTCTTCGCCAAGAGTTTGATGTCCAAACTCGGTCAGAACGGCTTCGCTATCGTGCAGGATAAATACGACCAGCTGTTCCAGATTTACGAGAACAACGACTATCATGACTTTCCGAGTTTCATCACCACAGACCTCTATCTGCAGGCCTTCCATATCTACTTCGATTCGCTGCTCAGGCTGGCAGAGGAGAGCGACCTGAGCGACCGCCTGCTTGGCTTCTGTGAGGCGATGAAGCAGCTGTTCATCCAGGAAACGGCCGAGAATCCAGACCCGCAGGTTCAGGAACTGGCGAAATGGAACGCCGCCTATTTCGCCGTGGCGGTGTCGTTGCTCACTGACAAGCCTGTCTCAGGCATCGATCCGGCATATATGGAGGATGCTAAACTGGAGGTGGAAAATGTTAAGGCTGAAGAGCAGAACTTCTCCGAATTCCTTGGGTATACGAAAGTGAAATTTATGTATAACTTATTCCGTCCGCGCGGACACTACACCCGCAATGATCAACTCAAACGCTATTTCCGCTCCATGATGTGGGTGCAGACCGTTCCATTTGGTACGGACAAACCAGAGCAGTTGCAGCGTGCAGCCCTCATTGCCGAGCTGATGGACAAGAAGGGGATGAACGGTGAGTACAACCGCCTGGTCGATCCCATCACGTTCCTGATGGGCGAACAGGACAACGTGAGCCTGCTGCAAGTACAGAACCTGATGAAGCAGAACGGGTTGACAGTGAAGACTTTGCTTACGGACCAGACGAAGTATGATACCTTCCGCAAGCAGGTGGAAGAACTGGCAGAGAAGCAGACGCGAATCAAGCCCAAGTTCCTCCGCTCGAGCGAGCACAAGCTGAACCTCATGCCGCAGCGGTATTTCCCTGATGCTGAGGTGCTGCAGGAGATGGTTGACGTGGAGAGTAAAGTCACAAAGCGGGATGCGTCGAAAGGTCTTGACTACTTTGCCGCCATGGGCAATCCGGCTGCCGAGAAAATCCTCATCGACGAGCTAAAGGAAGCACAGCGCTGGGAGGGGTTCACTCCGAACCTGAAGCGCATGAAAGGGCGTATGGCTACCATAGACTGGAATGCGACGGTGTCCAACAAGTGGGTGAGCACACTCATGGAGATGACGAAGGGCGACAGCCGCTATCCCTATTTCATGCAAGGAATGGCGTGGGACAAGAAGAACCTGAATGCCGCACTTGCCTCATGGGCAGAGCTGAAGCATGACGCCATCCTCTACGGCAAGCAGCCCATCATGGCAGAGTGCGGTGGCGGAGAAGTTCCGGAGCCGATCGTGAAGGGCTATGTCGAGCCGAACGTGAAGTTCTGGAAGAAGGCCTGCGACCTCATGAAGGAAACGTCTGCCACGTTCAAGCGGTTCGGTATCGAGAACGAACAGATAGAGGACATCACTGAGAAGATGCTGGAATATGGCCAGTTCTTCCTGAATGTCAGTGAGAAGGAACTGAAAGGAGAGAAACTTACGGAGGAAGAATACAACCAGATTGAGGTGACGGGTGCTAACTTCGAGTACCTCACGCTCAACATGCTCAATCTTAACAACGAAAATCCTGTGGAAGCATGGGACTATGTGGAAGGGGCTGACAAGAAGGTGGCACTCGTGGCGGATGTCCTCACGTCCAACGGCGACAATAACCCGAACCCTTCCGTGCTTTATGAGGCGGTCGGACCGGCCTACGAGATTTACGTTGTCGTGGAGATCGATGGCATGCTTTTCCTCACCCGTGGAGGCGTCTTCTCCTACCGTGAGTTCAAGCGTGATGTCAACGACCCCAGACTGACTGACGAGGAATGGCAGAAAGACCTGGAGGAAATGCCCAACGAAGGGGCTCCTGTCTGGATGAACGACATCGTGATTCCGAATGACGATATGCCACAGGACAATGAACGTGTCTTCTACAGTTCGGGATGCTGATGATTAGTTTAAAGTTTAAGGTTTAATGTTTAAAGAGCCATGCGGGTCTTTATCGTTTAAAGTTTAAAGAGCCATGCGGCAAGTGTGACTTTTTAAGTTGACAAGAAAAATCATTGACAAGTGAAGATGGGAGTGGACAGAATAAATAAAATTGATGCATTCCGCAGAATAAAAGATTGTTGTGCAGCTGCATCAGCTCCCAAATGCAAAAGTAAATACACGATTCACTTTTCGCTATTCACTATTCACTTTTTATTTCTATTTGCCCTGCCGGCTTTTTCTCAACAAGAGGAGAAAGAGCTGGCAGTGGCTTTCACTGGCGATATTCTGCTCGACCGTGGCGTCCGTCTTCAAATCGAGGAGCGTGGCATAGAGAGCCTGTTCTCTCCAGGCATGGACTCGCTGCTGCAGTCGATGGACTTTGTGGTTGGAAATCTGGAATGTCCGGCCACCAAGGTGAAATCCCCGGTTTTCAAACGTTTCGTCTTCCGTGGCGAGCCAGAGTGGCTTGATGCGCTTAGCCGGCATGGGTTCACCCATCTCAATCTGGCTAACAACCATACAGTGGACCAGGGCAGGAGAGGACTGATGAGCACGGTGGAGAACGTCAGAAAAGCGGGTATGACTCCATTTGGAGCCGATTCCACGCTTGCGACAGCCACTCAACCGGTGCTGCTTTCAAATACTCCCCGTAAGGTGTTTCTGCTTTCGTCCGTTCCGATACCGCTCGAACATTTTCCTTTCCTGACCGACCGCCCTATGCCTTCAGTTTTGTCGGTTGACTCACTCATCTCCAGAATCCGTAACCTCAAATCTGAGCATCCGGGTTGCTGTGTCATTGTGTCCCTGCATTGGGGCAGGGAGCATACCTTGCAGCCGACACTCAATCAGCGGCATGATGCCCATCGCCTGGCAGCTGCGGGGGCTGACGCGCTGGTGTGCCATCACCCCCACACATTGCAGACCGTGGAACACTACCACGGTGTGCCGATTTACTATTCCATCGGCAACTACATTTTCGACCTGACCTCCGACATCAACCGGCGGGGCGCTGTTGTGATTCTGCGTATCGGCAAGGATTCTGTCGATGCCACTTCTTTTCCTTACACCCTTCAGCGCTGCACCCCGATTCTGGACTCCCCTGTCAGGTAGTTCTCTCCATTCTCGTTCCTACATGAGATAGTTGAGCACAGCCTCCCAGTCTGGAAACTTGTCCGATCCGAAGTGAATCCATTCTCCTGTGAACTCGCTGGTGCCGTTCTTGCCCCGGTCGTCGATGAGATAGTCGCCTATGCAGAGGTCCTTGCGGTGGGTGATGATGATGCGTTTGTAGAACACTTCAGGCAAGTATCGCTTCACCCACAATAGCTTGTCGCTCCATGCCGACGGATTGTTCCATGGGGCGGTTGAGAGGATGAAGAGGTCGTACTTCTCTTTCAGCTTGTGTATGGCCTCGATGGCTCCTGGAACGGGGGTCATCTTGGAGAACAGCCCGGGAATCTCATCGATGTGTCCCTCGTAAGCTTTTTTCAGTTCATCACTGACATTGGCCAGTCCAGAGGGAAAGTCCACGAGGACGTTGTCCATGTCTACGTACACACGTTTTTTTTGTGCGCTTTCCTGCTCACACTTGTCGCAAAGATTGTTTTGATGGTTAGATTGCATAAGAAAATAGAGTTAAATGATGAATCTGCTACAAAGATAACGGTTTTGTGCGCAGAAGAATTGCGCAGTGGCAGTTTTTTTATGTTTTCAGTCCTCTGGTCTTTTCTTGTGCTTCGTTTTTCTTGAGTACACGTTCTTCGACTTGTGTGCCCGGTCGTGGCTGTGGAATCCTGGCCCGAGCAGCTCCATCTCGGCTTCGCGGCTGCCTTTTCGCATGGCTTTCAGCGTGTCGAGGGTGGTGATTCTAAGGGTTTTGTTTTTCTTTTTCTTCATATTCTCCGTTTTGTTATAGTTTTGTGGAATGTGCTGCTTTTACACATCCAAATTCCCGAATTTGGAAAAAAGATGAGATAGATTTGCTCTCTTTATGTGTTATTATGTTTTCAAAAAGCGGTGCAAAGTTACAAATAAATATATGAATAATGCAAATTTTATGCCGAAATAAATGAAATCTGTTTTTTTTGTTGCTGTTTTTTTGTATCTTCGCAGAAAATAGATAAGTCAAATTTTTTTCAAAATAAAAAAACTATTGATTATGAATAGAGTACTCACCTTTTTATTGATATTGGTGATGTGGAGCCTGGCAGTCCAGGCACAGGACATCACGCCTGAGGCAGCCAAAGAAAAAGCCGCTGCTTTCCTCCACTCCAGAATTGATGGCAGTGGCGGTCCGCATAAGATTTCTGGACGCATCGACACAGAAAAGATGAGCGTGGAGGACGCCAGCGCGTCCATATATGCTGTGAATACGGGCAACGACGCGTTCGTCCTGGTGGCAAAGAGCAGTGCCGTGGACGATGTGCTGGGCTATTGCGACGAAGGTGCATTCAGCCCGGAAGACATGCCTGACAACTGCCGTGCCATGCTCCACGATATGGAGCAGGAATTGGAAATTTTGGCCTCGCTCGACGACCCTAAGGCAGCCCTTGCCATCCGCAAGGCCTCCCGCAAGGCCGTATCTCCCATGATAAAGAGCAAGTGGAACCAGGGTGAGGTGAGCACCACCGGCAACGCCTACAACTGCCAGTGCCCCATATACACCTATTCCAACGGAGCAAAGTATTACTGCTACACCGGCTGCGTGGCCACCGCCATGGCGCAGTATATGTACTTCTACAAATATCCGAAGACCACGAAGAAGACCATCCCCGGCTATACGTCGAACAACAGCATCGGCTATCTGTCGTCGCTGGAGGTGACCACGTTCGATTGGGGCAACATGCAAGACGAGTACCTCGGCACAGACTTGTCGAACACATCGTCCTACCGTGCCATGCCTATCGCCAAACTGATGAAATATTGTGGATACGCGTCGCAAATGAGTTACGGCACGGGCTCCTCCCTATCGTCGAGCTACCACATGTACAGCTCCATGATTGAGTACTTCGGATATAACCCCAACGCCTATCTGGCCGACCGCATGGACTATACAATAGAGGAATGGTATGACTTGATCTACAATGAGCTGGCTGCCGGACGTCCGGTGCTCTACGGCGGTTCGTCCACCAGCAGTGGCCATCAGTTCATCCTCGACGGCATCGACAGCAGCGGCAAATACCACGTGAACTGGGGATGGGGCGGCCGGTATGACGGCTATTACCTTATCAACGTGCTCAATCCCCACACCACCACCTCTGCCGGATCGAGCAAGACCCCCGACGGCTACACCATCGACCAACAGGCCGTCATCGGCATGCAGCCTACGAAGACCGCCGTGCTGACTGGTCCGACTGCTCAAAGCTGTCAGTACAGCAGCTCGCGCCTTTCCTTTACTTTCTTCAACAAGACAGCCACGACGCTCACGTTCTATTACGGCATCGGCGTTATCAGCGACGGAAATGTGACAAAGACACTGGTGCAAACCAGCTCCGCTTCCAGTTTCGACCCGCATAAAGGGTTGGAACACAGTATCACAAGCAGCATGCTTGCCTCTTATCTCACTGCCGGCACGCACAAAGTCGCCCTCGTCTACAGTCTCGACGGAAAGACGTGGAAACCCTGTCCGGGAAGCGGTGTCTATTATGCCAACGTGACGGTCGCCAACAACCAGGTTACGTCGTGTGTTCCTTATCCGATTGATGGCAACTTGTTGGCATTCACTGTGAAACTGACCGGCAACGGCTACGTGAACGTGCCGCAGGAAGTGGAGGTGTCCATTATGAACAACGACAACAAAACGGGGTTCAACGGAATCGTGAGTATGTTTGTGAATGGATCCCAGACCACCAATGCCGGACTCTATCTCGCTCCCAGCACCTACGACAAGGCATACTTCTACTTCACGCCTACCACGACCGGCACACAAACCCTCACGTTCTGGGTGGTTGAGCCGTACACAAATACGATGCTGTATCAAATCAAGGGCAACCGTACTGTGCAGATAACGGAAGGACCGAACGGTGAGGTTGAAGGTACGCTGATGTCGCCAGAGGCCAAGACCGTCGGCGGAAAGAATTATGTGTATGACACCGTGACGACACTCGAGGCGGACATCTACAACAACACACGGAGCACGGCGAGTGGCTATTTCATGATCCAGATGGATGGCAATCCTGCCTATGTCTATTGGAACACGTCCGTCAATTCATACGTTCATAAGATCATGTCCTACCACGTGGAAGATTTGGTGAAAGGGCGCACCTACACATACAGCCTCTATTATAACCCGACTGAGCTGAATGTCAAAACCGCCCGCAAGCTCGGCTCCTACACCTTCACCGTGACAGACGCGACAAAGGCAGGCGATGTGAACGAGGACGGCAAGGTGGACATCAGCGACATCGTCGCCATCATCAACCAGATAGCTGGGACGGCCAGCTATAAGAACGCTGACGTAAACACCGACAAGAAAGTGGACATCAGCGACATCGTGGCGGTAATCAATATCATCGCCGGAAGTGGAAATTCTGGCAATACGGACTGGAGACAGCCCACCTTGTAATCTTGCCTGTGTAGGCCGCTCCATCAGTCTCGCAGATTACTGGAATGTGTAAAAAAGTTACTAAAATTCAGCATATCCGTACAAAATATCAATTATTTTGGTGGATTTGCTGAATTTTTGATATAATTATGACTCTTTTAGCTTAAAAAATGTTAACTTTGCAAAATAATCGAAAGAAGAGTCGATTATATTTTCTCAAATAAATAACAAACTATTAAAAACAATGAAAAAGCAAACAACGAAATGGCGTACACTGGCCGTGCTGATGGCCGTGTTCAGCAGCGTGGCTGCGATGGGACAACAGAATTCCGGCGATATCGACTGGATGAAGGAGCTATCGTCGCGAATCACGCTTAACGGTTATGCCCAGGGAGGCTATTCCTGGAGCGACCCGAGTGCAAAAAAACAAAACAGCTTCAATCTGAAACGTACACTCTTGTGGGCAAAAGCAAGAATCACCGACCGCTGGTCATTCCTGTTTATGCATGATTTTTCGAGTGTCGTTCAGGAATACTACACTGATTACAGGATAACAAACAACAAAGCGGTGAACTTCCGTATCGGACAGTTCAAACATTCTTATACTTTAGAGAATCCGATGTCGCCCACCCAGCTTGAGCTTATCGACGTCTATTCCCAGGCCGTGCTGTATCTGGCAGGCGAGGGCCCAGACCCGCTGAACGGCGTGAACTACGGCCGCGACATGGGAGCGATGATCTACGGAGACGTGCTTAACGACAAGTTGCACTATGAGTTTGCTGTGATGAACGGCGGACAAATCAACAAACAGGACAAGAACAACCAGAAGGACCTCCTGGGCAAGCTTGAGGTTCGTCCGATTCAGGGACTGCGAGTCGTGGCGTCCGGCTATCTCGGCAAAGGTCATGCCGTGGGGACTGCCGCTTGGAACCCCAGCGTGAAAGAGGGAGACGACTACACGCGCAACCGCTACAGCGTGGGTGCGGAGTATAAATTCGGTCAGTATGCACCGGGCAAATATAAGGAGGCCCGCCCAGTGAGCCTGCGAGCAGAGTGGCTCGGCGGCAAGGACGGCGACGTGGGCAGCCGAGGCGGCTATATCACGGGCTGTGTGCCCTTGGTTGAGGCTGTCGACATCGTGGGCAGCGCAGAGACGTTCAACCGCAACACCGACATCAAAGGCTGGGACCAGACCAACCTTACCATCGGTTTGCAGTACTGGTTCTACAAGAAATGCCGTATCCAGGCTCAGTACACACGTGCCATCTGCGGCAGCAAGCTTCCCAACGACTATAACATCATACAGGCTCAGATGCAGGTGGCGTTTTAGGATTTTGAAGTTTGAAATTTGAAATTT
>JAFUVE010000070.1 GCA_017483765.1 Bacteroidaceae bacterium | reverse complement strand
TTTTGAGCAGATTTGCCCGCAAACTCGCAGAAGCGTAGCGAGCTACGGTTCAAGAGGTTAAGGGCAAAGATGCCAAAAAGAGGCAAACACAGGCAAAGATAATTCTCTTGGATTTATTAATTATTAGAACATGCCTTTACTATATTTGCAAAATAGTAGAAGTAAACATATCCTATAGATAAGCTAAGACTATTCTCAAAAGAAAAAGAACAGGAATATAGATCATCAGTTCATGCAGATTACTCTGGCGAAAGAGAATCTACAGAAGTAAAATCCCGTTTAACAAATAATGCAATGAGACATCTGACGACCATAGCGGACATCGAAAAGGCTATTGAAGACTCCCGCCTTTGCCTGTTCTACATCAAAGCACCCGATTGCGGAGTCTGCAATGTCATGCTCCACAAGGTTGGGGAGTTGGCAGAAGCATTCCCTTCTCTCTGCTCATTCTATTCTGACATTTCGGAGGAGCCACTGATTGCCGGACGATTCCTTGTCTATTCAGGACCAACGGTTTTACTGTTGATGGAAGGAAAAGAGATTTATCGTGGTGTGCAGTTCATCAATCTGGAAGAACTGAAGCAGACGGTCAATAGGTATTTGACATTAAGCAAAGAATAAATTAGACAAGTGAATTTCCGATTTACGAGATTTATGAAGTCAAAAGTCTTTCATCCGAAGTGCCAATGCCCACAAGCATCCTTCGGTATCATCCTGGCATGACCGGTGGAATGGAATAATGGAAGTGATTGACGCCATGAATCTCAACTTGCCGAACTATTCAGACGACAAGCTGTTTATCGACAGCATGCTCTCTGCTGGCAAATACGCCATCAGTCATTCGCCAGAATATCGTGAGGCTTATCATCCACACTATAGAATCGTGGAGCGAACCATTTTTGAACGGGAAATCCTGCCGCTTATAGAGAAATGACATGCTCATGCGCATTTTACTATAGAAAAAACAATATTTGACCTATGCTGAATCTAAAAAAACTCCATTTTTTAAAGTGGACTCAACGAAAAAAGCAAGAAAAGCGAGGTTTTCTGAAAAATAAATGCTACCTTTGCAGCCGCAAATGGTTTTGTGCGTAAAGCACAACTAAGAGGGAACGCAGTGAGAATCTGCGACTGTCCCCGCAGCTGTAAGCTCCCCTATGCTATAGAGCCTCTAAGAAAGAATGGCCACTGTCTTTGCGTTGTTATGTGTTTTCGTGAAGTCGGGAAGGTGCTTGGAGGTGGAGCAAGCCAGAAGACCTGCCATTTGAAAATGTTTTACAGTGCGCCCGGGGGGTGGCCCACATAAAATTGTTACAATGATTAGAAAAGTGTTAGTTGCTAATCGCGGTGAAATCGCGATTAGAGTGATGCGTGCATGCTATGAGATGGGCATACGCTCCGTAGCCGTATTCAGCACGGCCGACCGGTTGTCGCGTCACGTAGCATTTGCGAATGAGGCAGAGTGTATAGGCGGGATTCAGGCCGATGACAGCTATCTGAACATCGACCACATTATCAAAGCCGCCCACAAGCACCATGTAGATGCCATCCATCCAGGTTATGGCTTTCTCAGCGAGAATGCCGAGTTTGCCAGAAGATGCAAAGAAGAAGGTTTTATCTTTATCGGTCCAAGGCCGGAGACGATGGAACTTATGGGCGACAAGATTTCTGCCCGTCAGCAAATGATTGATGCCGGTGTCCCTGTGGTACCTGGCACCCGGGAGAAGCTGAATTCTTCAGAGGAAGCATTAGGCGTGTGTCGGGAAATTGGCTTTCCTGTGATGCTGAAGGCTTCGATGGGCGGAGGCGGAAAAGGCATGCGGATGGTACGTCATGAAGAAGAAGTCGCCGAGATGTTTGATGCAGCAAGAAGTGAGGCGATGTCGTCGTTTGGCGACGACACCGTGTATGTGGAGAAGTTTCTTGAAGAGCCACATCACATCGAGTTCCAGATATTAGGAGACAAATTCGGAAATGTCATCCATCTCTTCGACCGAGAATGCTCGGTTCAGCGACGTCACCAGAAAATCGTTGAGGAAAGCCCCTCCCCTTTTCTCGATTTCAACCTTCGTCACGAGATGGGAGCCAAAGCAGTTGCCGCTGCAAAAGCCGTGGGATATGAGGGAGCAGGCACGATAGAGTTTCTTGTTGACAAAAACCACAAGTTTTATTTTCTGGAGATGAACACCCGCCTTCAAGTCGAGCACCCCATCACGGAAGAAGTGGTGGGAGTAGACCTCGTGAAGCAACAGATACTCATCGCCGACGGGCAGCCTCTTGAGCTCCGCCAGGAAGACATACGCCAGCACGGCCATGCCATCGAATGCCGTATATGCGCAGAAGACACCGAACACGGGTTCATGCCATCACCCGGTCTGATTACACAGATACTGGAGCCCCATGGAATCGGGACAAGAATAGACTCCTACGTTTATGAGGGCTATGAAATACCGATGTATTATGACCCTATGATAGGCAAGTTGATCGTATGGGCCACCAAGCGTGAATATGCCATAGAACGGATGCGACGGGCCTTGTATGAATATAAGATTGTGGGTCTGACAACCAACATACGCTATCTGAGAAGAATCATTGATGTGCCTGATTTCAAGAATGGCAGCTACAACACCGATTTTATTGAGCGTAATGCCGACCGGCTGAGACCAAGGCCAGGATTCAAAAATGAAAGTGAGGAGATGGCAGTCATCGCAGCCTACATCGACTACCTTTTGAACTTGGAAGAAAACAAGAGCGTTCCTCAGCCAAAGAATGCAATAAGCCGATGGAAGAATTTCGGACTTCAAAAAGGCGTGTTAAGAATATAAATATCTTAAAAGCTGCTATATAACTCCAGATTAAAGAAAAAGACACATGGATATTCAAGTAGGAAAGAAAACGATGGAAATCAACCTTCTGTCAAAGGAAGGGAATGCCGTCAAGATTGACATAGACGGCACGGTATATAATGTGGATATTGCGATGCTGCTCAACGGCACATACAGCATCCTGAAAGACGGCATCAGCTACAACGCCGAGGTATTCAGAGGTGAGAACGGAAAGCATTACAGGGTGAATGTGAACTACTCCACCTACAATATCGACATGCTGGACTCACAGGCAAAATATATGAGACTGCGAAAACACAACACAGCAGAAGAAGAAGAGCACACCCACATCACGGCCCCGATGCCATGCAAGATTGTGAAAATTTACCGCACTCCCGGAGAGCTTCTGCACAAAGGCGACACGGTACTCACGATAGAGGCGATGAAAATGCAGTCGAACCTTAAGGTTTCAGATGATTGCAAGGTGGAAGAAATACTTGTCAGCGAGGGAGACAGTGTACGTGTAGACCAAATGCTGGTGAAACTAAATTATGAATGCCAATAACTCAATAACGTTTATGGAACAGAAAAACAATAATAAGAATCAAATAGACGAAAGGCTGACAGCCCGTCAACGCATCAATCTTCTCCTCGACCCAACCACATTTGTGGAATTAGACCGTTATGTAACCCACCGGTGCACTGATTTTGGGATGGAAAAGAAGAAAGTGGATGGCGACGGAGTCATCTCCGGGTATGGCAAGATTGACGGTCGCCTGGTCTTTGTCTATGCATTCGACTTTTCCGTGATGGGTGGTTCTCTTTCAGCAGCCAATGCACAGAAAATCGCCAAAGTTCAGGACCTGGCCCTTAAAAACGGAGCTCCGGTGATTTCGCTGAACGACTCTGGTGGAGCCAGAATCCAGGAAGGGGTGGAAAGCCTTACCGGTTTTGCACATATCTTCCGCAGGAATGTGATGGCTTCCGGAGTCATTCCCCAGATTTCAGCCATCCTCGGTCCATGCGCCGGGGGATCCTGCTATTCACCCGCACTCACAGATTTTATTTTGATGGTGAAGGAACACAGCCAGATGTTTGTCACCGGGCCCGACGTAGTGAAGGCCGTCACCAATGAGATGGTTGACAAAGATAGTCTGGGTGGAGCCTCTGTGCATGGCGGCAAAAGCGGTGTTGCTCATTTTGTGTGTCAGAATGAGCAAGAAGCCATCCTGACCATTAGAGAACTGATTGGTTTTCTTCCCTCAAACAATATGGAGGAAGCACCTGTCATGCCATTGTCGGACGATGAGAACCGATTATGCCATGAACTGGACAACGTTGTCCCCGACGACCCCAACATGCCCTACGATATCCGGGATGTGATCCAGCCTATTTGTGACCATCAGTATTTTTTTGAGGTTCAGGAGATGTTTGCAAGAAATATCGTAGTCGGATTCGGGAGGTTGGCAGGAAGGACCGTGGGATTTGTGGCCAACCAGCCCAATTTCCTTGCAGGAGCCATAGACATTGACGCAAGCGACAAAGCAGCCAGATTCATCAGATTTTGTGACTGTTTCAACATACCTATAGTCGCCGTGGAAGATGTTCCCGGGTTCTTGCCCGGTGTAAACCAGGAGCATAACGGTATCATCAGACACGGAGCGAAAATCGTTTATGCCTTTGCAGAGGCTACTGTTCCCAAAGTGACCCTTATCACAAGAAAAGCATACGGTGGAGCATATATTGTGATGAACTCCAAGTGTATCGGCGCAGATGCCAATTTCGCATATCCAACTGCAGAGATTGCCGTCATGGGCGCAGAGGGTGCCTGCAACATCCTTTATCGCAAAGCAGATGATGAAGAAAGGGCAAAAGCTGTTAAAGCCTACAAAGAGAAATTCGCCTCTCCATATCCTGCAGCAAGACTCGGCTATATCGACGACATCATACTACCATGCGACACCAGGTCGGTGATTATCAAAGCGTTGGAGATGGCTCACAATAAGAACGAGAGTAATCCACCCAAAAAACATGGAAACATGCCGCTTTAGAAACGGATAAAGCTCGACCTTATTAGTAACGATAAAATATAAACTTGCTGATAAAAGGGCGCAGGGGGGATTTTCCGTGGATAGCCCCATAAGGACTAACCGAAAAAGTCTCAATTCCCCTATAATGACACAAAAAACATTTCCTTTCTTCAAAAGACAATAGAAATTGTATATTCAACTGTTTAATAATTCAGATATTTTATCTAAATTTGCATCATGGCAAGAAAACAATCAACATTTGATTACAAGAGCCTTGTTAGGTTCATGCTTCCCCAAGGCTATGCGGAGGGTGGATTCACACCAGACGGACTGCCCGATACTCCGGCTGGCATCGTCCATGCTGGGGAGTGGGTGGCAAGTCAGCGACTCACAAAGAACAGGCGGATTCGCCCGATCCTGGAGGCACTGGACACGGCTCAGAGAACCAACAAGGTCGGATCTCTATCCGCCGATTATGTAACAAAGACCATAACCGCAACTACAGTATTGGCTGAATCCTTCAAGGATTATCGGCAAGCTCCTAAAAAGGTGATTGTCGAGAATCAAACGACACAGACACAATCCCCACAAAGCGAAAAAGCTTTGGTGGATTATGCGAAGACAATGCGTTTGCTCCGTCAGCGAATTGATGAGCCGTTCGTCACAGTGAACTCCGTCACCGGCGACATCGGAATGAAGCAGGCACAGGACGAATATTGTAAATTGATACGCAATAAAACACCTAAGTCGAGACGCTAATTCTTTAAAATCGCAGATTTTAACATTTTTTAACAGGGGGGGGTAAATATAACATTTTGATTTACTAAATTCGCAAAAAATATATGTACATTATATAAAAAAAGCTTTTTTAAACTACTAAATCAATTTTGTTATGAAAAAATTATTACTTTTTATTTGGGGTTTAGTGTATTTGAATACTTATGCTCAATCTAATTATCCAGGTGGATATAATCACATTATTGATGTTGAAAGTTTCTCTGATTGGGGTAGAGGTTATCTTACAATAGTTGATGACCATGTTTGGCACATATATAAAGATAAATATTTTCATAATTTTTCTCACTGTTATTTTTTATCATATAGTCCAGTAGAAACAACAAGAGATAATTTTCCTGAAATTGGCGATGTTATTACGGAAGTTGATGGTAATTCTGCTTTAAATTGGACAACAGAGCAGTTCTATAAAGCCGTGGATAATAGAGAGGATGTAATCATACTTAAGGTAAAACGAAAAAAAAGAATTAACGATAAAACAGTTGAAATCCAAGAATATATTATAAAGATAAAGGCCAAAAAAGAATTACCGGATGAATTGAAAGTATATGGAAACATATTTGCGTACTTAAAAGGGAAAAGCTTAACAAGTGGAAAAGAAAAAAAATTCGAGTTCGAATCTCGATATGATAAAGATTTTGATTTTTTTCCTTGTAGATATTATGACTTTGCGATTAAGGGCGATGATCCTTTATTAGATAAAAGCATCTTGGAAGACGTTTATTTACCATACGATATGGTAAGAAATGAAACAAATCCTGACATAATTTTAACTATTTCAAAAAATGCAGACGAAAGAATATCTACTACCTACATACCACCTTCAACAAGAACAATAAATACTGGCAGTAAAACCGTTACAAGGTACAATTGGATAACTGAAAAGAATGAATATATTACTACACAGCAAAACAGAACTATATATGAAAGAGGATACACACAGGAAACAAAGACTTTGGATTTATTTCTAGAAATTGCAGCACTTGATGCAAAAAAGATTAATGATCCTAAAATAAATTATGCTCCAATCGTTTGGCAGGCAACAGCTAAAAGACATGTCACAAATCCAAATTTCGAAGCCAATGAAGAACTTCATGCTTATGCAACATGGATGTATTTTCCTATGGATGAAAGATATATGATTTTTGAGTCAGGGGTTGCTGCACCTATTGGTATTGAATATGATGTGAGAGACCCTTATACCATAATTAATGTTAGACCTTATTCTAGAGCGGAGAATGCAGGATTAAAAACAGGTGATATAGTAAAAAAAATAGAGAATGTAGATAACCCAAAGGAAAATAAATGGTTAAAAAAAAGATTTAAAAAGAGAGGGATGGAAGGAGCGAGACCATATGTTTCTGATGATACAAGCACATTTAAATTTAATATTATAAGAGATGGTAAAAAAATGGATCTCACTATTTTACCTATAAGACGATTGTACTTTAGACATACCTATTTTTCAAAATAAATATTTATTGTCTTTCTATATAATAAACTATCGTGTTAACTTTGTGTAAAGTTAGCACGATTTTTTTATGGTCATCCTTATCAATCACCAGTTGGCAACGCTGAAGCAGGGCACATCCTTTGACTTCATATCGGAGAACAGCTTCTTCACGGGAGCGGACAGTTATTCACTCTCAATTTCTTTTCCGCTGAAAGGCTGCCCTCAGAATATAGCCATCTTCGGACATCTTTATAGAAAAGATTGCGATTTCACGGACACGATACTGGATTGTGAAATTCATGACAAGAACTTCCACAAGTCGGGAGTAGTGTCAATCGTAGAACTCTCCGATACGGAAGTCAAGGTGCAGTTTCTGGAAGGACGTTCGAAGCGGAATTATTACACAACCATGGATGACATCTATATCAATGAGATACAGATGCGCTCGGCATGGGTGGAGGTCGGTCCGTACGACAATCCGGGGATGTACATGAAGACATACCATCAGCAGAAAGAGGACCAGCAGACGGGAGAGGGGCAGTACTTCGGATTTGTGTTCATGCCGTGGGTGAACAACACCTCCGGCAACGTGCAGAACGACATGGTTCCGACAACGAGAGTCGGTGAGGGAACAATCAACTTCAAGGACCAGGAACCGACAGTGGTCGGCTTCCCGTTCCTTATAGAGGTCATCAAGCAGGTGCTGGATGAGGTGAACTACCAGTTGGGATATACCTTTGACCTCTCAGCCATTGAGAACTCGCAGTTCGCTGACTGCATCGTCTGCAATGCGCTGCCGATTCCATGGGAGTTGCCAAACTTGAACTACGCTCTGCCTCATTGGTCGGTCACGGAGTTCCTCGAACAATTGGAGCTTTTTATGTGTGGTCAGTTCGACATCGACGAGATAGGCAAGCATATCTCGTTCTCGTTCAACAAGGACATTCTTTCAGCACAACAGACTGTTGAGCTGAAGAACGTCACTGACACCCACACGGTGGAGGTCACTGACAAGCTGGACGTGGACAACACCTACATAGAGCAGTCCAATATGGCATATCAGGACTGCGACCATCAGATGTGGAAGTTCTACAGCTGTCCATGGGCAATCAAACAGATGCCCGTGGTCAACTGGAACACAATGTCGTCAATGATCAATACATTGAGGCAATATTGCAGGACGACAGAAGATTATACGCACAGCTACTACAAGTCACTGCATTATTGCCGTGAATCGGAGACATACTTCGTGCTCGTCTGCCATGACGTGTATGAGTCGCATACACAGACCACTCGCTAAATTCATATTCAGCCGGTGAATATGTTCGCTCCTTATCTCTACGACAAGCGAGAGGACGCAGACATCACGGAACTCGGCATCGTCCCAGTATGCGTGGACGATTCCGGCGATTTCCATGGCGATGTGGTGTTCATCGAATGTGGCATGTATGGCGATGACACGGAAGAGGATGTGAACCAGACTCAGGCTGCGAACACACTCGCTGCAGGGGAAAAGGACCAGAAGGAGGAATATCTTGACAAGATGTACGTCGGTTTCTGGAACGGGGAATGGCTCAACTGGTATCCTCAGATGCCACACCCGATTATCGATCCTGTGGAGCTCCGTGGAGATTCTTGGCACACATACGAATATTCGATGCGCCTGTCAGGCAAGTATGCCGACACCACACGTACTGCCACACACAACATCGACCAGTCACGGAAGTACACCTTCCAGTTCCTGGCCGATTCCATTCCCAACGTCCGCTCCATCTTCCTCATATACGGAAAGAAATATCTCGCTGAGAAAATAACTGCGACATTCTCGGCGGAATCGGGAATGTCGCAATTATTGAAGATGGATGCTTATAGGCTCGAAAATAGTTAACGCATCTTTGTAATTAGTGCTTTTGTATGTCGCTCAATCGTAGTCTTAAGAATACGAGCATACACTTGTGTTGTCCGGATGTTGGAATGTCCCATCATTCGGGCAACATTCTCTATAGGTATGTCGTATGCCAAACAAAGTGTAGCAAAGCTATGTCTGGCTACATGGGTGGTTAGAGGCTTGTTGATTTTACATCGGCTCTCAATCAGGTGCAAGAAATCATTAGCTTTCTGATTTGAAATCTGAGGCAATCTATAATTGTATTTCTCCAGAACCACCATTGCCGGAGGCAAGATAGGGGTGAAGAACGCATTGCCAGTCTTTACACGTGTTCCGTCAATATAGGTGGTTCCATCTACAACCTCAGTCATGGTGTGAAAGTCAAACATCTGAGAGTCGATGTAAGCAAGTCCGGTGTATGCGCAGAAGACGAACAAATCACGAACTCGTTCTTCTTTCTTTGTCAGCTTCACATTTCTTATAATAAGAAGCTCGTCTTCAGTAAGAGGACGTCTTTCTTTATACTTGCCACGCTCGAAATGACATAATGGAGCATCATAGGGGTTCTTAAGAATCAATCCAAGCTGAAAAGCAATCCTCACATACATCTTTACTATCTTATGATAGCTGTGAATTGTCGGCTGAGAACGTGGATACTCCTGATGAAGAAATTCATCGTATGCCAATACATTCCTTTCGTTGAGGTCACTGAATTTGCACAACTTTCCAAATCTTTGGAGAGAATCCATAACAACTTCCTTCCTGGCCAGAGTAGCTGCTGCTATTTTCTCCTTTGAAATACGCTCCTTCATAAAGTTGATAAAGCCCATGGGGTTATCCATCTTTTCTTGCTCCTCTTTTTCTTCCGGTGTGACATCAAAGTTACCCAAATGGAGATTCAGATTCTCAATGGTCAAATCTTCACCTCTTTTCTCCATAAGCTCTACAACTTGATTGTACAGAACAACCTCACGTTTTAGCTCCTCGCTGTTCTGATACTTTCTCCATGCAAGAAGGCTGCATGTGTGAATCGGAATGTACTTCCGCTCATTTCTGCTGAAATAGATGTGTATTTCCACTTTGCCTTCTCCTGTTACACATACACGCTTGCGTCTGTCAAAGACTACTGAAACATAGTTCTTCTTCATAATGGTCTCTGTTTGTGCAGGACACCAATAAGAGGACAGCCAGAATTGAATCAGATTTTAGACAAAATGCGTTAAAATATGTTAAATCTTTTACAACGGCTCAAAAAATTGGAAAATACAACGTTTTTTTCAATTTCTGTAGCGCATTTGTAGCGCATCTTGTAGCGCACTTTGTAGCGCATTTGTCTAAATATGTCTAAAACAAGAGGTTATTCAATTAATGATTTTCCTGCTGGTTAAACGATATTTTTTTAACCAGTGTGTCTTAATAAATAATCACTAATTGCTTGAAAATGGACAATTTAAGTACTTAAATTGAAAAATCCCCAACATTGTGTCTGCTGAGGATTTATACTTGCTAAAAATTGTCCTTTGTAGCGCCTACGGGAATCGAACCCGTGTTCCATGCGTGAGAGGCATGTGTCCTAGCCGCTAGACGAAAGCGCCATTTCTCATTTGCGAGTGCAAAGTTAGGGATATTATTTTGATTGACCAAAAAAAATGGGGATTATTTTTGAGGATTGTGCGTTTTTCTGTAATTTTGCATGAGAATAAGACAAAAAACAACAAAAATCTATGCACAATCGCATTTATCACTAAAAATTTTGGAATATGACTAAAACAAGATTTTTTCTGACTCTCCTGGTTGTTCTGGGATTTCAGGCGGTCGACACGACGGCTCAGACAACGGCAAAAGAACTGGTGGTCGTGATCAAGCAGAACTACACGTACGACGACCCGAGATGGAACACACAGGTAACACTGGAGAAGGGCGAGGCCATCACGGTGATGGACCATGGCGGCAGCTCATATGAGTTCTGGCCCTACCCTGCAGCCGACGTGTCCATCCCGAAGAAGGTGACACGACTGCCTGGCAGTGCTGGAGAGCACTATCTCGTCATCAACGGGACAAACGTGAGACTGCGGAAAGGTCCGTCCACCAACTACGGCTATTACTGCACGAACGTGGCAAGTGGCGCGTCGGTCTACCACAACCAGTTCATATCCGACAAGAACAAGCCGAAGGAGGACGAATGGGGGCTGAAGGCACAGTGGGAACCCTATTATCTGCCTAAGGGCACTCGCCTGCCCTATCTCGGCAAACAGAACGGGTTCTACAAGACGAAGTTCAACAGCCAGGTTTTCTATATCTCAGCGAAGTTCACACTGCTGAAATAGACGGATAGTTCCTCACTGCAGAAACAGGACGAAACGAGGAAGCGGCTTATCATCGATGAGAAGCCGCTTCCTCGTTTTCAGTCTTGGGGTCTAAAAGATTTTGTTGCCATCGGCATCCCGGAGAGCCGTTCCCATGATGATGTTCACGGGTGTGATGTAGCCCTGCTTGATGGTGATGCCGAAAGGGAGATATACGCTGCCAAAGTCGGTGGCCGACCCTGCCTTGTAATCGCCGCTCTCATCGTAAATCTTGCAGCTGATCTCCACATACGCGTCCTCCAGCGGACGCTCTTTGCCCCATGGCGTCAGTGTCTGAGGGATAAGCATGAGGTAGTCATTCGCCTTTCCAAGCTGTTTTGACTCCTGAGTCACCTCTATCGTACGGCCCTCTGCCTCGTCCGGGTAAAGGTTGACGGTGTAATCCTTCGTGTCTTCCCAGTCGACGCTCCATCCCTTGTGGTCAGGATAATAGTCTCCGGAACTGGGTATGTTGTGAAGCTGAACTTTCTGCACCTCTACTGTGTAGCCCGCCAGTTTCGCGGTCTTGCTCAGCCGAAACTCAAGTGCGCCGAGCGCGTGTTCGAACTGAAAATGCACGTTTCCGCCAGAATGTGCAAAGGACTCCACCTGCCTGGCCACGAGGAAGTCTTTCAGCTCCAATGTGGTCTTGTCCATATAAAGGCCCATGCAGGGTGTGCCATAATCATTCACGTAGAACAAATCATCTGCGTCGGCATTGGCATAGGCATAGAACGTGACGTCCTCGTCTTCCCCGGCACTCTCTGGCCACGATGAGTCGGCAGTCCATTGTCCGATGCTACACGTTATCTGCGTCGTGACGTCCGATACAGCCCCTGACGACGTCACATAGCTGTAATAGAACTCGTTGAGCGTGGAGATGGTGGTCTCCGGCATACGTCTGCGCTTGGATGCGACCGGCTCCTCGTCCAGTTCTCCGGAGTCATGCTGTCCGTCGGGACTGACGAAAGCTTTTTCCGACACGAAGAACTGCAATGGCCGCTTGGTCTTTTGCTCTGCGCCTTCTTTTCCGGCGATGATATTGATGACGGCCACGACATCGGAGATATCCACCTTTCCGTCGTGGTTGACGTCGCCGTCGGTTGCTACTGTACTCTGTCCATACATCAGCATGGAGAGAGAAAACAGGCTCACGGCGGCTGCGATTTTCTTGTTCATTGTTTATATCCTATTTTTTATTTTTTTGCCAACACCGGCATGCACCCGGCAACGACAGAACGCCTGCCATTGCCTTGCCCATGCACGATAATCTTGCAAATTTAGGCAATTTAATTGAAAAAAGAGTGGTTTTCTCACAAAAATTCACCAACTTTGCATAAAAATCCGTAAAACATGCATCAGCTTGACAGACAAATACTGCATATCGCCATCCCCTCTATCGTGAGCAACATCACCGTCCCGCTGCTGGGACTGGTCGACCTTGCGATCGTGGGCCATCTGGGTGCCACGGCTTATATCGGCGCCATCTCGCTGGGCGGCATGCTTTTCAATGTCATCTACTGGATATTCACGTTCCTGCGTATGGGAAGCAGCGGACTGACGGCCCAGGCCTATGGCTGCAACGACAAGACGGAGGCCGCCTTGCTGCTGACCCGCTCTTTGCTGCTGGCTTTCTCCATATCCGCCTTGCTTCTGCTGGCTCAGGTGCCGCTGTTCCGTCTGGCCACGGCCGTGATGCAGCCTTCCGCCGACATCCTCAGCCATCTGAGAACCTACTACTCTATTTGCATCTGGGGCACGCCTCCCTCGCTGGGCTTGTTAGCCCTCTCGGGGTGGTTTCTCGGCATGCAGGACTCCCGCTCACCCATGCTCGTGGCCATCCTGCAGAATGTCAGCAACATCGTGGCCAGCCTGCTGTTTGTCTACGGATGCGGGATGAAAGTGGAGGGCGTGGCGCTGGGCACGCTCATCGCCCAGTATTTCGGATTTTTGATCGCCCTGGCCATCTACCTCGTCCGTTACCGTCATATACGCCGTCTCGTGGTGTGGAGCCGTGTGCCCAACCGCAGCGACTTGCTGAAGCTGTTCAAGGTGAACCGCGACATATTCTTCCGCACATGCTGCCTCGTCTCCGTATTCCTGTTCTTCACGTCGGCCGGGTCATGGCAGGACGACACCATCCTGGCCACGAACACGCTGCTCATGGAGTTCTACATCCTCTTCTCCTACATCATGGACGGGTTCGCCTTTGCCGGCGAGGCGGTAGGCGGCAAGTTCTACGGCGCACACGACCCTGACAACTTCAGGGCCACGGTCCGGCGTCTGTTCCGTTGGGGTGCGGTGATGGTGGTGATTTTCACGGCGGTCTACACGCTGGCGGGCGGAGCCATCATACGGCTGCTCACGAACGTGCCGGAGGTTGTAGACCTCTCGTCGGAATATGCGGCATGGACATGGGTGCTCCCGCTTGTCGGAGTCGCCGCCTTCGTGTGGGACGGCATCTTCATCGGCGTGACGGCTTCCCGGCAGATGCTGCTCTCCTCGGCCATCTCCACGGCTGTGTTCTTCATGGCTTATTTCCTGCTCTTCCCCACCCTCGCCAACCATGCGCTATGGCTGGCGTTCATCCTCTTCATGCTGGCCCGCGGCCTGTCGCAGACCGTCATGTACAGGGTCGCACCGCCCAGATTCTGAACATCCTGAGCATCCCGTGACCCTCCGGCTTTACCGCATCCCGTGATTCTCCGGCTTTACCGCAAGGAAAAGTTCGTTCTCTTTCCTGCGCTTATTCTATCACGGCCTTCAGTATCCGGATTTCCTCCAGCGGTGCGTCTTCCTTGTCGGTCTTCGCTTTCTCTATCTTGCTCACCACCTTCATTCCGTCAGTCACTTCGCCGAACACGGTGTAGTCGCCGTCGAGCCATGGAGCGCCGCCGTTGTAGCGGTAGGCACGGACCACGTTTTCGGGGAAGAACAGCCCGTTTTCTTCCAATTCTTTTTCCTCGGCTTGCTCATAGAGTCTGTCAAGGTAGGTCTGCAGGGCAGCCATCTTACGCTCCTGGCGCAGCTGGTCGATATGAGGCTTGTTGTCTACCATCATCTGGCGGTAGCGCTGCTCCACCCTCACCGCCATCTTGTCCTTGTCGATGGCGTCGAGTTTCTGCTCGGTGATGTGCCGTCCGGTGACGATGTAGAACTGATATTGGCTCGACCGTTTCTGGGGGTTGACCTCGTCTCCTTCCCTTGCTGCGGCCACCATGCCTCTGACATGGTAATGCTCGGGATAGCGGATCTCGGCCGGGATGGAGGGTCCCAGCTGGGTAGTGTCTTCCGGCTCCACTTTCTCCGTCACGTTCGGACGCGTGTCGGGGTTGCCGGTCTGGATCATGAAGTCGCGGATGACGCGGTGGAAGCTCACGCCGTCATACATGCCGTCCTTCACGTTCCGCACGAAGTTGTCGCGGTGGCCCGGGGTGTCGTCGAAGAGGCGGATATGGATATCGCCATAGGTGGTCTGCAGCAGCACTCGCACACCCCCTGCCTCCTGGCTGCGCGCAGTGGTGCAGAGGAGGATCAGGGGCAACATGACTGAAATCGTGATTATTCTCATTTTTCCTGCAGGATTATCGACATTAAAAATCGTTTATTTTACAATACAAAATCTTTAAGTACGCACCATTTCGTCGACATGTCGTCGTCGAAGAGCATGGTCGGTGTCGAGGCCGCCCCGGCCATTCCGCTGTCCACGGTGTAATATTTGTATTCCTTCCGCTGCTGAGCCATCGCTCCAGTGGTTGCAAGCAGCATAATCAGCAGGCCTGCGGCCAGACAGAACTGTCTTGATATCTTTTTTGTGCACATAATCTTAAAGGTATGTCAGAGTTTTTTTTAATTCTCTTGTTCTGTTACTTTACTCTATATAAAATGCAAATTTACAAAGAATTCTGAAAAAATAAGGTCTTTTCAAAAAAAAATCAAAAAAACAAATAGTTCCAGCCAGCTTTTCCATGAGAAAAGAGCAGACAAGAAGTCCATACGCCAACAGAGTCCACGTGCTTTCAGCCCATGGATCCCGCTCCTGTCGAAATAGAAGTTTATTGGTCTAAGGGAGCCGCCCACGCGTAGGAGCGACGGTCTCCGACCGTTGAAGCAACCCAGCCCCCAACTCGTACCAAGCCCATCCACACTGGGGTTGTGGACGCCCTCGTCCGCACTAAAGACCGGCGAAGCACGGTCAACACCCGTTGAAGCACCAACGCCCCAACTCGTACTGAGCCCATCCACACTGGGGTTGTGGACGTCCTCGTCCGCACGAAAGACCGGCGAAGCACGGTAACAACCGTTGAAGCACCAACGCCCCAACTCGTACCGAGCCCATCCACACTGGGGTTGTGGACGTCCTCGTCCGCACGAAAGACCGGCGAAGCAC
>JAFUVE010000069.1 GCA_017483765.1 Bacteroidaceae bacterium | reverse complement strand
TTGTTAGCATTTGAGGGCGCATAGCGAGCTATGTAACCGAGAATGATGACAAAAAGGCACCACAGAAAACCAAAAGCAACCGAAATGAAACATCCATTTGTAGGTGCATTCCAAAATCAGAATTTTTAGAACACCCCTTTATTCTGTTGATTCTGTAGTTTCTTCTGGATTTCCTTCTGGTTTTTCTTCTGTATTTCCATTTGCAGGTCCTGGCAGCGTGAGCTCCACATCCACGTCGTCGGTCACACAGCTTGTCAAGTCGTATCCATACTGGTTGGTGTCAGTGACCATGCTCATGATGTACGGATTGAGGTATGCCATTGCTATCCCCTTTATCAGTAATACATAGCCGTCGACAAGTTCATCGGCATCCTATGCATAGTGTCCACGGTAATTCATGACTCCAATCCAAGGGACAGGCGGTCACTTCGTTTTTTCATGGAAAACAATCCGGCCTGCTGACTTATATGCCAGCAGGCCGGATTGTTATGTATCGGATGTTGTTTATCCTCAGAGAATATTAGAATGAGTAGTAGCAACCGAACTGGAGTGCGTTACCGTTCACGTTGAAGCCGAGCTGAGAGAAGTCGCCCACGCTTTTGTAACCAAGACCTCCGAAAGAAGCAACGAAAGTCACCTTGTCAGATGCAGCGAACTTCACACCCGGACGGATACCGATTCCCCACATGGTCTCATCCTCGAAGTCGACACCCTCCTCAGAGAAGTCACCAGTCTTGATTGAGAAACCACCGTCAACGAAGAAACCCACCTTGCCAGTCTTGTAGAAAGTGTAACGAGCGTAAGGAGCCACAACGAATGCGTTCATGCTCTCAGCCTTACCGTTACCTACCTTCACGCTCTGATACTCATCACCTATCTGGAGAGCGATGTCCCACTTGTCGTTGAGAGAATAACCAACCTCAGGGAGAATAGCGAACTGGTTCACTTTCACGTCACCAGTGACATCATTGTCCAACTTAGAGAACTGATAACCGAACTGGCCACCAACCCATACCTGTGCGTTTGCTGTCATTGCAGCAATAGCTACGATAGCTGTAAGAATAAACTTTTTCATAATCTCAAATTTTTTTAAATTAAACTGAATGAATATATAAAAAAGACTTCTTATCTTATGTTATATATCCTTAAAAACAATCTCTTTTTCTTAAATGCGGTGCAAAGTTAAGTTGTTTTTTCCAAATGAGCAAAATCATTCGAACAAAATATACACTTTAAAATACAAAATGAACAAAATAGACCGCTAAAGTTTGAAATTTGAGGGATAAAGTTTGAACTTTTGCCAAAGAAGAAGGGAAAACATAATGAAGGAATAAGTTACAAGACGCAACACGGCGCGTTTCTACTATACATTATATTATATATAAAGCGAGGCAATTCCTAATGCTGGTTTGGGGGACAAAAAATACGAAATCGGATACGGGAGTAACAAAATGTCAGGAAAACGAGACTCAAACCTGCAAATGCCTCGAGTAAGTAAGAAAAACATACAAAAATTATACAAAATGTTATTTTTTATGCCAAAATACTAAATTTTTGTCAATAAATTTGGCAGAAAACCAAAAAAGTTGTAACTTTGTGCTCGATAACAAGAAACAAAACGTCGAAATTGACATTCTAAGGGGGTGAGAACGGGTGTCCAAACCACACGAAATGTCAATCTGAAAGCAGAAAGAAAGATTTTATAAAATATTATTACTTTTTTAAAGAAAAAACTATCATTATGAACGCAGCTAAAGTATTGGAAGACCTTAAGCGTCGTTTCCCGAATGAGCCTGAGTACCACCAGGCAGTAGAAGAAGTGCTTGGAACCATCGAGGAGGAGTACAACAAGCACCCTGAATTCGACAAAGTAAACCTGATTGAGCGTCTCTGCATTCCAGATCGCGTGTATCAGTTCCGTGTAAGCTGGACGGACGACAAAGGTAACGTTCAGACTAACATGGGATACCGCGTGCAGCACAACAACGCTATCGGACCCTATAAAGGAGGTATACGCTTCCACAGCTCGGTTAACCTCGGAATCCTCAAGTTCCTTGCATTCGAGCAGACTTTCAAGAACTCACTCACAACTCTGCCTATGGGTGGCGGTAAGGGAGGTTCTGACTTCTCTCCGCGTGGAAAGAGCAATGCTGAGGTGATGCGTTTCTGCCAGGCTTTCATGCTTGAGCTCACTCGCCACATCGGTCCGGACGTGGACGTTCCTGCTGGCGACATCGGCGTAGGCGGACGTGAGGTTGGATATATGTTCGGTATGTACAAGAAGCTCACTCGCGAGTTCAGCGGTGTGCTCACCGGTAAGGGTCTCGAGTTCGGTGGATCACTCATCCGTCCTGAGGCTACGGGTTACGGCAACGTGTATTTCCTTCAGGAAATGCTCAAGACTAAGGGCGACAGCGTGAAGGGCAAGACCGTTCTGATCTCTGGTAGCGGTAACGTGGCTCAGTACACAGCTGAGAAGGTGCTCCAGCTTGGTGGTAAGGTTGTTACAATGTCCGACTCTAACGGCTACATCTACGATCCAGACGGAATCGACCGCGAGAAGCTCGACTTCATCATGGACCTCAAGAACGTACAGCGTGGACGTATCCGCGAGTACGCTGAGAAATACGGTTGCAAGTATGTTGAAGGCGCACGTCCATGGGGTGAGAAGGCTGACATCGCTCTTCCTTCTGCCACTCAGAACGAGATCAACGAGGAGCAGGCTAAGCAGCTCATCGCCAACGGCGTGATCGCTGTGAGCGAGGGTGCAAACATGCCTTCTACTCCGGGTGCTATCCGCGTGTTCCAGCAGGCTAAGATCCTCTACGCTCCTGGAAAGGCTGCAAACGCAGGTGGCGTGTCTGTTTCAGGTCTTGAGATGAGCCAGAACTCTGAGCGTCTGTCATGGAGCTCTGAGGAGGTGGACAACAAGCTTCACTACATCATGGAGAACATCCACGAGAACTGCGTGAAGTACGGTAAGGAAGCCGACGGCTACGTAAACTACGTGAAGGGTGCCAACGTTGCTGGATTCATCAAGGTGGCAAAGGCCATGATGGCTCAGGGCATCGTATAAGCCAAATCAACGAAAAAGACCATAGCAAACAACTTCATAACATTGTTGAGGGCACTTCACAACGAAGTGCCCTTATTTTTTGCGTCTTTAGTCTGCTATTATTTTTCGTGTCTACTGAAAGCAAGCAGTACAAAGCATCCTACTTTTTACGACATTTTCTACCGTAAGTATCCTACTTTTTATAACATTTTCTACCGTAGGTATCCTACTTTTTACGACATTTTCTACCATAGGTATCCTACTTTTTATAACATTTTCTACCGTAAGTATCCTACTTTTTACAACATTTTCAAACGTAAGTATAATCATTTCAAAATATTTGTGAGATAAATGATGTTTAGGGTTAGGCAAGAAGTATAGATCTGTCACGGCAGAGCAGCCTTCACCATCTGTCCGGCGAAAGCGAGTGAGAACACAGAGATGGAGACACCCGGGGCCTTGGCAATCTCTTCGGCGAAGGAGAGGAGCGTGGAACCGGTGGTGATGACGTCATCGACGATGAGCACATGACGGTCTGCGATTTTCCCCGGATTGACCAGCTGGAAGATGCCTTTCACATTCTCCTTGCGCTGCTCATGGTCAAGATGGGTCTGCGTGGGGTTGTTCACGGCACGGATGGCCACGTCGTCTACGACAGGGATGCCCGTCTGAAGCGACAGCCCGCGGGCGATATAGTCGCACTGGTTATATCCGCGCTTGCGCCGCTTCTGCTTGGCCAGCGGAAGGGGGATAATCATGTCGATGCCGTCGAAGAAATCCGTGCCAGCCTGCTCGAGGGCAAACACCCGGGCCAGCACAACCGCCGCCTCCGGACGGTCGAAATACTTGATGTTGTGCAAGATGCGCCTGGTCTGCTCCCCTTCGTACTGAAACATACTGGTGGCACGCACAATAGGTATGCGCCCCCAGAAAAGACGCTCTATCACCCCGTGCACTTCCCCACCCTCATACTCGATGCGGTTGAGCGTGCGCAGGCATTTCGAGCAGAATTCCTCCTCCGCCACGGCAAGTCTGCGCTCACACATACAGCAGTAGCGGGGAAAGAAAAAGTCGGAAAACGCACGAAGAAGAGACATAAAAATTCGAATAGAGAAAAAAGTGTAATCTCGAAACATCGAAGCATCGAAATCCCGAAATATCGAAAAAGAACCCCCGGCAGCTACTCCTCCTGCGGGAACAGCACCACCCCTTCCTTCTTCATGCCGTCGATCTTGATGACGACGGGCGAGTCGAAATGGATATGGCGCACATGCTCTGTCTCCCGTACGGCGGGCAGACTGTCAAGGTAGTCCATGCGGTAGATGCCGTCGCCTATGTAGTCGTTGACCGTGAAATAGCCAACCCCTAAGCTCGTCAGGTTCTGGAAGAAATGGGTGCCCTGGCTCGGGTCAACGCGGTATTCTGTGAGTCCTGCCTCCACGATGACCTTGGCGGCTGATATGGCGGGCCACTTCACCGGCACGCCCAGCCAGGGGTCGGACGACCCCCACCGTCCCGGACCAACCAGCACGTAGTTCTTGTCCTCGTTGAGGAACGTGCGGTTGATGGACTCTATCTCATCGGCCACTGCCGGGTTGTTGTAGGCTGAGTAGATGGACTGACCGGTCTGAGGGTCCTTGGTCTTCACGTACACGATGTCCTGCACATTGTTGATGATGCCGTGGCCGATGGCGTTATGGCTGCGTATGATGGTCTTGTCGTCGGCTATCTGCGTGAGGTCCTCGTCCAGCTTCATCTTGTTGTCCACCATCGGACGGATCTGCAGCAGGTAGAAGTCACCCGTCCGGTCGGCGTTGAGCTTCACCGCGAACTCAATCTCCACCTCGCGGCGCATGTCCTCCCTTCCATATTTCATGGCGAGGGTGAGCAGCTCCGGAAGCGGGAAGACCCCGTATTGCAGCACGCCACAGAAAGTGATGACCTTTCGTCCTCCTTCGTAGATGCCGTCGCGGATCACCTGGTCATAGGGGTCGAAGGTAGAGGCGATATACTGCAGCGACCCGTCCTTGTCTGCTTCCCTGACGGGCAGTTTCAGCAGGTTGAAGCCGTCGTCCACGGAGAAGTTCTCCGTCATGTTCTTCAGGTCGAGGGCATAGAAGCGGGTCTGCGTCTCTTTCAGCGCGATGTCCATCTCCGAGGTCTGCAGCACCTTGTCGGGATGAGCCGGACAGACCCTCAGGTTGAGACCGCCGTCCACGATGTACTTGCCCAGGCCGAGTGCCAGGTTGACGGTGCCCTCCTCAGCTTTCTCGTCGCCGATGGGATAGTAGTTGACGCTTCGTGCCACACCGGAGATGTTAGGATAGAAACGGTCGCCGTACTGAGTGCCGACCACCTCCTGCAGGATCACAGCCATCTTCTCCTTATCTATCACGTTCGACGTCGCAAGCATATAGTCCTTGCTGGCCTTATAGAACACGGAGGCATAGACCCCCTTGATGGCATCGCTGAGCATCTGAAGCCGCTGGTACTTGTCCTCACTGTAGGGAATCATATACGTGCTGTAAATTCCAGCAAACGGCTGATAATGCGCATCTTCAAGCAGCGACGACGAGCGTATGGCTATCGGTTGCTTCACCACCTCAAGGAAGGCGTCGAGGTCCTCGGCCAGGGATTCCGGCAGACGGGCGTGGAGGAAGTAATGGAGCACCTCCTCGTCGGTGATGTCATCGCTGAGCACCACCTGGTAGAGCTCGTTACGGGTCATGAACTCGTCGAAGATGTCGGTGCAGAGCACGACGGTCTTCGGAATCATCACCCTCGCGTTGTCGAAGCCGTTGAGGTCGATATGGCGTTTGATGATGTGGTCGATGAAGGCGATGCCACGGCCTTTGCCTCCGAGCGAACCCTCTCCGATTCGCGCGAAGTTGGAGTACTGGTCAAAGCGGTCGCGATGGAACACGGCCACCACGCCCTGGTTCTTCATCTTGCGGTAGCTCACGATGGCGTCGAAGATGATATGGCGGTGGGCGTCGATGTCCTGAAGGGAATGCCAGGTGATGCGCTTGAGAAAGTTGGCTATGGGGAAGAGGGCACGAGAGCCCAGCCAGCGCGACACGTTGTTGTGGGAGATATGATAGAGCAGCGACTCCTTGGGCAGGGTGAAGATATTGTTTTGCAGGTCCTTGAGGTTCTTGATCCGAGCCACCTCCTTCATCGTGTGCGGGTCGCGGAAGACGAAGTCGCCGAATCCGAAATAGCGAGTGATGAGGTTCTTCAGCTCCACGTCCATGTTCTTCGAGTTCTTGTCGATGAACGAGGCTCCGCACTGACGCGCCAGCTCCACGCCGTTGGACTCCGAAGACTCCATGATGAGCGGAACGTACTCGTCGGCCTTACGGATTTCCGACAGCAGCTGGAAGCCGGCCAGGTCGTCCTTCACCCCGTTCTTCGGGAACCGGCAGTCGCTGATGACGCCAAGCACGTTGTCCTTGTATTTCTCATACAGTTCCCAGGCCTCCTCATAGCTACGGGAGAGCACGATTTTTGGCCGTCCGCGCATACGCAGCGTCTCCAGCTGAGAGTTCAGAGCCTCCGTGGCAAAGAGCAGGCTCTGCTGCAGCACAAAGTTGTAGAGCGAGGGGAGGATGGATGAATAGAACCGGATGGAGTCCTCAACGAGCAGGATCATCTGCACACCCGCCTGGATGTCGTGTTCCAGGTTCAGCTTGTCCTCCATGAGCTTGATGATGGAGAGCAGGAGCTCCGTGTTGCCCAGCCAGCAGAACACGTATTCGAAGATGGAGAGATCCTCGTTCTCCATCCGCTTGGTGATTCCATGACTGAAAGGCGTGAGGATGACGATGGGCACCTTCTCGTTTTTCGACTTGATCTCGCGTGCGATGTCAAACACGTCGCTGCTGCCGGTTCCAGGCATGCAGATGACGAGTTCGAAGGTGTAGCGCTCCAGCTCCGCCTCTGCCTCCTCGAGTGAAGAAACCTGGAAGAACCTGGGGGGATAGCGCAGTCCTAACTTGGAGTACTCATCGAAGATTTTCTCGTCCACGCGTCCGTCGTCCTCAAGCATGAAGGCGTCGTAGGGATTGGCCACGATCAGCACATTGAAGATGCGCTTCATCATCAGGTCCACGAACTTCGTGTCGGTCAGCACAAGCGGCTGCTTATTGTTGGTGATTTCCATAAATTCGTAATTTTACGCAAAATTACAAATTTATCGCAAGAACAGCAAATGAAAGGCACAAAAAAGCCGCCGGAACTGTTGATTCCAGCGGCTGAAAGTTATGGTTTCTTTTCATTTCCCTTCGCAGATGCCACGTATGAACTCGCACTGCTGACGGTTCTCCGGCACATCACGCCAACCAGACTTAGGGTTCCGGGAGAAATACAGGTGGAGGAGGAACATCGTGTTGTCGTAATCAAATTTGCGAGTGATTGCGATGTAGGACGCCACAATCTGTCCGGTCCTCCCTACTCCGCCCCAGCAGTGGATATAAATTTTCGCTTCGGGATTGCCGTCGATAATGTCCTGAATCTCCGAGATGAGCTGCCGCACGGAGGTGGTGCTTTCCGGTATGCCCCCGTCCTCAACGGGGAAACGGCGGTAGGAGGCTCCATCCCAGAGCATCTGGGCGTAGGGCTTCAGTTCGTCCTCCTCGGTGAGGTCTATGAAGTGGGTGATGCCGAATTTTCTGAACTGTTCGATTTTTTCCTGGCTTGTCAAGTCGTCAAGGTTGCGTGGGTATTCCCCGGCCCACACGTGGTCGTCCACCCGATAGCTGAAGTCGATAGGACCTTTTGGTATTTTTTGTTCTTCCATAATGATTGCTTTTTATGATTCGGAAGTGTCTGCTTTTTCCAGATGCTATAGACGCTCTGGAATTTCTAGGTCTTCTATATTCTCTAGATTATCTAAAACTTCTAGTTTTTCCTATAAAAAAACTAATTCTCATACTCAAAGAGCTGGTCGGCCACTTTGAGAATCACGTCGTGCATCTCCACGTCGTCCTTGAAATGCTGCGGGAGGGCGTCGTAGCCCACAGCAGCCCCGAGGATGTTTCCGAGGATGGCCCCGGTGCTGTCGCTGTCTCCGGTGTGGTTGACGGAGGCGATAAGCGCCTGCTCGATGTCGTCGAAATACTTCACTGCGCAATAGAGGGCGATGGACAACGCCTCGTCGCCTACCCAGCCTCCGCCGATAGCTTCGATGTTGGTGACATCGTCACTTCCGTTCCCGATGGATTTGAGAGCGTTCCTGACCTGGTTTTGCTGCTCGTCGATATAGAATCCGAGGTCCGGGTAGATTTGGCGCAAGGTGTCGAATCCCTCGTCGATATATTGTCTGAGATGATCAGCAGAAGGCTCCTCGTCGAGTATGAGGCGGTAAATCAAGTGGGACATCAGCGCCGCCGGAATGTATCCAAGTGGATGGAGATGTGTGATTTCAGCCGCATCGCCCGCCAGCTTGTCTGCCGTCGCGATGTCCATGCGGTGGTTCACAGCAGCAAAAAGCCCCACCGGAGCCACCCGCATCACGCCGCCACAGCCCTTGCTGTTGTTCACGGGTTCCCCACCCTGCTGGATGGACGAAAGAGCACTGAGGCATGTGCCTCCAGGTGCCCTGAGAGCATGGATTTCTGGCACGTCAATAATCCAGCTGACCGGTTGGTTCACAGGGCGGTGACGCTGAGTGCTGAGCCATTCGAGGTAGGTCCTGCAGATGGCATACTTCGGCTCAACGCACAGTTTCCTGGCATTCAGAAGGCCCATGGCCGTAAACAGCGTCATCTGGGTGTCGTCGGACACCACCGCCTTACCACCGTTCCGGCTCTCCGATGCATGCGTGTCCAGACGAGTGATTCCCTTCTCGCCATATTCCAGCTTGATTGCATTTGCGGTCATGAACTCCACGGGATAGCCCAATGCGTCGCCTATCGCCCCTGCCATGAGCGAACCTCTCACTCTGTCTTGTAACTGCTTTGCTTCCATAGTCTTCTGTGCTTTTTCTGCGTTAAAAATAAGATATTCCTCTCTATTATTTCGTAATTTTGACGCAAATTTAACGATTTTCTTCGAAACTTCCAAATATTCAGGTAGAAAAATTCGGACGATTACTACAAATAAAACTGAAGATATAAGCCTTGACTTAAATTTGCAATTCGCGAATCGCAAATCACTGAAATAACAATAAATGCCCGTCCTCTATTTATCCGTAGTTCCAAAGCGAAAAAAATTTCCGTTTCATTAATTTGTATATGTTGTAAATTATATGTAATTTTGTAGAAAAAACATATAGATATGACATTACAACAAATAAACGCTCAAAACACCAAACTCTGGCAGGATATTGGTTCTATTGCCGACAACGAATCGCTCATGAAACGTTTGGCAAGGTATGTGGCAAAACTGGTAAAAGAAAAAGAAAACTCTGCCATTATGACTAAAGAAGAATATATGGCAAAACTGGAACGGGCAGAACAAGAAAGCAAGAACGGCGAAGGAATGACCATGCTGCCAGGCGAGAACCTTTCAGACTTTTTGAAGAGAAACGGATATGAGTTATAAAATTGTTATCATGCCAGAGGCTGCCAAGGATTTTCAAAGACTGGCAAAAAGCGAGCCAAAAGCATTTGCAAAAGCAAACAGCATGCTGAAGGAACTTGAATCCCATCCAAAGTCCGGTACAGGCCATCCCGAGCCCCTCAAAGGTTTCCCAGGAAGCAGTTAGAGCAGAAAAATAACTAAAAAGCATAGGCTTATCTACAGAATATTTGATGAAGAAATTTATGTTGAAGTTCTAGCGGCCTACGGACATTACAATGATAAATAAAAAACACAACATCATAGCCAGCAAGTGATCACATCAACTGGACAACGGCAAAAAACAAGAAGATGCAAACATCCGGCTTTATCAAGAAAAGGGGAATACTGCTCCTCATCGTGGCGGCCATAGTGCTGGAACTGACCACCGCGCTGCAGTTCTATTCCATGAGGCGCGGAATCACGGAACGACTCACCGAGATGGCACAGCAGGACCTGAGCGACGCCAACCTGACCGCAAGGAAGAAACGGAACGTGGAGGCGGCCATAGAAGCCCTTATGCCAGAGATGGCGCGGATGGCTCAACGTGGACAGACCGACTCACTGAAAGACGCCATCAACCGGACTGTGGCTTCCCACAAGGAAATTGTCGGTATCGACTTCTGCTTCGTGGAAGAAGAAGGAAAACAAAGGGAGGCCTTCTACCTTTACAAAGAGGACGGGACGGACAAGTTGAGGGAACACAGCATCGACTTCGACTTCACGCAGCGCTCATGGTATATCCACGGCATTGAAAGCGACGGATTCTGGAGCGAGCCATACATGAGCAACTACAAGGTCATCCTGATGAGTACATACTCACGGAGAGTCTGCGACAGACATGGCAACACCATCGCCGTGGTAGGGGCCGACGTACCGATGCGAGAGCTCTCATCACTGGCATCACAGCTCTTCGAGAACCAAGAAAGCACACTGCCACTCATCATCATGCTCCACCTGTTCGGACTGGCCGTGTTGGCTTTCATCATCAGATGGTCGGTGCGCAGCCAGCGCAAACTGGAAGTTGCAAATATAGAGAAAGAGCGTATCGGCAGCGAACTCAACATCGCACGAAACATACAGCTGGCAATGCTGCCTAAGACTTTCCCGCCCTTCCCTGAGCGGGACGACATCAACATCTACTCTCTGCTCACACCTGCCAGGGAGGTGGGGGGAGACTTCTACGATTTCTTCATACGAAACGAGAAACTGTTCCTCTGCGTGGGCGATGTCAGCGGGAAAGGAGTGCCTGCAGCACTGGTGATGGCTGTCGCACGTTCCACCTTCCGTATGCTCTCAGAGCATGAGTCGTCACCTGAGCGAATCGTCAGCCAGATGAACGACACGATGGCGCGTGACAACGACTACAACATGTTCATCACACTATTCGTGGGAGTCCTCGACCTGCCCACAGGACGGCTGCGATATACCAATGCTGGACATAAGGCACCGGTGATTGTCTGTGGAAAAGAGTCATTGGAGAAATCTCTCCTACCTGTGGACCCGAACCTCCCTATCGGCGCCTTCCCCGACTGGAAATACTCCCTGCAGGAAACTACCATCTGCAACGGAACCACCATCTTCCTCTACACGGACGGGCTGACCGAGGCTGAGGACGCAGGACACAATCAGTTCGGGCAGAAACGATTGATGGACAACATCATCCAGGTCGATGCCGAAGCGCTTATCTTTCACATGGAGGATGCCGTAAAGATGTTCGTAGGAAAGACCGAGCAGAGCGATGACCTCACCATGATGGCCATCCAATACAGCCACAGACAGGCTGACGAACATTCCCACCGCACCATCATCCTGCCCTGCGACATCGGGAAGATTCCCGATCTGGGAGTCTTCGTGGGAAGCATCTGCAAAGAAGCGGGACTCGGCAGCACAGCCACCATGCAGACGAATATGGCGCTGGAGGAAGCGGTAGTGAACGTGATGAGCTACGCCTATCCCAAGGGAACGGAGGGCGACGTAAGAATCGACGCATACGCGAACAGCGAGCGGCTGAAATTCGTCATCACTGACAGCGGGAAAGCGTTTGACCCGACAACCTACGGAACCGTCGACACCAGCCTTCCGGCTGAGGAGAGAAGTATCGGAGGTCTCGGCATCCACATCATGCGCAGCTACATGGACAGCATCAACTACGAACGCATGGAGGGACAAAACATCCTCACCTTGCGCAAACAGATCGACAACAAAAACTAACTCCATACTACCATCTATGACAACTACTTTCAAAGAAGAAAACGAAAATTTCGTCATGGCCTTCGAAGGGCGGCTCGACACCGCAGCATCCACTCAGGCAAGCAAGGACATGCAAGTGCTGAACGACTGTGAAGGACATGACATCATCCTCGACTGCAGCCGTTTGGAATACATTTCGAGCAGTGGACTTCGGCTCTTCCTCGGACTCCTCAAGACCGCCAAAAGCAAGGGAAGCAACGTCAGCATCACTGGCCTCTCGGACGACCTCAGACACGTCTTCGACGAAATCGGATTCTCTGCGCTCTTCAACATCCACTAACATCTGGAAATCTCTAGAACAACAAGTATATCTAGAATAACTAGTATCTCTAGAACATCTATAATTTCTATAATCATTTCTATAATCTCTATAATTTCTATAATCTCTTAGCAATCCCCCCCCAAGAAAAGCGAAAAGCTATGACCCAGGAAGAGATACAACAACTGCAAACCGAAAACGAGTCGCTCCGCAAGGAGGTGGAGCGCTTGAAAAACGAGATGATACGTCTTGTGGGCCGCAACCTCGACTTGTCGGAGCGGCTGGAGGAAGACGTGGAACTGCGCAGACGGGCCGAAGTGGCACGACAGCTGATGGAAGGCAACATCGAACGCCAGCGTAATGCCGACCTCAAGGACGACGGCGAGCTGCTCGGACTGATTGAACTCAAGCTGGAAGAGAACCGTCAGCACCTGGAGCCCAGCTTCAACGCCAGCGACCTGGCACGCCTGCTCGGTGTCAGCCAGGAGCGACTCAACCGGCTCTTCCGCCATCAGACAATCTACCGAACACCAGACGCATACATCGACAACCTCAGAGTGCTGGCGGCACTACGCCTGCTGCGAGAACATCCCCAATACACCATTGCGGCCATAGCAGAAGAGGCTGGATTCGGCAACGTGAGGACACTACAACGACGAATACAAGACGCCATCGGCATGACTCCCGTGGAATACCGGCTCATGTTCATAAAAGGATGAAAACATTTACTACCATTTTTACTCCCATTATAAAAAAAGCGAACCATGACAAGAAGAAAACTAAAAACAATGCTGCTGATTGTGTTGTCGCTGCTCTTCACAGCATGCGGCAAACAGCAGAAGGCTGAAAATGCCGCGGCCGACAGGGGGAAGGAAAAGACCACCATCAGAAACAAAAAGAAAAACAAAAAGCCTAAATCCGCTGAGACTGAAGAGGCTCAAGAAGTGAAGGCAGACGAAGAGCAGGTCACCATCCCCCCCTCAGTAAACTACGCAACAGCATCACTCCGCGACTATGAAGGCGGCGCCATCGCCAACATCAGGAAAAGCTGGAGATACAGGCCCATCGAGGAATCCTGGAATCAAAACATAGAATCACCTGGTATCGAGCTGTTCGCATACTCATTCATCTCGGGAGGGCCGTCAGTCATCGACTTTCCGCCACACCGTGCCATAGATTACTACATCTGTGAGCCGGAAGAACTCGACACAGACCACTTCAGCGTCAACTGTTCTCCTAAGAACGGATACATTCGAAGCGACGCACTCACACAGTTCGATCTCTATTCCGAGATGTGCTATTGGAAACGCCCCAACGGACACTGTCTTTTCGGAGTTTTCCTCGCTGAGGAACACGAAATACCGTCAAAGAACGACCAGATCACACTCTTCTACGACTACGACCCGGATAAAAAGATGATGACCCCCGAACCGGCCATCACGGACATGATTGAGCAGAAGATGCAGCCTTTCGACAAATACAGGGCTCATATGCCGGAAAAAGGAAAGGACATCCGTATCAGCGCCTACGAAGTGAACTACGAGGAAGACTCTGCTGAAGAAACCGTGTTCCTCCTCAAATGGGACGGCAATGCGTTCAAATGGGCTAAATAGAACGGCATACTTACGAAAAAAACAGGGGGCACCCCTGTTTTTTTGTATCAGTTTCATTATTACTCAGCAAGTTGTTCCAGTATAGGCACAAGCTGGAGGTCGGCCGGAAGCCAGTCCAGATCCCTTAGCCTGGTGAGTTCAATCCAGAGAGCCGCTTCATGTTCTTTCAGCGTAAGACTGCCTTCAGCCACACGGCATCGGAAGCAATGGAGAATGAGGTGGAACTGTGGATAATCATACTCTACTGTGGTCAGCAAAGCACCCACTTCCACCGTAGTGTCCAACTCCTCACGGATTTCCCGTCGTAGAGCCTCCTCGGGAGTCTCGCCCGGCTCTATCTTTCCGCCGGGAAACTCCCAATAGTCCTTGAAATCACCATACCCGCGCTGAGTGGCAAACAAGCGGCCACCCTCTATAATCACGGCCGCAACTACCTCTATCTTTTTCATTTTAAATTTTATATTTCAACTATCTAAGGATTTCCGCCGCTTGGTCCTTTAAACGTAAACAGTCCGAATGGCTAAACCTCAAATTTCAACTTTCGTGCAAGCGAATACAGAGCCAAGCTCGCTTGAGCTATGTTGAGCGCAGCCGAAAATCATTCCGATAAATTTCAAACCTCAAACTTCAAACCTCAAAATTTCATTCGTTTCCCTCTTTCACGTATTCAATCGCCCTGTTCACGAAATCCAAGAACGGCTTGGCTGTCAGCATCGTCTGGGCCACACGCTCCACGCTGTCGTCGCCCAGGAACAAATCCTCGGCTGGCTCCTGCCACAGGCAATACACCTTATATTTCAGAAACTCCGCCCACTCCGACTCTTTGTCGAAACCAGCGGGCACTTTTTTCAGCTTCCAGCTGTCGTCGAGCACGAATCCTGCTTTAGCTGCCTCCGCCAGGTAGTTGTGGAAAGTCAGTCCGTCGTCCTGAATGTCCTCACGAAGGATTTTCAGCACCTTCGCATCGCAGCAGTAGTCGCCCACGGCAAGCATATGACCGTCGGGATAGCCATGTCCGCCGATGCCCACATGGAAATAATAGCCGCTGTAGCCCGACTTCTTGCCGCCTCGGCAGATATACGCACCCATGTGTGTCTTATAGGGGCTCTTGTCCTTCGAGAAGCGAACGTCGCGGTAGATACGGAACACGCAGTCCTTCGCCTGAAGGCCGCCCAGCGTCCCATCCGTCTCAGCCATCCGGCCTATCAGCGACTGCACATAGCCGTTGAACACGCTCTGAGCCTCAAGATACGTATCCTTATGCGCGTTAAACCACTCACGCTCGTTATGCGCCTTCAGATCCCTCAGATAAGAAATAACACGTCTCATATTTTTCTTGTCTTTTTTTTCCAACGAAACGGATTTATTCCGTTTCGATGTGCAAAGTTAAGAAAAATATGAGACATTGCAAAAATTCTGAAGCAGCGAGTGACATAAAAAGCTTGCTTCTATTTGGCCGAGCGCAGCCGAAAATCATGAAATAAACATCAAACTACCTCGTCCGCATGGCAATAAACCTCAAACCTCAATTTTCGTGCAAACAAATACAGAGCCAAGCTTGCTTGAGCTATGTTGAGTGCAGCCGAAAATCATGTCAATAAACTTCAAACTTCAAACTTCATCGTCTCCCCACTTCCTCAATACCCTGAATCCTGCGGATTTGGCCGATGATGGCATGGAGTTCGTCGTAGGAATGCACCGAGAATACGATCGACGTGTTGACAATAGCATCCTTCGTCGTGGTGGTCAGGGAGTCGATGGAGAGTTTCAAATGATCGGTGATGCAGTTGATGATGTCGCTCAGCAGATGGTAGCGGTCGACGGCCTTGATGCGGATGCCCACAGGATAGAGGATGTCGGGATGGGGATTGAAGTCTACGTCCACGATGGTGTCACCTTCCTTCGTGGCGTCGCGCATGGCTGTCATACAGTCGCGCGTGTGGACCATGATGCCGCTGAGACGGTTCTTGAATGCCACGATTTCCTCACCTGGCAGAGGACTGCAGACTGGGCAGCGCTCAAACTCCAGTTTGGGAAGACGGGAGAAATAACTGCGCAGCTCTTTCGATGCCGTCTCGGTGGTCACAACCGACTCCCATCCGGCCTCCGGAAAGTGGTTCTCGTCGGTGTCGATCTGCACGAGGTCACCCATCTTCAGAACAGTCGTCACGGGCATCAGCTGGCCGTTGATATGGGCACTCTTGGCATGAAGGCCCAGTTCGGTGTGGATCATGAACGCATAGTCCAACGCTGTGGCACGGGGAGACATGTGGAATGCCTCGTTGGAAGGGCTGTAGACTGTGATGTTGTCGTTGTAGAACGACAGCGTCACATTCTCCAGGAAGTCACGGCGGTTGATGTTTGAGTTCAGCTCTTTCAGCACTTTACGGAACTTCTCTATCCACTGCTTCACGTGCTCCTCCTTGCGCTCGGCGATACAGCCTAACTGGTTGTGACGGAGCATTCGCTCGCTCGTGATCTGAACCTGCTCCCACCCGTTGTTGTCCGACAGCAGTTGCACATGAAGGCTCTTATAGCCGTTCTCCTTCGGAGTGTTGATGTAGTTCAGCATGCTGCCGGGACGCTCGTTGAACTCGTCGGTCAGCAACGAATAGATTCGAAGGGCAAGCTTCTTCTCATCCGTCTTGTCGGGGCATTCATAGACAATACGCACCTGATGTTTGTACTGCACATGGTCGAAGTCGGTGTTCTCACGCTGCATCTTACGCCAAACGCTGTAGGGAGGCAGGTAGTTCACCACAACACGGGCACTGATCTCCTGGCCGCGAAGCAGACGGCGGATCTTGCCGGCAAACAGGTTGATGCGTTCTTCGTGGTCGAAGCGATAATAGTCCATCTGATCCTTCAGGCTCTTGTACACCTGAGGGCTACGGTATTTCATGCTCAGGTTCTCAAGCTCAACCTTGATGTTGTAAAGCCCGAGGCGGTTGGCAAAAGGGGCATAGAAGATGTCGGTCTCGCTGGCGATCTTCACCTGCTTGCGGGCGGGCATCGAATCCAGCGTGCGCATGTTGTGAAGGCGGTCGGCCAGCTTCACAAGAAAGGCGCGGATGTCGTAGTCGAAATGCAAAAGCATCTGCTTGAAATTGTCGAGCTGCTTCGTCATCTCATACGTCTCACGTTCAGGCTTCGTCACGGCCTCAACCAGCACGCGCACGTCGCGGCCAAAACGGCGCTCTATGTCATCGGCCGTGTATTTCGTGTCCTCTACCACGTCGTGGAGGAAGGCGGCCATCACGGGGGCTGAGCCCAGCTGCATGTCCTTGGCCACTATCATCGCCACGGCTACAGGATGCATGATGTATGGCTCGCCTGTTTTGCGTTTCTGACCCATGTGGGCCTCACGGGCTAAGTCGTAAGCTGCTCTTATCAGCTCAACCTCATCGGCTGTCACTCGTTTCGACATGATCTCTATCACGTACTGAGCCTGGGCGTCGACGTCCCGCATCATATCTTCATATTTTTTCATAAGTTCATTCTTTTTGTTTGGTGGTCCAAAATTTGATTTCTTAAGGCAGGTTCTAAAAATTAGCTTTAGGCTGTGTTTAGACTATTTTTGAGCAGATTTGCCCGCAAACTCGAAGAAGCGTAGCGAGCTACTCTTCAAGAGGTTAAGAGCAAAGATGCCAAAAAGAGGCAAACACGGACAAAGATAATTCTTTTGGATTTATTAATTATTAGAACATGCCTTAAATGAGATAAAAAAATAACTTGCCTCACCGTCCAGGTGATTGTAGGGTTTCTGTCCCCCGATAACGGGGGAACCGAAGGGGGTGTAAAGACCATTGAATACTTTATGTATGTCCAGTAGAGACGCCCCGCGGGGCGTCTTCATACTAAAGTGAGGTCAGCTGCCCACCATCTCGTAATCCACATACTCTGGACCGTCTGTGGGAAACCATCGCTCCAGCGTGGCGTCAGCCTGAGCCTGAATCTCAGGGGTGATATGCTTGGCCACGCGGTCGATGGCCACGGCAAGCGACGTCACCTCGTCGAGCAGACCGATGATAGGCAGGCGTTTGGCCGACAGAAGGTCGAGGGGAAGCACCAGATAGGCGATAGAGCTGAACACGGCCAGCTTGTCCTTCGAAGGGGTGTCCTTCGATTTCAGCACGTAGTACATCAGCAGAAGCGGACGGGTGCCGGCACGCCCTGCTTTCTTGGCATACTCATGGATTTTCTCCCACAAAAAAGACTTATTGATCAGCGATAATTTTCTTTTTCTCATTTTTTCAAGTTTTTGGGTTTGGGTTAGGTAATCTGTTTCCTCTCTCTATAAAAAAACGTAGTTCTTGAAAACAAGTCTGCAAAATTACATAAATTTGTTGACTGCCACAAATATAGCATTTAAAAAAAGAACGGCCGGCGGCAATTTTCATCCAGACCATGTCATATTGTCTTCTATCTATGCCTTGTCAGGCAGTTATGTCGCCGGCCGTCGTGTTGGATCAATCGGAATCGGCACTCATTATCTCGTTATGCGCGCGAGCGAACATACGTCGTGCACATCCCAGAACGGTAAGGGCATGTTCCATGTTCTGAAGCAGGGAATCTTCGTCGTAATAGTAGAAGTCCACCGTCGCATCCACACGCTGAAGGTCGGAAGCAACAAACGTCTTCATCATTCTCAGCTCGCTGGTCATCCTGTTGCAGACGATAAATGCTGACGCAGGCGACTCGTCGTCGTCAATCACGCTGACATACGGATAAATCACCGTCAGAAACTGCTCGTCCATGTCGCCGATGGCCACGTAGAGCATCTTCAACTGGAAAATAAAGCACACATCACCGTCCTCATCTAACATAGGCAAATAGCCAAGGCGGCTCAGGCATTCCATCACCATGTCTTTCTTATTCATAAGCGCTGTCGGTATTAATTGTTAATTGCAGGGGCACACACATTGGATGTTTGCCCCTTGCGAGCATATAAAGGAAATCAAACGCCAAGTGAGTCGTCGTCCGACTCTGAAAACTCCTCGAATTCTCCGTCAACGATCTGAATGTCCTTCAGTTCGGAGTAGACGAAACGGAAAGAGGCCTCAAGGGCGTTTATCATGTTCCTGAGCATTACTTCATAGTTTTCATAGCCGAAAAGGGCGTTTTCATAGAACAGGCATAAGTAGCCGTCATACAGGTTGGCCTTCACGTAGCGGATGCCGTCGTTGGTCTTGTCCATCAGGCGGTACAGGTCGTATGGGCCACATACTTTCGCGTTGATGTCTGTGAGCACAAACATCTGGAGGAAGCCTTCGCCGTCGCCATCGTCATTCAGGCGGTAGAGATAATTCAGCCCGTCGTACTTAAACGTGTAGCTGATTTCGCCAACCGGGCTTACGATGAAGCCAAGGGCTGACAATGCCGTCAATATCTTCTCATTCATAATGTCTCCTTTCTTTATTTTGCGATTTTCCATAAGAATTCTGTGTGTCTCACTGCCCTTGATGGACAGTTTCTGAAGTGTCGGTGCCGACTGAAGGCGTCGGCCATGTTGTAGTCCCAAAAACAATGATGGTGATGGCCATTCAAGGGCTCCGGGATCCGTGTCGCTAGGATGAGGCACCGCTGTGCCATCGGTTATCACAATTTCTCCTACGACCTTCTAAAGCGACCGGCATCCCAGGAGCACTGGCTCCGAACGTGCATGCAATTTCCGGACTGTTATACAAGGCAGCGCCGCACATGCCGTGTTCTAGTATGATTCATGCTTCCTGACGGCTGATTCCATTTTTGAAATTCATGCTGTCTGAAAGCAAGAGCGTCGTTACAAGACATACTTTCTGCTAACGCAGGGGCTGTTCCAAAAACTCGAAATAGGGTAATCTTTTTCCCTAAAAGAATCTTAAAACTACTAATCTATGTTAACCAAACAACTATTCTCAATCATCCTCGGACACCCCAAAGACGAGCCTTGGTGCAGTCCCCTCATCCTCGCAGATGCATCGGACAATTGCGTTAGAGAATCCTTCGTCTCTTATCAAATTTTTACTGACAAAAAATGCCATATTTCCCATCCCGTGGTATTTTTGCTTTTTACAGCAAATATTCAATGCAAAATTAGTAAAAAAGATTTTTATTACCAAATCATTTTGAATATTTTTTTACACAAACCCAAAATTTTAACATTTCACCATTAAAATCAGCCTTCATCAATACCTAAAATCCCGTTTTTTGAACATTCGCACAATTCTCCCCTACTCCACACGCCCTCATCTTCGCCCGTATGAACAAAGTTCATAGCCTCCATCCGAATGGCCACTCTAACCACAAACAAAAACCAGAGTAACATCACTCTCAACTCTAAACTCTCAACTCTAAACTATAAAACAACTCTCAACCAAAACCAGAGTAACCCCACTCTAAACTCTCAACTCTAAAACAACTCTAAAACAACTAAATAAAAATATTCACACACCCCATGATCATACCGAGCAACGCACCAAGCCACACGATGGCCTTCAGTTCCTTGTCCATCAGGTCCAGTATCAGCTTCTCTGTGTCGTCCATAGACATCTCGTTGATTCGGCCTTCCACGATCCGGGGAATGTCGATGGCGGAGAGGATACGGGGCAGGTGCTCAGAGATGACTGTGTGGTAGAACGTAAGGGCAGACTCCGTGAACTGGCGGATCTGCTCGTCTTTTCCCGACAGAAGCTCGCGCATAGGAGTCTTCTCAAACGCGCTCACCTCGTTCGTGATCAGATTGCCCACCATCTCTGCGCCGTTTTTCTCCATCAGCTGGTTGATGTTCTTCGTCAAGAACTTGCGTATGGGGATTTCCAGCACGTCGGCCAGTTTGTTCCACAGACGGGGACCAATCAGACGCGCCAGCAGGCCGGGCAGGTTCAGGTCCAGACCGTCGCTGCGTAGCTTGTCCGTCACGTGGCGGGCGGCCACCTCCGCAATCTTCTCGCCCAGGCCAGACTTCGACATACGGTCCACCAGCTGGCCCGTCAGTTCCGTCTTCACACTGCCAACCGCATTGCGGATGTCATCTTCTGAGAGGTAATGCAGCAGAAATTCGTGCAGCGTCTCGTCGTTCTGCTGCTGACAGGCGAAGAAGCCGGTTATCGACGTACGGATTCGATCCAGCATCTCCTCCGACAGCAGATTCTTCTCCAGCACTTCGCGGCTCATCAGGTTCTCGCTAATGGCACCGCCTATGGCGGTGGCCATACGGGGCTTCTCCTTGGGGATGATGCCGGGGGTGAACGGCAGACGCTTGCCAAACAAGAATTTCGCCGTGTGCGGACGAAATAACATCTTGATTGCCAGCCAGTTAGTACTATATCCTATAACTCCGCCAACCACAGGCGCTATCACGTACGACCAGTCCATTTGCTTGAATTGTTGAATGTTTTAATATTGAAAAATTAATATTGAACGACGAACGTCGGAAGCAAGAGTTGAATGTGTTCCGGGCAATGTCTTTGCCCTACACATACCTCACATCCTTTTCCTCGCTCACCGCCAACTCATCTCCGTCATCGTAGGTATACGTTATCCGCAGTCCGCGGTAGGTGGATGCCACCTTCAGTTCATCCACCAGATGCCATTTCGGTTCGCCGAAGTCGTAAGAACGGCCATGAAGCAGCAGGCGGTTCGACACAAAGTCAAATTCATAATAGCCACCACCGATGCACTGGTCGCCCGGCTGAAGCAGTTCGCGATGTTGAACCACCATCCCCAGACGCAGCACACCATCCATCGTAATAATAAATTTGGGATGCATCATTTCATTATCTCATTAGTAACGTTGTCAATTCTTGCCCTTCAGACTGCAAATTTACTAAAAATTCCATATTTCTCAACATTTTTTACTAATTTTGCAAAAAAATGTGCCATCAACATCGCCAAATAGCAAAAATCGCATCATACCAACCACCCATGCTTCTTCACATCAAGCACTATAACGACCTCACCGTGGACGAGCTGCACGACATTCTGCAGCTGCGTGCCGAGATTTTCGTGGTCGAACAGAACTGCCCCTACCAGGACATCGACGGAGCCGACCGCCACGCGTGGCATCTCTGGCTTGCCGACGACAACGGAATGCAGGCATACGTGCGCGTGCTGCCAGCTGGAGCTAAACTCAAGGACGCATCCATCGGAAGGGTCGTGTCGCGAATCCGACATCAGGGGCTGGCTTCTCTGCTTATCGCAGAAGGAATCAAGCTGGCGAAACAGAAGCTCCAGCCCGACTGCATATCACTCGAAGCACAGGTCTACGCACGCTCCCTCTACGAGAAGGCCGGATTCCGACAGGCTTCCGAACCCTTCCTTGAGGACGGAATCCCTCACATCCTCATGACGCTACACCTCTGCGAACAAGACAAATAAGTCCACGCGCAGCTCATTCATATCTTCAGCCACCAGGCTCAGCCCTGCGCCCTCCAGTATGTCACGACGACTCTCTGCCCCATAAAGGCCCCTCGTGTCGGGTGGCAGTCCGCATGGCTAAAACCTCAACTCTAAACTCTCAACTAAAATCTGAGTAACCTCACTCTAAACTCTCAACTCTAAACTCTCAACTAAATAAACTCTCAACTCAAAAAAACTCTAAACTTATCATGTCACTCATCAAATGCTCTGTATGCGGAAAGATGGTTTCCGACGAAAACGAGGTATGCCCCGAATGTAGGGCATGGCTCCTCGGACGCAAGACCACCGCTCCCCTCTCCGATGGAAACATCCACAAAGACGAGAAAATCGGAACTTTCAAGCTAATCGGCCTCTTCGCCGCGCTCATACTCGTAGTCGTATTCTCACAGTTCCTGCCCACGCGCAACGCTACCGACGAGGACGGTCAGACGACCGAAGCCGAAGAAGAGGTGGTACTGGAAGAAGAGGACCGTGCTGAGGAAACAGGAAATCCTGCCGTCGGCAACGAAGAACAAACAGCTGAGGAGGAGGCGCAATCCCCGCTCCCTGACGTAGCTGGAACGTACAAAGGCAGTATCCGAACCCCCACCGTCATACGCCTCAAGCAGGACGGCACCCGGCTTTCGGGCACCATCCGCTACACCAAGTTCGACTCGCCCGCACTCGACATCTCCGGATCCATCAAGCCCGACGGCTCGTTCAGCCTCACCGAAATCGGAGAGGACCACCGTACACCCTCCGGAAAACTCAACGGACAAATCCAAGGCAACACCATGACCGGAACTTTCCTCAACACCTCAACCAACAAAACCACCGAATTCACCCTCAACAAGTGAAGACGGATCCCTATATAGTTGCCTATTTAAAAGGTTATTCAGGATTTCGTATGGTGATTAATTTTATTGTCATCTGCTGTCCCTTTTTTCATTCCGACAGGACATCGGCTGGGATAGTGGGCGTCTCGCCCGCACATCTGACCGGCGAAGCACGGTCAAACAATGATATAGGACCTTCTTCCACACATATTCCTGAAGTACCATTTAAAATAATCTGTATATTTGCAATTCTTAATAAGATTATTCCTCCTCAAAAAGGGATAAGTCCTTAAAAGTTGTCGCCTATGCTGCGACAATGTCGCAGCCCGTCGGCAGCTTTCTCCACCCCTAGACCACGCTCATTCAAAAAGTTCTGGACAGCGAACTCACAGATGAGCAGTATCAGCTATGACTCAGTTATTTCGATCCTGAAAACGCCGAAGATCACGAAACGATTTCGATACAGAAATCTGGGCAAGCCCCCCCCCAACTCGTACCGAGCCCATCACCGAAACCTCCCCATTACCTTCCCCCGCATAGTAGCGGATGAATCCGTCTTCTGGAGCACCAACCTCCCCAACTCGTACCGAGCCCATCACCGAAACCTCCCCGCCTTGCACCCCCGCATAGTAGCGGATGAATCCGTCTTCTGGAGCACCAACCTCCCCAACTCGCACCACATCCCGTCACCGAAACCTCCCCGCCTTGCACCTCCGCGTAGTAGCGGATGAATCCGTCTTCTGGAGCACCAACCTCCCCAACTCGTACCGAGCCCACCCCCACTGGGGTTGTGGACGTCCTCGTCCGCACTAAAGACCGGCG
>JAFUVE010000068.1 GCA_017483765.1 Bacteroidaceae bacterium | reverse complement strand
CGTAATAAGACTTCTTGTTTTCATTTGCAGGTGTGAAATAGTTTTCATATCTTTGCAGCGTAATTCAAACGACTTTTCTCCGCAAGGAGACTGGCATACCAACCTTATTAAAATACGCGATATGGCCGCAGGAGCAGAGAGCGAACGCTTGCTGAAAGTAATGGAGGCGGAGCAATTGAATGCCCGTCAGTTTTCGGAAGAGCTTGGCATACAGCCGGGTACGGTGTCTAATATCCTCAAGGGGCGTAACAAACCCAGTCTGGAAGTCATGCAAAAGCTGTTAAAACGCTTTGTTCAGATTTCTCCAGACTGGCTTATTTCCGGCAAGGGCCCGATGTATCGCCAAAAAAACGATTCTCAGGAGCCCACTTTGTTCGACCTGCGTCCAGAAACTCCCTCTGAATCAACAGGAACTGTCGCTGGATACCCTTCCGAAACTCCCTCGGAAAATCCCGCACCGCAGCGTGCACAATCCAAGATGGAGCATGCACAATCCAAGACAGAGCGTGTGCAATCAGAAGGTAGCGCCTCCTATGCCTCGCAGATGCCTCTCTCCCGCCGTGCCACCCGCGTGATGGTCTTCTACGACGACGGCACCTACGACGAACTCCCCGCCCGCTAATCCCTCCCCGCTCCCTCCCTGCCTCCTCCCCAATCCCTCCCCAATCCTCCCATATTCCTCCCATATTCCTCCCTGTCTCCTCCCTGTCGTCATTACGACTATGCCCCGCAAAACCCCTTTTACTACTATATATACATAGTATATATAGTATAGTTCGGGCTTTCTCTGCTCGTTTGTTCCAACTGTCTTGTTGTATTTATACCTTGTCCGCTCCGGCAAATCGCTGTGCCGATTTCGGTATGTCGGAAAAATGTTGTACTTTTGCAGACAAAGCAAGAGTCTGCTGCCGCTGAGCTGTTGGCGCGGGCTCGCTGTGTTAGGCGGACTATAGCAATTATATATAATAGGTTATGGCTGACGATAAAAAAATTATCTTTTCGATGGTGGGAGTGAGCAAGGCTTTCTCTCCGCAGAAACGTGTCCTGAACAATATATATCTGAGCTTCTTCTACGGAGCCAAGATCGGCATTATCGGTCTGAATGGTGCAGGAAAATCAACGCTGTTGAAGATTATCGCCGGCGTTGAGAAAAACTATGAAGGAGAGGTTGTGTTCTCTTCTGGCTATTCGGTGGGCTATTTGGAGCAGGATCCGAAGCTGGATCCGGAAAAGACTGTCCGGCAGGTGGTGGAAGAGGGCGTGCAGGGCGTAGTGGACATGCTGCGGGAATATGATGCCGTCAACGCGGCCTTTGCAGAGCCTGATGCCGACTTCGACCGGTTGATAGCCCGCCAGGGAGAACTTCAGGAGAAGCTTGATCATGCTGATGCATGGAATCTGGACAACAAACTGGAGCGTGCGATGGATGCTTTGCGCTGCCCTGACGAAGAAGCGCTGATAAAGAATCTGTCAGGAGGCGAGCGGCGGCGTGTTGCTTTGTGCCGCTTGCTCTTGCAGAAGCCTGATATTCTCCTGCTTGATGAGCCGACCAACCATTTGGATGCAGAGTCGGTAGAGTGGCTGGAGCAGCACCTGCAGCAGTATGAAGGTACGGTGATTGCCGTGACGCACGACCGCTATTTCTTGGACCATGTGGCAGGCTGGATTCTTGAGTTGGACCGTGGGGAAGGTATTCCTTGGAAAGGCAACTATTCTTCCTGGCTCGAGCAGAAGACGGCTCGCATGGCTATGGAGGAGAAGCAGGCCTCAAAACGGCGCAAGACGCTGGAGCGCGAGTTGGAGTGGGTGCGCATGGCCCCGAAGGCTCGTCAGGCTAAGGGAAAGGCCCGTCTGGCAGCCTACGACAAGATGCTCAACGAGGAGCAGAAAGAGCGGGAGGAGAAGCTGGAAATATTTATTCCCAATGGCCCGCGTCTCGGCAACAAGGTTATCAATGCGGAAGGCGTGAGCAAGGCCTTCGGCGACAAACTATTGTTTGAAGATCTGAACTTTATGCTCCCTCCCAATGGCATTGTCGGTGTGATAGGTCCCAATGGTGCCGGCAAGACGACGCTCTTCCGCCTGATTATGGGGATAGAGCAAGCCGACAAGGGGCGCTTTGAAGTGGGAGAAACCGTAAGGGTGGGCTATGTTGACCAGGTGCATAGCAATATCGACCCTGAGCAGACCGTCTATCAGACCATTTCAGGCGGTACGGAATATATCCGTGTGGGCGGTCGTGAGGTCAATGCGCGGGCCTATTTGAGCCGCTTCAACTTTACGGGGGCCGACCAGGAGAAGAAGTGCGGTGTGCTGTCAGGTGGAGAGCGCAACCGTCTGCATCTGGCACTTACCCTCAAGAGCGAGGCCAATGTACTGCTGCTGGATGAGCCGACAAACGACATCGACGTCAATACGTTGCGCGCACTTGAGGAAGGTCTGGAGAACTTTGCAGGCTGTGCTGTCGTCATCAGCCACGACCGCTGGTTCCTTGACCGTATCTGCACGCATATCATTGCTTTCGAAGGCGATTCCAAAGTGTTTGTCTTCGAGGGCAGCTATTCTGAATATGAACAGAACAAACGCATGCGCTTGGGCGAAGATGCACTGCAGCCGAAACGCATACGCTACAAGAAACTGATGGAATAGGAGCGCCCGTTTGGCGGTGTGGAGAAGATTTTGTAATTTTGCAGCGCTGTAGTCGTCGGGGGAGTCTGATTCCTCCGCGCAAGCAGAATATGGATTATTTGATGATATGAAAGCATTCGTATTTCCCGGACAAGGGGCTCAGTATGCCGGTATGGGCAAGGATTTGTACGACAACAGCAGCCTTGCCCGCGAATTGTTTGAGGCGGCCGACAGTTTGCTCGGTTTCCGCATAACGGACATCATGTTTGGTGACGATGCCGAGGCGCTGCGCCAGACGCGTGTCACACAGCCAGCTGTGTTCCTTCATTCTGTTGTTGCTGCTGCCGTCGCTGGCGAAGAGGCTGGTATGCCGGATATGGTGGCTGGGCATTCGTTAGGCGAATATGCTGCACTGGTTTCGAACAGAAGCCTTCGCTTTGAAGATGCGCTCATTTTGGTAGCAAAACGGGCGGAAGCGATGCAGCGCGCTTGTGAGCTTCAGGCGGGTGCAATGGCCGCTGTATTGGCCCTCCCTGACGAAAAAGTGGAGGAAATATGTGCTGGTATCGCAGATGACACGGTAGTGGCTGCCAACTACAACTGCCCGGGGCAACTCGTCATCTCAGGTACGCTGACGGCTGTGGAAAAGGCTTGCGAACTGTTGAAGGCTGCGGGTGCCAAGCGGGCGCTGATGCTTCCGGTGGGTGGCGCTTTCCATTCGCCTCTGATGCAGCCTGCTGCCGAAGAACTGCGCGAAGCCATTCTGGCAACGCCTTTCTCAAAGCCGGTATGTCCCGTATATCAAAACGTGAATGCTATGCCTGAGACTGACCCGGAGCGTATAAAGCAAAACCTGATAGACCAGCTGACGGCTCCCGTCAGATGGACCCAGACGGTGCGCAACATGATTGCCGGCGGGGCGGGGGAGTTCCGTGAGTTCGGCCCCGGCAACGTGCTCAAGGGGCTGATAAAAAAAATCAATTCTGACGTTATAACACTATAAAAACAGATATGTATAGAAACACTACTTGCGGAGAGTTGCGTCTCTCCGATGTAAACAAGACGGTAACCCTTGCCGGTTGGGTGCAGCGCATCCGCAAAATGGGGGGCATGACCTTTGTGGATCTGCGTGACCGGTACGGTATCACCCAGTTGGCCTTCAACCAAGAGGTCAATAAGGACGTGTTCGAACAGGCCAACAGGTTGGGCCGGGAATTTGTGGTGCAGGCTACGGGCGTGGTGGAAGAGCGTTACAGCAAGAACAGCAACCTGCCCACGGGCGATATCGAAATCAACGTGACGGAGCTGCATGTGCTCAACGAAGCCGTTACTCCTCCTTTCACGATAGAAGACGAAAGCGATGGAGGCGACGACTTGCGAATGAAATACCGCTATCTTGACCTGCGCCGTCAGTGCGTGCGCAAGAATCTGGAGTTGCGCCATAAGATGGCCTTTGAGGTGCGACGTTATCTTGACGAGCAGGGCTTCCTGGAGGTCGAGACGCCGGTGCTGGTCAACTCCACACCGGAGGGAGCACGCGACTTCGTGGTACCCAGCCGTATGAACCCCGGTCAGTTCTATGCCCTGCCGCAGTCGCCGCAGATTCTCAAACAACTGCTTATGGTGGCAGGTTTCGACCGTTATTTCCAGATTGTGAAGTGCTTCCGCGATGAAGACCTGCGCGCCGACCGGCAGCCCGAGTTCACACAAATCGACTGTGAGATGTCGTTTGTCGAGCAGGAAGACATCCTGAATATGTTTGAAGGCATGAGCCGCCACTTGTTCAAGGTAATCAAAGGCATCGACCTGCCTAAGTTGCCGCGTATGACGTGGGCCGATGCCATGAAGTACTATGGCAGCGACAAGCCGGATACGCGTTTCGGCATGCGTTTTGTCGAACTGATGGATGTGCTGAAGGGTTACGGCTTCTCCGTCTTCGACAATGCCGCCTACATCGGCGGTATATGTGCCCAAGGCGCTGCGTCCTATACGCGCAAGCAGTTGGACCAACTGACAGAGTTCGTGAAACGCCCGCAGATTGGGGCAAAAGGTCTGGTCTATGCGCGTGTGGAAGCCGATGGAACAGTGAAGTCGAGTGTGGACAAGTTCTATACTCAGGATGTGCTGCAGCAGCTGAAAGCAGCCATGCAGGCAGAGCCTGGCGACCTGATACTGATTATCTGTGATGACGATGATGAGATGAAAGGCCGCAAGAAACTCTGCGAATTGCGTCTCGAGATGGGTAATCAGCTGGGGCTGCGCGACCGCAACAAGTATTCCTGCCTGTGGGTGATTGACTTTCCCATGTACGAATGGAGCGATGAAGAACAGCGTCTTATGGCGATGCACCATCCTTTCACTTCTCCCAAGCCTGAAGATATCCCCTTGCTTGATACCAATCCGGCGGCCGTCAGAGCCAATGCCTACGATATGGTTATCAATGGCGTGGAGGTCGGCGGCGGCAGCATTCGTATTCACGATGCCAAACTGCAGCAGAAGGTGTTTGAGATTTTGGGTTTCACGCCCGAGCAGGCACAGCGCAAGTTCGGCTTCCTGATGAATGCCTTCAAGTTCGGCGCACCTCCTCACGGAGGTCTCGCCTATGGTCTGGACCGCTTCGTATCGCTGTTTGCGGGACTCGATAGTATTCGCGACTGCATCGCTTTCCCGAAGAACAACCAGGGTAGGGATGTGATGCTCGGAGCGCCCGGCATCATCGATCAGGAGCAGTTGGACGAACTGCAAATCAAGGTGGACCTGAAAGACTGATAGTAATAAAGTCATTACGGAAGACAATAATATACCTCTTTATTTATAAAACAACACAACACAACTATGGTAATACTCGGATTTATTATCAACTTGCTGATTACGGCGCTGGTGGTTTTTCTTTGCGCCAAGTATCTGAAAGGTATCAGCGTCAACGGTTACAAATCGGCCTGCATCGTTGCACTCGTGCTGGCTGTTCTCAATGCCCTTGCCAGCTGGCTGCTTGGCCTGTTGGGAATGCCTTCATGGGGCAGCGGCCTGATTGCCTTTGCCGTGAATATGTGCATCAATGCCGGCCTTATCATGCTGGCTGACAAGATGCTGGACGGATTTAAGGTGGATGGCTTCAAGTGGGCGCTTGTGCTGGCACTGATATGCGCCTTGGTAAGTGCGCTCGTTGGCGGTGTCATCTGATGCCGGCCGAAACGGCTTGTAGCGGGAGGAGACTGACTTTTGGGGATGTCTCCTCTCTTTCTTTTTGATGTACACCGATTTGGTGCGGGGTTATTGGATATGTCGCAAATTATTATTACCTTTGCGGCTGCAAAAAAGCCTGTGCTTTTCTTTCGTGGATATTTATAAACAACAATAATATGGCAAAAGCTTTTCAAAAGATTTACACGCAGATAACTGCGATTACAAAGGCCACCTGCTCGCTGCGCGCCCAGGGTGTCGGCAACGACGAATTGGCTACGGTAAACGGCAAACTGGCCCAGGTGGTGAAAATCATGGGTGACGATGTGACTCTGCAGGTGTTTGAAGGCACCGAAGGCATTCCCACCAATGCAGAAGTCGTCTTCCTTGGCAAGTCGCCTTCGCTCAAGGTGTCCGACCAGCTCGCAGGACGCTTCTTCAATGCCTATGGCGACCCCATCGACGGAGGACCGGAAGTGGAGGGCGAAGAGGTGGAGATTGGCGGCCCCTCCGTCAATCCTGTGCGTCGTAAGCAACCTTCCGAACTCATTGCCACCGGTATTGCGGGTATCGACCTGAACAACACGCTCGTTTCCGGACAGAAGATTCCTTTCTTTGCCGACCCTGACCAGCCCTACAACCAGGTGATGGCCAATGTGGCACTGCGTGCACAGGCCGACAAGATTATCCTTGGCGGAATGGGACTCACCAACGACGACTATCTCTATTTCAAAAACGTCTTCTCCAATGCCGGTGTCCTCGACCGTATCGTATCTTTCGTCAACACCACCGAAAACCCGCCTGTCGAGCGGCTCCTTATTCCGGATATGGCACTTACCGCTGCCGAGTATTTTGCCGTGCAGAAGAACGAGAAGGTGTTGGTGCTGCTGACCGATATGACCCTCTATGCCGATGCTTTGGCTATCGTCAGCAACCGTATGGACCAGATTCCTTCCAAGGACTCTATGCCGGGCTCGCTTTATAGCGACCTTGCCAAGATTTACGAGAAGGCTGTGCAGTTCCCTACGGGAGGCTCCATCACAATCATTGCCGTGACTACGCTTTCCGGTGGCGACATCACACACGCCATTCCGGACAATACGGGCTACATCACTGAGGGGCAGCTCTATCTGCGCCGCGACTCCGACATCGGCAAGGTTATCGTCGATCCCTTCCGCTCGCTCTCACGTCTGAAACAACTTGTTGCGGGCAAGAAGACACGCGAAGATCATCCACAAGTAATGAACGCCGCCGTTCGCCTGTATGCCGACGCCGCCAATGCCAAGACTAAACTGGAGAACGGCTTCGACCTCACGGACTACGACAATCGTTGTCTCGCCTTTGCCAAGGACTACTCCGACAAGATTCTGGCTATTGATGTCAATATCAACACCACGCAGATGCTCGATGTGGCATGGCAACTCTTTGCCAAGCACTTCAAACCCGAAGAGGTGAACATCAAGCAGGCCCTTGTGGACAAATACTGGGTGAACTAATCTATAGAGTTAAATAAAGCAATATAAAAAACGTGCTACCGTATATGATAAAAGTTAGGCAGCAATAAAAACCATTATCCTCTCTGGATGTATAATAGAGACGCTGGCACCGACAGCGTTAAAAAGCGGTGACATAAAAGGCGTTTATTGGCGCTTGTTTTGGTCTAACGGAATCCTGCAAAATGACCTATACGCCAAAAATTATGCTTTCGCTTATTCAGTGGTTTAACCTCAATTGAAATTCCCCAAAGCGTCACCAGAATTGGGATGAAGGCATTCTACGATTGTAGAGGTTTGAACTCAGTGCATATCTCTGATATAGCAGCATGGTGTGCTAACCGTTTTGGTTTCAATCTTGTTTTGTATTACGCATACAACCTCTATCTGAATGGAATTTTGTGACGGACTTAATCATTCCCGATGGTGTCACCAGCATAAGAGATGATGCTTTCTCCAATTGCAACAGCTTAACTTCGGTGACGATTCTCAATAGCGTCAAAAGCATTTGGGATGATGCTTTCTCTTCTTGTCACATTTTGACCTCAGTTATTATTGGTTGGTGATGGAAAGAGTTGAACCTCATTGTAAGTACAGTTACGGATTTGGATGATGTGAAACGGAATGGTACAAATCGTTCGCAGGATGCACATAAGGTCATGGTGAACGACCAAGTTCTTATCCTACTTCCCGATGGTTGCCACTACAATGTTCTTGGTACAGAAGTAAAGTAGTATTGAAACTTATCTTTCAGTTGTTTTTGCGAGCAACAATCATTAAGAAAGGCACTCCACACAGGAATGCCTTTTCTTGTTAAACGTTCAGATTGGGCGAATACATTTGCCCAAATTCATTTGTTTAGTGTATCAGCCACATTTGGCTGATAGATATTATGATTTCTTTACTTCTCGTCTTCGACGGCTGCTTGTGCTGCTGCCAGGCGGGCGATAGGAACGCGGAAGGGCGAGCAGGATGCGTAGTTCATGCCGACACGGGCGCAGAACTTGACGCTGGAAGGCTCACCACCGTGCTCACCGCAGATACCGGTGCGCAGAGTAGGACGGATAGAGCGGCCTTTCTCCACAGCCATCTTGATGAGCTGTCCGACACCGTTCTGGTCGAGCACCTGGAATGGATCGACCTTGAGGATCTTCTTCTCGAGGTAAACCGGGAGGAAGGAAGCGATGTCGTCACGAGAATAACCGAATGTCATCTGAGTGAGGTCGTTCGTACCGAATGAGAAGTACTCAGCCTCTGTAGCGATGCGGTCGGCTGTGAGGGCAGCACGAGGAATCTCAATCATCGTACCAATCTCGAACTCGATTTCCACTCCATACTCCTCGAACACCTCCTTGGCTGTCTTCTGGATGATTTCCTTCTGCTGCTTGAACTCATAGAGGATACCGATGAGCGGCACCATGATTTCAGGCTTAGGATCCTTGCCTTCCTTCTTCAGCTCGCAAGCGGCAGAGAGGATGGCGCGGGTCTGCATGGCAGTGATTTCAGGGAATGTGATACCAAGACGGCATCCACGGTGACCAAGCATCGGGTTGTTCTCTGCCAGAGAGTCAACGCGCTTCTTGATGTCAGCCACGCTCACGCCCATCTCAGCAGCCATAGTCTCCTGTCCGGCCTTGTCGTGAGGTACGAACTCGTGGAGTGGCGGATCCAGCAGACGGATGTTGACAGGACAGCCGTCCATAGCCTCGAGGATACCCTTGAAGTCTGCCTTCTGATAAGGAAGAAGCTCTGCAAGAGCAGCCTCACGTCCTTCAGGCGTGTCAGCAAGAATCATCTTACGCATGGAGATGATCTTCTTGTCGTCGAAGAACATGTGCTCGGTACGGGTCAGACCGATACCCTTGGCGCCGAAGTCGCGAGCAACCTTTGCATCGTGCGGTGTGTCGGCATTCGTACGAACCTGAAGCTTCGTGTATTTGTCGCAAAGGTCCATGAGAGCCTTGAAGTCGCCAGAAAGCTCAGCAGCCTTCGTAGGAACCTCACCAGCGTAAACCTGACCAGTAGAACCATTGAGAGAGATGTAGTCACCTTCTTTGTAAACCACACCTTCGATTTCCACAGTCTTTGCCTTGTAGTCCACGTTGATGGCACCAGCACCAGAAACGCAGCACTTACCCATACCACGTGCAACCACGGCAGCGTGAGAAGTCATACCGCCACGTGCAGTGAGGATACCCTCTGCAGCCGACATTCCGGCGAGGTCCTCAGGAGAGGTCTCGATACGAACCATCACCACTCTGTGGCCGTCCTTGTGCCATTCCTGTGCATCGTCAGCGTGGAATACGATCTGACCTGAAGCTGCACCCGGAGAAGCAGGAAGTCCCTGAGTGATGACCTTAGCCTTCTTGAGCGCCTCCTTGTCGAATACAGGGTGGAGCAACTCATCGAGCTTCTGCGGCTCACATCTCATGATGGCCGTCTTCTCGTCGATCATGCCCTCGCGGAGCAGGTCCATGGCAATCTTCACCATAGCTGTTCCCGTACGTTTACCGTTACGAGTCTGCAAGAACCAAAGCTTGCCTTCCTGAACGGTGAACTCCATATCCTGCATGTCGCGGTAGTGCTCCTCCAGTTTCTCCTGGATGCCGTTGAGCTGTGCATAGATTTCCGGCATTGCCTCTTCCATAGAAGGATACTTGGAAGCGCGCTCCTCCTCAGAGATGCCTGCACGCTCTGCCCAGTGCTGAGAACCGATCTTAGTGATCTGCTGTGGTGTGCGGATACCTGCAACCACGTCCTCACCCTGTGCGTTCACGAGATACTCTCCGTTGAAGAGGTTCTCACCGTTACCGGCATCGCGGCTGAAGCAAACACCCGTTGCGGAAGTGTCGCCCATGTTGCCGAATACCATCGCCATGACGCTGACAGCAGTACCCCACTCGTCTGGAATACCTTCCATCTTACGATAAAGGATGGCACGCTCGTTCATCCAGCTGCGGAACACAGCGCAGATAGCGCCCCAAAGCTGCTCAACCGGGTCGTTCGGGAAGTCCTTGCCCGTACGCTCCTTGATAGCCTCCTTGAAGAGCTTCACAAGCTTCTTGAGCTCGTCAACCGAGAGATCCTTGTCGAGAACGACACCACGCTCTTGCTTCACCTTCTCGATGATTTCCTCGAACGGGTCGATGTCCTCTTTGTTCACCGGCTTCATCTCAAGAACGACGTCACCGTACATCTGTACGAAACGGCGATAAGAATCGTAAACGAAGTGAGGGTTGTTGGTCTTCTTCACCATACCTTCAGCCACCTCATCGTTGAGACCGAGGTTGAGGATGGTGTCCATCATACCCGGCATAGAGGCACGTGCACCTGAACGGACGCTGACGAGCAGCGGGTTCTCTGTGTCGCCGAATTTTGAGTTCATCAGATCCTCAATATGCTTAACGGCAGCAGTAACCTCGTCGTTGAGGAGCTCCATGATTTTCTCCTGCCCTACCTTGTAGTACTCATTACAGCAGTCTGTAGTAATCGTAAAACCAGGAGGAACAGGCACACCGATCAAGTTCATCTCGGCAAGGTTCGCACCTTTGCCTCCGAGCGCCTCTCTCATCTTGGCATCACCTTCAGCCTTACCATTACCGAAGGTATAAACTCTTTTTTGACTCATAGTTTGATAAAGTTAGTATTTAAAATATTTAATAAAAAATGTTGATACTTAAAAGGTTATACAAAGAAACACGAAAGTCGTAGTTGTGTCTGTTCATAATCCACCTACAAAAATAGCTAATTTTTCTCAGAAAAGCAAATAAAGCATCGAAAAAGTAAAAATTATTTTTTCATCACCACTTTTTGAGCTCTTCATACAGCCGCTGCACCGGCAGTCCCATGACATTGAAATACGACCCGATGAGCCCGTTGACTCCGATGAACCCAATCCATTCCTGGATGCCATACGCCCCGGCCTTGTCGAACGGCTTGTAGTTGTCTACATAATAGCAGATCTCCTCGTCAGTAAGATGTGCGAATGAGACTTTGCTGGTGACGGCAAAGGTCTTTCTGCGCTGTTTGGACACGATGGCAACACCGGTGATGACCTCATGGTGTTTCCCCGACAAGCTTCTGAGCATGTCGATGGCCTGCTGGCGGTCGTGAGGTTTTCCGAGCACTTTCCCTTTGCCGTTTTCGTCTCTGAGATAGACGATGGTGTCGGCAGTGATTATCAGTTCGTCGTCGACCATGGAAAGCTGGTAAGCGTCTGCTTTCTTGCCGGCTATGAAGACTGGGATGTCCTCGCCGACAAGGCTGTCGGGATAAGACTCGTCGATTCCGTTCAGCGTACGGACATCAAACGGTATCCCCAGCCCTGCAAGCAGCTCCTTTCTGCGGGGGGAATTGCTTGCAAGGATAATATGGTATTTGGAAAGATTATCCACTTTGAGATTTATTAATATGATTTTCGGCTGCGCTCAACATAGCTCATGCGAGCATGACTCTGTGTTCGCTTGCACGAAAATTGAAATTTTATATTTGAGATTTATTGATATGATTTTCGGCCGCGCTCAACATAGCTCATGCGAGCATGACTCTGTGTTCGCTTGTACGAAAATTAAAGTTTATTGAGCTCAATCATCCTGAGAGGACATGCACCACAGTCCTCGCGATGGGCGGCTCACCACCCGAACGCGGTGGAATCGTGCATCCATTTGCCTTGAGCCTTGAGCACCTGCTCGATGATGTCGCGTGCGACACCTTCGCCACCGGAAACAGGAGAGATGTATTTGGCGACGGCCTTGATTTCGGGCGCCGCGTCGGCCGGACAGCATGGCAGGATACATTCCTTCATAATCTCGTAGTCGGGGATGTCGTCGCCGACAAAGATGATTTCGCTGTCGTCAAGTCCAAGTTTCTGTTTTATAGACTGATAGTACTGCAACTTGACATCAGCCCCGAGAATAACATTTTTGACGCCAAGTCCTTCGTAGCGTTTTCTGATGGATTCAGTTTTTGCCCCGGAGATGATGGCGACGTGCAAGCCGCATTTCACGGCATACTGCAGTGCGTAGCCGTCCTGGATGTTGACCGTCCTGAGCGGAGTCCCGTCCTCATGGAGCGTGATGGTCTGACGGCTGAGCACACCGTCGACGTCAAAAAAGACAGCGCGGATGGTTTTTAAGTCGAAATTAATCATTATTAGGGGGTTGAGAGTTTAGTGTTGAGAGTTTAGAGGGATATTTGTCAGGAACTGTAGCTGAGCTATGGGTATTGATGACAAATACTGCCATTTGACTGCGTTGGCAACGAAGTGTACGAAACAGCAATCAATCACCGCTTTCCGTCGGCAGGCTCTGGATGCTTTCAGTCATGGCCTTGTAGATATCAGCCAGTTGGTGGAGTCCGTTGTTCTGAAGTACTTGAATGTGGTTGTTGATGACGTTCTGGTCATGACGGATGGCAGGACCCGTCTGTGCCTCACGGGGTGAGCACTGGTTGAGTTTCTGGGTGGTCTCGTTGATAAGAGGGAGCATGACGTTGAAAGGTATTCCGTTTTGGGCAAGTATATACTCGGCAATGGAAGAGCAGTGGTTGGCGAAATTGCAGCAGAACACAGCCGCAAGATGCAGCACCTTCCGCTTCTCTCCGTCAAGCGGCATCACATTTCCTGATATTGAAGAAGCCAGTTCCAACATCAAGGCCTCATCGTCCGGGTTGTCTGCCTCAACGAAGAGGGGAATATGCTGGAAATCCACAATCCGCTGCCTGGAGAAAGTCTGCATGGGATAGAACACCCCTCTCCTACCCGCCTTGACCACGTCAATAGATACCGTCCCGGCAGTGTGGGCGATAAGAGCATCCGGCAGAAGTCCTGACAAGCGGGCCGTGACGTCTGCGATGGCATCATCCTTTACGGCCACAATGTAGATATCGGCATCAGAAGGGAGTGTGCTGATGTCGTCGGTTGGCATTAAGTTCAGCCGGTCAGCCAGCGTTTTGGCCGACTGCATGGTGCGGCTGAAGACAGCAGGGATGTCGTGTCCGGCCTTGACGAGCGCATGGGCCAGGCTCGTGGCAAGGTTGCCAGCTCCAAGAAGAACCACTCTCATCGTCACTCAAACTTGTTGATGGAGACAGACTCCCATTTCAGCTTGCTCTCGTCCTGCAGCTTACGCTCTATGGCCGGATGTCCGAACGCGATGACGCACTCTGCCTTGAACTGCTCCGGGTATCCGAAGATGTCGCGCAGACATTCATCTGCCGTGATGCCGTCGAGGTGTCCTCTGAGACGGAGTTGTGCCCAGCAGCTACCAAGTCCGAGCTCTGCAGCCTGATACTGCATCGAGACAGCAGCAATCGACGCGTCCTCCACCCACACATCTGTGGCGTCGGTGTCCATAAGTACGACCACAGCCAGCGGAGCAGTCTGAACGAATTCTGCTCCCGCACTCTTCGACTGAGCTATCTGACGCAAGAGGTCTTTGTCGTCCACCACGATGAAGCGCCAGGCGCGTGTGGATTTTGATGTTGGAGACATAAGTGCCGCACGCAGGATTGTCTGAGTCTGCTCTGGCGTGAGTTCCTCATCGGTGAATTTTCGAATGCTTCTTCTTTTTGCTACTAAATCCTTAAAATCCATGTATCTTGTCAGTTGAAAGTTGAATGTTTAATGTTTAAAGTGGAGTATGTTGTAGGGACTTACTTCATGTATGTCCGTCAGCTGACTATCGTCTTTTGCTCTCTCCTTCATCAAAAAAGAGAACGATTATACAATGTTGGAAGCAGTGTACATTCATCAAGGAAGTCAACACACCCCCACAAAGTCGTAGTATATTAAAAAAAGGATTGTCAAGCAACGAATGTTCACAATCCTTTTATACATTATATATAATATAGCCGGAGGTATAATATGACCCTTCCCATAATTATCCGAGTCATCTGATACGTTCCAGCGACCTCACCAGCTTCTCGTCTCTGCGGATTCCCCTGAAAGCAAGGAAACAGAGTATGACGGACACGAGAGGATAGACAGCATTCAACTTGAGCTGGAACTCAGGCTGGAACGGTGCCTGAATCTCGCTGAGCTTCTGCTGATAGACCCACGTGAAGAACGCATACGTAAGTATATATCCCACAAGCAATATCATATTGAATATGGTAAGCCTCATCTGCAGCACCCGCTTATGGAAAATGACGATGGTGAATGCAGCGATTGCGATGACCGCAATTAGAATAACTCCGAGAGCCCACGGCCCAGCAGCCTGCATCTGAGTGAACGGCTCGACAATGGGGTTGAACGTGAAATTAGAGAATTCGGCCACCGGCTCGCCTCCGGCATTATATAGTCCGATCGTGGAGCAAAGCGACACGATGGAGAGAATAATGACGATCAGCAGATAGAGGGTTTGAAGTCTTTGGATCATATGGTCAGATTAAGAAGATTGAGAATAGGTTAGTTTATTTGAGCAGAGATGACTCTGTCCGGCATGATGCTAAGGCCGTGCGCCAGGCACCTGCTTAAGAGTAGAGGTTCTCGGCGCTCTGTTTAGCCGGGTTTCTGTAATAAATCTTGCCTTCGATAAACTCCTGTGTGGCGATGAGGGTTGGCTTGGGGAGTCTCTCGTAGTAGCGGGAGATCTGAATCTGCTCGTCGTTCTCAAACATCTCCTCAAGGTTGTCGTTGGTCGTGGAGAACTCCTGGAGTTTCTTGGCGATTTCGTCCTTCATGGCTGTAGCAATCTGATTGGCTCTTTTGCCGATGATGGCTACGCTCTCATAGACATTGCCGGTTTCAACGGAGAAATCGTTAAGATTACGTGTAACTGTAGTAAGTGGTGCGTTTGTTTTTTTGAAGTCCATGATTTATAATTATGAATTATTGATTATCTATTTAGGAAAACACTGTCTGTCGCTTGCGTTTTGGCTTATGCGGAAAGGGCGGCCACGAAGGCCAGAATCAGGAAAATGAAAGCCATGACTATTTTGTTTTTTTAAATCAGGCAGCTAATGACTCAGAAAGGTCAGGCTCCGATTTTATTTGATGACTGACGGAATATTTTCTCTGCCTCGTCGATGTACTTGCTTTCTGGGAATTCATTTTTGAATCCGTAGTATTCGTCGATGGTGTTTTGGTAGCGCTCTCTTTCTTTCTCTATGACGCTGTGCTGCGCCAACTTGAACTTGGCACGGAGGATTAGTATCGAGAGGTCTTCCTTGAGTTTCGTATAGGGGAAGGACTTGATGGCGTTTTCCGCCGTGATGATGCAAGCCTCATAGTTGTTGCCTCCGGCCAGGCAGTTTCCGTTGTAAGTGCCCAGGTCGAAGTACAGCTTGGCGGAGTCGTATTCTTTCTGCACCAGACGGTCCTGCAGGGCGTAAATCATGTTGTTGATCTCGTCCTTACGCTGTGAATAGGGATAGTGCTCCACATACTCCTGCAAGGAGTTGATTGCTGCGTATGTGGGGGTCTGGTCGAGCCGGGGGTCGGGCGACTGCATATATGAGGCCTTACCGCTGTAGAAGCGGGCCAGCTCCGTGTAGATACCCTTTGGATAGGTCTTATAGTAACGGTCGAAATAGACAACGGCCGTCTCGTAGTCCTTGAGGTTGAAATAGCACATCCCGTTCATGAAGAGACACTCCTCGGCCTTGTCCGTTCCCTTGAACGGGTTGATGAGGTCGGCCAGCAGCTGGTAGGCCTTTGTGTAGTGCCCGGCCACATAGCATTGCTTAGCCACTTCGTATTTATAATCGACGTCCTGCGACTTGAATACGGAATTATACCCTCCTTTGCACGAAGAGAGAGTCATGATGGCAATGATGAAGGCAAAACAAATCTTTTTCATGAATATATACACAAAATCATTATTCAAGACATTTCCGTGTAGAAAACCCACACGTCCATAAATCTTTGCAAAGTTACAAAAAAAAATGGAGAAAAAAGAATGTATGCTAAAGAATTGCTTAAATAAAATTGATTATTTAGCATTTTTTTTGAATCACCATAAAATTTATGGAAAAATATTTTTTTATTAAGAAAAAAGTTGTTAAATTTGCGATGTTTTGTATATGCAAAGAATAAGTGTAGGAAAGACAACATCGGTTTGATTTCACCAGGAGCAGAAAAAAAGGGACAACCGGATGTTCATGTCAGAAAAAAGGGAGCCACTCAAGCACACGACTGCCATTAATTCCATGCTTTTTGCGTATACATCTTTGCATATTAATTTGCATACTAACTAAGACAGGAAGAATCAACGTTTTAATCAAACATTTTACTAACTAAAAAACTAACGTTATGAGAAAATTATTTACTTTATTGTCGATGGTTTTCTGTTGTTTTGCGGCCAACGCACAGGTTATCCAGTTTTCGGAAGAAGCCGATGCAGGTGCGCTCAATGGAAAATCATTCACGAGCAGCGGTCTGGTTCTGACTGTTACCGACACAAAGAACAAAGTATCGATTGACGCAAACAACTGCTACTTCGGCACGACTGAGGACTACACAAAGTACAGTTTCCGCCTAAAGACCGGTGGAAAGTCCAGCACAGACAACAGCATGAAGTTGACGGTACCTAAGTCTGGCACATTGAAAATCTGCGTACGCACTGCCAGCTCGAGTGCGACCGACCGCAACCTTGTGCTGACCCAGGGCGGCAAAGAGCTGTTCAACCAGGTTATTCAGGAAACAGGCAGCTATGAAGAAATCACATTCGAAGGTAACGAGAACCCGACAAAAATCTATACCGTCGTGAGTGTTCCCGTTACAGCAGGAGATGTGGAGATCACCTACCCTACCGGCTCACTGAACTTCTACTCATTCGAGCTGGACGGAGAGATCCCGACAAGCTACGACATCAACATCACCAGCGACCCTGAGAGCAAATACTACAGTGGCGGACAGGAGATTTCAATCTACGACTTAGTAAAAGCACTCGGTCTTGCGGACGAGGCTGCTTTGCAGGCACTGCTCGAAGGCAACCAGGCGTGGTATATCAAGACAGCAGACGGCATGTCGAATGCCACCACGGGCAATGCAGGCGAGAACGCCTTCTGGATGAACGCCCAGGGTGACCCTCAGACTCACGGCACAGAAGGAAGCTGCTGGTTCTTTGGAATTTACTGGAACGCAGCGAACGAAGAGGAGGGTACTCCCGCATCCGTTGACGTACACGGCGGACAGATGCCAAAATACTTCAGCAAGATCTACACCGACACAGAACTGAAGCAGGTGTTCTACCTCGTGAACGGAGACAAGCAAGTGACTTTCAACGTGACACTCCACGTGAACGCAGCACAGGAGGCTCAGATACTCAGTCTCAGCGACCTGACCATCGTGAAGGACTATGAGATGCCGCTATCGTTTGTAGCCACCAAGCAATATGAGGGAAACACAGCAACCATCACCTTGGAAGGTCTTTACGAGGCACTTTCTGGCACAACAGCCGAGTCTTTTGACGCCAACATCGGTACAAGCAGTTATGCTGAGATTGTTTCAACCGACACAATCAACGACCTGGTTACCTATTCGTTAAACGGTGAATTGATGACAATGACAGACATCAGAACCGAAACTGACGGATGGTTCGGCCGTTATACCAATTTCGATGAATCTACCGGTATTGAGAGTACACTCCCGATGAATGCCCCGAAGCAGCACGGAGCTGGTGGCACCTTCTACATCCAGAACATCGCACTGGCAAACGGAGAGCTCTCCTTCACGACTGGCCAATATCCTGGTACGCTGAAGAAAGGCGACACCGACTACACATATCTCTATATTGTAAGTGGAACGAATGCGGTCCGTATCAAAGTATATGTTGACGTGACCAATCCGGAAACCGTTCCACAAGACCAACTTGAGCTTGCCGGCGAAACGACCATCAATGTAGCCATGAACCCTATGACCAGCTATTCCACCAAGGCATTCAGCATTGACATGGCAGCTATCGCTGAGGCATTAGGATGCGAGGTGGCTGATATTGACAACGTCTACTCTTGGACAGACGCAGGAGAGATGTCGGACAACCACACAGAAGGCAGTGGCGGTTTCTACTTCACTTCAGACAGCAAGATTGGCAGTTGGAATAGCAGCATAGAATCCACAGCTCCTTTCTTCATCTCTATCAGCAGTCTGGCAGACGGTGCATTCAACATCGGCCAGTATCCAAACTACTATAAAGATATCACAGAAGACGTGAACCTGAACCCGGATCTTATCTTCATCGTAGGAGCAAAATACTACATTGTTCATATCAGCTACAGAATCACCAAGGATGACCTTGTGGACCCGAGCACATGGAGCCGTGCATATGCAGCTGCTTACGACGTACAGTTGATTGACTCAGAAGGATATGGACAAGCAGCCGAGAGTCAGACAACGCTTGACTTAGACGACATCATAGCCGCCATCGGTACAGACAGTCCAAGACTTTACACCGAGTTCTGGAAAACCGAAGAGGACGGCAGCGAGACGATGACCTACTCCGATGCCTACAGCTGCGACCCGAATCCTGGCTTCTGGATGACAGGCGACGGACGTTCTGCTGGTCAATGGGGCGACAGTCCTTCTTACGGTATGACATACGCAAATGGCGTTATCACATATTATTGTATTGCTGGCAACCACTCCGCAGGCGACGAATTCATCAGCCGCTTCTATCTTGTGAACGAGGACAACGGCAAGTATGCACAGATCACGCTGAACGTCGCATTCGTTGACGAGCGCGGAGCAATCGCCAGTGAAGTGGGCAGCACCGACGTGAAGGTTTACCTGACCGCAGAGGCAGAGAATGAGGAAACGGGCTGTTACGAAGGCAACGAAGGAGTTGACTGGGCTGCTGTATGCGAGGCACTCGGCATCACCGAAGACGAGATTGTAGACTGCACATGGATGATCACCAACAGCTACGGCAAGCTCGTGAACGTGACCGCAGACACCAGTTTCGAGGCAGACAACAACGCATTCGATGCCGACGGCTACTTGGTGGATGACCCTGCAAACGCAGTATTCACCCTTGGATTCAACAACGACAACAAAAAGTTCATGGTGACCACCGTGGACGACCCTGTCGACGGAGTTGTATATGAGACGAAGGTGGGTCTGAAGAGCGAGAAGGGCATCTACGTGTTCAACGTGAAGACCGGCGTGACCATCAGCGACAAGAAGAAGGGTGACGTGAACGAGGACGGAAAAGTTGACATCAGCGACATCGTGGCTGTGATCAACCAGATTGCAGGTACCGCAACTTACCGCTATGCCGACGTGAACGAGGACACAAAAGTCGACATCAGCGACATCGTGGCCATCATCAACGTTATTGCTGGACAATAATTTTCCAGATTGTGTTTAAATAATTGAAAATAGTGGGCTTTATGCCCACTATTTTTTTGTGGTGAGAGAAAAAAATAGTAAATTTGCGGATGGAATCAAGATGAAAGCAACAACCACGCAAATCCATCCTGTATTAGCCGCACACATACACAAACAAGAAAACAGAGAAGCGGGCATACACGAAGTAAGTCCCGAAAAGGCAAAGATGAAGAACGTGTTCAAGACAGACAATGAAATTCTGATATTCGTGATGAATTTCTTCCTACTGGAGACAGTGGGAAAACTGCTTGTGCTGGGACTTATCCACGTATTGCGCTATTTCGGGCTTCATCAACCCTACTATCTTTACTATGGTCATCACGACTCCCCTTTCTGGCTGTTCAATATCATGCTGCTGACCGCCGTGGCCATCAGCTTTTACCGCATACTGAAGAAAAGGAAGAATTCTGACAAATAATCAGCATGTCTCTGCCTAAGAGGAACAAGCATCCCACGGGATAAGTCTTCCAACTTACACAAACAACATTTTATAAGTCAAATTCCGGCCTAAACCTCTATTTTCATCAATAATTTCATCTTAACTCAAAAAAAAAGCCCAAAAATTTTGTCGTTTCGAATAAAAGCACTACCTTTGCACTCGATTTCAGAAATGACTACAAAAACGGTAGTTTTTCTACATGGTGCCCGTAGTTCAGTTGGTTAGAGCGTCAGATTGTGGTTCTGAATGTCGACGGTTCGAGTCCGTCCGGGCACCCTTCAAAAAAATCCCTGCAAGTCAAACACTTGCAGGGATTTTCAATTCCAACACCTTCTAATTTTGATGGAACATTTTTAAGTTGTTCCATCAATGCAATAGGGCTTGAGTTCACAAAGAGCCATAATAATCCAATCACATTCATCCCTTTATGATTGGTAAAATCAGTTGTTATCATTGGTATTTATTATTAATGACCCATTTGCCTTCCTTGCGCCCACCTTCACGAGTGAGAATACCCAATTTCTTCAGTTTGGCAATATCCCTTTCGATGGTTCTCTCATTGACGCCTTCCTTTTCCGACATCTTTTCCGACATCTTTTCCGACATCTTTTCCGAAATTGTCTTTGCAGATAAGAAAGGATTAGCAATTATCATTTCAACTATCACTTTCTGTCTGTCAGTTAGTTCTTTTACGACATCTTTTACGACATCTTTTACGACATTTGTTGTTGCAGTTGAAACAGGCAGAACCAATTCCACTTCATCTACTTCTATCTTATTCTTCAACTCTGGTTCGCCCCAACCAGTCTCTTTCCAAGCAGCAATGATCTTGGGGAAACCGGAACCGATATTCTCACCAAAGCCTACCATGCGAAGCATATTCTGAATACGCGGGTTACGAGCCTTGGAGTTACCACCTTCGTAGATCTGCTCT
>JAFUVE010000067.1 GCA_017483765.1 Bacteroidaceae bacterium | reverse complement strand
TCATTCTTCATTCATCATTATTCATTCAACTAAATACTGATATGCCAGTCGTTCGTCGCCGTTGGCGAGATAGATGATGCCGCAGTATTGGAAACCGTATTTCGAGAGGAGGTGCTGCATGATGGTGTTGTCGCGGTGGGTGTCAATCCGGATGTTGCCGGTGTGGGCAAGGCAGAATTGGAGCATGGAACTGAAGATTCCCCGGGCCGAGCGTGCCGCAGCGATACGGTGGATGACGAAGTAGGGCAGGGTGTCGTCGGTCCATTGCCCCTCGTAGATGTGCTGGTAGGTGGGTTCCGGCGATGGGACGAAAGCGAAGGTGCCTATGGGACGGTCTTCCTCCCGGATGATATAGCTGACCCCTCTGCGTATGTCGTTGCGGAACGTGTCGGCAGACGGATATCCGTCGGCCCATTGGTGGAGGTTCCCGCTCTCACGCATGGTGGTGCGGGCGTCGGCTGCGAGGGCAAGCAAGGCCGGGATGTCGCTCTCGGTGGATTTCGTGATGGTGTAGGACATGATTATGGCGTTTTTGAGGGAGTAGATACGCCCCGCGGGGCGTCTTCATTCTTTCGATGAGTAAAGTTACAAGACGCCCCACGGGGCGTCTCTACTGCAAAGTTAATGAGTTTTTGCGACTTTTTCGTCGTTTTGGCGTGAAGTTTGTAGATTTTTCGTATATTTGCAAGGAAATAGGGCAGGAAAGGATGGATTTTCCTGGATGTTCCAGAGAGACTAGGTATTCTAGAGCGACTAGATTTACTAGATAGACTAGATTTACTAGAGCGACTAGAGCCCCTGGAATCCCAGGCTACTTATTGCCCCAGGGGCTTTAAATTTCAAAAACGCAAAAACGATGACCAACCGCCAACGCATAGCGATAGCCCGCATCATCAGCGACATGATCAAGGCCGACAACATCATAGAGGAACGCGAAATCATCGACATGAATTCGCTGATGGAGAAGTACGACATCCAGTCGAAGCATATGTCGGAGTCCCGCGGCCTGCGCTTCTCCGAGGCCGTGAACGAGCTGATGGAGCTGGGCGGACAGGAGCGAACGGAGCTCTTCGACGACATCCGCAGCCTTTCGCTGTCCGACAAGGCCTGCGTGCAGAAAGAGGCGATGCTGCTGCTGGCACTGAAATTCTGCCTTGTGGAGCGCGACGCCTATACCGTCCGCCTGTCGCCCACAAGCCGGGTGAAGCCACGCCTGATAGCCTGCCCCACCAGCGAGTCGGCTTTGAGCGACCCCTATATCGTGTATGTTGAGAGCCGGTACGACCAGGAGCGGAACCGCGAGATAGCGGAGCATTTCCGCCTGATGTGTACGAGCGCCCGTCTTTATGGCGTCAACTTCATCTATATCCCCGAGCTGGTGAAGGAGTTTATGTCGATGCGTGAGGACTATGTCACTTCCGTGATCCGCTACATGGCTCCCAACCTCGACGATCAGGAAATCGAACGGATCTACACCCGTCTGAGCCAGATGACCACCGAATCCTTCTTCCACGACGTGCTCTACGACCGGCTGAACGTGCGAATGGAGCCGGACGTGGCCCCTTCGCTGCTCATCAACATCGGCACGTCGGTGGTGCCCTACTGTGTGAGCGACGGCCCCGTGCAGTACTACACCGAGTTTCTGTGCCTTCCGCTTTATGCCGACACGCTGACCGTGGTGGACAACGTGCTTCAGTCCTACTGCTCCTACGTCAGCCTGCAGTACACGCCCGTGACGAACCAGACGGCCGGGCATTTCCGCTATTTCGGATTCTACAAAGCCCTCTTCGACTTCCTCATCGCCCCGCCCCCGGTTCTGCCCGACCTGGTGTTCCTCGGACCCAACATCCTCACCAGCCGTTACGAAGTGCTTTTCAGATACAGCACCAACTACGAAAAAACCCTCCAACTCACCCCTCAGGCCTACGACACCTATTACCAGTGTGCTTGCGGCGGAATCGCCACCGACTCGTTCGCCCATCTCAAGACGGTCATCAACCGCCTGAGAGGAAAGGTGGAGCAGACGATCGCCGACGTGACATGCCGCGAGAAGTACAAGCCGGAGCGCGTGGTGGGTCGCTACAAGCTGACGCTCGACCGCTCGAAAATCTTCAAGCGCCGCTATCTCGACCCTCACCACCACACGTATAAGGACCTGCCGGTGAAAATATGATTTATTTGTGAGAACAGATCCGTTTTTTCTTGCATGAATGGAATAAAATACGTAAATTTGCCAAAAAGAACGTCTTTGTTCGTATAAACCAACCAGACATTAACCAGACAATACCTTACAGACCTATGGGATTCTTCAAAAAGTTATTGGGCGACGACAAGCGTGAGACCCCTTCACCGACCCGGGACTCAGTGTCGCGGTGCGACCTTTCCGGTCCGTCGCAGCGTAGGATGACCTCCACCGAATTGCTGGAGTATGCGCTGCAGAAGCTCAACTGCAGCTGCGACAAAGGCGAGAACGACGGAGAATTCCACACCGTTTATCAGGGTGAGCATTTCCGGATTTTTGTTGGAGATGACTACCGCTTCATCGACATCCAGGACATCTCATGGTATGACGCCCCCCTTCACGACATCAACAACCTCTCGCTCATGCGCCGCGCGATCAACGACTGCAACATGTCCGGGCAGTTCACCATCGTCTATTCCATCTATGACGACGACGACCAGATTGTGCTGCACTCGCTGAAAGAAGCCTATTGGTCGGCCGAGATACAGCTGGTTGACCAGTATCTGGCTGCGTTGTTCAACCGTCTGCTGCAGAGCCATCAGCGGTTCTTCGCCCGTATGGAGACCCTTCGCCAGCAGGACTACGAGAAGAGGGAAGGGTGATTTTTTGTCGGACGGGTCAGACGGGTCGGACAGGTCGGACAGGTCAGACAAGTCGGACAAGTCGGACAAGTCGGACAAACCAAATTTTTCAGTTTAACCTAAAAAATCAATTCAAAAATGAAGAAGCTAATTTTATTTATCAGCCTTGTGGTCATGTCGTGGGCAAGTGGCATGGCACAGAATCCCGTCAGCAATGGCGGCAATATCTCAGAGTCGGAACCCGTGATGGAAAAGCCGGAGAAGCTGGCACAGTTTCCTGGCGGCATGGACGCTTATGTTCGTTTCCTCTCTTCCAACCTGCAGTATCCTGAGAAAGCACGCCATGAAGGGGTGCAGGGAAAGGTGGTGCTGCAGTTCATCGTTGACAAGAATGGCTATATCCGCAACATCAAGGTGCTGAAAAGCCTGTCGCCTGAATGCGACAAGGAGGCCATCCGCATGGTGAAGGCCATGCCCCGGTGGTTCGCAGCTGAGAACGGCGGACAGAAAGTGAATTGCCTCTACACTTGTCCGATAACTTTCAGACTGTAGCGCTTTTAAGTGAAAAGTGTAGTTACTCAGACGATGGAAAACAATGATTAGTTGAAAGATTAAAGTTTAAAGTTTAATGATGAAAGTTGAAAGTTTAAAGAGCCATGCGGACGGTGTGGGAAAAAGAAAATAGGAGCTAATCACATAAATTTTGAATAACCATTAATATTATGAGCTTATGAAAAAAATAATCTTAGCCGGACTGTTTGCGCTGGCGTCGATCAATGCCTCAGCCCAGGGGGCGCTCTTCAGCGGCGGCCATAAGGAGGCACCGTTTGGACTGGTGCTGGGCTACGTGAACAAGGACTGGAGCACCGACTTCGGATCCTATACATGGCGTGAGAACCTGTGGGGCCAGAAGAACAAGAAGCTTCACGGCTTCCAGATTGGTTTCCAGTATGCTCCCTGCCTGCCTATCGGACTTGGTGTTGACACCGGCCTCTTCTACGAGTGCTACATATCGACGAGCGACGTGGTGCAGGACTGGGGATTTGACGACTTCACGGAGCACAACCTGTACGTCCCCATTCATGCCATGTGGCGTTTCCCCCTCTCACGCGACTGCTCGTTCAGCGTGTTCGGCGGTCTGGGTCTGCAGTGGGCAATGTATGGCAGCTATAACTGCACCTATGAGACCGTGACTTGGGACTGGGACAGCGGCCGTCCTTATTTCGGGTATGTGAACTATCCTGAGGAATGGCAGCAGTATGGCAACAACGGCGAATGGCCCCACCACTTCAACCTGCAGTGGGAAGTGGGCGGCAAGCTCCGCATCAAGAACTTCCAACTCAGCGCCAGCTATGCATTCGGAGCCACGAACCACGAGTTCTACGAGGGCTACAAGACCAAGCAGAACAAACTGTCCATCGGACTGGGATTTGTATTTGGAACTGACGACTAAGGGGGATTGCCAGTTTTTCCAGATGCTCTAGAGATTCCAGATTTTCCGGCTCCTTACGCGGTGAGCAGAGAGACGATTTTTTCGAGCCAGCGTTGGTCGGTGTCGTCGAAGGTGGCGTATTCCGCACTGTCGATGTCGAGGACGGCTATGATGTTGCCCTTCGCGTCGTGCACGGGCACCACAATCTCACTCTTCGACTCGCTGCTGCAGGCTATATGCCCCGGAAACTGGTCTACGTCGGGCACCACCTGGGTGGTGTCCGTCGCCCATGCGGTGCCACAGACTCCGCGGCCCATGCGTATGCGCCTGCATGCCACCGGTCCCTGGAAGGGGCCGAGCACGAGCTCGTCGGCGCTGTCCACGCGGTAGAACCCGGTCCACCAGAATCCGAACTGCTCATGCAGCAACGCCGCCATATTCGCCATGTTGGCAATCAAATCCGGCTCTCCCTCCACCACAGAGGCGATCTGCGGATAAATCTCCTGATATTTCTCTTCTTTGCTCATTTTTTTGTTTTTAGAAAATGTAAACAAAGTTGCCTCATTTTTATGAAGACAAGAAGACATGAAGGCGAGAAGACAAAACGATAGTCTGCTACGGCCAGCATGCCAATGGAACGGAAGGTGAGGCAAGTTGTTTTTTTTATATCGTTAAGCTGTTTTTTTAAACAAACGTATGTTGGCTGCTTTTATTGCTTGAATTTTGTTGAGCGCAGCCGAAAATCATGTCAATAAAGTTCACACTTCAAAAAAATGCTTTCTGATGCCTTACAACCGCAATACCATCGTTCGCTATAAGACCATCGACCGCAAGCTGCGCAAAGGCCGTAAAGCCACGCTCGAGGAGTTGATAGACGCCTGTGCCGAAGCCGTTTACGACATCAACGGCACCCACAGCGTGAGCAAACGCACCATCCAGCACGACCTTCAGGAGATGCGCTACTCGCAGGCCCTGGGCTATTATGCGCCCATCGTGGTGAAGCAACGGAAATATTATACCTATGAGGACCCCGACTACACCATCACAGACATCGCGCTCTCCGACGAGGACGTCTACCGTCTGCAAGAGGCCGTAGGCATGCTCAAGCAGATGACGTCGTTCCAGGGCATGGGAGAAGTGGAGGACGTGGTGAACCGGTTGGAGGACTATGTGGCGTCGATGCGTCACGACGTGGAGCCGGTGATTTTACTGGAGAACAACGAACGGGTGGGGGGCTTGTCGTTCATCACCCCGCTTCATGAGGCCATTGCGGCCCGACAGGTGATCAGAATCGTCTATCAGACCTTCAAGTCGCGAATTCCGAAAGATTTTTATTTCTCACCATATATATTAAAGGAGTACAGAAACCGGTGGTTCGTGTTCGGCAAGCGTCATGACTCCAAAGACCATGTGATCGTGAACCTCGCGCTGGACCGCATCCAGCATGTGGAGCCAGCTCCTGCTACTGAGAAATTCATGAAAGAGACGCGCTTCAAGCCAAAAGAATATTTCCGCGATATGATAGGTGTGACGCGTAATCTCAGCTCGCCCGTAGAACACGTCGTCTTCCGAGTGGAGCAGTCTTATGTGCCGTACATCGTCACCAAGCCCATCCACCGCAGCCAGACACTCATCGAACGTAACGAGGACGGCTCCGCCGTCTTCTCCATCGACGTGATCCTCAACTATGAGCTCGAGCGAGAGTTTCTTGGTGCCTGCGAAAGCATCACGGTGCTGGAGCCTGCCACATTCGTGGAGACTCTCCGCGAGCGGATTCGTCAGCAGTCAAGAAACTATGGGGAGTGGAGTGTATAGTGACTTTATGCTGTCTGCAAACTAGTTTGTTGTACTACTTGAAGAATCGGTTCTCCCAATGCGATTTCAATTGAGACCAACGTGTCAATCGTGAAATTGTGGGTTCCACGCATCCATTTGCTTATCTCAGCTTCACTTTTGCCAAGGCGGGTAGCCAAATCTTTTTGTTTCAGGTTCTTCTCATCCAAAATCTTATGTATTCTGTCGACTATTTGAAATGAGAGCTCCACCGACTTGCGCACGTCCGGATTGACATGTTTGCGTCTTTCTTCTAATATTTTATTTCGTTTCATCTCTTGAGAAATTTAAATTACCTATTATTTCTTTATCCACTAATATGATGGTTCCGTTTTGTATTCTGGACGAAATGAATTGACTTGTGTCAATAAGCAATTTCACGTAGGGAGCTAATGTTTCGCTTTCTTCCCATCTTTCGGCATCTTTTACACCACCATTTCCAAATACTAATATTTTATCTGTCAGCCTTAAACAATAAAGACGTAATTTGTTTCCAACGTCAATAGGGATAACTCCGACACCGTCTCCATATCTTCCTTCAGGGCGAAAGTATCTTTCAAGAGCACCTGTTTCTGCTATTTTGTCAATCCAGGAAATGATTACATCAATTTCTTCATCAAAATCTGATCCTACGGGAAATTTCTCGAAGAAAGATTCCAATTCGGATAATTCTGAATTTGAAAGATGAATGCTGTATAGGTTTACCTTTTCATGCTCTTCAATTAATTCGATATAGTAATGTTGCATTGTTCTCTTAACTTAAAAGTTATTTTTTGCAAATTTATCTATTTTTTTTATTATAAACAAATCGTAAGTCATTTTTTTTAGAAATATTAATCATAATATTCATTTTTTTAAAATAAGGTAACTCTAATCCTTTTCTTATGTTATTTTTTTTGTTAACTTTGCGTAAAAAATAAGTGACCGCAACTTTTATTTTTACAAAAAACTACCGAAAAACCGCATTTTTCACACTTTGTAACATAAAAAAAACCTTATGTAACACCGCCAAAAAGCACTTTTAAAAGAAATCTGTAATTTTGCAACGTCATTTTCCGGAATGCGTCGATATGGCATCTGAAAGATCGAAAAAAAATCGTCCCCGTGAAGGGAATAGAGTCATCTGGAGGAGAAGGATTGACAAAAACTGGACGTGACATGAGAAATCATTAAAGGTATTGAATAATTGAAAAAAACAAATTTTTTATTAACTAATTAATTTCAGCTTATGAAAAAAGTTAACTTTCTGATTGCGCTGGGTCTGGTTTCAGCTGCTTCGATGCAGGCACAGACCTCAGTGGTATCATTAGGCTTTGAGTCTGGCGACCAGAAGTACACCACTGCTGACGCCTACACGCCTGGTGGTATGTATGGAGACTGGGTTAATAAGCAGGAGACAGACGAATGGACTGAGCCCTATTCGGATGACAAACACTCCGGCGAATTCAGTTTCAGAATGGTGAACAACGACGGCTTCGAGGGTAACACCTGGGACCGCGGATTCAAAATCGGAAACCTGCAGCTGGAGGACAACACGGCTTACCGTGTAAGCTTCTGGGTGAAGGCAGAACCCGCTTACTTCAATGCCGACGGCAATGAGACCCCTACAAAACTGAAATCATCCATGTCGATTGGTAAGGAGTACTTCGACATGCCGATTTCCACGGCTTCCGGCCAGCAGTACTACTACACATGGAACAACTGCAACGGCGAGTGGAAGCACTATTCTTACGTGACTTATTTCACCAACAAGGCCGACCAGGATGCCCTCTCTGAGAGCTATTCCGGCAAGACCGACGTCAACGGCAACCAGGTTTCTGAGGTTGGCGATCCGTTCCCAGAGGCCTATTTCATCACCATCAACCTGTACAACCCGGGTGAGTACCTGCTCGACGACATCAAGCTCGAGAAGGGCGTGACTTTCAACGAGGCCACTTTCACCGACGACGTGATCAAGCTGGACTTCGGCTATCCGACCAACATCGCCGACCTCGCAAAGGCAAGCAATGGCACACTCACACTTGACCCGAGTCAGGTGTCTGTGAAAATCAACGGCACAGACGCTCCGGTTGAGTTCCTCGAGGGCAAGAGCGACGGATTCCTCTACATCTTCCTCGACGGCGTAACTGCAGAGTCAGCCGACAACGTTGTTGTAAGCTTCACTCCTGCAGCAGACTGCCCTATCATCTACAACACCGACCGCCGTCCGAGCGCAGACGTGACCACAGAGATGAAGGTTCAGGGATTTGCCAACGAGACCGCTTACTACGACCAGGACATCGACGCCATGCCAGCTGCGTGGTCGCCAGCTAAGATGGTAAGCAGCGATCCTGAGAACGAGAGCTTCGAGCTCGACGCAGCCACAACCAAGACCGTGACAATCACATTCGACAAGAAGGTGGCACTCGACTATGCATCAGCTTCTCTCTCCAAGAACGGACAGAGCAAGGACCTCACCTCGGGCATGAGCCTCAGCGCAGACGAATTCTCTATCATCACCACTCTTCCTGCACTCGAGGACGGTGAGTACACGTTCACCCTCGCAGGTGTGACCAACAGCTATGGAGTTGACTGCCTGGAGAATCAGGAAATCACATTCTCCGTAGGTAAGGACAATGATACTTCTACCTCTGAGGTAATATATCAATCTGACTTCGACAACGACCTTACAGAAGGTATTCCTGTAGGCTGGAATACCTACAATGAGGCTGGATATCACAAATATGGATTTAACGATAATGGATCTCAGTTCACTTATAACTATGGTGGAAACCCTGGTGGTGGCGGTACCCGTCTTTTTGACGGATTCAGTGGCGACTTCAACAAGGCTATGTACTGGGGAACTCGCGGAACCAATGAAGGCTTTGCTTCTTATGGCGAACTCGTGAAGGATTACATCCTTGAGGATGGAACTCTTGACCCAGAGATGCCAGAAGGAATCTCCCTCTATCTCGAACCACGTAAATATCAGATTTACTTCCTTATGGCTGCATGGAAGGGAGAACCGAAATTTACATTCACACTTGAGGACCTTGACGGAAACGTATATGCTGAATTCACTGATATTGTAGCATCTCCAAATATGAACGGTGAGAAGAAGAAGGTCACTGGCTCAGTGAAATGCCAGAAAGACTTCACCGTTGACAAGGCCGGCTACTATGTTCTGAAATTCACATCTGCAGAGGCACAGTGGCAGGAGTTCCTCCTTGCAAACGTACGCCTGATCACCATGCCTTCTAAGGCAGCTTACTACCGCCAGCTCCTCTCTGCCGCAACAGAAGAGGCAGAGGCAGTGCTTGCAACTGCTGAGGATGAGTCATACAATGGTGACACCAAGACCGCTCTCTCAAACGAAATCGAATTCGCCAAGACCAACAAGTTCACTTCTGGTTCTGACGTCAATGCCGAGATTGCTAAGCTCAAGCAGCTGAGCGAGGCTATGACCCAGCGTATCCAGAACATCGACAACTTCGAAATCGCAATGCTTGAGGCCACAGCCGCTTACGACGAGCTCGAAGGCAAGTACCTCAACGCAGAGGTGGCAAAGACCGCAAAGGAAATCATCGACAGCTACGGCGGAACAAACGCATCAGACCTCTCAGACGAGGTGCTCAACGAGGTGACTCCTAAGATTATGACTGCATCTGCACAGCTGAAGAACGTGAAAGACGTTGTAGACATCCTTTCTTGGGGTAACTACAAGGCAGCCCAGGTGGCTACACTCCTCGGTGCTGACGGTACCGCCAGCTACAACGCAGTGACAGACGACCGCGCAGCAGCCAAGAAGACCATCCAGAACGCCACCAAGGCTCTCTACGAGAAGATTGCCAAGGGCGAGGACCTCACAGAGTTCAAGACCAGCGTATACTTCGAGACCGGAGAGCAGGCAGAAGAGATACCAGATGATGACAATGGCGAGCACGATCCTGAGACCGGCTATGCAAGAGCCGCTTATGGTATTGACTTCACCGGCCTTATCTACAACCCTCATATGTACACCTTCATGACTGCATCCGCAGCACTTCAGGACAACTCAATCCCTGGCTGGATGGTGGTTCAGCCTTCTGATCCGGGCAGCCTCCACTTCAACGGCGACCCTGCCTCAGAGGCAAAGCCAGTGTCCGACGTGACAGTAAACGGTTACAGAGCAGACGGATATGACTTCTATCAGATTGTGAAGAACGTGCCTGTTGGATACTACGACGTATTCCTCCGCACACGTACTGCAGCAGGCAAGACCGGCGTTTCTGCCGACGGAACTCCTGACAAGTACATGTACGTACAGGTTGGCGACGGCGAGAGAATCATTGCTCCGTTCCAGGAGGGCTCAAGCTGGGCAGGCTATCCTACAGTGATCAAGAACGTGCTTGTGAAAGACGGTGAAATCCGTATCGGTGCGGTTGAGAACGCTCTCTCTCTCAAGGGTACAACTATCGACCCTGAGACCGGTGAGGAAGTTCAGCCAACTGAGACCACTTGGGATACCAATACTTTCGTAGACGACGCACGTATCTTCTTCGTAGCTCCTGCAGAGGACGTTGACTACTCTAAGCTCACAGTTGCCACTCCTGGTGACGTGAACGAGGATGGCAAGGTTGACATCTCCGACATCGTGGCTATCATCAACCAGATTGCAGGTACCGCTACCTATGCCAACGCTGACGTGAACACCGACAACAAGGTGGACATCTCCGACATCGTAGCAGTCATCAACATCATCGCCGCTCAATAAGCAACAAGCATACTATTACATAAAAAATGGCGCGTCCCACGCGGGACACGCCATTTTTTTTCGATTTTTTTGTGGCGTATATGAAAAAAAACACTAAATTTGCAGATTGATTACGAAAACAACTAACTATGATACGCTACACAAAACTGCTTTTTCTGGCATTTTTTGTCTTATTCCATATTGGAGCGGGGGCACAGAACGTGATGTTGTTCACGTCAAAACAGGGGCTGTCCTATTCCTGCGTCCGAAACATGTTAGAGGACAGTCGTCACAACATATGGGTGACCACCCAGAACGGACTCAACCGGTATGACGGAGTGAAAATGAATGTTTACCGCCATGTCATCGGCGATGAGCATTCGCTTGTTCACGACGAGAGCACCTGTGTCTTTGAATACGACAGCCTGCGTATGCTCGTCGGCACAGGCCACGGCCTTCAGATGTTTGACTATGCATCCGACAAGTTTCAGACAATCCACTATATAGGAGAACGTGGCGACACATTGATTCCCCGTGTCGTAAGCATCAACAAGCTGAAAGACAAAATTTATGTCTCCTTCGCCGGATACGGACAGGTAGAGCTGCTTACCGACGGTGAGGACAACTATTCCCTGAAGCATATCAACGACTACGACGAGGAAGGCCATGCCCCCCTTCAGATGGTCGACGAAGGCAACGGGCGTCTGTGGATACTCAGCGACGCCCGCAGCCTGTTCCTGCGCCTCAACGGCAAGACCCGTAAATTCAGCGATTTGCCAGAGGTGGTGCGTATATGCCGCAGCTCGTCGGGACGACTTTACGCCGCCACCCGCAACCACGGGCTCTTTGTCTACGACAAGTCGGCCGAGCGGTTCACCCTCGTGGCAGAGGCGAGTGAGTTCGGCCGCGTGATAGAAAACCTCAGTCCCTGGACGCTGGGCCGCCTTTTCATCAGCACCGACGGTGCAGGCCTGCTCATCTACGACGAGAACACCGACAAGGTGACGCTGAGCGCCATCAAGACCAATGACTTCGACCTCTCCACAGCCAACGTGAAAGACGCGATGAGCGACACGTATGGCAACGTGTGGGTGGCCATCTACTGGAAAGGCGTGATGATGAAGCCCGTGAACCAGTCGGCATTCGAGTATATCGGGCAGAACTCCATCACGAAGAACAGCATCGGCGACAAGACCGTCTTTGCCATGGTGCCGGACGACAAAGGAATATGGGTGGCCACCGACAACGACGGCATCTACCACATCACGCCCGACGGCCTCTCCTCGCAGCACTGGACGGGCCAGAGCGGGTCGCCCGGCGGCTATACCGCTATCGCCCAGCACGGCGGTATGACCCTTTTGCTCGGATCCTTCACCGAAGGACTATGGCAGTTCGACGACGGACGCTTTTCGCTCATCACCAAGGAAATCAACAAGGTGTTCGACATCAAGCCGGCCAAGGAGAAAGGATGCTATTGGATAGCTTCGCTCGGCGACGGATTCTATTATTTCGACTATGTGTCGAAGAACTACGTGAAATACGCGCCCGACTGGAGCGATGGCGGAATCGGGACCAAGATAATCGGCAACCCCTATGTGTTCAAGATTCTTCCTGTCGGGAACCGGCTCTTTGTGGGAACTGCCGACGGAGTGACCATCTGCAAAATTGACCATGGAGGTACCATAACCCGTGAGAGCGACAAGATACTCACCGGCAAGACTGTCTCCCAGCTGACTGTGTCGGACGACGGCAAGACCGTGTGGGCAGCCACGAACAACGGACTGGCCGCCATCGACATCGCGTCGCTCCAGACGAAAGTCTACACCACTGAGGACGGCCTGCCCATCAACAGCATCAAGTCAGTGCTCACCGACGGCAAGAAACTGTGGCTGGGCACCGACCTGGGCCTCTCCTGTTTCGTGACCGACGAGGGCAAGTTCATCAATTTCTCAGCAGCCGACGGCATTCAGGACAACGAGTTCAGCACGGCAGCCGCGAAGTACAACGGCAACCTCTATCTTGGCGGCATCGGCGGCATCACCTATTTCGAGTCGAAACGGATAGAGCAGTGGCAGAATACCGGTGCGAAGATGCATCTCAAGCTTGTGGATGTCTATGTTGGCGGCCGCAAGGTTCACAAAGGCGACGAGTCAGGGAGTTATGACATCCTGGAGGGACTCATCAACGAATGCGAGCGAATCGACCTGAGCCACAATGACAACCACTTCACCATCGAACTCTGTGTGCCAGAATTGGCCAGCCAGATCATACGATATGAATATTCCGTGAACGGCGGTCCCTGGACGAGCCAGGGCGGCAACAACAGTCGTCTCGTGTTCGACAACCTCGACGCAGGAACCTACAAAGTCCGCGTGAGGGCAACAGCCATGGGCGAATACACGGAGGAACGCACCTTCCTCGCTGTGGTGCATCCGGCATGGTATGCGTCCACGTTTGCCAAGATTATCTATACGCTCCTCTTC
>JAFUVE010000066.1 GCA_017483765.1 Bacteroidaceae bacterium | reverse complement strand
TTTAGTTTTCAGTTTTCAGTGTTTAGTCTTCAGTTTTCAGTATTCAGTTTTTAGGTCACAGGCCCAGCACGTCTTTTACCTCGTCAGTCAGAAAGGGCATGATAATGTCCATCGGAACAACTACCACCGGAGCTCCATAGGCATAAGGCAATATTTGATATAGCTGTGACCATGCGCGGTGGTATATTCTGAGAATATAGTGTCTATCTTCAGATCGCCCTGAGCATAGACAGCCGACAATGCCGCCATCCATGCGAGTAAAAGGTTCGTCAGATTCTTCATAGGTTCATTTTTAAATTTACAAAGGTCTGGTTCGTCTGTTGAAAAAATATTATCGTGAGCAAAGATATGATTTTTTCAAATAATAAACAAACAAAATCAAAATAATTTTCAAAAAAACACATACAACCAGATTCATTCTGAACTTGGCAATGTCCATCCATTCTCTCAGATTGAAGAAAGTCCCTGAAACAACGAACAATGGAGTGGCAAATGTTACTTTTGCTTTAGAAATCTTGCCATCATGAATGAATGAAAGGTACGAAAAAACATTTGTTACACACCGAAAAGCACAAAAAGGATTATTTGTATATCTTTGCAAACGAATTGACACACAGCGATTATTCCAGAATCAGCACATCTGACAGACAGCATAATCGTCCAGAAGCATTACCATCCACGACAAAAAAGAACAATCCAACAAAGATATAGATTATGAGAAGACTGATTGCAACCACACTATTGCTTACAAGTATTTCAACCGTAGCTGTCGCTCAGGACAAGCTCTACGGCGACGAGTTCCCCATAGGCGACGTGACACTTACAGCCGGACCTCTGAAAGCGGCGCGCGACCTCAACATCAAGACACTCCTGCAGTACGACTGCGACCGTCTGATGGCACCTTACAGAAAAGAGGCGGGCCTCACCCCCAAAGCCAAGACCTACCCCAACTGGGACGGGCTGGACGGCCATGTGGGCGGACACTACCTCACGGCAATGGCCATCAACGCTGCAACGGGCAATGAAGAGTGCCGTCAGCGCATGGACTACATCATCAGCGAGCTTGAGGAATGCGAGAAGGCAAACATACAGAACCATCCCGAATGGGGAAAAGGCTACATAGGCGGATTCCCAGGAAGCGACAAGCTGTGGCCAGCTTTCAAGAAGGGGGATTTCGGTATCTATTTCCGCGCATGGGCACCATTCTACAACCTGCACAAGATGTACGCCGGACTGCGCGACGCATGGCTCTACTGCGGAAACGAGAAAGCACGCACACTCTTCATCCATTTTGCCGACTGGGTTGTGGACCTCACGGCAGGTCTGTCCGACGAGCAGATGGAGCAGATGCTGGGCAACGAGCACGGAGGAATGAACGAGGTGCTGGCCGACGCCTATGCCATCACGAAAAACCAGAAGTACATGGACTGCGCCAAGCGCTTCTCTCATAAGCGGCTGCTCACCCCCATGATGAAGCGGCAGGACACGCTCGACAACATGCACGCAAACACGCAGGTGCCGAAAGCCGTAGGATTCGAACGCATCGCAGAGCTCACCGGCGACGAGAGCTACCATCACGCAGCACAGTTCTTTTGGGATGTGGTCACAGGCGAACGGTCTCTCGCCTTCGGCGGCAACAGCCGGCGCGAGCACTTCCCAAGCAAAGAGGCCTGCACCGACTTCATCAACGACATCGACGGTCCGGAGACCTGCAACACCAACAACATGCTGAAACTCACGGAAGACCTGCACCGCCGGAACCCGGAGGCACGCTATGCCGACTTCTACGAGCTTGCCACATTCAACCACATCCTTTCCTCGCAGCATCCACAGCACGGAGGATACGTCTACTTCACCCCGGCACGGCCACGCCACTACCGCAACTACTCAGCGCCCAACGAGGCCATGTGGTGCTGCGTGGGAACAGGCATGGAGAACCACGGAAAATACGGACAGTTCGTCTACACAAAAGTGGCAGACGCCCTGTTTGTCAACCTTTTCGTCCCGTCTGAGCTCAACTGGAAAGAACGCAAAATAAAACTCAGGCAGGAGACCGACTTTCCATACGGAGAGCAGAGCCGCATCACCATCACGGAAGGAAAAGTACAGTTCCGGCTCATGGTACGTTATCCGGGATGGGTGGCACCGGGCCAGTTCAGCGTGAAAGTGAACGGTCAGCCCGTCAGCGTGGTCACGGGTCCTTCGTCCTACGTCTCCATCGACCGCAAATGGAAGAAAGGAGACGTGGTGGAAATCAACTTCCCCATGCACACCAGCATCGCCTACCTGCCCAATGTGCCACAGTACATCGCCATCATGCACGGACCGATTCTGCTCGGCATGAAGACGGGCACGGAGGACCTCCATCAGCTCATCGCCGACGACAGCCGGTTCGGACAGTATGCCGGAGGAAGGAAGCTGCCTGTCAGCGAGGCGCCTATCCTCATCAGCGACAACCCGGAGGACATCGCACGGCAACTCACCCCCGTCAGCGGCAAACCGCTCCACTTCACCCTTTCCACCCGCATGGAAAACCCCATCAGCAACGAGCTGATGCCTTTCTTCGAAATCCACGACTCACGCTATATGATGTACTGGCTCACGCTCTCCGAGAAAGGATACAAGGACTATCTCGACGGCATGGCCAAGGCCGAGCAGGAACGTCAGGAGCTGGAAGAACGCACGGTGGACAAGGTGCAGCCAGGCGAGCAACAGCCTGAGACCGACCACAAGATGGAGACCGACCGATCCAACACTGGCAACACCAACGACATCTTCTGGCGTGACGCACGCGACGGACATTACTTCAGCTATCTCATGCAGACCGGCGGACAGACTGCCCTTCAGCTGCAGCTCAAATACTGGGGAGTGGGCGAATGGAAAACCCACGAGTTCGACATCCTCATCGACGACCAGCTCGTCAAGTCCGTGAACAACACCGGGAAATACCGCATCTCCGAATTCAAATACGAAGCCTACGACATACCTGAGGAGCTGTTAAAGGGTAAAACGCAGGTGAGAGTCAAGTTCGTGGCAAAGCCCGGCAAGCAAATCGGTGAAATCTATGAGGTAAGGTTGCTGAAAAAGAAGGATTAGTTTGGACAGGACAAAAAAGATTGTTTTTTTTAGGAAAAAGAGGTGGCACTTGAGGAAGGCCGCCTCTTTTTTTTGGGGGGGGAGATTGGGAGCTACCCGGCACAACCCGAAGCCCAATATGGATAAAAATTATATTTTTCTTTTGGAATTATAGTCAGTTTTTTATAATTTTGCAAAGTGGATGAAATCCACATCAATTTTTCCATATAGCATCACAATAATGAACACAGACAACCAAGAGAGTCAGTTCCTGCCATCCCATCATTCGGAAGGGACGGAACTGAGCGAGAGAGAGAAGATGGAGGCGGGACTCGTCTACAGTTATGCCGACCAGGAGCTGATCAGCCGCAAGAGCCGTGCAATCAGATGGTGTGAGCAGTTCAACGCCATCGACGGGACAGACTATCAGGCACAATACGAGTTCCTCAAGCAAATGCTGGGAGCCGTGGGCAAGAACGTGTGGATTGCCAAGACCTTCGGATGCGACTGCGGCAAAAACATCTTCATCGGCGACAACTTCACCGGCAATTTCAACCTCACCATCCTCGACATCCGTGAGGTCTTCATAGGCAACAACGTGATGATAGGTCCCAACACGCTCATCAGCACCGTGGGACACCCCCTCTCGCCAAAAGCGCGCCGCAACTACGAGGCGCAGGCCCTGCCGGTATGCATCGGCAACGACGTGTGGATTGGAGGCAACGTCACCATCCTGCCGGGCGTTTGCATCGGCAACAACGTGGTGGTGGCTGCTGGAGCCGTGGTCAGCAAGGACGTTCCCGACAACTCGCTCGTGGCGGGAGTGCCGGCTAAAGTCGTCAGGACGCTGACCGACGACACGCAGGAGGAGAGCCCCATACGCGACATCTACCTGGCCGGCGGATGCTTCTGGGGAGCAGAGCATTTCTTCAAACTTATAGACGGTGTCGTGCAGACGGAGGTGGGATTCGCCAACGGAAACACCGACAGCCCCACATACGAGGAGGTGTACACCGACACCACCGGCCACGCGGAGACCGTACACGTGAGATACGACGCATCAAAGGTGTCGCTCGAGTTTCTGCTCGACATGTTCTTCAAGGCCATCGACCCCACAAGCATCAACAAGCAGGGGCACGACGAGGGAACTCGCTACCGCACCGGCGTGTACTACACCGACTCCTACGACCTCGCCACCATCAACAAGGTGTTCGTCAGGGAGCAGGCAAAACTCCAGGCGAGAATCGCAGTGGAGAAAGAGCCCCTGAAATGCTTCTACCCCGCATCGGACTACCACCAGGACTATCTCGACAAGAACCCGCAAGGCTACTGCCATCTGCCGCTTGAGCTCTTCGAGTTCGCCAAACGGGCCAAAGACCCGTCGAAGCGTGAATCGGCAACCAAGTCATGACGAATCAACAAACAGACGATGGGGTACATCAGGAGCAATGTACTCAAAGAACATGTACGCAAAATCTCTGGAAGGCAAGAGGCTGACCGCTTTTGGAACTATCCCTACGACGCAATTGAAGAAGCTATCGTAAATTCGATGAAGGGAATGTAATTAAAATAATTTTCTAACCACACACACTAATCAAAATGAGAAAATTTTTTTCGTTTATCATGGTTGCACTGACGTTGCTGTTGTGCATTCCATTTTTCAACTCATGTAAAGATGACGTGGACCGCGTGGAACTACCTCCAGAGCCCACCCCCACATCTTCAGTAAAGCCGACGGTATACACCTCCAACATCGACAACACCGTAAAGCCGGGAAACGACTTCTTCATGTACGCCATCGGATCATGGTGGAAAAAGGCTGAAATCACAGAATTCGATGAGGGAATCGTGTCGTTTATCAAAGACGATGCGCAATCCGCTTTCAACGAGAAGACTGACAACATCGACAGCGAAACCGTCAAAATCATGGCATCACATGCCGAAGACCCCTTCACAAATGCTGAAGAGAACATTGAATTCATCCAGCAGGCTGAGAAACGGGTGAATTCCGCACAGACCAAGGAAGAACTCTGGAAACTCATGGGAGAACTGGCAGCAGAGGGATTCCAGATGCCTTTCAAGCTCATCTCATTAGCCAAGAACGGCAAGATGGGGGCGGTATTCATCTTCGACGACGACCTCAACATCTCAAGCAGCATCAGCAAGGATGACAGTGACGAGGAAGGAGAAGATGACGATGACGAGCGGTGGGAGACAATCCTGAGAAACCCGTCACTCACAAGGGCACTGCAGCCCATTCAGAGAGGTGTGGGAACACGCGGATTCAACACCGAGGAATGGCCAATGCTCGTCAGCATCTGCGAAGGGATGGGCATCAATCCGGCCGACGCATATATCATCGCTGATGATTTCGAAGAAATCGCCAAGGAGGAATTCGAAACTGAATCATCGGACGACTTCAAGCAGCTACAGGAACTGGAGACGGAGGAACTGGCTGAGCTGATCCTGACTTACATAGACGACAACCTGGCACTATGCAGCCAGGAATACTTTGAAGCTGCTGAGGCTGAGGCCGAAGGAACGCTCGTCATGTCGGACTTCATGGAATTCATTACGGAAAGATATCTCAAGTATGACCTCAGCCACTCCTTTGCCGATCAGTACTGCACTGCCCAGATGAAGCAGGACGGAGAGCAGATGGTAAGAGAGCTCAAGAACGCGTTCAAAAAACGGCTCGAGCAGAACACATGGCTGAGCGAGGGAAGCAAAGCCAACGTCATTGAGAAGCTGAATGCCATGGCCGTCAACGTGGCCTATCCCGAATGGATGGACGAAGGACTTGTGGACCTCAGTGGCAGCGAATCCCTGCTTGAGGACATCTTTATTGCAAGAAAGACTTACAATGAGATCATCAAAGCACTTACCGGCATGAGTGTCGACAAGGGATCGTTCCACGCTCTCATCGCTTGCTTCTTCGACCTCACTACCTTCAACGCCATGTATGCGCCGATCTACAACTCCATCAACATTTTTCCGTGCTGGGTGATGGATCCTATTTTCTCGGGAAAGATGGACAACTCCATTAAATATGCGTCGGCAACGGTGTTTGCACATGAGATAACCCATGGATTCGACAACGAAGGGGCTAATTGGGACAAGTACGGAGACATCAACAGCATTTGGGCATCTGAGGCCGACAAGGCCGAATTCGAGAGAAGGATCCAGCTGCTCGTGGAACAATACAACCAATTTGAGGTCATGCCGGGTGTCTTTGCCAACGGCGAGAAGACTCTCCCTGAGAACATCGCCGACCTGGGAGGCGTGGAGATTGCGCTGGATGCCTATACGCAGAAAATGAAAAACGACGGGGCTACAGACAACGACATCAAACAAGGGCAGGTGGACTTCTTCGTGGCATATGCCAACTTGTGGAGAGCAAAATACGACGCATCCTACATATCAAAGAACCTGAACGACCCAGAAAAGACTCACTCGCTTGAGAAAGAGCGTGTCAACGGCATTGTCTCGAACACCGACGAATGGTATGAGCTCTTCGACGTGAAAGCAGGCGACAAGCTCTACAGGAGCCCTGAACAGCGTGCATATATCTGGTAAAACAGACAAAGCATTTCCACAACGGACCTTATCTGAACAGGTTCAACTAATTGCTCTAAAAAACACTTCTCTACCTTTGCGGTAAAGAAGTGTTTTTTTGTTTGTATAAAGTCTCAATTTCTTATTCTTCCCAGCGGAATACGGCCCCGTTCACCCTGGCCGGGTCTGCACCTTTATAGTCCATGGAGTAAGGACTGCCAGTGGTCGGGCTTTTTCCGATATACTGATGGGTACGCATCGACATGAGCATGAACTCCTTGTTCAGGTAGTCCTGCCACATAAAGACCTCGGCCTTCGACTCGTCGTTGGTCAGGCGGACATCGCCCGGAAGGCCAAAGCCGGAGACGAACACATAACGGCCGTCCTCACACTGCAGCACCACCTGTCCCTTGCCTTTGTCAATGATATGGAAGTAGGTCTGCTTGCTTTTGTCGTCCGCACGGGTGTCGTACATCAGTCCGTGCGGCTGGGCATGCATCGGCTTGCCGGTGGCGAGATTGATGATGCGGAACTTCTTGCCGTAAGGGATGTTCCCACTGCGGTCGGCATCCGGCTCGTCCACTGTGAAGTTGTCGAACTCGGCATAACCGCCGTTACCGCCCTTCACGTTGAAAGCGAACAGCGCTGCACGCGAACCCTGGAAAGAGATGAGCTGATAGCTGAGCTTCATCTCATTGCCCAGCTGCTTGTAGCTGGCTCCGTCGAAAGAGTACTCGTAATGCGCCTGGTTGTTGTCGAAATCACCGACCATCCGCAGATATATCTTCTCTATGTTGTCGGCAGGCATGTCGATGGTGTCGTTGACCGCCTGCTCGAAGTATCTCAGCGTCTGGCTCTTGCCGTTCTTCACGATGCCGATCCAGGAGCAAGGTACGTTGATGTTACCGAGTCCTGCCACGTCGCCGTCTTTCATGTTCTTGGTGTACATCTCAACCGTGACGACCGACTTCGGGCCAATCACCCTTTGAGTGAGTGAGTTGCGCGCCCACATCAGCTGCTCGGATGGCATGGTCTTCAACCTCAGACGGCCTTTGGTCAGGCTCCACATCGTGTCGTCCGGGTTGTGGTTCCACTGCCATACACGGCCAAGCGCCTTGCCGTCGAAGTTCTCGTTGCGCTCATAGGCAGCGTGAGGCTCGACAGCGACGTCGATGTCGGGTTTCAGCCAGGTGCGCGGCGAGCGACCGAGGTTGCCTTCCAGTCCCAGCATCGGCCATCCGTCTTTCCAGGTCATCGGAGCCAGCGTCACAGTTCGTCCTATCGAGTGGAAGTCCATCATCAGCAGCGCGTACCACTCCCCTTTCTGAGTCTGCACGATGCCTCCCTGGTGGATGTTGGTGCAGGCGGTGGCGTTCTTGTCGACTCCTGGGATGGTGAATTTCGTACCGTCGGGCACGATACGTCCTCTCACCTGTGTCAGGGGAGCCGCATAGTAGCCGAAGGTCTCGTCGGCGGTAATCACGCATGTCTCATAAGGTCCCCATATACTTTTGGAACGGGAGCACAGCGTGCGGCCGTTAGGACGGTAGTCCGTGGAGATGAGGTAGTACATCCCGTTGATCTTATACATATGATGGCCTTCGCCCACGGCGCTGCCGTTCGGGATAATCACCCGCTCGGTGCTCTCTATCGGTCCGCTCATGTCGGGCTTGAGCTCCGTGCATTTCACTTCTCCATAGCCGTGGATGGCATAGATCTTGCCGTCGTCGTCGAAAAGCACGCTTAGGTCGTAGATATTGCCTTCCATGTTATGGTGCTCCCACGGGCCGTGGATGTCCTTGCTGGTGAAACACTGCAGGCCCTTGCCGTTGACGTTGGAATAGACATAGAACTGCCCGTTGGCATAGCGGATGCATGGAGCCCAGATGCCCTGGCCGTAGATTTCCTGGTGGTTGCGGAGCCAGAAGCGGTCCTCTGTGAAGTCGAAGCGGTCGAAGCAATAGCTGATGTTCTCCCAGTTCACAAGGTCTTTGGAATGGAGTATCACCAGCCCCGGGACGGTGTGCATGGTGGTGCCTGCGAGGTAATAGTCATCCCCCACCCGGATGATGTCGGGGTCGGAAAACTCATCGTAAAGCAACGGGTTGGTGAACGTGCCGTTCCCGTTGTCGGCGGTCCATGACTTCGGTTGCGCCGCCATGCTCATGGCAGTGCATAATGCAACAAAGAAAGTAATAATTCTCATAATTTAGGGTGTTAATTAATTTGCAATCCATAAAAAACATTTTGCAAATATACGGATTTTATCGCATTTATCCCCTATTATTACGCTGAAACTTGCCGAGCGTACGAAAAAAAAGCAGCATCCCCCATTGGAAGAGCTGCTTTTTTCATTGGTGCCAACATGATGGCAAGTTACATCAAACTGGTTGACTGCCAGTCATAATGCTTCAGTTACGGGCTTGAATATTGCTTACATCATTGCAGTCAGGAAGTTCTCGTAGCCCAGTTTCTCGATGTAGTTGAGATACTGTGCCTCCCAGGCCATGTGGTCCTTCTCGCCCTCTATCCACTTGTAGATGAGCTTCTGAGTGATGTAGTCATCGCTGAAAGCGGCAGCCAGCTCACTCAGCTGACGGACAGCATCGGGCTCATAGTCGCCCTCGATCTGCTGCTTGGGATCGTCGCAGAACGGGAACTCGATGGTCTTCATGGCCTCCTGCAGGTCTGCAGGCTTGCAGCCCAGCTCCACGAGACGCTGGAGCACCTCCTCTGCCTCTTCCCACTCTTCCTCTGCCTCTTCCTTCCACTTGTCGGCCAGCTTCGTCCAGCCGTTCAGACGGTCGTAGGCTGAGAATGCGAAATGTTGCTTACTGTTGCCAAACCACACAGCTCCAAGCTGTGCAAACTGCTTCAATGCTTCTTCTTTAGTCATAATTGTGTTGTTTTTAAATGATTAGTATGAATTATTTTGAAAGTATTTCAATCAAGTGGTCAAGCGTGGGAATCATGGCTGCAAACTCCTCGTCGGTCATGCCTTTGTCGCGCAACACGGAGGCCATACAGCCGGGGATTTGGACCGCCTGCTCTTGTAAGGCACGTCCATGTTCCGTCAGGGCAACTATGGTCTGCCTTGCGTCATCTTTTTTCTTCTTGCGGGTCACCATCTTCATGGCTTCCATGCGTTTGATGAGCGGTGTGAGCGTGTTGCTCTCCAAATAGAGGCGGCGGGAGATGGCATTCAGCGGCAATCCGTCCTGCTCCCAGAGCACCATCAGCACCAGATACTGCGTGTAGGTGATGCCCAGCTGGGCAAACCAAGGCTGGTAGACCTGTATCAGAAGTCGTGCCGCCGTGTAAAGGCGGAAACAGCCCTGCCGGCTCAGTTTCAGATTCTCTCTGCTCATTTCGTTTTTTCGTTTAATCGTTTACGATGCAAATTTACAGAATATAATTGAAAACACAAAGGAATTATGCATATTTTTAATATATTTTAATAAATTAATCGCTCACGACTAAAATAAGCAGACTAAAACATAATGGAAACAATTCACTCTATTTGCGAATCAACAGCAAAAAAAAGAAATAACATCACAATATCTTATTAGATTAAGAAGATGCGGCACAGCAGTCCGTCCTCAATAGAGGACAAGGAACTATGTGTTAAATCAAGTTCGTTATTTCTTTGTATTTAAGAAATTTATTCGTAACTTTGTATTAAGTTCTTATTTTGGCAACAAAAAAACAGAATTAATGGAAGAAAACAAAATAGTTATATACCAGACAGACGACGGACAGACAAAGATTGATGTCCGTCTGGAGAATGACACTGTGTGGCTGACCCAGGCACAGATGTCTGATTTGTTTCTGACAGACCGAACATCTATAGTTCGTCATATTAATAACATTTACAAGGTTGGAGAACTCGAAAGAGATGCAACTTGTGCAAAAATTGCACAAGTTCAAATGGAAGGCAACCGTCTTGTTAAAAGAAACATACCATTCTACAACCTGGATATGATAATCAGTGTCGGTTATCGAGTCAATTCAAAACGCGGTGTAAAGTTTCGCCAATGGGCAAATAAGATTTTGAAAGACTACCTTGTAAAGGGGTATGCCGTGAATGACCGTATACGCCGTGAACAGATTGGCGAGCTGCGTCAACTTGTAGGCGTGCTCGGACGGACAATCCAGAGCCAGCCGGCGATTACGAACGACGAGAGCCAGGCTCTTTTCGATGTGGTGACCGACTACACCTATGCTCTTGACACACTTGACAACTATGACTACGAACGTCTGCCCATAGAGAAGACCACCCAGGAAGAGCGGTTTCACGCCACCTACGACAATGCGACTCACGAAATTGACTTGCTTCGTGAGAAATTTGGAGGTAGCGTTCTCTTCGGCAATGAGAAAGACGACTCGTTCAAAAGCAGTATCGGGCAGATTTACCAGACATTCGGAGGCGAGGAACTATATCCAAGCGTTGAGGAGAAAGCGGCCATGCTGCTCTATCTCGTAACGAAAAACCATTCGTTCAGCGACGGCAACAAACGTATTGCCGCCACGTTGTTTCTTTGGTTCTTGAACAACAACGGAATCCTCTATCATGAGGACGGCTCAAAACGCATAGCCGACAACACACTGGTGGCGCTGACCCTGATGATAGCCGAAAGCCGCACCGAGGAGAAAGACGTGATGGTGAAGGTGGTGGTGAATCTAATCAATCAAAACAACTAAAAACTCAAAAAAACGGGAAACAACATGAATAGAAGAATTGCTTTAATCATGCTACTGGTATTCTCTGCGCTCAGTGCCACTGCCCAGACAGAGAATCCTCGAGGAATCTACAAGCTGGCCGGCATCAACGGCAAGGACGGACAGTATTTCAAAGAGCCGTTCGACCAATATAAGCTGTGTGGCGACAATGTGACGCTGACTATGGTGGCTCAAGGCAACGGAGTCAGGATTTTCAAAAACGACAGCCAAGCGTTTAACTACACAGGCTCCGAACCCGCTTCCGCCGACGACAAGAGCTCGCTTATCTACGACAGCGACACCAACGGGTTTAAACTCAAGTGGTGGAGCAACTATCCAAACCATCGCATATTTCCCGCCAACGGCTGGTGCATCGAGACATATCGCTCAAATGGGTTTTCAAAAATGATGAAGGCGATTTCCGACGGCTTTCAGACAAAGATGGTTTCCGACAAGAAGAAAGACCTGACTGGCAGATGGCGTATGCTTGGTCTTTTGGATGAGTTGAGAGATGTGAAAAAAGACACAAAGCGGATGAAGGATGGATATGCTGGCAGCTTGTATTATAACCGAAATTTCGTCGTGTTCGGGGACAAATACATGGTAGAAACCTTGAACCGCGGTCAGGCTTATTATGAAGAGATTGAATATGTCGATAAAAAAGGCTATAAGATTATCAAGGACAGATTTGATGACAGCCAGAACGAAACTCGTATGATCACGTGGATTTCAAACGACCTGATTGCAGTGGAACTCAAAATGGACGATTACCGCACCGACTATCAGATCCTGGAACGCATGAAGGACGACAAGTCCGTCCTTGAATACATATTTGAGTGGTATCAGTAAATAATTTGTATGGATACAATAATGTCTTGGGCAAAAGAGAACTTTGATTTAGTAACAATTAAAAAATAAGTTGCCTCGTTTTGATGAAGACAAGAAGAAAGGAAGACGAGAAGACAAGACGATAGTCAACTGACGGACATACATAAACGGGTACTCTGAACCATGGACGGACATACATAAAGTAAGTC
>JAFUVE010000065.1 GCA_017483765.1 Bacteroidaceae bacterium | reverse complement strand
GTCGTCGTCATCGCCGTCGTCGTCATCATCATCGTCGTCATCGTTTGATGTCTGCTTGATGCTTGACTTTGTCTTGTGCTTCTTGCTGCCAGCCACAGCCACTCCCATGCTCTTCTCGAAAGACTTGTCGGTGGTTGCGGAGCCGGTGATGCCAAACAGGAAGTCGTTGATTTCGTTGGAATCCTGTGGTCTTCGGAAAATGTTGGGAGTCATGAGCCACAGCACGAACCTCTGCATTTTCTTGCTCACGCTTGTAGGGAAGTGGTAGAGGTTTGTCGTAGCCTCGTTCACCTCAGCTGCAGCCGGTGGCCGTTTGCCCGTTAGCAGGTTGTAGAGTGTGGCGCCGAGTGAGTAGTAGTCGGTCCAAGGTCCGATGTTGTTCTCGTCGAGTGCCTGCAGCTCCATCGGGTCGTGGTTGGTGTCAGCCACGATAGTTGACTCGTTGTCCACGAGTTTGCAGTGTCCGTACTCCAGAAATTTGATGTGTCCGTTGTCGTCGACGACGATGCTTGACGGCGTGATGTCGAGATGCCAGAATCCCTGGCTGTGCATGGCGTTGAGTCCGTCGAGCATCTGTGTGAGGTAGCTGATGACCTCAGCCTCAGCGAACGGCTTGTTCTTTCGCATCATGCGCTGTGACAGCAGCTCTCCTTCCACGTTTTCCATCACATAGTATGATGTGTTGTTCTCGCTGAAGAGATCTGTCACCTTGGCGATATGTCCGTTGCTGATTTGTCTGAGCGCTCTCGCCTCCTCGTTGAACCGGTCGAGGTATTCGTTGTATATCTCCTGACAACTCTCGTCAATCAGAATCTCCATGCCTCCCTCTTTTCGTTTGGATATGTTCTGCACGAACAATTCCTTGATGAGCACGTTCTCCCTGAATTTCGTGTCGTTTGCCAGGTAGAGGTTGCCCAGAGCTCTGCTTGAGAGTTGCTTTAGAATCTTGTATTTCCCGTTCAAGAGACTCCCTGTCGGGAGCAGTTTCTTCATGTCGTTTATAACAGTCGTTTCCATAAAATTCCGAAATTTCCTTCAAATTTACGAATTTTTAGCCGTAGAACAAAATTTTTTGTCAATACAAAGAGTTTTATATGCATTTTCAGCCAAAAAGAGTCCTAAATGCCCTCGAAATTTGCTGATTTGAGAAATTTGTGCTAATTTTGAAAAAATTTTAAACACAAGCTCCTTTGGGGTCAAAAATCCACGTTTGTGCGCCGCATTGAAAACTTGAAAATACTCGTTATTTTTCTTGTCTCCTTGTTTCCCTTTTTCTCGGAAGCAAGGATTTGTTTGTCGGTGGACACGCTCAACCGTGTGCCGACATCCTCGGCAGATACCCTGACCCGGACAGATGACGCGCTTTCGGATCATGAGCCGGATTCTGTTGTTGGTGCCGACCTTCATGCCGGAGTTGTGAAAGCACGTTCAGCATCCTCAAACCAAGACTTCGCCTCATCTGATGTCGTGGACTTGAACCACAGCCTCACGCTCGACCACAGCATCCCGGTGGACCGTGTTCTTTCCGCCAGCCAAGGTGTTGGCATGAAGGTGGACTCCCTGCTCATCCATCCGAGTCCGAAGCGCCGAGTGTGGCGTGCCGTGGGCGAGGGTGTGTTTGTCAACACCTTCGTGTGGGCAGCCGACCGCTGGCTGCTGGGCAAGGACTATTATTCCAAGGGCTGGTCCACGCTGAAGGACAACCTTGACAAAGGCTGGACGTTCGACGGCGATGCTTTCAGCACCAATTTCATTGACCATCCCTATCACGGCAATCTTTATTACACCGCAGCTCGCACGAGTGGTTGCAATTACTGGCTTTCCACGTTGCTCACCGCCATCGGCAGCCTGGAGTGGGAAGAGATAGCCGAGACAGACTTCCCGTCCTATAACGACTTCTTTGCCACCACCTTCGGTGGCTCAGCCCTCGGCGAGCTCACACTTCGCGTTTCCGACCTGATACTCAACAACAAGCGTCGTGGCTTCAACCGCGTGATGCGTGAGGTGGTGGCGTTCGGCCTTGCTCCCATGCGTGGTGTCAACCGCATGATCGACGGTGATATGTGGCGCCATCAGGACACCCATTATCTCTATCACGACAAGTCCGAGATTCCTTACCGCTTCATGATTTCGGCCGGTGCCCGCTGGTCGGAGACCCGTGTGACGTCATCCCTGTGCAACACGTCGTTCAACATCTTCCTCGATTACGGAAAGTACGGCGACACCCGCCAGAACCGTCCGTTCGACTGCTTCCGTGCCGACATGGCGTTCAACAAGAACGGCAAGCATGTTCCGCTGGTAAGCACATTCTGCATCAATGGCCGTATTCATGGCTGGCAGCTCGGCAAGACGGCTCACAGCGGTACGGTGTTTTCCATTAATCAGGATTTCGTGTACTACAACAACGAGCAGCAGGAACGCGTGAAGTACGACCGCCGTGCGCTTTTCTGCCTGGCAGAGCCTGCCGCCATCGGTCCTGCCATCACGTTTGAGGCACCTGCATTCCGCCACACCACCACAGTCAACGCCGTTCTGATGAGCGGCTTCACCGCCGACCACTACTACCGGTGCTATAATATGGGCAGCGGCTTCAATGCCAAGGTGTACAATCTCATCCGTCTTTCCGACATATTCTATCTCAATCTTGATGCCTCTTTCCATTATCTCTTCACGTGGGAAGGCTATGAGAAGGAGCAGCTTGACAAGTTCCGGGCAGAAGGCAAGGAGCCTCCTTACAAGCTGAATACGATGATTGGCAGGAAAGGTGGTGACAAATGCTATGCCACGTTCTTCGTGCTCCATCCACGTCTCGACCTCAAACTCTTCAAGAATGTGTATGCCTCGGCTCAATTGCGGTATTTCACCCGTAATTCCATCCACAAATACTATGACAACGTGAAGTCCCACTATTCTGACTTCAATGTGTCTCTTACCTATAAAATCGAGTGATACGTGGCATAATCATCACAATCCATTAGCATGACCTGTTGAATTTATTTAGTAGCAGTTAAGTTGCCTCGTTTTGATGAAGATGAGAAGACCGGAAGACGAGACGATAGTCAACTGACGGACATACATGAAGTAAGTCCCTACAGGTGATGGATTTAGTTAGAAGACGCCCCGCGGGGTGTCTCTACTGGGACGGACATACATAAAGTAATCAATGGTCTTTACACCCCCTTCGGTTCCCCCGTTATCGGGGGACAGAAACCCTACAATCAACTGGAAGGTGAGACAATCTATTTTTTTACATCACTTACAAGAACTGTTGCGACTCCTGTCCACGGAATGAGTCTGCCCGAGCTTTTATTTCAAATAGTTGTCGATAAACGCCTCTCGAGGGTGCAGATAATGCTCTTCCCAGTGTTGGTAGACGGAGCCAGATGGCCAGCTGTGGCTGCGGTAAGGCACGCATTTGACCGTCTTCTTCCCAGGTGCTCCATTGAGTGAAGACCACACGGCCGACGCAGGACAGGTGGTGTCGATGAGTCCGATTTCGCAGAATATCTCAGCGTTGGAGTGCTGGAGAAGCAATGATCCGTCGAAGTAAGGAAGCGTGGAGTCCATTCTGTCCGATGGTATTTCCGGGTGGTTTTCTATAGGATGTGGCCATCCGCTTCTGCGTCCAGCACGTGCTCCTCCAAGGTCCTGCATGGCAGGAACGTTGAGGACTACGGCCGACACGCGATGGTCAAGCCCTGCTGCAGCCACGGCTTGTCCGCCTCCTTGGCTCTCGCCGATAATCAGCAGCCGCCGGCCGTCCCATTCAGGAAGACTGGTCATGTAGTCTATGGCACGAAGCAGACGAAGGTACATACCTTTGAAATAATATGTGTCACGGTCCCACAAGCTGTACTCGAAATAATCGTGTAGAGGCCCCTCCTCGAGCATCTTGTAATATGCGTCACTCTCACCGTTGAGCATGCCGTGGGCATTGAGGTCGAGGCTCAGCGCGCCACTTCCTTTGGCGGCATTCCTTACACATTCTTCCACCTGACAACGGCACCAACTGCCGCTCACACCGGCTGCACGGCACAGGATGATGATGGGCAGCGACTTTTTCTTTGCCCCCACCGGCTTCGACAGGTAAGCGCGTACAGGAGCCGGGCCAAGGCAGTTGATCTCCACGTCCTGGCAGGTGTAGCGCCCCTGATAATCAGACGGAACATCCAGATCCTTCAATTTCGTTTCCATGGGAAGTGACCGCAGCTGTCGCTTCTGATTCTTCCAATACTCCATCAGGTCGGATGGCTCTTGATAGCCGGGTTTGAAGCCCTCAGGTGCCACGATGTAACCGATTGATGACGGCTGGCCGCCCCTTTCCTTCACCTCTACAATGACGGCGCATGTGCTGTCAATGGCCTGATCCAACACGTTGAAGGTTGAGGTCTTCGGTAAAAGCCTGTGTTTAAGGGTCAGGCGGTTGTTGTGGTATATGCATACCTCTATGGAGTCCAAGGGTACGGCGTCAGTGTGGCATGACACAACGGCACGTTCTCCTTTCTTGTAAATACCACTTTCTTTATTGATTTCCAAACGACAATTTACTCCACGCCTTACTTCGTCGCGGAGATAACGATAGAGCTGGCGTACCGCACCATTTGCCTCCGTGTCAATCGGGGCCGGTGATATCTCATTTTGTGCTGACAGGGGTAACTGTGTCAGCAAGAGCAGGGTCAGTATGAATTTTCTCATGATAAGCATAAATAATAAATTCTCTTTATCCCAATTCTGAGTGATGAATATTGAAAAAAAGTACTGCCGTACCAGGCAGTACTTTCATGTTTTTGCAACGACACAGGATTTTGTCGTTATTCGCTTTTACGATCTATTCCACGAACATGGTGTTGGGTGGAAGCACATATCCTTTCTGTGCCGGCACGTAAGCAGCACCGAGTCTGCGCTGTGCGTCCAGCTCGTAAGGCAGTTTTCCGGCATCCTCCGGCTTGATGATCACTTCCAGACCCACAACAGCGAACTTACGCAGTTTGTTCAGGTCGTCGTTTCTCAGTCGGATGCATCCCTCGCTGTCGCGTCCCGGCACCGACGGCACGTTTCCGCTGCTGCCGTGGATTCCGATGCTGGTGTTTCCGGCTACATACGGATGTCGGTTGAGTTTCAGCCTCATAAACCAGTCTCCGTATGCCAGAATGTTGCCTCGTCCGTCCTTGAAGTCATGTCTCCAAGTGCTGGCAGAAACAATTTGGCTGATGGTGAAGGGGATGTATTCTCCGGCAGAGTTCTTCGCACAAACGGGTGTGGTTCCGTCGCCCGACCGATGCTTGTCGCCGGTGTTTCGTGCCACGCAGACGGGGAAATGGGCAGCCAGCTCGATGCCCTGGTTTGTCCGTTCGTAGACGTAGATGCGGTATTCACGTTTAGATATGACGAAGAAGCAGTTTTTTGGGTTGGCGTTAGCATTGTACACGACCCCCTTGTCGTTGCAGTCGTACACGTTGAACTGCTTGCGAGGGAATGCCTTGTCGCACACGCGTCGGAATCCGAAACGTGGCGGGTCCTGTGGCGGTGCAGCCTGTGTGTATGCCACGTCTGGGAGTCCGGCAGGAAGAATGGCTGTGGCAGGCACAGACGTCTCCGGCTGTGCGCTGACGCTTGCTGATGCCAGCAATAGAGATGCTAAGGTCAGAATCATGTTTCTTTTCATTTTTTCGTGAAGTTAAAGCCGGTCTTCATGCCGCTGTATGTTTTCGACAATGTTGAAATCGCGGAAAGTGTGGCGTTGCCCGATGCGCTTGCCACGGTCTGTGCCATGTTCAGCAGAGATGTGGTCTCGTATGTCAGCTCCAGCGACTTTCCCGAGACTTTTGCATATGCTGAGGGCAGAGAGAGGAATCCGCTGCTCTTGATGGATATTTTGTTCGTGCTGGAGTCGAACTCGTACGTGCCCTGAGTCTCCTTTCCCTTGATGGTGTAGGTGCAAGTCTTGTCGGAGTTGAATGTGATGGTGAATGCGCCTTTGGTGATGCCCACCGTCTTGTAGTAAGACTCGAGTTTCGACTCGATTGTCTTGTTGGCGGCTCCGCTGGCCACAGACGCCAGCACGTTCTTGCTCTCCAGCTGGACAGCCGGCTCCTCGTACACCCATGTTCCCACGATGGTGTTCTCGTTTGTCTTACTTGTCACGGCGCCGATGATGCCTCCGATGATGTCGGTTGCCGTCGTTCCGTTTGTGTTCCCGGATTGGTTCTGGATGGTGTTTGTCGTGCCTCCGCAGCTACAGATTACAGCTGCTACGAGTGCAACGGCTACAAATAGATACTTTTTCATGTCGTTACTTCGTGTTGATTAAATTTTTGTCTGCAAAATTAGGTAAATTTAGTTGATTATCAAAATAAATTCCCTCTTTTCTGCAATTATGCAAACTTTTAGTTTAAAGTTGATAGTTTAAAGTTGAAAGTGTCATGCGGACAGAAACTTTGAAATTTGAAGTTTATTGACATGATTTTCGGCTGCGCTCAACAAAGCTTAAGCAAGCTTAGCTTTAGGGAGCGTTGGCGGGGCAGGGGTGGGTTCTGCCACACTGGAGGTTGTGGGGCGTGTTGGGATGGCAGAACACAGGAAGGCTCGCTTGGTTGAAGGCCGGCCTACTGCTTCCTCAATATCTGGTCGATATACCCCAGTTCGTTTAGTGCAAAGTCTTTTGATTTAGGGTCGTTCATCAGTTCAAGCAGCAAATCTCTTGCCTCTTCATATATTTTCTTTTCAATCAGCAAGTAGGCCTTCCTTTTTTTTAGGAAAGCCATGTGGGCGTTCCATGCCGGCAAAAGTTCTTTGTTGTTGGGCTTTGGCGAGTCTTTGATCGTACGCTCAACCACTTGCAGTGTGTCAGGGTCGTTCGATATTGTCAGGCATTGGATATATTCTTGCACGTGTCTGACATATCTGGAGAGCCGTGCGATTTCAAGATAGTATGCGGCCCTGGTCAGCAATCCCAGTCTCATCATGCAGTACCCTACGTTGTACGCAGACTGATAGAACAAATGCACCAGGTTCTTGTCGTCAAATAGATATTCTTTTCCTGTTTTGGCCTTCATTTTATGCGACCGACATTCAAAAATCCATTTTCCCAGCTTCATAGTCTCCACAAATCGTTTCTCCCCCAACAGCTCTTCAATCTTGCTGTCGGCCAAGGTGAGAGATGAGTCGGTTGTGTCGAAATCATATTCTACATCTTCTCCTAACACGAAAGACGTGTTCATTGGTATGTTGACAACCGTGCAAGTTCTTTTTCTGTCGTCCAAAACGAAGTTGCATCTTATGATGTCCACTCTCATCGTGGCTTTGCCCTGTTCCGGCTTGATGGAATGCGTTGCAATGACGACTGGAGCAGAAGCACAGAAATTGGACCTGTCTTCCTTGTCTTTGTTGAAAAGTGAAGCGTGGGAACATGCGAAGACAAAGACTTTATCCTCAGCCTCTTTCACATTCAGCGCATACGCATATATGTCTTCCGGCTTTTCTGTTTTTTTTAGGAACCGGTTGGACTTCAGATCATAGACAGACAGCTGGGAGTATATGTTTTTCTGCTTGATTCCCAGAAAGATATCCAGCACAAATCCTAAAGTGACCGTTCCGTTGTATTTGGGAGAAGAATTCAAATACCGCTCTATTTTCAGGTGATAGCTTTCCAGCTCCTTCGCCACGTCGTCTCTGCTTCTTTCCTGCTTCTCGGCCAAGTTATCAGTCCTTTCACTTACTGCAAGACAAACGTTCATCCAGTGGTCCAATTCTTTCGTCGCAATGGGGTTACCCAATTTTGCCTTGCATAAAGCCAGATAGCAGGGCTGTTCGGTCTTCAGCCCTTTTTCCCCGCTCTTGTAGAAGAAAGCGGCTTCCTCGGCTCTGCCCATGTTTATGAGGCAATGTCCTATTTTGTTGCATATCAGGTAGTAGGCTTGCATCGTGGACTCATTTTCCTTGGCATGGAAATATCTCAGGTAGTTGAATTCCCGCTCCAGATAGATGAACGAATCGTAGTACTTTTTTTCTTCTAATGACGTGAATCCCGATTCCCAGTAAGCTCCTGGCTGAAATTCGTGTCTTCCATGTCGGATCATATCCTCGAAGCAGTCCATCGGTTCCCCGGATTTTTTCTTCCGTTCCATACTGAGTTCTAAGGACTCATAGAATTCAAGATTGTGGCTGGAGCCTTCTTCTATATATGATAGGATAAAACTCGTTATGAATGGTGCGTTTTTGCTTTTGTGGCTGTCATTGTCCTTGAATGGGTCGCAGTCGTCGTTTTCGCTGTTGTCGGGCGCCAGCACCGTCACTCTCATGTATTTCAGTTCGAGGTTTCCTCCAAGTCCGGTAAGTGCGAGCATCACATTCCTGTGTGTGCTTCTTACTATCAACACCGTCTCGTGTGCTTCTTCCTGGGTGTAATGGCCGTCTTCCATCTTTTTTTTCAGAATGCAAGAGAGCAGGTTGAAATTCCATATTTTGTCCTGGTCGTCGATGATGGTCATGTCTTCTTTCGAGTAGTCAGTGAATCCAAAGACGTTATGGTAAGTGACAGCCATGGACAGGATCGTGTCCCGGGTGATGCCTTCAAATAATTCAGTCAGGACTTCTCCCAGCGTCACCATGTTCGTATCTGTAGCCCGATGGAAAAGGATTTTTTGATGACGGTATGCCGCCTCATAATATACATATTCCTGCTGCTTGGACATATTGAACGATTCCATTATGTCGTGCATCTCAACCGTGATGTCGTCATTTCCATCCGGCTTTTCGTTTCTTATGTTCTGCATCATGTTGGGTGTGGTGTTTATTGGATGGGTGTCGATTGAGTCAGATGTTTTCTCCCTTGCTGTTTCTGGTTTTTCATCTGGCGGGTTGTAAGTGTTGCAAATTTAGTGAATCTTGGTCAGACTGCCAAAAAAAGTGGTGGAAAATTATTTTGAGTGAATAGTGTAGCTACTTTGGTGGATGGGGAGACTGAATCGCAATGAACACCCGACACCGGGGACGTTGGTGAGGCAGAGATGGGTTCTGCCACACTGGAGGCTGCGGGGCGGTCTAAAGTAAACAAAAGTAGACAAAAATAGACAAAAGTAGACAAAAATAGACAGATCTTTATTTTCGGGATTTGCGTAGCTTATGTTTTTGTTTCAGGTTGGCGTAGAAGGGGATGCGGGGTTGTGGCTGGTTGTGTCTTAGGGGGTGTGGGGCTGATGCAGGCTTGGTGGTATGTGTGGCTGTCTTGGCCGGTGGAGTTGAATGGGAGGAACTTGACGGTGTTGCGCAAGGTGTGGGAGGTTCGACAGCGGATGTGGGAGGTTCGACAGCGGGAGTGGGTGATGAGGCATCGGTAGTGGGGGATGCGACGATTGGAGTGGATGATGCGATATCGGGAGTGGATGATGCGCCAGTTGCTGTGGGGGATTCTATAGCGGATGTGGGGGATTCGACAGCGGATGTGGGGGATTCGAGGCTTTGGCTGGTTTGGTCAGCTGCCTGATTGCTTGACTCCGTAGGTGGAATGTTTGATTCCGTTGCTGGTGTGTTTGATTCCGTTGCTGGGGTGGCTGATGGGGCTGGTGACGGAGTGGAGGTGAGTATGTCTTCTTGTTCGTCGATTTTCGCTTGGATGTTCAGTCTTGTTTGTTCGAAAGAATTCTCCAGTCTTGCACGGTTTTGTTCGTACTCCTGTGTGAATTGTTCGATCACGTTCTGGAACATGCCGTTGAGTTTCTGCTGCTCCACGCCGTAGTGCTGTGCAGCCGCCATCTGTTCCTTGATGTCGTTCCACCGTTCGTTGGCAGTCTTTTGGAAGCTGCTGAGCGCGTTGATGTAGTTCAGTTCGATGTTCTGTTTTTTCTGGTAGAGTGCCTCAAGTTCCATCTGCTGTATAGACAGGAGTTCCATGTTCTGTCCGATGGCCCATTCACCTCCGTTGTCGTTGGATGTCTCGCGTGCGCAGAGGTAAGGCTGCATCTTCGCGTAGAAGTTGAGCCGTTCAGCTGGTTTGCACTGCTGGAAGCTTTGTTCGAGGAGCTCGTAGTTGTTGAGAAACAGGGCCTTCGTGAGGTATTTCATGGAAGCTGTGAGTTTGTTTGGTGTGCCTTTTTGACGTCCACCGGTTTTTTGTCCTTGTGCGTTCATGGTAATTTTAGTTTTCAGTTTTC
>JAFUVE010000064.1 GCA_017483765.1 Bacteroidaceae bacterium | reverse complement strand
AGCATATCGCTTTGCTCTTGTATGTTTAGGACAACATGCCGGACAGATATGACTTGTTAGAGGTGTTTCATATACATAAAATAATGGTACTTCGCGAATTGGTGATGAAGAAGGTCTTATTTCGTTGTCTGACCGTGCTTCGCCGGTCGATTGTGCGGGCGAGACGCCCACTTTCCCAGCCAAGACCAATACTGGCAAACCCGCATGGATTTAGGCACAGGAAAAGACCCAACCTTGACTACCCATACCTCTCACATTCTTTGGCTTTACTCTACCCCATCTGTCGCCATGCGTCAAACACACTAGATATCGTCTGTTCCATGTCATAGTAATGGTATTCAGCCAGACGACCGCCGAACAGCACGCCTTTCTCTTTTTCTACCAGTTGTTTATGTCCATCAGCAATGACCAATTGCCAGTGAAACAAACGTCGTATTCCACAAACCAATAAATAATGTAAGCGGGATTATCCAGATAGTATTTCAGTAATGGAAAATGGCAACTGTCGGGAAACAATGTATCTGCGATTGGCCTGATTGCTTCAATTTTGCCGAGCGCAGCCGAAAATCATGCTAATAAACTTCAAATCTCAACCCCCCTGTCCGGACGGCTAAACCTCAAATTTCAAAATCCCTGTCTTTCTTCATAAAAACAGCGTTCCCGGAACTTCGGGAACGCTGTTTTTTAACGTTTACTGGATTCCAGCTTGTTGAAGCTTGGCTGTCGCTTTTTCTATCATGTCCATCGTGCCGCTTCCGTCGCTCACATATTTCACAACCATATCGGCATATTCTATCGCCTCTTTCAGTTCTGCAGAAGGACTCTCCACGGCCTTGGCTTTCTCAACAAGCGGCAACAAAGCCTCCATGTCTTCGAGTTCCGGAAGATTGCCAGGGCGCATTGTGTTCAGCGCAGCGTTCAGGTTGGCTGTGGCCTTGTCGATGGCAGTCTGGTCGCTGCTCAGGTCGGGGTTGTCGAGGATGCTCTCTGCCTTGCGGAGCTGCTCCATCATGCGGGCATAGCCATGCTTGGCCCAAGGAGCATTTTCAGGCACTTTCACAGCCATGTCGTTCCAGCGCTGCTGGGCATTACGACGGATCTTGGCCTCGCCCATCGTCTCACGCAGCTGGGAGATGTCGGCACCGGCCTCCCCTTCATCGCCCACCACCGGCTCAGGGATGCCTGGCAGATTGAAACGGAAATAATGGGTGACGTGACGGTCGGCATAATAGTCGGGAATGAAATGGCGGCCGCCGATGTCCATCGTGTACACGTTGGTGTAGGCACGTCCTGCCTGCTCGTCGCTCGGTCCGTTCAGCGTCAGGCTGTTGAGAGAAGGATTGAGCGTCAGAGTAGCCTCGTTCCAGTTGCTCAAGCCGGTAGTGGACATCACCAGCGGGCCATACATGAACGCACCGGTCCACAAAGGCTCAAACTCGGTCCGGGTCTCGTTCTTCCCCGTGGCAGCAATCTGCATCTTGTCAGGACCGAAGTCGATATGAGGAGCGAACGGCATGTCAATCTCCACGACGTCCTTCGTGCTCCATTTGCGCAGCGGAATCTCCACATAGGTGCCAGGACGGCAGCCCGATGCCATCTCCTTGCCGTTCAGCTTCACGCTGAAGCCTCTTGTGGCCCAATAAGGAACTCGCAGCTTCATCGCGAACTTGCCACCGCCTTTCGTGATGCTGATTTTGCTCTGCTCTGCCGGCCACTTGCATTCCTGACGCAGAGTCACCTTCTTGGCATCCCATCGCGCTGTGGAAGGCAGGTAGAGAGCCACCCAAAGCGTGTTGTCGCTCACGAAATAAGCAGCTTCCTGGTATTTCACGTGGTTCTCCGCGCCGGTGCCGCCGCAGCAGGTGGACTGAGGGGTCTCATTTCCCCATGGCTTCGACGCGTCGAGACCCACGGCATACTGATACAGGGTGGCATAATGCTCGGGATGGAGGCTGCCCACCAGCTGATTGTAGAGCAGCCGCTCATAGTAGTCCATATAGCCGGCGTTGTCAGGGTCGTAGCAGTTCAGGTCTTTCGACAGCTTCGCCAGATTGTAGGCGCAGCAGGTCTCGTTAATCGTGGGCTCGGGATAGAGGTTGCGGCGCCCGTCGCCCGTCACGTTCGTACACATCGACAAGATCTGGGAGTAAGGCTGACGGAACATCTCGCCGTTGCCCACACCGCCCATGGCATAGCGGTAGCGCCCCTGGATGAAGTTCCAGAAGTTGTAGGCCAGGTTATAGTAGTAAGGGTTCTTGTTGCCGCGGTAGCTGCGCAGAGCGCCGGTCACCATCGGGATATGCTGGTTGGCATGGCGGGTGCGGATGGCGTCCACGTTTTTCGACAACGGGTCGAAGAAGGCAGGTGAGTCGAAGTAGTTGGAGGCTTCCAGCAGACGGGCGGACTCCGTCTTGTTGTCAACCATCTCGGAAAGACGGGCCAGACTCTCGGCCATGCCGCCCACCTCACCGGCAATATACATATTCCACATCTCATAGCGGTTGCCTGGAACAGCGCGACGCTCTTCCTGTGTACCGTCAGACTTCACATACGTGCGGTAGTGCAAGCGGTTCCATACCCAAAGGCCCATGTCCTTGGCAATGAGCAGCGCCTTCTTGGCCGTGACCTTGTCGTCGATGTAGGTGGCGATGTCAATCAGGCCGGCCAGCTGCTTGTGGACGGAATAATAAGGCGCCCACACCCACTGCTCGTTGTTGTAGGCGCGGTACATCTCTATCAGCACGCAGTGCTGGGCGGGAATGGCGTTCAGGTAGCCATAGCCGTATTTCGAATAGTCTTTCTTGTAGTTGTCGAAGTCAGCCCAGGTGCCTTTCATCTCCCGCAATTCAGAATCGGGGGCAAAGTCGCGGGCTTCCCAATAACGGCCGAGCTTCTTGTCGTAGACGAACGTGCGCTCCTGGCAGGCGCGAAGCTCGTCAACCATCGTCTTGATATTCGTACGAAGCTGGGCTTTCTGCTTCTCGTCCTGACAGCTGGCAAAAGCCATGGCGAGCGCAGACATATAATGGCCAGAACCATGACCTTTCAGCTTGGTCGTCGGGGAGTCCCAGCCGTCGGCCTTGGGATAGCCGTCGGTGGGAAGGCCATAAGTGTCGCGGTAGTTATAAAGCTGCTGCTTCACGTCGAGGCTCAGCAGGTTCTGGATGTCGAGGTCACGGTTGTGAGTCAGGCGGTTCTCGCCGTCTATGCTCACCTTGTCAAGAGGCAGCGGCTGAGCAACGGGCACAGGGTCTGGCACCGCGTCGGCACCACCCACCACCGTCACATGAGCCACCACAGGAAAGCCGGCAGTCGTCGTGTTGTCGCCTGTGATATAACCTTTCACGTCATAGCTCGAACCCACAGGATTTTTCGAGGCGTCTGCCTCCGATGCCTCGACCGAAGAGGATGAGTTCATCCACTTCACCTGACGGTATTCGCTGCGTCCGTTGTCATAGCTCACCCATAACCGGTATGGCAAACGGGGGGCAGTTCCAACAGGACATTTGACGGCCACATCCTCCATCTTTACGATTTTCAGCAACGGCTCTTTCTGAGCATTCGCCTCAAAAGGCTGTACCAGAAAACTGAATACGGCAATCAGGCCGCATAAAATAGTTCGTTTCATCAGCATTGTGTTAGTTATTTGTTATTAGTTTAGAAATTTACACATCGGACTGGTTGAATCTCTGCCATACCTGTCGGACTCGACAGACTTATAGGACATCCATTAACCACTTTTTTTTAAAAAAAACTTCTTTCACTTTGTAGTCACATAATGTCCGTCAGAAGTCATACCTTCTGCGGAGATATAGAGTTGGGTGCAGGTGGAGTTATTATAAAACTCCACACTCGCATTCCCCTCGCCGTCAGCCACCAAATCCGGCTCCCACCACAGCGTCCTGCGGTAGTCGTCCGCCACTGGCGGTATGCTCCCGTAGTCATCCGTCTTGAACTTCGTCGGCACATCATACCCATGGAAATAAGTGATGCGCCGCCCTTTCTTGCTCTCCGTGCTCACATAAGGCCGGGTGAACATATACACCACAACAGCATAGGTAGAAGACTTCTGGTTTGTCCAGACATACATCGACTGCAACTCATCAATATAACCCTTAAAGACCGTAGGCCAGGCAATATCGTGTGTGAAACCCAACTCATTCAGCTGAGCTTCAAGCGCATATGGAACATATTCTTCTAATACCGGATCATATTTTTTCAGCTTTCCCGTGATGGCCGCCACACGGTTGTCTAACATCCAAATTATATTCCGTCCACCATAACTGTAGTCATTGATGTCAAAAGGTCTTTTACCTTTTGGGTCGTTACTGCCCACCCATTGACCAGTTTCAAGTTCTATCATTATTGTACCAACAAAAGTCTTCGGGCCGTTCAACATATTATTAACCGACGCTAGCCACTCGTCATAACGCGGGATTACCTCACCCTTGTCGGCGATATCCTCGGCTGCTCCAGACACGTTGTAATAGAGATTCGCATGATAACGGGCGTTATACTCGTCCCACGCAGGGTTCCTGCGCACTTTCCAGCTGGGCTTTCTCGCCTTGATGGTGGCTGTCGATAAGGCATACTGGCCCACTCCGGTCTGAAGCATCTTCATCCGCTCATTGTCCATCTTCTCAAACGACGCGGCATCCACCTTGTATTTTTCCGAAAACGACGGCAACGCAATTGAGCTCGCCTCTTCTGCCGTGATATAGCGCGGCTGGGGCTGGAACTGGCGGTCAATCGTCACGTCATAGGTTTTCAGCTTATTCTTGATTTTTGTCAGAATTTGCATGTTGTACTCACCGTAAGCGTCATCTGGCAGGCGGAAAGCATAAAAGCCGGTGCTGTCGGTTCTTGTCTCCCCACTCGCCATCTGGCCCTTATCATTATAGATATAGAGTGTCATATCCACATCGTTCACAGGGTTGTTCTTGATGTATTTCTTCCACGTTGGCTTCAGATGCCCATAGACATACAGAGCGTCCTCCACCGTCTGCAACCGTTGACGCCAGGGAGCCATGTCCGACATCACCTCCCAGTCGTAACGGCGCCAGCCATTGAACAGCATCAGGCTGTCAGCGGCAAGACGGTGCACCTCGTCGTCCTTCTCGAAGTAGTATTCCGGATGTGGTATATAGCCGGCGATATCCGATGACAGCAGCATATAGGTGTTGATATTGCCGTGGGGGCCATTCACCAAGTCGCCGTAGTCCATGGCGGAGAACGAGAGATGAGCTCCGGGCAGCGTGTGCAAATTAAGATGCACTTTTCCGCAAGGACTCAATGTCACTTCAGAAACTCCAGCAGCCACGGTATCTACCGACTCGGGCTTCGGACAGACAAAGAAGAGGCGCTCCGCATGGATATGACCCTCCGCATCGAACAGCGTGAGCTGGTTCACACCCGGCCGGAGCATCCGACGTGGAAAACGTCTTGAAACGGTCTCCTGCATCGTAAGCGTGTCCGTAATGTAGATATTGCCGTTGTTCATCAGCGTCATGCCAATCGGCACGTTGTTCATGCCGGGAGTTGACAAGATTTTGGCTGTCACATCGTCAGAGACAGGGTCCACTATCAACACCAGGCCTTCATCGAGCGCCTCAGGCATCTCGAACTCCAGTTTCTTCTTGTCGGGCGATGTCAGAACCATGGTCATTCTGGTGGTGGTCGGAACAATGTCGAAAATGCCCCTGCCCTCTGAGTTGCTCACAGCGATGGCAAGTGTGTTGCCTTCGGCATCGAGCACCTCACCGGCAAGTTCCACTGGCTGATGGTCGGGGTCGGAAACTGTGAACGCCACACGGCTGAACAGACCCTTCACCATCTTTCCGCCCTCAGGATAGACATTCACACTGTAGCCGTGCGCTTTCCGTTTTTTCCGCTTCAACGGGTCGAGTGTGGCAACGCTGTCTGGCTGGTTGAAACGTTCAGGCAGCCGCTGAAAATAGGCATAATTGTCGATCTGGGGATTGCTGTAGTCTCCTTCAGTCTTTGGTTTCAAAAAAACAGGAAACACCCTGGAGAAGCATGCCGCATCTCCGAAATTCAGCATATAGCGTGTGTAGGCGCGAACCTCGTAAAAACCTGCTGTATAAAGGCTGTCGAGCATGAAGTCGCCATGCGCCTCACCATGCTCCAACCGCAGTTTCAGCTGCTTCATCACCACACCCGACGGATTCAGCAAATCGACATACAGCACCCGGCTGATGTCGCTCGGTTTTCCCGTATCAGAGCGGGTGACATAGCATTTGAAATACATCCGCTCATTCTCAAAATAGCCGGTATTGTCGAAATGAAGATATGCCTTCTCCTGGGGATACGCCTTCTGGAAAAGTGCCACATGATTCATCCGTCCGACAATCTGTTCGAATGGATTCGCCACTTCCTGAGCATATGAGAAAAGCATGCAAACATGAAAAAAGAGAATAAGAATTATTTTTTTCATATAATGTTATTTTTTACAATAATAGTTTAAATCAATAATCTATAGAAACAACTCAATCTTCCTATTTTCATAGTCCCTCCATAGGCAAAATAAAACTTAAATTTCAAATACCTCCAAACACAAACTTCCCATCAGCCGTCATGCCCTCAGTTGATATATATAGTTGCGTGCAAGTTGAGTTATTGTAGAACTCCACACTGGCATTGCCCTGTTCGTCTGCCACCAGGTTGGGTTCCCACCACAGCGTGCGGCGGTAGTCATCGGCTACGGGAGGGATCGACCCATAGTCGTCGGTCTTGAATTTCGTCGCCACGTCATATCCGTGGAAATGGGTATATCGCCGTCCTTTCTTGCTGGCTGTGCTCACATAAGGGTCGGTGAACATATAGACAATGACGGCATAGTCCTTCGACTGCTGGTCGGACCATATATATACCGAACGTAATTCGTCGACAAAGCCCTTGAACACGGTAGGCCAGTCCCAGGTGGAGAGTGTCAGAGGTTGTATATCAGGAATATATGGATGTGCATCCTCACCTGTTTTTTTCTTGCCAGTAATGGCGTAGATGGAGTTGTTCAGCATCCAGATGATATTACGGTCACCGTAACTGAAGTCGCAAAAACCTGTCCCTTCCTCCCAGTCTGCGAACTCGCCGTCATCATTGCCATGTCCCACAACTTCATTGGATGGTCCGTTGAGCATCGGATTCACCGAAGCCAGCCACAGGTCGACACGCGGTGGGACTTCACCCCTGTCGTCGATGGCCTCCATCTCCCGGTGCATGTCGTAATAGATATTGGAATGAAGGCGGGCGTTTGTCTCGTCCCAGGCGGGATTTCGGCGTGTCTTCCAACTGGGCTTCTTGGCCTTCACGGTCGCGCCGGTCAGCGCATACTGGCCGGTCCCCGTCTGCATCAGCTGCATGCGGTCTTTGTCTATCCGCTCAAACGATGCAACATCCACCTTGCTCTGCTGAGGAGGATCGGGGAGAACCGTCGGACTCGCCTCGGCGCTGGTGATATAACGGGGCTGGGGCTGGAACTGGCGGTCGATGGTCACGCTGTAGGTCTTCAGCTTGTCCTTGATCTTTGTCAGTATCTGCATGTTGAACTCACCGTAGGCATCGTCGGGAATGCGGAACGCATAGAAGCCGGTACTGTCGGTGCGGGTCTCGCCGCTGGCAACCTGGCCCTTGTCGTTATAGATGTAGAGCGTCATGTCAACGTCGTTCACGGGGTTGTTCTTGATATATTTCTTCCATGAGGGCTTCAGGTGGCCATACACGTAAAGGCCGTCCTCCACTGTCTGCAGGCGCTGACGCCAGGGGGTCATGTCAGACATCACCTCCCAGTCGTAACGGCGCCACCCGTTGAACAGCATCAGGCTGTCGGCGGCAAGGCGGTGGGCCTCGTCATCGGCCTCGAAGTAATATTCTGGGTGTGGAATATATCCGGCGATATCGGACGACAGCAGCATATAGGTGTTGATGTTGCCGTGAGGGCCGTTCACAAGGTTGGAGTAGTCCATTGCCGAGAACGAGAGATGGGCATTCGGCAGCGTGTGCAAGTTCAGGCGTACCTTCCCGCAGGGACTCAGCGTCACATCTTGCAAGCCTGCGGACACGGTGTCTGCCTTCTCGGGATCAGGACAGACGAAGAACAGGCGCTCGGCATGGATATGGCCACGCGTGTCGAACAGGGTCAGCTGGTTCACGCCTGGACGCAGCATACGACGGGGAAAACGCTTCTCCACCACATCGTTCATCCTGATGGTGTCAGTGATATAGATATTGCCACTGTTCATCAGCGTCATGCCGATGAACTCACCTCGCATCGACGGGGTGGATAGAATCCTGGCGGACACGTCGTCGCTGATGGGGTCGACCACGAGCACCATACCCTCCTCGAGAGCGTCGGGCATCTCAAACTCCAGCTTCTTCAGGTCGGGCGTGGTCAGGACCAATGTCATCCGACGGCTGGTAGGCACGATCTCAAACAGGCCCTTGCCTTCAGCATTGCTCACGGCGATGGCAAGCGTCGTCCCGGCACTGTCCACCACTTCTCCGGCCAATGCGGCTGGCTGATGCTCGGGGTCGGTCACGGTGAAGGCGACACGGCTGAACAAGCCACGCACCATCTTGCCGCCCTCCGGGTAGATATTCACGGTATAGCCGCGCGCTTTCCGTTTCTTCTGCTGAACGGGGTCGAGTGTGGTGAGGCTGTCATGCTGGACAAGACGCTCTGGCAGACGCTGGTGATAGGCGAACTGGTCAATCTGGGGATTGCTGTAGTCGCCATCTGTTTTCGGTTTCAGAAACACGGGAAACACACGCGAGAAACAAGCGGCGTCACCGAAATTCAGCATATAGCGGGTGTAGGCGCGTACCTCAAAGAAGCCAGCCGTGTAAAGGCTGTCAAGCATGAAGTCGCCGTGGGCCTCGCCATGCTCCAGACGCAGTTTCCGCTGCTTCACAACGACGCCGGAGGGATTCAGCAAGTCAACATAGAGCACACGGCTGATGTCGCTCGGCTTGCCGGTGTCGCTCCGGGTGACATAACACTTGAAATACATCCGCTCGTTCTCAAAATAGCCGGTATTGTCGAAATGAAGATAGGCCTTCTCCTGGGGGTAAGTCTTCTGAAACAAAGCGACATGATTCATGCGCCCGACAATCTGACTGAGTGGCGTCGGTGCATCCTGAGCAAAACTGCATATACTGCCCAGAATGAATATAGCCAGTAAGGATATCCTCTTCATATCATGATGTTTTTAGTTAGTGGATTGATGCACATTCCTTTTTCCATCGCAAAAATACAAAAAAAAGGTGTTGTCTACAATATTTTTTGTGTTTTTTATCGTAACTTTGCATAAAATACGATGAAAAAAGGACTCACCTGCTCATGAAATTTCTCATTTCTATCATATTACTTTCCCTGACGTCTGTGTGCGCATCTGCACAGACCGATTCGCTGATGGTAGAAAAACATGACTCGCTGAGAAACGACACGACACTTCTCCCGAACTGCTATGCGGACAACGACAGCACGCGGAACGACTCGGTTCCTGACGACTTCTACGCCGTCAAAGACCTTGACACCGACGACTATGACCCCGTCATCTACGAACTGCCCACTGTGCTCGACTCCATCTTCCATTTCAGACAATCCCTCGGACAGCTGCCCGACTCCGTCAAGTCAAGCGCATACTTAAAATACAACGTCAACGTGCTCAAACGCAACCTCACCATGTTCTTCGTGCCAAAAGTCGACGTGCTCATATCGGGAACCAGAAGGACGCTGGGGGAGTCCATCAACAAGGTCACCTTCTACGAAGGAGACAAGACGGACTCGAAAGTGCTGCTCAACAGCTACACGCTCAGCAGGAGCGGAGCCAGAAACGTGCCATCTCTCATCAACTACCTCACACCATATATCTACAACCGAACCATCTTCAAATCATATATCTTCTCACCATTCCACCGCACCAACCGGTCGCTCTACCGGTACAAGCTGAAGATGCTCGGCAGCTGGGCGGAACTGTCGTTCAAGCCAAAAATCAAGAACCCACAACTCATCAAGGGCAAGGCTCTCATCAATCCGGCCAACGGACAGGTGCTCACCACCACATTCAAGTGCGACTTCAGAATGTACAAACTGCAGTTCAACATCCAGATGAACGACGGGACTGAGCCACTGGCCGACCCAAACGGAGAGGCCGTGGCAGCGCTGTTGCCCAAACGATGCAACATCGAGGCATACATGAGGTTTCTGTGGAACAAAATCGACATCAAATACGAGAACACATACGAGCCGGATATCAACTTGCCGGACACCATCAGCAACACACGCGACCGCAAAGCCATGAGCCAGCTACGCCCCTACCCGCTCACAGAGGAGGAAGAGGAGCTCTATCAGAAATATGACAGCCTGCAACAAAAACAAAGGCAGGAAGCACAGGAAATGGCGGGCAAAAAAAAGAAACTCACCATGAAGCGTATTTGGAACGACTACGGAAAGCAGCTCTTCCGCACACACACGGCGGAACTCGGAAACGCCGACCTCAGGCTCAACCCGCTTATCGACCCCATGCAGCTGCTGCACAGCTCCACAAAAGGATTCATCTACCGAATCAAGACCAGGGCAGTCGTCAGGCTGGGAGAAAACGCCGCACTCACCTTCGCACCAAACGGAGCATACAACTTCAGACGCAAACGATGCTACTACGAGCTGCCACTCTCATGGGAGTTCAACACACAGAAGAACGCCCACATCCAGATGAACATGTACAACACAGACCCCATCAGCAATACGGGCATCAAATACGAGGTGAAGAAAGTGAAGGACAAGGACGCAATCGAATTTGACTCACTCAACCTCGAATACTACCACAACATGAGACTTGTGTTCGACTTCCAATATTCTTTCAGACCGTGGAACCAGTTCAATGTCGGAGCAAACTTCTACCGCCGCTCGCCCATGCACAAAGGATACATCAACAAAGAGGGCAATATCGAGAAGACGAACTTCACATTCGCGCCATTCGTGGAGTGGACACAACGGCTGTGGGAAAAAGGACCGACCCTCAACATCAACTACGAGCAGGGTATCATGAACGTCATGGGAAGTACCAACTCATACGGAAAGCAAGAGACGGACATCACATGGAAACTGCCACTCAAAAAACTGAGGACCGTATCACTCAGGCTCGGAGGGGGATGCTACATCTTCAACAACCGAAACCGATTCCTCGATTTCAACAAATTCCGCGACAACAACCTCCAGGACACGTGGAACGACAAATGGACCAGCGACTTCCAGCTCATCGACCGGCGATGGTACAACGCCAGCGACTTCTACATACGCAACAACGTCACATACGAGTCGCCACTCATGCTGGCATCTTGGCTCCCAGTCGTCGGACGGCATGTCCGAATGGAGCGTGTCTACGTCAACAACCTCGTCGTCGAGGACTTCCACCCCTACACCGAGCTGGGATACGGATTCGCTACGAAAGCATTCTCGTTCGCGGCATACACCTCGTTCATGAACGGAAAATACAACAGCATCGGATGCCGGTTCTCCCTCGAGTTCTACACCAGCCACTATTAACTTTGAGGTTTGAAATTTATTGACATGATTTTCGGCTGCGCTCAACAAAGCTCAAGCAAGCCTGGCTCTGTATTCGCTTGCACGAAAATTGAGGTTTGAAGTTTATTCAGCCCATCACCCCCATCCGCACGGCCATAAAAACTGAAAACTAAAAACGCTCAGCTAAAAACATGAAAATTATCATCGCCATCGACTCGTTTAAAGGATGCCTCTCATCCATGGAAGCCAACGAAGCAGCCAAGGCCGGAGTCCTGCAGGCAATGCCATCCGCCGAAGTCATCACCATGCCCGTCAGCGACGGAGGAGAGGGATGGCTCGACGCCGTACACCATGCCGCCGGGGGAAATATCCACAGGGTTGACGCAGTAGACCCGCTGTTACGGCCAATCAAGGTGCCATATCTGTTCGAGCGAAAGACAAGGACTGCCTATATAGAGAGCGCGAAAGTGATTGGCATGGGACTGTTGGTGGAGCGGCATCGGCAGTGTCCATCCTATCTTTGGTCTTGCGGAATGGCTGACCTACTCGTCAAAATCTGGAAAGCACACCCTAGATGCCACGTCGTCGTGGGACTGGGAGGCAGCGCCACTTGCGATGCGGGCATCGGCATGATGATGTACATTGAAGAGGACGACCGGAAATGGCATTTCAGGGACACCCCCCTCCCCTCCTTCACCATCGCATATGACGTGGCCAACCCCCTTTGCGGTCCTACCGGCGCGGCGCGCATGTTCGCACCGCAGAAAGGGGCGACAACTCACGAGGTGGAAATTCTCGAGCGAAGGGCGGCCATCACAGCCATCCGATGGAAGCGGATGCGCAACGGACGGGACTGCTCCAACCTTCCTGGCGCGGGAGCTGCCGGAGGTCTGGGATATGCCTTCATGCAATGGATGGACGCGGACAACGTGCCGGGTATCGATCTGTGGCTCCAGCTCTCGGACTTCGCCAGAAAAGCCGAAGATGCCGACCTTGTCATCACGGGAGAAGGCAGTGCCGACCGTCAGACGCTGCTTGGGAAAGTGCCATTCGGCATCCTGAAGGCAGCAAAAGCAGCTCATAAAGCAGCAAATAACGCGCATGATGAAAAAAAGAAAAGGCCTGCACTCTGGCTGATAGCCGGCAGAGTGCAGGACCAAGAATTACTGACGGAGGCCGGATTCGACTTCGTCAAATCCATCAATCCGCCGAATATCACCTTAGATCAAGCCATGAAAAAAGAAAACGCCATCGCAAACATAAAAAACACCATTCAGCAGCTAATGTAGAGACGCTCCGTGGGGCGTCTTGTAACTTCAGACATCCGCACGGCTCTTTAAACTTTCATCTTTCAACTAAAATCCAAACCGCACCAAAGCACATCACCACTGGGGGCATGGACGTCTCGTCCGTGCCAAACGTCATGGGCTCGATGCCCGAGACGGTTGAAAATCTCTCTAAGCACTAAACTCTAAACTCTCAACTAATACTAATACTAATCCTCATCCTTCTTGAACGGCTTTCCGTCTTTGTCAAAACCCCATTTCGGGGCGTCCTTCCTGTCTTTTCCTTTCTTGTCACGACGGTCGTCACGGCGGTTGTCGCGTGGCTTGCCGTCACGGCGCTTTTCACCGTCGCGCTTACCTCCCGGCCTGCCACCGCCACGCTTGCCGTCCTCACGTCGTTTGGCAACATGCTCTTCATGGTCGTAACGGTTCCAGTCCTCTGCCTCATAGTCGGCATGACGGTCGCCCCACTTGAAGCTGTGACGGCTCACATGATGGTCGAAGTCTCCTTCGAACAACGGCTTGAACTCTTCTTTCTTCCCACGGCGGAACGGCTTGTCGTCGCGTTTGCGGTCGCGGTCGGGACGGCTGCGGAAATAATGCTCGTCGTCGCGCGAGCCGCCTCTACGGCTCTCGCCATCATCATCATCGTCCTTCATCTTGTGAGGTTTGAATTTGGCATTACGCCGCAGTTCCTCTTCCGATTTCAAATCCATACCTTCCTCACGACGCTCACGAAGGCTGCCATCAAACACCTGATACTTGCGGAACTCGCAAGGGATGGAGCCGTTGTAGAGCGCAATCTTCGTGGAAGGACGGAATCCGATGGCACTGAAGCACTCCTCATGGGAACTGATAATCCAGGCGTCGTTTCCTGCGAAATTCTGCTTCAGACGGCTGCCCAGCGTCTTGTAAAGGTCAAGCAGCCCTTCGGGGGTCAGACGCTCACCGTAAGGGGGATTCGTAATCATCAAAGCCGGACGGTCAGGCTGCTCGAAGTCGTAGATGTCGCCCTGCTCCACCTCCACAATCTTGCTCACACCGGCTGAGCGCACGTTGTCCTGAGCGATAGCTACGGCATTCCGGTTGATGTCATAACCGTATATCTTATGGTCGAAGTCACGTTCCTGGCTGTCATCGTTGTAGATGCGCTCAAGCAACTCCTCATCGAAGTCTTTCCAACGCTCGAAGCCGAACTCCTCGCGGAAAATACCAGGATAGATATTCTGAGCTATCAGGGCGGCCTCCACCAAGATCGTGCCACTGCCGCAGAACGGATCGATCAGGTCGCTGTCGCCGTCCCAGCCGGTCATCAGGATCATGCCGGCGGCCAGAACCTCATTCAGGGGAGCCGGCACCGTGCCCGTGCGGTAGCCACGCTTATGAAGACTCTCGCCCGAACTGTCCAGAGAGATGCACACCTGGGTCTCGCTGATATGAATATTGATGCGGAAGTCAGGGTTGCTGATGCTCACGTTGGGGCGCTCGTCGTACTTCTCACGGAAATAGTCGGCGATGGCGTCCTTCACTCGGTAGGCCACGAACTTGGAATGGCGGAACTTGTCGGAGAACACCACGGAGTCTATCAGGAACGTGTTCTTCACATCCATGATGCTGTCCCAGTCCATCGACTTCACGACATCATAGACCTCATCGGCATCTGTGGCTGTAAACTCCTTGATCGGTTTGAGCACTCTTACGGCCGTACGAAGGCAGAAATTAGCGCGGTAGAGCATCTCCTGGTCACCAGTGAAGCTCACCATCCGGTTGCCTATCTCGATGTTGTTGGCCCCAAGGGCCGTCACTTCCTTTGCCAGCACCTCCTCGAGGCCCTGAAAAGTTTTTGCAATAATCTTAAATTCCAAAATATCTAAATTAAAGTGTAAAATTCTGTCAGCAAGAAAATAGCCAAAATCAAATAATAGCCAAATAAATCGTAAATCGGAAATCGGAAAACTTTGGAGCAGCGAGTGCAAAGCTAAGCTTGCTTAAGCTTTGCCGAGTCGTGACAAAGTTCATGAAATAAATCGTAAATAAAATTCATTTTCTCGACGACTTACCCTGCACGACGGAGCAGCCTGGAGGCACGTCCTCCGTCACCCAGATGTTGCCGCCTACGACAGCGCCGCGGCCGATGGTGATGCGGCCGAGGATTGTGGCATTCGAATAGACCACGACGTCGTCTTCCAGAATCGGATGACGGGGTATTCCTTTGATCGGGTTGCCGTTCTCGTCGAGAGGGAAGCTCTTCGCACCGAGGGTTACGCCCTGATAGAGCTTCACGTTCTTGCCGATGACACAGGTCTCGCCGATTACGACACCTGTACCGTGGTCGATGGTGAACGACTCGCCGATGGTGGCGCCGGGGTGGATGTCGATGCCGGTCTCTGAATGGGCCATCTCTGTGAGGATTCGGGGGATGAGCGGAACGCCTAACAGCAGCAGCTGATGAGCCACACGGTAGTTGGTCAGCACCTTCACCGTAGGGTAGCAGGCGATGATTTCACCGTTGCTCTTTGCTGCAGGGTCGCCGTTGTAGGCAGCCACCACATCGGTCGTCAGGATGGCGCGAAGACTGGGCAGGCTGGCGATAAACTGCGACGTGATTTCGTCGGCACGCTGCTGGCACTGCGAGCAATAGTCTTCGTCGTATTCAAGACTGATGGCTATCTGCTCGCGGAGCAGACGCGACAAGCGGTCTACACGCACACCTATATAATATTTCAGCGTGTCGGCATAGACAGGGGTCTCGCCGTAATGATAGGGGAAGATGATGTCCCTCGTGATGTCTATCACCTCCTTCAGCACATGTTCCGACGGCATACGAAACACGCGGGTATCCTTGTCAAACAGCCGCGACAACGTGTTGATGTCTGCCAACTGGTCCACGGAATGGGTCAGTATCGAATGGTCCATTTTATTTAGTTTTTTATTTTTTCCTAGTTAGCCTAGTTTACCTAGTCTGCCTAGTTTCCCTAGTAACTCAACTCTCATTTAAGAAACTTATCCATAATCTCCTGGGCCGACTCGTCGCCCAGCTCCTTCGCTTTCTCCAGGTTTCTGCGGGCCGACACCTTGTCGCCTTTCTGTATCTGGGCATAGCCCAAAATCCGGTAGGCATCAGGATACTCCTGGCTCAGCGCGATGCATTTCTCCGCGGCAGAGATACACTCGTCCAACTGGTTCACGCGTAGGTGCATGGCACTTTTCTCCACGAGATAGAGCGGACTTTCGGGGGTCTGCTCCACGGCCTTGGTGATATCGTCGAGGGCCTGCTGATACATACGTCCCTGCAGTTCCAGCTGGCTGCGGTCGTAATAGAATGCGGAGCTCACCTGACCTTTGTTCAGTTCATAGAACGTGTTGTAGTCGGCTACCGCCTTACGATATTGTCCGGCAGTGGTATAAAGCTTTGCGCGACGCATCACGAACGTGGCAGCGTCGGGAGGAAGCGAGTCGGGGAACTGAGCCAGACAGGAGTCCATCATCTCGATCTGCACGTCGATCGTGTCGCCTGCCAGCTGATGTTCCATGCTCGCGGCATAATATGTGCCCGGACCTTTGTATTCGCCCGCGTTCATCTCGTCGTAGATGGCGAGCGAGCCGCGGTGGTCACCGCTCGACGACAGCATCTGGGCTTTCAGCAGGATGGTTTCGTAAAGCGTGGCCTTCTTCATCTCTTTCAGTTCGGCCTTCGGCTCCTTGTCCACGTCCTCCTTCATCAGCGTCAGCGCCTGCTCCACGTGGTCCAGCGCGATGGGATAGGTCCATTTATCGTAAGCGGGCTCGGGCATATAAAGCAGTTTGGAGTAGATGGTCTTGGCCACACTCGCATGGCCCTGGCCCTTGTCGGCCACAAGTCGGAGGTAGGTCTGGAGGTCGCGCTCAGCGTCGTCGAAGCGATGGAGGTCAATGAGAGGAGTGGCTCGACGAAGATAGCCTTCGGCATTCTCCGGGAAGGTCTCGATAAACAGGTTCACCAAGTCCATATATTCGTCGTTGTCAGCACTGCGGGATTTCAAATAGAGGTACACAAGGGCCTCCTCGGGAGTCTCTGGTATGCCTTTCTTGATATAAATCTTGTTGAACGCCATCGACTGGCTCCGGTTTTGGAGCGCCTCGAGCGTGAGGTCGCGTCCCATCGTGCCGTCTATCGCACCGCTCTTTTTGTCAACCGACGAGAGGATGATGCCAAGCAGCTCGCCCTTCGTGTTGAACAGGCCGTGGCCTTCCTGCTTGCCGTCAAACTCGGTGGTGATGGTATAGTAGGCATATTTGCCGTCGCCGACCATGTCTTTCTTCTCGATGGCGGCTTTCGGCACCACGTTCACCTTGCCTTTCGTGTAGCCGATGGCAAGGACATCCATGCCGCGGTTGGAGGCTGTGGCTGAGGCGAAAGTCACGGGAGTGGTCTTCTTGTTGGAGATACGGAAACGGACGAGCCCGTAAAGGTCGTCGGCACCGAGGATGCGCTCCACGTCGTATTTGTTGCCGCTGGCATCCACCACCACGCCGCTGTAGGCCTCCTTGAATGTGTTGTAAGTGGAGATGACCGCACCGTCTGTCGAGACAACGAAGCCACAACCTTCATGCAGCTTCTCGCGGTTCTTGTCGTACGTTATCACAGATACGATGGACTTCTGTGCTTTCGACAACCATTTTGGGGCCGGAGCCTCCTGGCCATAGACTATCATTGCCACGGCCATCAAGGCAATTGTCATGAATAACTTTTTCATTATGATGTTCTTTTTTGTTTTAAGTTCATTGTTCTGGATTATCCGGAATCTCCGGGTTTTCCAGGCTATCCAGAGGGTACGGAATCAAGAAACCATGCAAGTTTCTTCATTCCTCATTCTTCATTCCTCATTCCTCATTCCTCATTCTTCATTCCTCATTCTTCATTCCTCATTCTTCATTCCCAGCAGCGTCCTCGCATTCTGCAATGCCGCATCTGTCAATTCCGACCCGCTGAGCATATGTGCGATTTCCTCCACACGCTCTTCCTGACTGAGCTCCACGATGTGTGTATGTGTGGCGTCATCGTCGTCTTCCTTATATACTTTATAATGGCTGCTGCCGAGGGCTGCGATCTGAGGCAGGTGGGTGATGCTGATCACCTGGCGGCCGCCTTCGCCCATGCCCGACATAATCTGGGCCATCTTCTCGGCGATACGGCCGGAGACACCGGTGTCTATCTCGTCGAAGATGATTGTCGGGAGTTTCACAGCACTGGCTATCAGCGATTTCAGCGACAGCATCACGCGGGCAATCTCACCGCCGGATGCCACTTTCGACACATCCTGTAGTGCGCCGTTCTTGTTGGCGGAGAACAGGTAGGCCACATGATCACCGCCCGACGACGTCAGATTGGCGGCATCGTGCGTCAGCTCTATCTGAAAACGGACATTGGGCATGCCTAACTCCTGAAGCAGACTCACCATGCGGGCCTCCACCTCTCGGGAGGCATCGCTGCGGCGCACGCTCAGTTCCTTGGCCAGCGCTGAAGCCTCTCCATAGGCCTTCTCTTTGGCCTTGCGGAGAGCATTGATATGTTCCTCGCTGTTGTCCACGGCGTCAAGCTTGTCGTAGTAGTCCTGACGGATGGCTATCAGCTCTGCTATGCTGTCCACATTATGCTTGTGCTCGAGAGAATAAATCTGATTCAGTCGCTCCTGCACGGTCTGAAGGCGGATGGGGTTACATTCCACGCTGTCCTTGCCGCTCTCCATCTCGTCGGCGATGTCCTTCAGCTCGATATAGCACGAGTCTATCCGGTCGGTCAAGGCCCCCGCACCGGGATATTTGTCGCTGATGGACTGAAGGGAAGAAATGGCGCGCTTGAGCAGGCTCAGCACGTTCTCACTGCCGGCCTCGTCTTCTCCGGCTAACATCGACTGGGCTACATACAGCTCATGACGGATCTCTTCCGCATGCTCCAGCAGCTCGCACTCCTGCTCCAGCTCCTCCTGTTCCGTCTCCGACTCCAGGCGGGCGTCGGCAAGCTGCTCATACTGGAAACGCCAGTAGTCCTCGTCATCGCGGTTGCGCTTCGACGTTGCTATCGCATCCTCCAAAAGGCGCTCTGCCTCACGATACTGCCTGTAGGACTCGCGATAGCGGCCCTGCAACTCGCTGTTGCCGGCGAGAAGGTCGAGCACCTGAATCTGAAAACCTTCCTGGTTGAGCAGTAGGTTCTGATGCTGAGAATGGACATCCAACAGGCGGTCGCCCAAGTCCTTTAGAAGACCTGCGCTCACTGGCGTGTCGTTGATGAACGCACGGCTCTTGCCGGCACTCGTCAACTCGCGACGGACCACACACTCTACGCCGTCGAAATCCAGGTCGTTGCTGTCAAAAAAGGATTGGATATCGTATTTGCTCACATCAAACACTGCTTCTACCACACAACGCTTCGCGCCGTTCTTGATGCTACGGGTCTCTGCACGCTGACCTTTCAAGAGGCCAATCGCACCCAATATAATGGATTTTCCGGCACCCGTCTCGCCGGTTACCACTGAAAAGCCCCCATGAAGGTCGATATCCAACTGGCTTATCAGCGCATAGTTCTCAATATGTAATGACTTGATCATGTCAAAAAGCAAATACGGCTACAAAGTTAAGCATTTTAAATCAAATAATCAGCATAATTCACGCCTTTTATCTGCTTTTTCACAAATTTTATGCCATCTCATAAAGACGGACTACTGCCAAACGGCTTTCAGTCATACAACATTTCCATCACTATAGCTTCACCACTTTGCCTTTTCTGGCTTCTCACTGTCGAAACATTCCGTATTTCTCCCCTGTTTTCGCAAAAAAATTAGTAACTTTGCAAAAAAATCAAATCATTCATATTTCCACACATGTCCAAACACAGTTTCAAGGACTGGCTCATCGCCACTCGTCCATGGTCTTTTCCGGCAAGCGCTATGCCGGTCATCGTATCCACCGCATGGCTCCATTTCAAAGGATACGAAGTCTCTATCCCCTTAGCCCTGCTTTCGCTCATCACCATCATCACCGTGCATGCGGCGGGAAACGTATGGAGCGACTATTTCGACTTCAAGAAGCATGTCGACCGCGACGACAACTACAGCGTCAAGACGCTCACCAGCGGACAGTTCTCACCGGCTGAGTTCATGAGGTTCAGCATCTGCCTGCAGGTGGTGGCTGTCATCCTGGGCGTGGCGCTCGTCTGCCTCACAGGCATGCCAACGCTTTACATCGGACTGGCCGGACTGGCTCTCTCGCTGCTCTATCCACCGCTGAAATACAACGCGCTGGGAGACGTTGTCATTTTCCTTTGTTATGCGGTTCTGCCCATGCTCGGCATGAGCTATATTCTCACAGGGAAATTCCACTGCAACATACTCTTCGTCGCAATACCCATCGGGCTCATCACCGACGCCATACTCCACTCCAACAACACGCGCGACATACAAGACGACGCAAAGGCGGGAATCAAGACCTTCGCCATGCTTATCGGAGGGAAAACTTCAGCATGGATTTTCATCTTCGAGATGATTCTGCCCTTCATTTTCGCTATCGCCATCTCCTTCTTCGGACTGCTTCCGGTCAAGACGGTATGGCTCATCCTGCTCGCCCTGCCCATCGCCCTGAAGAATGCGGCACAGATGCACCGGTTCATCAGTTCCAAGACGCCATCCGACATCCAGGATCTCGATGAGAAAAGCGCAAAACTCCAGATGGCTTTTTCCCTACTCCTCTCCATCGCCATGATCATCCCGCTTTAGCCCTGTTCACCCTCCTTTAGAAAGTCCCCACGGGGTTCTTGTCTGGCATCCACCTTTCCCATCCCTTCCCGCCTCCCCGGTGTTGAGTGGATATCATCTGCCAGCCCATTCTGCCCATTCTACCCATTTTGCCCATTTCGCCCATCCATCCCCCCCCCTTTTCCGTCCCAGTCCTCATAGCATCAGTAACTACACTATTCACTTTTCACTTAAAAATGCCCCGTCTCACCCTTTCCATATCCCTTGCCTTCATCCTTTGGACGTTGATGTTCTCCCCCCAGCTCGCTTTCATCAACAAAAACATCAGCTTCTGGTGGATGATGACAGCCGCCGGACTGACATTGAGCACACTGGCCTTTGCCTTTCATGGCAAGCAGCTGAAGCAATCACTGAGCCGCTTCCGACTCACCCACGTCCTGGCTGGTATCCTCATCGCCGCTGTCATTTGGGGAGTATTCTTCGTAGGCGACAAGCTCTCATCCCTCATGTTCTCTTTCGCCCGGCCGCAGGTGGACAGCATCTACGGACTCAAGGCATCCGACCCCCACTGGCTCATTTCCATCCTGCTTCTCTGCATCATCGGACCGGCGGAGGAAATATTCTGGCGAGGCTACATACAAGACACTCTGTCGCAGCGCCACTCTCCTAATAAAGGGTTCTGGCTCACACTCTTACTCTACACCGCCGTCCACATCCCGTCACTCAACTTCATGCTCATCATGGCAGCCATGGTGTGCGGACTCATCTGGGGCGCACTCTACAGGTTCTACCCCAACCACTTTCCAGCCATCATCTTATCGCATGCCGTCTGGGATGCAGCCGTCTTCGTCTGGTTCCCATTGTAGACGCGTCCAGACGACAACTCCTACCAACCCAAGATGCATACTCAACTCCAGCCATATTCATCTCACCTAATGCGTACTCATCCATTCGTTTCAAAAAAAACACTTTTAAGGACATAAAAATATAGCTCATTACATTTTTAAGGACACAAAAATGCAATTCACAACACTTTTAAGGACATAAAAATGTAAATATTCCCATTTTTGTAGATTAAATTTGTGCGAATAAAAAAAAAAATTATCTTTGCATAAAAATAACGTCAAAATGGAAAGATTCAAAATAGAAGAATTAATCAATTGGAAAAATAATGCCAGCAGAAAGCCATTAATTATTAAAGGCGCTCGACAGGTAGGCAAAACCTGGCTAATGCTTGAATTTGCAAAAAGACACTTCAACAATTATGTCTATGTGAATTTCGAAGAAGACACAATTTTGCAGAATATATTTATCCCTGATTTCGACATTGAAAGAATAAAGACGGCTATTTCCCTTCGCACACACACAGACATCGATGATAATACATTATTGTTGTTTGACGAAATACAGGCTGCACCAAGAGGAATTACATCATTAAAATATTTCTGTGAAAAAGCAAGAAACATTCCCGTCATTGCCGCGGGTTCCCTCTTAGGGATTTCCATGCACTCGCATGATTCCTTCCCTGTTGGAAAAGTGGATTTTATAGAACTCTACCCTATGAGTTTTCACGAGTTCCTTATGGCTATCGGCATGGGAGAATATCTCAACATCTTAAAGAAACAAGAATGGAAAAAAATCACATACATTAAAGACCAACTTATACAAACCCTGAAACTCTACTACTTCGTGGGGGGCATGCCTGAAGTAGTCAGCTCATACGTGGAAAACAAAAACCTAGAAGAAGTAAGGAGAATTCAGAAGAACATTATATTAACTTACGAACACGACTTCTCCAAACACGCACCCGCCGAACAAGTGCCAAGAATTAGAATCGTATGGGAAAACATTGTGGGGCAGTTGGCTAAAGAAAACAAAAAATTCATCTTTGGTGTATTAAAAAAAGGAGCTAGGGCGAAAGAATATGAACTTGCAATAGAATGGCTGAAGGACGCAGGACTGGTTTACAAGGTAAACCGAGTCAAACTAGGAGAACTACCATTAAGTGCATACGAAGACTTAGCTTGTTTCAAACTGTTCTTGCTCGATGTGGGACTTTTGTCTGCCATGGCCAAAATCAAGCCAGAGACAATCATCAAGGGAAACGAACTGTTTTCCACATACAAAAGGGCTCTTACAGAACAATTCGTTTTTCAGCAAATCAAAGACTTTGCAGACTTCATCTATTATTGGTCTGCAGAGAATTCCATAGGAGAAATTGATTTCCTGATACAACACAACGACATAATCACACCCGTGGAGGTTAAAGCTGAAGAAAACCTCAAAGCGAGAAGCCTGCGTGCGTTTGTCGACAAACATAACAACATGCATGGAATACGTCTCTCTATGTCAGACTTCAGAATCCAAAGTTGGATGACCAACTTTCCTCTCTACGCTATTACAAAAAACATATTCCAGGCAGGTTCTAACAATTAGCTTTAAGCTGTGCTTAGACTATTTTTTGAGCAGATTTTCTCGCAATCCCGTAAAAGCATAGCCAGCTACAATTCAAAGGATTAGCAGTTTCCGTCTCAGCCCCATTATCCAGACACACCTTCCATCTTTTACCTCTAAAATTTGGATGTTTAACCAAAATAAACTATATTTGCATACGCTTTCTAAAACAAACAAGATATGGCTGACATTGAAAGAAAATATCCGCTGTCGAACCAGACTTTCCAAGATGTCATTGAGGAAGGTTACTACTATGTAGACAAAACCGAACTGCTCTACAAACTGGCCAACAACTACAAATATGCTTTTCTAAGCCGCCCGAGAAGATTTGGTAAGTCCATGCTCTGCTCCACGCTAGCCGCCTATTTCCAAGGAAAGAAAAAACTGTTCAGGGGGCTGGCCATAGAGCAAATGGAAACTTCATGGAAAGCATATCCCGTCATCCATATCAGTCTCGCGGAAATCAAGGAAATCAAGACGTCAGAAATACGTAAGCAACTCTACGACATCATCGAGGAACAAGAGGAATTCATGGGGGTCGAAACAAAAGGGAGAACACTCAGCAGCAGGTTCAAGAGCCTTATCATCTCCTGCCACAAGAAATACGGAGAAAAGGTGGTGGTCATTCTCGATGAATACGACGTGCCACTGCTGAACGTGTTACATGACAATAAAAGTCTGGAAAAGGTGAGACAGGTGATGAGAACGTTTTACTCACCGCTAAAAGTATGCGATCCCTACCTCAAGTTCGTGTTTATCACGGGTATCACAAAATTCTCTCAGCTCAGCATTTTCAGCGAGATCAACAACTTGAAGGTAGTCAGCATGCTTCATGAGTTTTCAACCATCTGTGGATTCACGCAGACAGAATTGGAACAGAATTTCCAGGCAGGCATCCAAAGACTGGCGGAAAGCAGGGGACTCACATGGAAGCAGGCACTGGAACTCTTACGTCAAAACTATGACGGATACCATTTCTCTGCAAACGCACAGGGAGTGTACAACCCTTATAGCATTGTTAATGCGCTTTCCGACGGAGAAGTGAAAAACCACTGGTTCGCCACTGGCACACCCACATTCCTCGTCAACATGCTCAAGAAATTCAACACCAACATCTCCGATATGGAAAACACAGACGCATCAAGCGAAGAATTTGATGCACCTACTGAAGACATGCACTCTGTTCTTCCGATATTTTATCAGAGCGGATACCTCACCATCAAGGGATACGACCCGGAATTCAGCATTTACTCCTTAGGATATCCTAATAAGGAAGTAAAGACCGGGATGATGAAAGCACTTTATCCCTTTTTTGTTACACCCAACACTGACGGAAGGGCTGACGTGTTGCGAAGCATTTGCAAGGGGTTCATGCTGCACGATCTCAACCTGTCTTTCGACATATTGTATGCATATCTGGAAAGCATACCATATCAAGACAGCCATTTCGACGAGAACCACTGGACCCAGATGCTCTATGTCGTATTTTCGCTCCTCGGAATGCATGTCGAGTCGCAGGTGAGAACAGCAAAAGGCAGAATCGACATCATCATCAAGACAAAGAATGACATATACGTCATGGAGGTGAAATTGGATCGGCCGGCCCGAGAGGCTCTCGAACAAATCGACAAGAAAGAATACCTCATACCCTACACGCTTGACGGCAGAAAACTCACTAAAATCGGAATCTCATTCTCAACCGAACAGCACAACATAGCCGAATGGGTTGTTTGAATAATAAAACTGCATTTCCAGCGACTACATAGTTGTTTTGCTAAATAATAGAGAATTAGTTATCACAACGGCATTCATTGTGATTTTTTCATCACCATTCTAAAAAAAGACATTATTTTCTGTTTTTTTGAGAACTATTTTGCCAGCTTATTAATTCTCTAAAACGTACCCTTGTCATTGTCGCGGTTATGTAGTTTTCGGTTGATATTGAGTTTCTTACCCATAGAAAAATTGTATGAGAAGCCAATCACAAACATTGACCGGTTGTCATCAATATGCGTCTTATAAGAAGTCTGAAGAATGCTGGCAGGAAGACTGTATCCTGAATAGCGTGAACGAGTGAAAAGCCAATAATCAGCAGCGTAGATTCGCAGGCCTTTTTTTTGCCAGTACACCTGCAAGTGTGAGGCGTTCTCGCCGGCATCCAACACAGGACCATTAAGCCGTTTGGACACCACACTGCCCTGATACATTGCTCCCCAGCATCCTTTTTGGTACTGGACACCAAAATAAAGAGGTGCCCATACGTGATGGTAACGTCCGACGACTGGGCTGCTGATGGTCTGACGATAGACATAGCCTTGAAGCATGACAGACAGCTCTTTGCCTTTGAATGGCGAGAAGGTGAACTGATAAGACCCCCCCAAATCGGAAGAGAAGCGGGCATTTTCACTTTTTCTCACGACATACTGCCGGCCCATCATCTCCTGTTGGGTGAAATATTGGCTGTAAGGGCGATCGGCATAACGATAGTCCAATGTAAGACGGGTGGTGAGCCAGCCCAAGTTCCAACGGCACACAAACTGCGTCTGATAAATGTTGCTGCTTCTCAGGTAAGGATTGCCTACACTCATCACACCGGGAATCACCATCTGTGCATTATTACTGAGAAGCGAAATCGAAGGCACGTTTGTACCGGAAGATGTGACAAACTGCAACCCCAGCTGCTGGGAAACGTTATAAGACAAAACCAGTTTTGGTGTGAAGTACCAACGGGAGTCGTGCGTGTCGTCATTCTTATGAGACACGTAAGTGGCTCCGGTGCCTATCCGGTACATCAGACGCTTCAACTTTCCGCTATATTCCGCATAGAGATAATTATGATAGCTGGCAGAGGTGTAGTCATAGTCATTATAGTTGGACAGCACATTGCTGATGGTGGCTTGTGAGCGACCAAACGAGCCACGGTAGCCCAGATTGAGACGACTGCCGCTTTCCCAGTTCTTGCCATAAGAAATCTCACCGATAAACGAAAACTTGTCATTAATCTGCCGAACGGCGTCTGAAAGCAGGACACCACCATCGTCAAGGCTCGATTGCTCATTCGTAGAGCTTACCTTGTTATGATAGTAGGTTCCCACCAAGTCCACCTCAAGTTCTTGGTCATGGGGAAGACTCTTCTGAAGATAGGCGTTCAGCACTGGGCCAAAGGACTTGGTTCGCCTCCTCGACGAGGCTGTTCCATCTGTCACGCTCTTTTCTGTACTGATACGGATATCACCTACACCATTTGAATGGTCACGGTCAAAATTCGGCTGAGCAACAACCTGGAAGGTCAAGTCGTCATCCTTGCTGTAGGTATACTTCAAGGTCGGAGTATTTACTGTATAGCCGAATTTGTCGCGGATGACAGACCGATAATGGCTTGCCTCACCATCCAGGATATAGTCGTATTGACGATTTGAGATGCGTTTGTCGTAGTCACGTAAACTGAAATCATAGGAGAATGACAACTGATGATTGCCAGAGATCATGTTCAGATAGGCTTCCTCATCGCTGAAACCTGTAGTGAACGCGCTTTGGGCATCAATTCCCCCACCGACACCCGTGTCCAGTTTTCGCGTGATTACATTCAACACGGTACCAGCGTCGGCATAACGGGCTGGGGGTATATTATAATATTCCACGCGGACTACCTTCTCGGAAGGGATTCCCTTCAAGTCTATATCGGAAGAACGTACACCGTTCAGAAGGATAAGCACATTGCCACCGTCCATTCGCTCAAGTTTTCTGCTGACGGGATTCGTTCGCAAGTCTTCTATCTTCTCCAGTAAATCATGCGCATGACGAGAACTACGAACTTGTTCATCCGTGAACGTATGAACGGTTTTGTCTACATGGTTCATGATATGAGTGCCGTTCACCTTCACGCCTTTGATCAAGTATTCTGCAGGCTCCATACTGATGATGCCAATATCGCCGGCTGAGCATAGTCGGTAGACTGTTTTGTAGCCAACATACGAGCACCTGACAAGCACGGTGTCAAACACAACGCTTGCACCAAAAGGGATGGAGAAATAGCCGCTTGCATTACTGACACCACCAGCTAAGACTGTTGAGTCCGAAGGAGAGAGTAAGGCAATATTGGCAAACGCCACGGCTTGATCTTGTTCGTCATGAACGATGCCGGTCAGATGACGGTCGGTCTTACAGAGTGGCTCGACGTAGATTTTCTTGTCGGATGGATCACTTGAGTCAATTTGTGTCCGTATGGGATAGAAACCGATTATCTGCTCCAGAGCATCTGGAATGGACTTACGGACGACCGAAGTGCTTATGTGGTAACTTTCAAGCTCATTGTATATGAACATGATCGTGTACTCATCCTGCTGATCATTGAGATGAAGGAGAACATCTGAAAGAGGAACGTCATCATAGGTTTGGGTGATTTGTTGAGAATGGGCTGTCTTGCATGTCAAGCACAACAGAATTAAAAGAAATAATCTTTTCATAGTTTCTGTCTTCTTTTTATTTCACAATGATTTTGTTGGGCTCAAGTTCGATTTCTATAGCATCAAACTGGTTGAGGTTCTCCGCAACATTTTTCAAACTTTGTGTCTGGTTCCACACAAAATAAAAACGAAGACGGCGAGCCGAGTCGTTCTTGAATACAACCTCCGCGTGATAATATTTGCCTATATCTGACAGGATTTTCTCCAAACCCACATTTTCATACACTTGTTTGCCGCTGGGGGTTACATGGTCTGCACCAATCTCATCACCTTCAAGAGGCTCAAGAACGGTTATTGAGTCCGAATCCGCTATCTGGGCTGTCAGGATCTCAGCATTAGGCATTATTGTGTCTGCCAGATTGGGCAACGCTTTTCCTGCATCTCGAGGGGCAACCGTATTCAAGGTCAATGTGTCCTGACTATTAGGCTTACTTTGCCCTTGCTGAAAAAAACGTACGATGCGAATACCCGCGAAAGCAATGCCGATAACAAACAGAATAGTGGCAAACACTGCAGCCACCTTCGAAAATGACGAACGTAACAAAAAAAATGAATGGAAACGGCGCTTTGAAGATGGGTTCTCCGGCAAAGCTATTGGTCTGGAGTCTAATTTCTTTTGTTCAAAACAACGCCATGCCGACTCCGGATCAACCTCTTGCCGAGTATGACGATGGCGATAGCCACGTTTGGCCGAGGCCATCATCTCATAGGCCTTGCGAATCTCATCATCACGAGTAATGAATGACTGAATTTCCTGTTCGGAATAGTCTTCTGGATTGTCAAGCATTTCCAAAAGACGGATGATTTCGCGATTTGATTCCATAATGTCTGCGGTATTTAGGGACGGTAATGGTTTTGGAGCGTTTGGATTGCCTGGCTCAAATACTTATATACTGTCTTCAGGTTCATATCAAGCTCAGAGGCAATTTCTTTCAATTTCATACTCTCTTCGAAGCGGAGGCGAAATATGCTGAGGTGCGGTTCTGTAAGACAGTGGTCGGCCAAGTCACAAACATTTTCATAGTTCAACCGGACATCTGCTGCGTACCGTTCACCAGCCAGGGTTTCTGTACAGTATAAGTTCTGAAACTGCTCTCTTACCGATTTTTGTCGGATGCGGTTCATACAACCGTTATGAACCGACCGCAAAAGGTAAGATCTTATCTTGTCTGGAGAAACCTCAACCGTCTGCTCCATCAATCTGAGAAACACGTCCTCAACAACGTCCTCGGCTTCTTCGTCATCATACAGTAATGTCCTGGCGAGATGATTCATCTCGCTATAATACTGAATAAAAAACTGTTTGAGTGTCGCCTTGTCTGTCATCGTTTCCGTATTACAACCTCATTTCGTATGGTAATGAAGCGCCATGCTTTTACCTTATAGACACTTTGGAATCCCTTTTTTCTACAAAAACGTAATATTTTTTTTCTTTGTTGCTTTTTCAACTAAAAAAACTTCTTTTTAGTAAGATAAAAAAATGTAGCCCCGGCACTGAAAAAAAGGCTTCATAGTTTACCGATTACTCGGAACCACGAAGCCCTATTGCGTTTTTCTTATTTTGCGTCACTAAAACATGACAAGCATATTCCTTCCCCTACATCATTCCTTGGATGTCAATTCGAAATAGCAAAGTGAGCGTTCGGTGGTGTAATACACCATGTTGCCGTATTTCCACACCTGGCAGGCACCTTTGGTCAGACGAATCTGGCGGTCAACGTCGGAACGTCCCAACATCCAAATTTCAAGAGAGTTCTTGTCACGGTTACGGCAAACGTAACGGTAACACTCATCTTCCTGAAGCTGGTAATAGACTTTCTCTCGAGGATAAAAGGCCACCTCATTCAACCGCTGGTCCACCACAACGACATTACCATTATTCAACTTCACGGGCAACTGCTTCCAGTCACACCATACCGGTTCCAAACGACGGGTACTGTCATTCTTTACGTAGATTGTGTCACGGACAGCCTCGGTTATAAGGCCTTTCTTCGTGTCCCACTCAGACATGTTAATCTCGCTGTCATTGATGTCTCGTTGAAAAACCAGACCGTCATCCTGCAAATACCAAGCCTCCCAAGGAGTGATCATAGCGTCGTTTAGCATTTCGTTCTTTACGGTCAGGGGTTTAAAAAAGAAAGGTTCACCGGTATGTGAATTCAAAGAGGCAATAAAAGGACGGCTGTCCTTCACGGTCTCGCCTGTGCCGCGAACTCCAAACCCCATGTTCAGCATATATATCGTGCCATGCTGACCGAACAGAAAACTTTTAGATGCGCGCTCCGACGGATACTTATACTCCCAAAGTTGATGAAGGTCTTTATCAAAAGCACGTAGACTGTTACGGTCGGAGATGTAATAGCAGGAATCCTGCTCCAGAATGTTGGAACAAAGATGGTTGACTACGGATTCATCGTATCTCATCACATTATAGCCGATACTGAAGCCGCCTTGAGGGAAAAGGACATATGACATCGCGCCAAACAGAAATCCCGTCACAAAAGAGTCTGCGAAATGGGCCAGTTTCACGCTGCCTTTCGTATAGCCGGTCATGGCGGCATGGGTCGTAATCTGCCCCGTAAGCAAGTCTATCAGGCAGATGTCGTCTGCTACAAGGAGCAGACGATTGCCTGGCAGTTCCATCACTTCATCCCAGCCCCAACTGTGGTCGATGTCCACCTTGCCCTGCCACCGCTCACTACCGTCACTCAAACGGTGACACATCAGCTTATGGTCCGAACCACCTTTATAACCCAATATCAAATCGAGGGAGTCGTCCATATAGACAGGACGGATTTTCAACTCCCTACGGTAAAGACCACTACCGAAGTCAAGTACCTCGACTTTATCCCCCACATTGGCAAACACACCATATTTCGTAGGGATAGCTGTTTTGGCCGTGCCTTTCACTTCATGTGTCCACAACACACGGTTCATTTTCATGTCAAAAAGCGATATCTGTGATTTGCCAGAACTGAATGTGCCCGCACCCACATTCCCGGTCACGATACTGGCATAACGTTCGTCGGAAGAGAAACCCACATTCGAGATGCCAGTCTCAAACAGTTCTTCAACTCCCTTGTATTGACGACCGCTCAAGTCACGCGCCAAAGTCACGTCTTTCGTCTGACCACACACATCGCATAGCGGCATAAAAAACAGCAGTGCCAAGTATAAGATTTTATCTTTCATAGTCTGTTCTGCATTAGCTAAAATAAACTCTATTTATAAAAAATAGTATGCAAATTTACAATTATACTACCATAACTCCACCCCTTCCAATAGAAATCCAACGTTTTTTAAGATTATTTATACTTTAGCCTCATCATTGAACTATTTGGTTGTCACTGCCTGTTGAGTGCCACCTATTGGGGACGTAATAATTAGATTTGGTTCGATTTGTACGATTTCCCGACAAAGGCGACTTCTCTTGAGGGATTCGCCTACTACGATAGAATAAAAAGAATCACCTCATGCAGAAGCCACAAACATCCCCCGCACAACTATAGCTGTGCGGGGGATGGAATTATTCGACTGTCTGCGTTTACTCGCCGGCAGCGATGATATTGATTACGGCCACGATGTCGGAGAACACTTCCACCATTCTTGTTTCCTCTCAGGTCAAAACACTT
>JAFUVE010000063.1 GCA_017483765.1 Bacteroidaceae bacterium | reverse complement strand
TGAACATGAAAACAATCATCACATCTCCCACACGTTGTTTCTATGATGAGTCCTTCCCGTTCGCCCGGTCGCGACAGGTCTTATTGAATCCAATGAAAATACACATAGAAGGCAATCTCCAACACAATCGTAATGATTGACAGGAGCGAGAGGGAGCCGACGATGTAGAATAGTTTTGCTGATAGCCAGACACCTTCGTTGTTCCTCACAATCTCCGTAAATCGTTGGCTATGTTTCTGCCATAGTACTTCTGGAACCATAAAAAAAGGAGAGCGTTTGCTCTCCTTTTTTATAAACATATTTTTTTTAAATACAGGTTTTTAGTCTGTGATAAGGCATTTTCCGGTCATCTCAGCGGGCTGAGGAATGCCCATGATGTGGAGGATGGACGGTGCGACGTCGGCAAGGATACCGTTTTCCACTTTCGCGTTCTTGTTTTCTGTGACATAGATGAACGGCACGGGGTTGAGCGAGTGCGCGGTGTTGGGTGTTCCGTCGGGGTTGATGGCGTTGTCGGCGTTTCCGTGGTCAGCGATGATGATGACCTCGTATCCTGTAGCTTTTGCAGTCTCCACGACGTCGTGTACGCAGAGGTCGATGGCGTCGACAGCCTTCTGTATAGCCTCATAGACTCCGGTGTGTCCCACCATGTCACCATTTGCGAAGTTGACGACGATGAAGTCGAACCGGTTCTCCTTGATGCTTGCTACGAGCTTGTCTTTCACCTCGAATGCCGACATCTCAGGCTGCAGGTCGTAAGTGGCAACCTTCGGGGAAGCCACGAGTGTGCGCTCCTCTCCTTGGTAGGGTTCCTCCCGTCCTCCGTTGAAGAAGAATGTGACGTGTGCGTATTTCTCGGTCTCGGCGGTATGCAGCTGCGTGAGCCCCTTTGATGCGAGGTATTCTCCGAGTGTGTTCTCCACGTTTTCTTTCGGGAAGAGGATATGTACGCCTGTGAAAGATGCGTCGTAGGGAGTCATGCAGTAGTACTGCAGGTTCGGTATGGTGTGCATCCCCTGCTCGGGCATGTCTTTCTGTGTGAGCGCGATGGTCATCTCCTTTGCTCGGTCGTTGCGGTAGTTGAAGAAAATGACGACGTCGCCTTCCTTGATTCGTCCGTCCACTTTGGAGTTGACGATAGGCTCCATGAACTCGTCGGTGTTCTTGTGGTCCTCAGAGTCGGTGTCGTAGCACGACTGGACTCCCTCCACCATGTCGTCGACAAGGCGGCCCTTGCCTTCCACGAGCTGGTCGTAAGCCACCTTCAGACGCTCCCATCGCTTGTCGCGGTCCATGGCATAGAATCGTCCGATGATGCTGGCGATATGTCCGGTAGTCTTGTCGCAGTGCTCCTGAAGCTCGGCGATGAATCCCTTTCCGCTCTTCGGGTCTGTGTCTCGTCCGTCCATGAAGCAGTGTACGAAGGTGTTGCTCACTCCATATTCCTTTGCGATGTCGATGAGTTTGAAGAGATGCTCGAGTGATGAGTGTACTCCTCCGTTTGATGTGAGCCCCATCAGATGGATGCTTTTTCCGTTCTCTTTGGCGTAGGTGTATGCGTTGATGATTTCCTGGTTCTTAAGGATGCTGTTGTCTCGGCATGCGCGGTTGATCTTCACGAGGTCCTGATACACCACTCGTCCTGCACCGATGTTGAGGTGTCCGACTTCCGAGTTACCCATCTGTCCGTCAGGCAGTCCCACGTTCTCTCCTGATGCCTGGAGCTGTGAGTTCGGGTAAGTTTCGTTCAGATAATCCATGTAAGGTGTAGGCTCCTGATAGATGACGTCGCCCTTGCCTTTGTCGCCGATTCCCCATCCGTCGAGAATCATTAATAATGCTTTTTTTGCCATAAGTATATAATTTTGAAATGTTTCAATTTGCAAAGTTACGAATAAGCGAGAACAAATCAAAATTTTGGAACAGCGAATGCAAAGAAAAGCTTGCTTATTCTTTGCTGAGTCGTGACAAAATTCGGTTTAATCCAAATAAAAACGCAGTTTTTAAGTTTGATTTGTCGAGCGAAAGTAACTTCGGCGTGCTGGGGGTGTTCAAATACTTTATTTTCTTTGCAGAGAACCTTTGACACTTTCGTCACGCTTGCCGACCTGCCCACGTTGGAGCTGGTGCTGCCTATCGGCATCAGTTTCTACACATGCCATAAAGAAAGTCCCTACAGTGATTGGGAAAGTACGGATTCAGGGCGGAAGAAAGTCCGTTTGGCATTGTTGAGAATTGGAGACACAAAAAAACTTCCATACCGTGATGGGTATGGAAGTTTTTTCTAATTGGTTGGTTAGTTATAGCGTTCATTTATTTGATGATGAACTTGTGTCCGTTGTTGATGTAGATACCTCGTGTTGCCGGTTTTCCTTTGATTGGACGTCCGGAGATGTCGTACCATGTTCCGTCAGCCTCGCTGTCGCTGTTGATGTCGGTGATGGCAGTAGGTGTGTCGTCGAGGTCGATGTTGAAGTTGAACTTCACATCGCTGCCCGCTCCCTGCTCAGGATCGCCAGGCTCTGTGGTGTCTTCCTTCGCCCCCTTGATTTTACATCCCATGAGTGTGACGAATGCTCTCTGTGAGTTCACAGTCGTGGTTGCCACTCCGTCAGGATAGTAGAACTTGCCGTCTGTTCCAAGGAAGAGCACAGTCCTGGTCTCGTCCTCCCATGACATCGGGTGGTAGTTTCCGTGCATATAAGCATAAGTAGTTTCCCACACTTTCTCGAGTCCTTCTGCCTCAGCTCCGGTAGCCACTTCTTCTTCCGGTATGGTCACACCTTCGAATAACGGCTCGGTGATGTCTTCAGCCACTTTGATGATGTACGGATAGTTGGCTTCGGTCTCCGTCACCTTCTCAAATGTGAGCGACACCGTACGGTTGTTGTTGATCAGCTTTGAGTTGACGAGCTTTCTTACGTCTGCACCGTCGAGCACGCTGCCTTCAATGGTGAGCAGGAATGGCAGACAGATTGTGCTCCATACTCCAGCCTTGATGGTTCTGCCAGCCAGTTTCACGTTCACCGGCTTGTTCTTCGGCGCGTTGTTGATGGTCGTTTCGTTTGCTTTGTCGTTGTAGAGCACAATTGCAGGCTCGAATTCCGCGGTCACGAAGAACTCGGTGTTGCTGTGGTAATCCGTGTCAAAGGTGCTAGGCAAAGTCTGAGGCAATGTGAACTCATAGTTTGCGTCCACCTTGGTCACAGTAATGTCGCCCTGGCTTATATATTGCACAGCTTGTTCAGCTGGTGCTTTCCTTGGCTTGACACGCGGCTCATCTGATCCGCTGTCTTCGCCGGACATCGGACGGCGTGCTGACACCTTCACACTTTCTTCTTTCACTACGTATCCAGCTTCAGGTGTGAGGGTGATGGTCACTTTTCCCCCAATTTCCTGTCTCGTGGGGTCAACTGCGATTGTTCCGTTCTCGACGTTCTCGTCGGCAATGATGTTGTATTTCTTTTCTGTTAATACAGATGCAATCACGAATGTGGTGTTTTCGGTGTATTCCTCATAGCTTCCAGACTGGAATTTCTCCGGCAGGGTGAAGACGTATGTTCCGTCCGCGTTCACCATATCAGGTGTGATGTCGAATTGCTGATGAGCTTTAGTACTCATATCCGGTCCTGGCTCTTCTTTATAATCAGCATATGCTATCATCACAGCTCCCTCCAACTCATATCCTTCGTCAGGAATGAATTTGATGGTTACGTTTTGTCCTTTGTACTGCTCTGAGGGCTCAACCGTACACATTCCGTGTGCGTTCGGGTCTACAGGTGCTAAGAACTTATATTTAATCGGAATCTCGTTCATTTTCACATGTACGATGAACTTGGTCCCGTCGTTGTAGTCCTCTGCAAGAGGACCTCCTGAGAGTGTCTCCGGAAGGGTGAATGAATAGGTGTTCTCCTTTCCTTCCACGGCCGTAGCCTCAATTTCCACGTCGTAAACGATGTGGAGATTGGCTTTGCGTGGGCTTTTTCTTGCCTTGGTGTCAGCTTCCTCCGGCACTTCGCCTTCGGTGGCCTCCATAATTGCGGTCACCCACACTCTGTCCACCTCGTAGTGGTTGTCCGGCACGACGGTGATTTCCACGTCTTTCCCGATTTCCTGCTTTACTGGATTCACTGTCACGCTTGAGCATCCCTGAATGGTGTCGGCATTGGCTGCCTCGATGGGGTAGAGGATTGCGACTTCCTCGTAGGTGATGGTCACGGCGAAGCTGGTGTTGTCGTTGTAGGTAAATGAAATACCAGACAATCCTGTTGGCGGGGTGAAGGTGAATTCCGTGTCGCTTTTCTTCGTCACTTCAATGGCACCCTGATTCACTCTGACTTTTCTTGGCCCGTTCTTCTGAGGTGCTCGTGCTCCTCCGCTTCCGCCTTGGGTTTCATAACCGGCATCCACAGTGACATCCTTCACTGCATACCCTCTTTTCGGAGTGACGGTGATGGTGACAGTCTCTCCGGGAGTGGCTCTTTCCGGATTGGCCACAGCTGTTCCTTTCGTTTCATCGTTGCTGAAGGTGATGGCATAGTCCGCCGCCTTCATGCTACTGATGGCGAAAAGTGCCATCAATAAGAATACGATTTTTTTCATTCCGTTCATTTTTTTATCTTGTTTTTGTTAGTAATCGAGGTAGTTGTGCCATTAGTTCGCTTCGACAAAGCACACATTCCGTCTTCTGCAGATTTTGGCTGAAAATGTCAGCCAAAAAGTGCAAACTATACAATTAACTCACAAAATTAGTTATTTTTTTGTGTAATACCCTTTTTTTTGAAAATATTTTTAAAAAAAAGCCTAAAATCGTAAAAAAGTGTTTTTAGTAACAGTCAAAAAATAAGTTGCCTCGTTTTTTATGAAGACGAGAAGACAAGACGATAGTCATCTGACGGACATACAGAAAGTAAGTCCATAGTGGTGACGGGGTTTAGTTTGAAGATGCCCCACGGGGCGTCTCTACTCCAGACGGACATACATAAAGTAATCAATGGTCTTTACACCCCCTTCGGTTCCCCCGTTATCGGGGGACAGAAACCCTACAATCAGCTGGAATGTGAGGCAAGTTATTTTTTTAATATCACTTAGTTGAAAAAAGCCCAGTTGAATGTAAATAATGTGGTTAAAATTCCCATCATGATGATTTCTGCGATTCTGTTGACCCTGACGGCCGTTTTCATGTCTTTGGAGTTGAGTGTGCGGTCGTTTGTCCCGATGTAAGGCTTTGGAAAAAGTTGTCCGAAGTAGATGTGAGGTCCTCCAAACCGGCAGTTGAGTATTCCAGCGAGTGCCGCCTCCGGGTATCCGCTGTTTGGGCTGGCGTGGCAGTGTCCGAATCTGGCAACGAAGCTGATGAGTCTTGGTTTTCCGGCAGCGAGAATCATGAGCAGTGCTGTGATTCTGGCTGGCAGGTAGTTGGCGATGTCGTCGATATGTGCTGCCCAGCATCCGAAATCCTTGTGTCTCTCCGTCTTGTATCCAATCATGGAGTCGAGCGTGTTGACCATCTTGTATGCCATCATGGCCGGCACACCTCCTATGGCCAGCCAGAAGAGTGGTGCGATGACTCCGTCGCTGAGGTTCTCCGCCAGCGTCTCGAGTGCTGCTGTCCTGATTTCCTGTTCCGTAAGACGTGATGTGTCCCGCCCTACGATGCGGGCCACCTGCCTGCGTCCATCCTCGAGCGAGCGGTCGACTGCCCGGAACACCTCCCGCACTTCACGGATGAGGGTTGTGCCGGCCAGGCAGAAGAAGATGACGATGGCCTGGAAGGCGGTGGCTGCCGTCTGGCTCCATTGACTCAGTGCGTGGTTGATGGCGAATGTGACCGCAAAGGTGATGGAAATCAGTGAGATTGCAACGATGGCTCCTTTGAGTTTTTTGTGGCTGCCCTGGTTGAGTTTTTTGTCGGATGCGGCGATGGCTTTCCCGAAGAGCACGACGGGGTGGGGCAGCCAAAGAGGGTCGCCGAGGATGAGGTCGAGAAGCCAGGCAATGAGCAAAGACATTGGGATTTACGATTTTGAAATTTATTTTGCCATTATCGATTTGCTTGAAATTCCTTGATGGCGTTGATGAGTAAGTCGTTATGTTGTGGCGACTGAGCAGCAAGGCGGAAGTGGTGGTGGGTGAGTGTGGTGAAGTTGGAGGCGTCGCGGATGAGGATGCCGTGGTTGCGCGCCAGGTGGTCTTTGAGTCGGGCCGCAGTGTCCGGTTGTATGGTTGCGAGCATGAAGTTGGTGTGGGTGTGACGGACGCTGATGCCCGGAATGGTGTTGAGTGCGTCTCGTAATCGTTGAGCCTCATTGAGGTATGCTGGTATGTCGTCGATGATACGGTGGTGGTGGGCGAGCAGCCACTGCCCAGCCTCCAGCGCGAGCGCGTTGACGGCCCATGGCCGTTGTCCGGCTTTGAGCCGCCTGATGAGCGGTGCGGGGGCGATGATGAATCCGAGCCTCAGGCCAGGAATGGCATAGCGCTTGGTGAGCGAGCGTATTTGAATGATATTGCCATGCCTGACAGCCTCTTGTGGCGTCATCAGTGGCTGTAGTGTGTAGTCTTCGTATGACTGGTCGATGATGAGGAACTTATGATTGTCGGCGAGTTGGTTGATGAAAGTGCCATTGTAGGTTTCGCCTGTGGGGTTGTTGGGGTTGCATACCCAGCAGAGGGGTGCGTCGGGCTGCTCCTGCATGCCGAAGCTGCGGCATGCGTCGGCATATTCGCTGAAAGTGGGATGGTTGACACAGAAAGCGTGCACATCCCTGAACGTCTGTGCGATGATGTAGATGGCATCGGTGGCGCCGCTGGTGGCCATGACCTGCTCTTTGTCCACGCCGTAGTCCTGTGCCAGGAGCCGCTCGAGATGTTCGGGAGCCGGTTCCGGGTAGTTGCGGATGAGGTGGATGCTCCGGCGCAGGTGGTCTTCCAGCTCTTCCAAGTGGGGATTCGGGAAGATGTTTGAGCTGAAGTTCATCGTGATGCCGGGATAGCGGTATGTGTCGTCGCCGTGGCCGTATGTCATTTTTTAGTGAATAGTGAAAAGTGAATAGTGAAAAGTTTATTTTCTTATTGGAGATGGCTTGTCAGGACTGGAATGTGTGACTTGTTGTTTCATACTGATTTTTATGTGTTGTTGCTGAGAATGCGGTAGACGAGGTCCATGTCGATATGTTGTCTGACGTGGTCGGCGAGGAGGTTGTACTGCTGGTCTTTGTAGGCATGGATGTCGAAAGGCTGGTCTTTCTCTTTGATTTTGTGTTCGAAAGGCCGTAGAATGCGTTCGATGAAGGATGGGTTGTCGAGTATGCCGTGGATGTATGTGCCCATGCAGCGTTCACGGTCGGTCCATCCGTCGTGCTGTCCATCCTCGTCGAGGGTGAGAGGAAAGAAGGCGGTTCTGTCAGCGTCGTCGTTGAGCTTGGTTCGTCCCATATGGATTTCGTAGCCTTCGAGCAGCGGTACGTCCGGTTCGTCGGCGAGGTGGAATCGGGTCTGTCTTGTGGTCTTGTCGGAGGTGATGACGGTGTTGACCGGCAGCAGGTTGAGTCCTGGAATTCGGTCGATGGCGCCTTCGTGGTGTTGTGGGTCGCATATGTCCGTTCCGAGCATCTGGTACCCTCCGCAGATGCCGATCACGGCGGTTCCTTCCCTGTGGGCACGTATGATGGCTTGCGCCACACCGTTTCGGCGGATCTCGTAGAGGTCGGCTATGGTGGACTTGGTGCCTGGCAGAATGATGATGTCCGCCTGGCGTATGTCGTCCGTGTTGTTCGTATAATAAAGATGTACTCGCGAGTCACGCTCGAGCACGTCGAAGTCCGTGAAGTTGGAGATATGGCGCAGGAGGATGACCGCCACGTTGACCATTCCTTCCTGCGCGTGCATGGCTTTCTGCGCGAGGTCCACGCTGTCTTCCTCCTCCACGTGTATGTTGTTGAAATAGGGGATGACCCCGAGCACAGGCACCTGGCAGATGTCCTCCATCATTCGCCGTCCGTCGTCGAAGAGCCTCATGTCGCCTCGAAACTTGTTGATGATAATGCCCTTGATGCGTCTGCGGTCCTCAGGCGTCTGGAGCATGATGCTTCCGTAGACGGAGGCGAAAACGCCGCCCCGGTCGATGTCGCCCACGATAAAGACGTCAGCGTCGGCGTGCCGCGCCATGGGCATGTTGACGAGGTCAGTGTCTCTGAGGTTGATCTCGCTGATGCTGCCTGCCCCTTCCATGACGATGGGGTTGAATCGGCTGGCGAGCCGGTCGTAGGCATCGCATACGGCCTTTCTGAGCTCTTCCCTCCCTTCCTTTCGGAAGTAGTCGTAGGCGTCGCGGTTGCCTATGGGCCTACCGTTGAGCACCACCTGCGAGGTGTGGTCGCTTTGCGGCTTGAGCAGCAGCGGGTTCATGTCGGTGTGGCAGGGTATGCCTGCAGCCTCGGCCTGCACGGCCTGTGCCCGTCCGATTTCCAGCCCTTCGGGTGTGGCATAGGAGTTGAGCGCCATGTTCTGTGCCTTGAACGGTGCGGGGTGGTAGCCGTCCTGGAGGAATATGCGGCATAGGGCTGCTGCTATGACGCTCTTGCCCACGTCGCTGCCGGTGCCGGCGAGCATGAGAGGACTCAGTTTTTTTTGAAATTTGAGGTTTGAGATTTGAGGTTTAGCCATGCGGACGGGTTGTCTTTTAGTTTAAAGTTTAATGTTTATAGTTTAAAGAGCCGTGCGGACGGGGCTTCTAATTTAGTTTAAAGTATAATGTTTAAAGTTTAAAGAGCCGTGCGGACGGTGTCTTTAGTTTATAGTTTATGGGGAATGTTTTGAAGATGGATTTAGTTACAAGACGCCCCACGGGGCATCTCTACTGCAAGGATGAAGAGGTAGTCGGAGAGGCGGTTGAGGAAACGGAGGATGGCGGGGTTGACGGCTTGCTGGCGGTTGAGTGCCCAGAGACGCCGCTCGGCTGTCCGTGCGGTGGTGCGTGCGAGGTGGAGCCATGTGGTCAGTTCGTCCTCTCCAGGGAGGACGAAGCAGGGACGGACGTTTGCCGCCTCGATGGCTTTCTCCATTAGCAGTGTGAGCTCCTCGACGTGGAGCTTGCGCGGGTTTTCTGCTCCGTCGGGGGTGGCCACGTGGCTCATGACGGTCATCAGCTCCCGCTGGATGTCGCAGAGGAGTGCCAGCTCAGAGGCGGAACGCGTCCATTTCACGCGTATCATGCCCAGCAGGGTGGTCAGATGGTCGAGCTGTCCGTTGGTCTCGATATGTATGTCGTCCTTGTCGACACGGACCCCTCCGCGGAGGGAAGTCTGCCCGAGGTCGCCGGTTTTTGTCGTGACTGATTTCATACTTTAAACATTAAACTTTAAACATTAAACATTAAACAGTTCATGAAAGTACCAATGGGTATAGGAGGCGAGGACATTGCCTTTTCGGATGATGGGACAGTTGACGGGTTCTCCCCGTGCATTGAGCACCGAGGTGATGGACGGCGGGGTGGTTTCGAAGAACTGTGAGTAATGGAACTCATGTCCGCGATATTCCTTGCCGTCGAGGGTCCACTGGCGATAGCCGAGCGAGAGTCGGCGGTCGGCGGTGCGTGCCGTAATGGTGTAGGGGAGTACGCCGCACATAGGAAAGTCGCCTTCGTCGGTCAGGATTCGTTCGCAGAGATACATCATGCCGCCACACTCTGCGATGACGTGCCCGCCTTTGTCGGCGTAGTTCTTGATACAAGTCCTTGTCTTTGAGGCTTTAGCAAGTGCTTCTGCGTGCTTCTCGGGATAGCCTCCAGGCAGATAGAGCAGGTCCGTGTCGTCCGGGAAGACTTCGTCGAGTTCCGGGTTGAAGAAACAGACATCTGCCGAGCTCATGATGTCGAGGGTGTTCTGATAGATGAAGGAGAAGGCCTCGGGTGAGCGTGCGATGGCGATGCGGCGGAATGAAATCTGTGACGGGCGGCCGGCGGCTGGAGCGGACTGCAGGATGGGGGCTCTCTCTGTGAGGCGGAGCAGTTCCTTCCAGTCGATATGCTGGCTGATGAGGTCGGCAAGGGCGTGGAAAACCTGCCCGTCGGATGCTATGTCGGAGAAGTCGAGCCCGAGATAGCGTTCTCCCGTCTCAGCCACCTTGCTTTTCGGCAGGCACCCCAGACAGGGGATGCCGATGTCGTGGCACACTTCCCGGAGCATCTGCTGGTGGCGTTCCGACCCCACTTTGTTGAATATGACCCCGGCAACGGCGATATCGTTACGGAAGTCGGCGAACCCTTTGATGAGTGCAGCCATGGAGTAGGCAGCCGACCGTGCGTCGACGACGAGGATGACGGGGAGGCGCAGCAGCCGTGCGATGTCGTAGGCTGAGCCGCGTTCATGGTCGTAGCCGTCGTAGAGTCCCATCATGCCTTCCACGATGCAGACATCGGCGTTGTCGGTATATTTCTGGTAGATCTGGCGCACATGATCTTCCGTAGCCATGAAGAGGTCGAGGTTCACGCTTGGCCTTCCGCATACGGCCGCATGGAACTTCGTGTCGATATAGTCCGGTCCGCATTTCATCGGCTGGACGGAGTATCCTTCACGCCTCAGCAACGCCATCAGCCCCCTGGCGACGGTGGTCTTACCGCTGCCGCTCATGGGCGCTGCAATGAGGAAGGAACTGGGCATTTTTTTTTGAGTGAAAAGTGAATAGTGAATAGTGTATTTACTCTTAGTGATGGGCGTAGTGTAGATACGTGGAGTAAGTTTTGTGGAGCGTGTTGGCTTTCAGTTAGAAGACGCCCCGCGGGGCGTCTCTACTTTGCGTCGAGGAGGATGAAAGCAGCCCAGAAACGAGGGTTGTTGAACTTTCCGTCCTCTGTGGTTCTGAGGTGCTGCTGTGCTGCGATGAACGCGTCGTGCTTGGACTTTCCTTCGGTCAGGTTCTTGTAGAAGTTGTCCATAAGGATATGTGTGGCAGTGTCGTCCACCTTCCAGAGGCTCATGAGCAGGGTGTTTGCCCCCGCCTTCTTGAATCCCCGCTGCAGTCCGAAGACACCGTCTCCTGTGATGTCGCCCAGTCCGGTCTGGCATGCCGACATGACGACGAGGTTCATCCCCCTGAAGTCCAGCTGTGAGATTTCCTCAGCCGTGAGTATGCCGTCCTCCGTGTTTTTCGGCAGTTGTGCCCCTCTGATGGATGTGTTGGCTCCGGCGAGCAGCAGTCCTGAGCGTGCCATGCCCGGGTCCTCGAGTGTGGATGATCGGGTGTCGGCTTGAAGGAAGTACACGTTCTTGAGCCGCTTGGTCTCCTTGTCGGTCCAGAAAAAACCGTGAGTGGCGATGTGCAGGAGGTCGATTCCCTTTCCCGAGAGCGACTTGAATGACGCCTCCGTTCCCTCAGACATGGTGAGGAGGGTGTTTTTGATTTTAGCCGACGACAGCATCTTTCCGATGTCGGCAGCCTCTTCCTTCGTGGCCGGCAGGTAGGATATGCCGGCACGCAGCCCGATATCCTCGGGGTCGGACTTGGCGGCCTCCGCTTTCAGCTTCTCTTCTTCGGATGCGTATTGCACCGTCCCTTTTGCCATCATATTCACGTCCGTGTCGTATTCCAGACCGCCATAGACCACGGCAGTCTTGATCGGCTTTTTCTTCTGGCTCTCAGCGAGGTAGCGAGTGGACGAAAGACGGTAGTACTCTTTGGTGTCAGCCAGCTTCCCGTTTCCTCCTATGGCGGGGAGGTATTCGATGCCAATGCGGTAGAGCTCGCCGTCGGGAGCGAAGAAGATGCGTTTCTTGTCTTTCACCAAATTGAGCACGGGCTCCCATACCGCTTTTGTAAGCTCATCCGTGGCATATACGTCTTTTGCCATGATGGCCCTGATTTCCTCTTCGTCAGCCAGCAGCACAATCTGTGGCGATTTCATCTCGGCTGTGAGCACATAGGCGAGGTAGCTGATTTTCTCCTCTTTGTTGATATAGCGAATGAACTCCACGGCCGCGTCGCTGGACTTGAGTCCTTTCTGCACGTCTTTCCATTTGATTTTCAGGTTGCTGGTGTAGTCGCCAAACTCCTGCGACAAAGATGACAACTGCCTTTCCAGCTGCACCACCTCCCTGAAGAGCGAGTCGGCCTCCGCCCCTCGCTGCGCCCTTGGCAGCTGCATGAGTTTTTGCAGTTGGTGCCTGCTGTTGGAGAGCCGTTTGTAGTTCTCTATGGCCTGCTGGTTGCCGCTCTCCTGTATGAGCCTCATCATCTCAATGTCGCTGTTGAGCAGCAGTCCTTTTCCGAGCAGCATGCCGTTATATGCGTTCTCCACGAGTGCGTTCGACTTGAACGTGGCTGCATACAGGTTCATGACCTCATACCATGCGTTTTTAGATGCCCATAGTTTTTTGCGTTCCACAACGGAGAGTCCCGGGAAAGCTTCGAGAATATAGTCAGTGAACCGCTTGGTGGCTTCTGTCCCATATTTTTCCACATCATCCTGCTGGTTCAGGAAAAATGCCGCGAAGGCGATGTTCTCCTGAGTGTGTATGCAAAAGGGATGGTTGGGTTCCAGCACCTGCTGTCCGATTTTGTCCGCCTGATGCGCATATTTCAGCGCATCCTCAAAGTTCCCAGTTGATATGCAATAGTATGCCATGTTGTTGAGCGACAAGATGTAGTCCGGGTGTGACGGTCCGAATACAGCCTCTACGATTTGTAGGTTTGCCTTTTGCATCTTCAGCGCGTTGTCATAGTGCTGGGCAAAATAATTGTATTTTGCGATATCTGCGACAATGTTTGCACAGTTGTGGTTGATCATGCTGCCGTATTTCGCTCTCTGGATATTCAGAGCCTCCATCGCCATCATGAGTGCGTTTTCCGGATTTCCATTGGCTACATAATTGGCATGGTTGGTGAGAGACTGTGCGTAGGAGGGCGAGTCCTTTCCTACGGTCTTCTCTTTCAGTTTGAGCACCTGCCTGCTGATTCTCAGCGCTTCATGGTTGTTTCCCAGTTGGAAGTTGATGGCGGCAAGGTTGGATAGTGCGACGGCGTAGTTGCTGGATTCGGTGTCGTTGTTTTTCTCATGGATTTGCAATGCCATGTTGCACAGCCTTATCGCCTCGCTGTGGTTGCCCAGGTCGTTGTAGAATACAGACAGGTTGCTGAGCCTGGTGGCATACCTGCCGCTTTCTTTTCCGTCGGTTCTTTCAGCGATGGCCAATGCCTCGTTGGTGAGGTTGATGGCCTCTTGGTAGTGTCCGAGCGCCTCATGCGTCTTTGCCAGCAGGGATAGCGAACTGGCATAGGATGGATGGTCTGTTCCCAGATATTGTTTCCTGAGTTGCAGCGCGTCCTGGCCCAGACTGAGCGCCTCCCTGTATTTCCCGATGTCGAAGCAGTCGATGGACATGGATGAGTATGCGCTTGCCAGCATGGTGTATGTGCTGTTTCTCAGTTGCTCCACCTCCTTCATCTGCTGGTCGCACTGGTTGCTGTACGTCAGTGCTTTCTCCAGGTGGCTGACGGCGAGCGAGTCGTCCTTCGTGAGCAGGCTGTCGCCCAGCTTCATGTGGTTGAGCATGAGTACAAACGCCGACTCCTTGGTGATGGGGCTTGCCTGCAGCATCTCAATGGATTTCTGGTATTGACCGGCCTGGTAGAGTTGTACCGCCTGGTTGAAAGAGGCAGTGTCCTGTGCGGCTGCAGCCAGCGGTAATATGAGCAGGACGACCGTTGCTATGAGGTTTCTGATGGTCATGAGATGGATGATGAAGTTCAAATTTCTATTTTCTGAGACTTTTTGCGTCGAGCTTGACATCCTCGAGGAAAGAATAATAAGGAGTCTCAAGCACGGTGACGAGGCATTTCTTTCCGTTCTGGACGAGGTTTTGCGTGATGCTTTGCTTCAGCTGACGTGATATGTTCTGCTTGCTGGTTCTTCGCCGTTTCCAGTCGGCTTTCCAGTTGGCCTCAAATTCGGGTGTGACGGTGCAGGTCTCCTTGAGGTTCATGGTGACCATATACTCTCCGGTACCCCAGCAGTCGCTGTAGTTGCCGTCGGCATCTCGCACGCCGATATAGCTTCTTGGCACGATGAAGCAGTCGCCCGCCATCTCGATGTCGCTGACCTTGTTGGAGGCCCGTCCACGTATGAACCGGAACACGCCGTCCGTGTCGAGGTCCGGCTTGTTGATGGGCACTTTCATGAAGAAGGAACCCAGTTCCTGGTTGCTGTGCACCTGAATGGCCTGGTTGATCCATGATGATGTGATTTTCGTGTCGATCTCAAGGTTGAGCACCCCGCGGTCCTCGAACGAGAACTCCTGCTGCCGCTGAGAGTAAGGGCAATTCTCGTTGGGCAGATCGCAGTATTTGGGGTTGAAAATGAGCGTGTCGAGATCGAGTTCGAACTTGGAGTGGCGTATGATGTTCTGCAGCGCGAGCTCCGAGTCCTTGAGATGTGTGGAAACGTAGATGACGGTGTCGGGTCCCCTCATCTGCAGGCAGGAGAAACCGTTGAACGACATACCGCTTGGATCCATGGCACTGGTGGTGGACACCTGTGAGTAGAAGTCGTTGACGTTCTTGATGGTGGTGATCTTCTTCTCGAATACGCTCTCTTTTTCCACGAGTTTCCTCCATTCCGGCTTCTTGCTCTTCAGTGCGTTGAATAGGATGTCGACGCCGGTGGATATGATGGTGGAGACCGTGGATGACACGAGTCCCATGGACTGAGCCTTCAGCACGTTGTATGTGTCGTTGAGCACCCCGCGGGTGTTGTCGGTGGCTGAAGCCAGTTCTTTATTCCATGCCTCACTGATTCGGTCGGAGACTTTGGAGTCTTGGCGCAGTGCCAGGTCGTAGCGTATGACGTCGTGTGTCTTGTCGGTTGTGGCCGGTGTCTGTGCTGAGAGCGGGAAAGTGATGGCTGTCAGCAGCAACAGCAGGAGAGGAAGGAGTTTATTCATGTTTTTTCTGTTTTTTTTAGTTATTCTAGATATCCTAGATATTCTAGCGGAGTAACTATAAATTTCAAATTTCAAACTTC
>JAFUVE010000062.1 GCA_017483765.1 Bacteroidaceae bacterium | reverse complement strand
TTGTAGGTGGGTTACCTGAATCCATCAACAATTATCTGGCTGATCGGAATATGGTTCGCGTCAGGCAGACACATAGGGACATACACAATCTCTATCGCATTGACGCTTCACAATATGATGAGGAACATAAACTTAAGATTCGCAAGATTTACGACCTTATCCCCAGCATCTTGGAAAACAAGAAGAAGCGCATTGTATATAAAAATATAGAAAACAAGAAAGGAAAAACTTTCTCCGATTATGCCGATGAGTTTGAATATCTAACCAACTCTGGCATTGCTTTGGAAGTGTCTGCAATCAGCAATCCTCGTTTTCCTCTTGCCGAGTCTGATCAAAAGAAGCTGGTTAAGCTCTATCTTAATGACGTGGGACTGTTGACAAATCTTCTGTATGGATTGAATGTGAATGCTGTTCTGCAAGACATCAAGAGTATCAATCTTGGTACAGTGTATGAGTCCGTGATTGCTCAGGAACTTACTGCACATGGCTTCAAATTGCATTATTATGATAACAAGAAAAAAGGTGAAGTTGATTTTCTTGTAGATGACCACGATAATTTGACGGTACTTCCCCTGGAGATAAAATCAGGAAAGGACTATACTGATCATAGTGCGCTTACAAAATTTCTGGAAACGCCAGATTACGGAATTAATCATGCAATCGTCTTTTCTAATGAACGCAAGATTTTCAGGAAGAAAGGTGTCACTTACCTTCCTATGTATTATAGTATGTTTCTCCATAAAGAGCATCGCGAAGAACCTGTAATACTACCAGAATTGGAAGCCATCTAATATAATGTGAGTTCGACGAATTTCAGAATAATGTAAGTTGGTTATCTACAGATCTTTCCACACAGACGCATGTTTTTTGGGGGGAAGAATCAATATGCAGATATGGCTTCTGACAGATTTATAATGAAGTTGTCGAATGACCTGTGCCTTGAGTGTTCTACCTGGGCAATGTTCTTCAACTCATCATTGACAGTCTCAAGCCGTCAGACTTAATCCGCGAATTAAGCGATATGTAGAAAAAAACAAAAAAAACTCAGAAAATCATTGAAATACGGATAAAAAGCCGTAATTTTGCAAAACGAAAGTAGAAAGTCCTGCACATAAGCAAACGACAGATTCTCATTAGAGGTGCCAAACGCATTCCGTCGAAGGCCGGAATTATGGGCCGGTCTCCATCTCTTCTCCAATCAGGAACCCTAATGTTGAATCGCAGCCGGCAGTCCATAAGCGTCCGGCCGCCCAATTGCGTATTAGAAGCTATGGACATGTACATTTTTAACTACGACGAATGGCTCAGCGGACATTCCAACCGCAAGACCATGATGGAAAAACTCGAGCGCAGCCTCGTACCCTTCGAAATCTTTGAGGCCATCGGCATGGACAACGACCATGCACCACGCCAAGGAGAGGTCAGAATCGGTGAGAACACCTACTGCTACGACATCCGCTACGACTACAACTGCATCGGACACGACGTCTACGACGCCACACTCGGCATCGTGGAACTGAACGACCGATGGAACAACCTGCTCACGGGCTACAGGAATTTCAAGGTGGTGATGGACGGAAAGCGCATGAAAACCATCTACTCCGACCATGAGAACTGGTTCAGCGAGGTCATCGACATGTTCGAGGAGGACGACTATGCCGGACTCTACGCCTGCCGATGCGCCTATGTCAACACGCTCCTCTGCAGGTATATGCTCCTACGGCTGCTGGAAGCTTACCGGACGGACCTGCACCTGCTGCGCAGCATCCCTACAGACGAACACGGCAACGTGACGGTGCTCGCCACCGACACCAACCGCAACGAATGGATCATGTATGCCTTCAGCAAACGGGAGGCGCGCGAGCTGGCCTTCCAGATGGACGGATGCTGCAGGCATCTCACCGTCATCTATTTCTTCAACCAGGACTTCGAGCATGACGGCAACACCATGGGATACGACTCCGGGTGCTCGCGAATCATCTCAGCAAGGCGGTTCGCACAGGAACTCGTCACCGACACCCTCGATCAACGTCTCATTGAGCGGAGGATGCTCACCATCGTCAGCTTGCTCTACAACGACCACCTGGAATGGCACGTACACCGCATCATCCGCATCGCCGAGAACCCTCCCTTCTACGGAAAGTACATGAAGCAGCAGAAAGAAAAGCTGAAAGCGGAGCGGAAAGCCAAGAACAAAACCAAGAAGGCCAGGAAGACGAAGAAACAGGAAGCACAGGGAATGCCATGGTATGAGAAGATTCCGCGTACGCTCCTCGAAGACGCGCTCAACGTGCTGAGCGACGAGCCCCGGTCGCATGCCGACATCTTCCACTTTCTTTGTGCCGCCAACATGGTGAATGCCTACGTCAACCAATGCAACCGGAAAGGACGCTTCAACGAAAGGCAGATGAAACGGATGTTCGAGGCGAAACGACAGATATTCAACTGTCTGATACGTCTGACCGAGGAGCACAACCCCAACGTCCGGATCGGGCTGACGCCGCTTCCTGCCATCATCGTCGGCATGAATGTGGAGGGAAAGGAATTCCAGATCAGCTTCCGGGGCATGTCGGAAGAAGTGCTCGAAAGCATCAAGAAAGCGGGAGCCAGACACGACATGGCGTTCAGCGGCTACTACCTTCAGCCCATCGCAACCGCCCTCTATCAGTATTCCTACCTCCTCAGATGGAAAGGAATCAAAAACTGAGAACCGAAAACAATAGGCGTGCTGAGCCTACCAACCGCAATCCCCCGGACTGAAGGGACAGTCCGGGGGATTTCTTGATATATAATTTATGTGTTTGGCGGATCAGACATCTTTGTCGTGCTCCTTTATAAGGATGTGGGGTATCTCACAACAAGCACACTGAGACGTTTAGTACATATTCAGTCCGAGCACTTTCCAGAACTGATCCGGCAGCGCCACGTTCTCCATCTTGATGCATCTACGGAAGAGCGGTGCGATCTGGCTGTCGTCGTAACCAGCGATGCCGCATCCGATGCGTGTGACGAGGAAGCTCAGCTCCGGGTGTTCGTCGGCAAAGACGATGAAGCGGTCAACCGCCGCCTTGAGGTTGTCGAGTCCCTCCATGGTGGGGATGGCATAACTCTGACCCTGAAGCCCTTCACCCTGCCCCATGACGGCACCGAACTGCTGTGCAGCCTGGCGTGCCGCACCGCCTGCGTGGATGCCCTGCGCGTTGCTGCCGAAGACGAAAATCTGGTCGGGCTCAAGCTGCCGGACAAAGTCCGGCGTGACCCTACCGCCATAGAAGTCTTTGGAATAACGGACTTGCTCGTTTATCATCTCCGATCTTGTCGCTTGTGGCTTCTCATGTTTGAACTTATCCATTTTCCTGTAGAGGCTGAACCGGGAAGTCGACTCCCTTGCCCAGGAGCTGTTCACTCCCTGTACATCGTGGTCGAACTCCACGACGTTGTCGATATGCAGGAGGTCGCTGACGCTCTTCACGTCGTGGGCACTTCCCATATAGGAGAATGTCCATCCCTCGCTCTTGAGCCGCTCGATCAGTTCTCCCAGAGGTCCGGGCCTCCATTCGCGCGACGCGTTCTCCAGTCCATCGGTCAGAACGGTGACCACACCCGTAGCGTCCTTGTCGTGCTTGATAAGGTTGTATAGCCGAGAGAGCGACATGCCCATCGCATCATAGAGAGGTGTGCATCCGTTTGGGTTGTAGTCCATGAACTCCTCCACTTGCTCAATCGGCTTGTTGTCGATAAGCGTTCGCACATTACCTCTTGGATCGCCCGTGTCGAAGGTGACGAGAGTGAGTGTGTGTACCTGTGTGTCGGCAAATTGGCGCTGAGCGCTCTTGATGGTGTTGATGGTTTCGTTCACGCCCGAGAGTGTAGAACGAGTGAGATGGCTCATCGATCCGCTCTCGTCAACGATGATGAGGTTGTAGATCTTTGATTTGGCAACAGCGTTCTCCCCTGCCTGCGTCTGTCCGGCAGTGTCGGGTTCAGGTTTCTTGTTGTTTTCTTCCATAGTGTCTGTCTGATTAGTGGTTGGGTTGTTTGAGTTTGTGGAATTGTTGTTGTCTGTCGTTGCAGGATTGGAGTTGGCCTGAGTTGGCTTGCTCTCCTGCTGGTCGTTCTTCTCCGATTTTCCGAAGAGTTTTGATAAAATGCCCATAGTAATTTAAAGGTGTTTGAGGTGAATTAATAATTATTTACTCTTTTATACCAGTTTTTGGCCAAAGGTAAACATCAAAATGATATTTTTTTTATTTGTGCTTATGGCCCCCCCATTTTTTCATACAGCAAAAAACATGCCAGCATTATTTAAATGTCAAATTGACGCAATTTTTAGATATTACGTCAAACTGACACAATTATTTTCACTATCAAATTATTTTGTCATCGATTGCTGTCATGAATGGCTGAAAAGAAATAATATTTCTCCATATAGTTACAGTCAGCCCATGAAAACAGACATTGAAAGTAGGCATTATTTTCTTTTTTCCGTAACTTTGGCTTCGCCGGACCTACTGAACACTCGGAAATGAAAAGAAAAGCGAGTTATCCTTTTGCATTTCTCTCGTTTTTCCGTAACTTTGCAACGGGCAAGACCATCGTCCTGTGCATGACATATCACTTCCACCTTTACTCCCTTTTTTACTCCCACTTCCACTTCTACTTCTAAATATGTTTCAAACGAAATGCACATCTTGCGGCCAGCGCCTTCCCGACGGAGCCCGTTGGTGTCCGAACTGCGGATCGGCAGTAAGCGGAACAGTTCGCCATGGGGGCAAGCCGGCATCAGCTTCGGGCGGACACACAGCGAAACGCAAGCGAAAGAGAGGGAGGAAAGGAAAGTCGTGGCTGTCCGTCGTTTTATCCGTCTTCCTGTTCGTCGTGGCAGGAGTGTCACTCTTCGTCCTCTTTGGTAATGACAAGGAGAAGGAGCGCGGGAGTATCATCCGCGACCTTCCATCCCAGCCTTCCGAATCTCCTGCCAGCACAGACACCGCAAGTCTGGTTGTTCTTCCCGACTCATTCCGTCCCGTCCCAACGGACGACAAGCTTCAGCAGATGGAGGCAGAGCGTAGTGAGGCAGAGCGTAGGGCATTGGACGCAAGACGGCGTGCCCAGGAAATGATGGAACACTCACACAGCGCTACAGGCACCTATAGCGGGCAGATCCAAGGAGCGGACGCAACACTTACCCTCGTGCAGAACGGAACTGAACTGAACGCCACCTACTCATCCGGCTCACGCAGGTATGCGGCGAGCGGCGACATCGACTCCGACCATCAGTTCGAGCTCTACGTCTACGATGGCGACATGGCTCAGGCACGCATCCGCGGCATCGTCAGCGGCAGCCGGATTTCCGCCACTTGGGAGGAAAGGCAGACCGGCGCTGTATATGATTTCAAGCTGACGCGACAATGAATTCACACACCTTATAACAGGCTGGGCTGTCCAAACTCCAGGAGAGTCCGTCTGAAATCCTCTGGAAGCAGTTCGAAACACGGCCGTGCAATGGCAGAAGGCACCGCCATACCAGGCGTTGCGGCGGCAATGGCACCGGCCATGGCGGCCATGGTGTCGGCATCCCCTCCGAGCGACACGGCCTTGCGTACGGTCTGTTCGTAGGACTCGGAGTCCAGCCAGCAGATGATGCTCTCGGGCACACAGCGGTCGCAGAGGATCTCGAAATGATAGTCTGGACGAATCTGATCGACGGTGCGGCTGAGTTCGTAGGCAAAGTGGTCGGTCAGCCATTGTCTGACAAAGTCCTTCGGGCGTCCATGCCGGGCAAAGAATACAGCAGCAGCCACGGCCTGCGCGCCACGTTCCGCCTCTTCGGAATCGTGGGTCAGCCGTGCTGACATAGCAGCCAGACGGAGCACCTCCTCGAGGTCGTCGCTTGCATAGGCTATCGGTGAGACACGCATGGCCGCACCGTTCGACGCAATGCCACGACGGTCGGTCGTTCCACCGGAGAGGAACCACTCCTGATAGCCCCTACCCCACACATTCTTGTCCTTGAAACGAAGAGAGTAATCGATGAGCTTCTGGCGAAGCGCCGTCGGAGACAAATCGTCATCGAGCATCCAGCGGGCTATAGCCACAGTAAGGATGGTGTCGTCGGAGAAGTCATGGATTTTCAACTCGAAATCATAGTTCTTAGTCCGGGTGGAACGAAATTCGTAAGGTAGCCCGATGATGTCGCCATACACAGCTCCACATATTCCGGTAACAGGTATTTTCATATTATTATTCATAAACCCTGCAGATTGAAACCTAAGTCAGGATTTGACTCTGTTCTTGTATAATTCAAAAAATTCATTGGTTGAAATGCCATAAGAAGAGCAAGCACTCTCAAACTGATTCCACAGGCTACGAGAGGTATCATATTCTGCATACCTTTATGGTGTGCCAAACGAATCGCCATCAGGACAGTTCTGATAATCCTGATAATACCCATACAAACGATTTAAAATATCGGAATCAAGTTTTCCACATTTGTTCTTTTCGTTATTTTCCATAATGTTAATTTTTTTGATTGAATACCAGATTATCTTTATTTCATCGGCAAAGTTAACAAGAATTTTCATAACGGCAAAACACTTTGCGTATTTTTTACACAAAATCAAAAAAAAATGTTTCAAAAGAGTTGAATCGCAAACGAAACAACGGCGCCCTCATTCAAAAAAAACGTTGCAGCAATATGGCAAAAGGTCCAAAACCGACGAGGGAAAGTTGGTGAAAAGGCATAAGATTGTAAGCAAAAAATAAAAATTTGTGTCAAAATGATATTTTTTTCAAAAAATCTTTGGTCGTTCGGCTGATATTGCGTAATTTTGCAGACGAAAACGAAAGAGACAACAATGAGAACATCTTTTAGCGCATATTACTATTTCTACTTTTACTTTAGCACAAAGTAAAGCGGGAAGTCGTATGCATACAAAAACAAAAGCAAAACCAAAAGATGTTGTAAACATAAAAGCATAGGAATCCCGCTCTGATGAGCGGGATTTTCTTTTTTAGAAAAAAATTATGGTAAAAAGAATCGCAATCCAAGGAATTGTAGGCAGTTTCCACGACATCGCCGCCCACAAGTATTTCGCAGGCGATGAGCTTGAGATCATCTGCTGCGACACATTTGAGGATGTGTTCGCCCAGATGGCCGCCGACCCCGACATGCTGGGCATGGTGGCTATTGAGAACACGATTGCCGGAAGTCTCCTCCACAACTACGAACTGCTCCGCGACAGCGGCACGGTGATCGTCGGCGAGCACAAACTGAGAATCTCCCACAGTCTGATGTGCCTGCCCGACGAAAGTTGGGACGACATCGTGGAAGTGAACTCCCACCCCGTAGCGCTGATGCAGTGCCGCAACTTCCTTCACCGTCATCCCAAATTCAAGATTGTGGAAACCTCCGACACGGCAGGTTCGGCCAAGGACATCAGCGAGCATCAGCTCAGGGGACATGCCGCCATCTGCTCCAAGTTCGCAGCACCGCTCTACGGGCTGAAGATTCTTGAGGAGGGTATCGAGACAAACAAGCACAACTTCACCCGCTTCCTCATCCTGAGCCATCCCGACAAGGTGGTCCACTACATCGACCCCCACAAATCGAACAAGTCGAGCATCGTCTTCACACTTCCCCACAGCGAAGGCAGCCTCTCACAGGTGCTCTCTATCCTTTCGTTCTACCGAATCAACCTGACGAAAATCCAGTCACTCCCCATCATCGGACAGGAATGGGAATATATGTTCTACATCGACCTCACCTACGACGACTACACACGATACCGTCAGTCGGTCGACGCCATACGGCCCCTCATCAGCAAACTGAGCATCCTCGGCGAATACCTGGACGGGAAATCGACAATATAAACTTTGAGGTTTGAGGTTTGAAATTTGAAATTTAGCCATCCGGACAGAAAATTTGAGGTTTGAAGTTTATTAGCATGATTCTCGGCTGCGCTCGGCATAATTGAAGCGAGCTTCATTTTGCTCTCACTTGCACGAGAATTAAAATTTGAGGTTTATCGTTACCATGACATTAAAAATATAAAGATACAAAAAAGCAATCAATATGGAGAATTATAACACAAACATCAGTCCTGCCGACCGCATATCGACAGTGCAGGAATACTACTTCAGCCGCAAGGGCAAGGAAGTGGCACGGATGAACGCCGAAGGCAAGAACGTCATCAGCCTGGCCATCGGCAGCCCAGACATGCCGCCGTCGAAAGAGACCATCGACGTGCTGTGCGAGAACGCCCGCCTGGACAACGCCCACGGCTACCAGCCTACCGTCGGCATCCCCGAACTGCGTCAGGCGATGGTCAGCTTCTACAAACGGTGGTACGGCGTGGAGCTGGATCCCCAGACAGAAATACAGCCGCTCATCGGCTCAAAGGAAGGCATACTGCACGTGACGCTTGCCCTGTGCAACGTGGGCGACAAAGTGCTCGTACCGAATCCAGGCTACCCCACATACACCTCACTGAACCGCATTCTCGGAACACAGATCATCAACTACGACCTGCGTGAAGACAACGGCTGGCAGCCCGACTTTGAACAGCTGGAGGCCATGGACCTCAGCGGCGTGAAAATCATGTGGACCAACTACCCCAACATGCCGACCGGCGGTCGGGCCACACGCGAGCTGTACGAGCGGCTCGTAGACTTCGCCCGCAAGCATGACATCGTCATCGTGAACGACAACCCCTACAGCTTTATCCTGAACGAAGACGAGCACCTGAGCATCCTGCAAGTGCCGGGCGCAAAGGAATGCTGCATCGAGTTCAACTCCATGTCGAAGAGCCACAACATGCCGGGATGGCGCGTGGGTCTGCTTGCCACGAACGCCACCTTCGTGCAGTGGATTCTCCGCATCAAGACAAACATCGACAGCGGTACGTTCCGTCCTCTCCAGCTTGCCGCCGCCAAGGCCTACGACAACAGCGAGGCATGGCATTGGTCAGCCAATGTGGAGCTCTACAAGAGCCGCCGGAAGATAGCCGAGCAGATCATGACCGCCCTCGGCTGCACGTTCGACCCTCAGCAGCAAGGAATGTTCCTCTGGGGAAAAATCCCGGAGAAGTATGCCGACGTGGAAGAACTGACGGAGCGCGTGCTTCAGGAAGCCCGCGTGTTCATCACCCCCGGCTTCATCTTCGGAAGCAACGGCAAGCGCTATGTGCGCATCTCCCTCTGTGCCAAGAACGAGCAGATGGAAGAGGCACTCCGGAGAATAAAAAATTTGAAATTTGAGGTTTGAGATTTGAAATTTAGCCATCCGGACAGAAAATTTGAGGTTTGAAATTTGAAGTTTGAAATTTAGCCATCCGGACAGAAAATTTGAGGTTTGAAATTTGAGGTTTGAAATTTAGCCATCCGGACAGAAAATTTGAGGTTTGAAATTTGAGGTTTGAAATTTATTACCTTGCATGCCAAGAAAATCCAGGATATCTGGAGATTCGTAAATCAAAATCACTCTCAACTATAAACATTAAACTTTCAACTATAAACATTAAACATTCAACTAAAAAAGATATGGACTTAGAATTGCAACCATTAGCACTGCCAGGCATAGAGCCTACCCGACCGATTGTGATAGCAGGCCCCTGCAGTGCGGAGACAGAAGAACAGGTGATGACCACAGCTCGGCAGCTGTCGGCCAACGGCATAAAAATCCTGCGTGCGGGCGTATGGAAACCGCGTACAAAACCAGGCGGATTCGAGGGTAACGGCTGGAAAGCCCTGCCCTGGCTCCAGAAGGTAAAGGAAGAGACAGGCATGCTGCTGGCCACGGAAGTTGCCACTCCCCAGCACGTGGAGATGGCGCTTGAGGCCGGCATCGACATCCTGTGGGTGGGTGCCCGCACCACGGCGAACCCGTTCGCCGTACAGGAGCTGGCGGACTCCCTGAAGGGTGTGGACGTGCCTGTGCTCGTGAAAAACCCGGTGAACCCCGACGTGGAGCTGTGGATCGGTGCATTGGAGCGAATCAACGGCGCCGGCGTGAAGCGCCTGGGTGCCATCCACCGCGGATTCTCGAGTTACGACCGCAAGATTTACCGCAACCTGCCGATGTGGCAGATTCCCATTGAGTTGAACCGCCGCATACCGCAGCTGCCACTCTTCTGCGACCCCAGCCACATCGGAGGACGTCGCGACCTCATCGCACCGCTCTGCCAGCAGGCCATGGACCTGGGCATGGAGGGACTCATCATCGAGAGCCACTGTGACCCCGACAGCGCATGGAGCGACGCCAAACAGCAGGTGACGCCCGACATCCTGAGCTATATCCTCAACCTGCTTGTCATCCGCGACGAGAGCGTGACCACCGAGAACATCACCGAGCTGCGTAAGCAAATCGACAGCATCGACAACGACCTCATCGAGCTGCTTGCCAAGCGTATGCGAGTGGCACGCGAAATCGGCCAGTACAAGAAAGAGCACAAGATGACGGTGCTGCAGAGCAAGCGTTATTCCGAAATCATCGACAAACGCGGTGCCCAGGGTGCGCTGTGCGGCATCTCACCCGACTGCATGAACACCATCTTCGAGGCCATCCACGAGGAGAGCGTCCGCCAGCAGATGGAAATACTAAACACTTGAGAAATTTGAGATTTGAGATTTGAGGTGTGAAATTTAGCATATGAACGGATTCTTTTCTTTCTCGAAAGCTGACAGACGTGTGATGCTGTGGATGCTGGTGGCGGGGCTGCTGGCAGTGACACTTCTCGTCTTCTGCTTCATGCCAGACGAGAAGGAAGAACGCCCGCAAATCGAGCAACCAGAGCATTGGTGGGAAGAGAAAAAATAGCAGGATGCGCTGTCCGGCTTATCCGACCTGTCTGACATGTCTGACCTGTCCGACAAGTCCGACTGGTCTGAGCAGGCCACTCCACCAACTAAAATCACTCTCAACTCTAAACTCTAAACCCTAAACTTTTAAAAAAAATGAAGATACTGATATTAGGAGCCGGTAAGATGGGTTCGTTCTTCTCCGACCTGCTTAGTTTCGACCACGAGGTGGCAGTATACGAGATAGACCCGAAGCGTATGCGCTTTCTCTACAACACGCAGCGGTTCACCACCATGGAAGAGATAGAGGCGTTTCGTCCCGACCTCGTCATCAACGCGGTCAGCCTGAAATACACGCTCGACGTGTTCCGTCAGGTGATGCCATATCTTCCGAAGGAATACTGCATCCTGAGCGACATCAGCTCGGTGAAGACGGGATTCAAGGAATTCTATGAGGAAAGCGGCTTCCACTACGTGAGCACCCACCCCATGTTCGGTCCCACGTTCGCCAACCTGGGCAAGCTCTCCGACGAGAATGCCATCATCATCAACGAAGGCGACTACATGGGACGCTGCTTCTTCAAGGACCTCTACCAGCGGCTGGGCCTGAACATCTTTGAATATACCTTCGAGGAGCACGACCAGACCGTGGCCTACTCGCTGTCCATCCCATTTATCTCGACCTTTGCCTTCGCAGCCGTGATGAAGCACCAGGACGCCCCGGGCACCACCTTCAAGCGACACATGCAGATAGCCAAGGGTGTGCTGAGCGAGGACGACACGCTGCTACGCGAAATCCTGTTCAACCCTTACACGAAAGGTCAGGTGGAGCAGATCCGCACTGAGATGAAGGAGCTCATCGCCATCATCGACACCAAGGACGAGGACCGCATGCAGCGTTACCTCACGAAAATCCGCAAGAACATCAAGTAGGAATGGCCGGTTTGTAACTTGTGGCTTGTATATTTAGTACTACTAGAATTGGTGTGGGTAGTGAGGGAACGTAGACAAAATAACAAAATAAAAAAAGGAAGCCCCCACCCACACAAATTCTTGTAGAACCAAAGAAGTTACTCCACGTGATGGATGTATATTAACACGAATGTCCACTCTAACTTTGCAGTGTCAATGAGATTGGTGAGCACTCGTTAAAAAGATCTCATTAAAAAGCATTGACAATTCGAGGAAAGTCCGTACCTTTGTCCGTAGAAAGGAAGACTGACCTCCCGGAGAG
>JAFUVE010000061.1 GCA_017483765.1 Bacteroidaceae bacterium | reverse complement strand
TCTTTCCATATATTCTTATTCTTACTATCTTAATAGTCTTTGTCCGTCACCTTTGCAAATAGCCCCCAAAAAAAATAACCAAATAAATAGTAAATCGTCAATCCTCAATCCTCAATACGCTTTAGCTATCAGCACACGGTATTTGGATTCCTTGCCGCTAACCATGTCGATGCCAGAGGTCTGCTCCACGCCGTAAGGGACGCAGCGAATCGTGGCCTGGGTGTCCTCCTTGATTTTTGCCTCTGTCTCTACTGTTCCGTCCCAATGACAAAGGAAGAACCCGCCCTCTTTCACGCGCTCCTTGAACTCGTCGTAGTTGTCGCATTCATAGATGTGGCTGTCGCGGAAGGACAAAGCTTTCTGGTAGATGTTCTGCTGAATATCGTCCAGCAGCTGCTTCACGTAGGCGGAGATACCATCGAGCGACACGGTCTCTTTCTCCAGCGTGTCACGACGCATCACCTCAACGGTACCGTTCTCCATGTCGCGCGCACCAATCACAAGCCTTACGGGGATGCCCTTCAGCTCGTAGTCGGCAAACTTGAAGCCAGGACGTTTGTTGTCGGCGTTGTCGTACTTCACACTCACGCCCATCGACTTCAGCTCGCTGCATATCTCTGCGGCTTTCGCGTCGATGGCGGTCATCTGCTCGCCAGTTTTGCCGATAGGGATGATCACCACCTGAGTCGGGGCCAGGGCCGGAGGCAGAACAAGGCCGTTGTCGTCGGAGTGGGTCATGATGAGAGCACCCATCAGTCGGGTGCTCACGCCCCATGAAGTGGCCCACGCATATTCCGACTTGTTCTCTTTGTTGAGGAACTGCACGTCGAACGCCTTGCCGAAGTTCTGGCCAAGGAAGTGGGAGGTGCCGCTCTGAAGTGCCTTGCCGTCCTGCATCATTGCCTCAATCGTATAGGTGTCAAGCGCACCGGCGAAGCGCTCGGTCTCGCTCTTCACGCCCTGAACCACCGGAACGGCCATGTATTTCTCTGCAAATTCTGCATATATCTTCAGCATCAGTTTTGCGCGGTCTTCGGCTTCCTCGCGGGTGGCATGGGCGGTGTGACCTTCCTGCCAGAGGAATTCGGACGTGCGAAGGAACAGCCTCGTGCGCATCTCCCAACGCATCACGTTGCACCACTGGTTGCAAAGGATGGGCAGGTCGCGGTAGGAGCGGATCCAGTTCTTATAGGTGTTCCAGATGATGGTCTCACTTGTAGGACGGATAATCAGCTCCTCTTCCAGCTTCGCGTTGGGGTCAACTACCACGCCGTCGCCTTCGGCATTGGTCTTCAGGCGGTAGTGGGTCACCACGGCGCACTCCTTGGCAAAACCTTCCACGTGCTCTGCCTCGCGGGAGAGGAACGACTTCGGAATCAGCAAGGGGAAGTAAGCGTTCTGAACGCCGGTCTCCTTGAACATTCCGTCCAGAATATGCTGCATCTTTTCCCATATCGCATAGCCGTAAGGCTTGATCACCATGCAGCCGCGCACGTCTGACTGCTCGGCCAGGTCGGCTTTCACCACCAATTGATTATACCACTCTGAGTAGTTTTCGCTGCGCTTTGTCAGCTCTTTCAGTTCTTTTGCCATTTTTTGTCTTCTTTTCTAATTTTTTGCAAATTTACACAAAAAAATGGACTTACAGGCTTTGATAATGAAGAAATTTGATTTTTGAGGGCTGAAACCTCTTCTTTGGACTGTCTGATACTTATTTCAATTAGTTGCATTCTTCAATTTTTTCAACATGATGAGGAAGAGCGTCCTCGTTCGAAGTAAATAAACTTTTCACTTTTCACTATTCACTTTTCACTTTTCACTTGTTTTTTTTTGCAGTACCAACATTTTTTCTTAAATTTGCGCCATATTATGTAGTTTTCTAATTATTAACTTAACACATTTTTAATTATGAAAGTATCTAAAATTAGCATTTTGACACTCGTCGCAGCTATGTTGCTCTCTGCATGTGGCTCGGTTGGAAATCTCAGCAACACAACCAAAGGTGGTGTGATTGGTGGAACCAGTGGTGCCGCTCTTGGAGCGCTCATCGGAAACGTTACTGCTCCTAAGCACGGAAATAAGACGTCACGCACGCTCTTCGGCACTGCCATCGGTGCTGCAGTTGGTACTGGTGCAGGCCTGCTCATCGGCAACAAGATGGACAAGGCTAAGAAAGCAGCTCAGGCTGTGCAGAACGCAAAGGTGGAGTCTACTACCGACTCTCACGGATATGAGGCTGTGAAGATGACCTTCGACTCTGGCATCCTCTTCGCTTCTGGTAAGGCTGACCTCACCGCTGCAGCTAAGTCTTCTCTCGACCAGTTCGCTCAGAACGTGCTTATCCCTTATCCTGATGTTGATGTCGCTATCCAGGGACACACCGACAACGCTGGATTCAAGGGTGTGAAGGACCCGGCTGTCAACGCACAGAAGAACCAGGAACTCTCTCTCAGCCGTGCTGCTTCTGTACAGTCTTATCTGCTCGGTAAGGGCATTCAGGCTTCTCAGATCAAATATGTGGAGGGCTACGGACAGGATTACCCGGTGGCTGACAACTCCACTGAATATGGAAAGCAGCAGAACCGCCGCGTGGAGGTGTACCTCTATCCGTCGGAGAGCATGATCAAGGCTGCTGAGGCTGGAACACTCCAATAAGCCAAGCCGTCTGCAAAAACAAATATGCCGGGTCCGACATCTTGCCGGGCCCGGCATTTTGTAGAGACGCCCCGCGGGGCGTCTTCTAACTAACCCCAACACCCGTAAGGACGTACTTTATGTATGTCCGCCATACATCCTGATATCATTCTTCCGCCATATGTCCTCTAAGAAAAATAAAAAAGAGAACAATCGTTCTGTTTTCGGAAAAATATTGCGGTTTTTCCGGAAGCTGCTGAAATGGGCGTTCATCCTTTTCTTCGTCTCCTCCGTCCTGGCAGTCATCGTCTACAGGTGGGTGCCGGTGAAGTATACCCCGCTCATGTTCATCAGATATATGGAGCGGAAAAGCGAAGGTGGATCCCCACGCATCGAGCATGAGTGGGTACCGCTGGAAGAGATGTCGCCCAATATGCCGCTTGCCGTATGGGCAAGCGAGGATCAGAATTTCTTCAATCACTGGGGATTCGATTTCACCGCCATCGGTCAGGCTATACAGGAGGCGGAGGACGGGAAGCGGCAGCGCGGAGCAAGCACCATCTCCCAGCAGGTGGCAAAAAACGTCTTCCTGTGGCCGAACTCCACATGGGTGAGAAAGGGATTCGAAGTCTATTTCACTCTCCTGATCGAGCTCTTCTGGTCGAAGCAGCGGATCATGGAGGTATATCTCAACTCCATCGAGATGGGCGACGGAATCTACGGCGCACAGGCGGTGGCAAGACTCCATTTCAAGACAGATGCCAAACACCTCTCCCGTGAGCAGTGCGCACTCATTGCGGCCACGCTGCCCAATCCGCTCCAGCGCAACAGTGCGCGGCCATCACCAAAAGTCTACAGAAAGCAAAAACGCATTCTCCGCCAGATGCGCAATCTCGGTGCATATCCCTACGACAGATAACCGGAATCCCTGAAATCCCCGGAAAATCCGGAAAATCCGGAAAAACCGGCACCTTCGGAAAACATAACCCCTATTACCCAAAATCTCCATGCTTCAGCAAATCAACGACTTTATCTGGACCTACCTGCTCATCGCACTGCTTATTCTCTGCGGCCTGTGGTTCACGTGGAAAACCCGCTTCATTCAGTTCCGGATGTTTGCGGAGATGATCCGCCTGCTCAAAGACAGCGGGACGACTGGAAAAGACTCTGCTTCAGACTCAGAGCATGACAATGATCCAGAAAAACCGAAAAAGAAGCATATCACATCTTTCCAGGCATTTGCCGTCTCCCTGGCCACACGTGTGGGCACTGGCAACATGGCGGGCGTGGCCACGGCAATCGCCATCGGAGGACCGGGGGCTTGTTTCTGGATGTGGGTCATCGCGCTCATGGGGGCGGCTACGGCCTTTGTCGAGTCCACGCTCGCCCAGCTCTACAAACGGCAGGATAAGGACTCGTTCATCGGCGGACCAGCATACTACATTTATAAAGGACTGCATTCCAAATGGATGGCATGGCTCTTTGCCATCCTCATCACAATCACGTTCGGACTCTCCTATAACTCCATTCAGAGCAACACCATTTGCAGTGCCATGGAGCATGCTTTCGGGTGGAACCACGTCCTGGTGGGCATCGTCATAACCATCCTCGCGCTTATCATCGTATTCGGGGGAATCCAGCGGATTGCAAAGGTCAGTAGCGTCATTGTTCCCATCATGGCGGTGGGATACCTCCTGCTGGCTCTCTTTGTCATATTCTCCAACATCACAGCCCTGCCTAAGGTGTTCACTGTCATCATCGACAGTGCGTTCGGATGGAATCAGGCCATTGGCGGAACGGTCGGGGCGGCTATGATGAACGGCATCAAGCGCGGACTATTCAGCAATGAGGCGGGAGAGGGCAGTGCGCCCAATGTGGCGGCTACGGCCGACGTCTCACATCCGGTCAAGCAGGGACTCATACAGGCGCTTGGTGTATTCACCGACACGCTCGTGGTATGCTCATGCACAGCCTTCATCATCCTCGTCAGCGGACTTTATGACTCCCCGGAACTCAACGGCATTCAGCTCACTCAGACTGCACTCCAGAGTGAGGTGGGGCAGGCGGGGCCGGTGTTCGTGGCTGTCGCCATCTTCCTCTTCGCTTTCTCCAGCATCATCGGCAATTACTACTATGGGGAGGCCAACATCCGATTCATGACATCAAGCAAGTGGGCGGTCCATATCTACCGCGTCTTCTCAGCGGGTGTGGTCGTCATGTTCGGAGCCATGGCATCGCTCGATACCGTCTGGGCTTTCGGAGACATCTGCATGGCTGTACTCACACTCGTCAACATCATCGCCATTCTCTGTCTCGGAAAATATGTCTTCCGCCTGGCCGACGACTACTCTCGTCAAAGAAAGCAAGGCATCAAAGACCCGGTCTTCAATAAAGAGCAACTACCCGAAATCCAACACGAACTGGAGGCATGGTAGAGACGCCCCGTGGGGCGTCTTGTGTCTTCTCAGTCCGTTCGCTGTAGAGACGCCCCGTGGGGCGTCTTGTAACTTCCCTCGTCCGCAAGGCTATTTACTCTTTCCCCATCGCTTTCAGTGCCGCGGCATATCCCTGGTCGGCGGCCAGCTTCACCCAGGCGGCCGACATGCGGCGGTCTTCTTTCACGCCCTGGCCGAAATAATACAGCACACCCATGCAGTATTGGGCCTCGGCCACACCCTGCTCGGCCGCGCGCTCAAACCACTCACGCGCTTTCTTGTAGTCCTGCTTGCGCTCCTTTCCGTAATAGTACATATAGCCCAACGCCAGCATGGCTCGGGTGTCGTTCAAGGCGGCGGACTTCTCGAAATAATCTTTGTATTTCCTTTCGCTGGCTTTCACGCCTACACCGTCTTTGTAGCATAATGCAGTGGCGTAGGCCGACATCGAGTCGCCGCTGTCGGCGCCTTTCTTCCACCAGTAGAAGGCTTTCTCCATGTCTTTGTCCACGAGCTTCCCATTGTAGTAGATGCAGCCAAGATTGTACATCGAGTCCATGTCCCCACGGTTGGCTGCTTTCTCATACCAGTATACTGCCTGTTTGCCACTTGCACGGATGCCGTCCCCCATAAAATATTTCTCACCCAGACGGGCCATACAGTCCGTGTTATTGCGGGCGGCGCGTTCAAACAGTTGGACCGCCATGCTGTCGTCTTCGACTACGCCCAGACCGAACGCGTAGCAGTTACCAAGAAACATCATCGCCTGCTCGTCGCCTTTCTCGCTGGCCTTCTTCCACCAGTAAACGGCCTTCTTCTCGTCTTGCTCCACGAGTTCACCATAACGGTAGCACTGACCGAGCCGGACCATAGCCGGGGCATAGTTCTGATTTGCCGATTTTGTCCACCACATCAGGGCCAGAGAGTCGTTCTTGGCCACGTATTTGTCGCCTTGATAAAATCGGGTGCCAAGCCAGTACTGGTCGTACGGATCGTCTTGATTAACCTGACGCAGACCGTTGCCTTTGGGTAGGGGAATTAACTTGCTCGTCAGCCCTGGAGCTTCTTTCGTGCGGATTTGAAGACTGTCCTGTGCCTGTACGCCTGAGGCGGTCAACGTCAATAGAATAAATGAAAGCAACCAGAAAGAAAGGTGTTGCTGGCATGGTATATGGCAGAATCTTGTCATGGTATGGAGTTTTCTGCAAATTTACAATTTATTTTTTTTCCATCAAAATAAATCATGACTTTTCAGCATCTCTCCATTCCCGTCCATGCTGCTCATTCCGCCTCCTCCTCATGAAAAGCGTATTTACTTTTGATGATGGGTTGGTCTTGGCTGGGATAGTGGGCGTCTCGCCCGCACAACCGGCCGGCGAAGCACGGCCTCTTCCCTCAACTTGTAGAGGTAGGCGGAACCTCGTGTTCCGCACATTCGGCCGGCGAAGCACGGCCCATCCCTGTTCATTCCACCCACGCTCTGTTAATTTTTCTTTATTCCGACTATTTTCTTCGCTTAAAAATGTGCGGAATAATTTTTTTTGTATTATCTTTGCCGTAGTTACGAATTCTTTTACCCATAACACCCATAACGGCTATGAAACGACTATTATTTTTGTTTTTTCTGACCCTTCCACTCCTGACTTTCGCCCAAGAGGACGGAAAGGTCACACTCACTACCGCCGCCAGCTACGAACAGCTGAACAAGCAGGTGGAAACATTTAATAAGGAAGGACTACCCAAATCAGCCATTTCAACGCTCGACATCATCATGCAAAAAGCAGAGAAAGAAAACAACTTCGCTGAATATCTCAACGCGCTCAAACTCTGGGCCGGACACCGGATGGACATCTCACCCGACAGCATTCTGCCTGACATCCAGCGCATGGAGCAGATGCTCAGCAGCCCCGTGGTCACACAGGCGGCCGACAGCAAGTGCAGGAAGGCCATCATGCATGCCATCCTCGTGTCGGTATACCATGAGGTGTATGCCTCAAGACTTTCCTTTAACAACGAAGAACTGGAAGGACTCTGCAAGACCAAAATCAAGGAACATACCCTTGCAGCACTGGAAGACAAGGAAGCACTGGCGGGCGTGGACGCAAAACCCTATGAACGACTCTACAAACCATGTGACGACAGCAGGTTCTACAACAACGACGTACTCTCGCTGCTGCTCGACTTCCTCCAGGATAAGGGATTCAGCATCCTTTTTATCCGCAATGCCGAAGAGGAATTACACAAGCAGCTACAGCAAACCCTCACCATCTATCAGCAGAAGCACATGAGAGAGGCGGCAATACTCGTGCAGATGCGTATCTTGAATTTGAGAAGGAATGCATCCGTCAAACTCGACGAAATGACATGGGGTGAAAGACTGGAGTTGCTGAAGAAAATATATGAGGAGAATAGCGATGTGGAGACAGCGGCCGACGCATGCATGGAATATTATTCGAAATGTAGTTTTGAAAACAGGCAGGAACGGCTGAAATTCCTCCGCATGGCACAGCAGCGCTTCCCTGACTCTCCTTACGCGAAGGTGTTCAAGGCCTATGAGAAACGTCTGTTCGACAAGTCTGTCAGCGTAGAGGTGGAAGGCAATTTGATTGCGGACAAACCCTTCAAGATTGTTGTCACACACCAGAATGTCAGACAGGTGGATGTGAAGGTGGACAAGCATAAGGGGAATACTGTCTTTCAGAAAGCGGTCATCTCGGAAAATTTTGTCGACAGCGAAGACTACGTGGAGGCTTTAATCAAAGACACGCTCACGCTCTCGCTGCAACCAGGAGTCTATACCGTCACTGCCATTTCAGAGGACAAGCAGGAAGTAACAAACCAGATACGGGTGTCATCACTCAAACTCGTCACATTCCAGCTGCCGGGGGAGGAACGGACCGTATGCGTGGTCAACGCGCTCACCGGAATGCCAGTGCCGGGATGCAAGGTCGTGCTGGGAGAGGACCATTATGAGAAAAACGACTTGAAGGAAAGCATCTGCAGCACGACATATATCACGGACAAGAACGGCATCGCCATGGTCTCTGACGACAAAAAGTGGGAATGGGCATACGCGGAGAAAAACAAGGACGACATCAGCAACAGGGTGAACCTCACCAAACGGTATGCGGAAGACCGTCAACAGGAGCGGCGTATGCTCTTCAAGATATTCACCGACCGGGCCATCTACCGACCGGGCCAGACCATCTACGTCACAGGCTATGCCTACAGCCAGATGGACGACGATGTCAGGGTGGAGCCGGGAAACAGTCTTAGCTTCACTCTCACTGACGCCAACTGGCAGGAGGTGGACAGCAAGAATGTCACCACCGACGAGATGGGCATGGCAACGACGGAGTTCGTCATCCCGAAGGGACGACTCAACGGGCGGTTCACCATTCGGTTCGGTGACGAGAGCATTTCCGTTAGAGTGGAGGAGTACAAGCGGCCCACCTTCGACATCGAGTTCGAGCAGCAGACTGGAAAAGTGGCATTCGGAGACAGCGTGAAGGTGACGGGAGTCGCAAAGACCTACTTCGGAGTGCCCGTGCAGGGAGCGAAGGTAAGGCTCAAGGTGGAGCGGACGCAGAACGACTTCTGGAGCTGGTGGAGGACACCGTCTGGATGGAAGTCCGTCAACACTCTCGACGTCGAGACCGACGACGACGGACGATTCGCCGTGGATGTGTTCCTTGACGGGGACCGAACCGTCAACGAGGATCTCGAACAGTGGTGCAGGGGGTTCAACGGGGTCATGCTCTACCGGGTCACGGCCAGCGTCACTGACCAGGCGGGGGAGTCGCACGAGCAGTCTACAACGCTGCCCGTCTCTGCCTGTGAGTTCGACCTACAGATTCAGGCGAAGAAGGATGTCGACCGCGACAAGCCGTCGGAATTCATCGTCAAGGCGCTTAACATCAACCGCAAGGAGGTTGCGGTCAACGGAATATGGAAACTCTGCAGATACAAGGACAACGATGGAAAGGACAACTATGACGAGGTGGTGGCGGAAGGCGCGTTCGAGACAGGAAAAGCTATTGAAATCCAAGGACTACAGACGCTTCCGCTCGGAACATACAAGCTGGAGGCCAGGGCAACGGACGCAAAGGATAACAAACTTTACGACTCTTATTATTTCACGCTCTTCTCTACCAAGGGCGGAGAAATCACCGTCAGCGACAACTGGTTCTACTGCGAGGACAAGGAGCTGCAGGAGGGGAAGCCCCTCGACGTCTACTATGCACTTGCAGCCGACAAGCCCTTTGCTTATGTCTACCTCGTCTCAGACAAGAAAGTGGAGCGAAGGAGGATTGAGCGCATCGACAATAAGGTGCAGCACCTGCACGTGGACTTCAAACCGGAATACAAGGACGGACTCACGTTCTTCCTCGCTTACGTGGACAATGACCTAGAGTGGAACATCAACGAGTCCTTCACCTACGTGAAGCCGGAGAAGCAGCTCGACGTGCAGTGGACCACCTTCCGCGACCGGCTCCAGCCGGGACAGGAGGAAACCTGGACCGCCACCGTCAAGGACAAGCAGGGCAGGCCGGTCAAGGCGCAGATGCTCGCCACCATGTATGACGCATCGCTCGACGCCATACAGAAGCATTGGTGGGACTTCAATGTCTGGTTTTACAGGAGCACGCCGTATATGGACTCCAATCATTCCTCTTCGGGGACAAGCCGACAGTCGCTGAACCTTGACTTCCCGTCAACTTCTGTAGAGAGATTCGGCAGATGCTATAACAAGCTGTTGCCTTTCAGCAAACAGAGAGCCTATGCTTATCAGAATGAGCTTGTGAGGATGGCACCGGCGATGGCTAAGTCCAGGGTGGCTTTCAGCGCTGCAGAAGTGGTGGAAGAAGAGGCGATGATGATGGACGATGCCGACATGATCAGAGAAGTGGCCGTTGCGAAGCAAACAGCTGAGGGAAAGCAGGAGGAACAGGCTGAGAACACGGCGCCGGAGCCTGCGCAGATGCGATCCAACTTCAACGAGACGGCCTTCTTCTATCCCAACCTCATGACCGACAAAGACGGACTCGTCACACTCTCTTTCAAACTCCCGGAGAGCCTCACCAAATGGCAGTTCATGGCATTTGCGCATACGAATGATGTGGATTATGGATTCCTCAAGGCTACGGTCATCGCGGCTAAGGATTTCATGGTGCAGCCGAACATGCCACGGTTCGTAAGGACGGGCGACAACATCTCCATCACGGCGAGGATCATCAATCAGGTGGAGAATACGGTCAGCGGAAAGGCCACCATGCGACTCCTGGATCCTGAGACGGAAAAAGTGGTCTTCACGCAGACTAAGGACTTCAGCGTCGAAGCAAAAAAAACGACCAGCGCGACATTCGACTACAATGTCAGCGATGACTACGACATGCTCATCTGCGAGATTTTCGCCTCCGACGGAAAAAACTCCGATGGAGAACGTAACTGGCTCCCTATACTGCCCGACAAGAAACTGATCACCGAGGCTGTGCCCTTCTACCTGCGCGGAGCCGGAACCAAGACCGTAGACATCTCTTCGCTCTACAACCACAACTCGCCGACGGCGGTTCATAGGAAGATGACATTCGACTATACGGACAACCCGGCGTGGAACGTGGTGCTGGCACTGCACAGTGTGGCGAACCCCACATACGACTGCGCCATGGACTGGGCGGCAGCACTCTATGTCAACTCTGTGGCGAAACATCTCGCCGGCAGAATGCCAAGACTCCAGAACCTTATCCGTCAATGGGAGAGCGAGGAGGGGAATGAGACGACCATGACGAGCGAGCTCGAGAAAAACCAGGAGCTCAAGGACATCCTATTGCAGGAGGCACCTTGGATGCTCGACGCAAAGAATGAGACGGACCAACGACACAAAATCGCCGAACTCTTCAACGAGAACCTCATCAAGGAGCGAATATCCAAGGCTAAGGATAAACTCAAGCAACTGCAACTTTCCGGTGGGGCTTGGACTTGGTTCAAGGGAATGCAGCCCAGCTACTACACCACATTCGCTGTGTGCGACAAACTCGCCATGCTCAAGAACTACTGCCTCTCTGTGGGCAAAAGCATGGACGGAACCGTGGAGAGCATGCTTCAGGACGGACTCTCGTATCTCGACAAGGAAGAACTGGATTACTATGAGAAGGAACTGGAACTACTGAAAAAGAAAAATCTCAAACCTGAAGAGAAAACAATCCCGGGCAACTCCACCTTACATTATATATATATGGTGGGAATCGCCAGACACAATACGTCCACAAAGGTGACGAACATGATCAACGACTACCTCGACAGGGTGCAGGGACGCGTCACGGACTTCACCATGTACGGTAGGGCCAACTGCGCCATCGCGCTACAGGCGAACGGACGCGACCAGCAGGCCAACGCGTTCGTACGCTCTCTCAGGGAATACACGGTCAGCACACCGCTCATGGGACGATATTACGACACCGAACGGGCGCTGTACTCCTGGTGCGACTACAAGATTCCGACTCACGTCGCTGCCATGCGTGCCATGATGGCTACGGAAAACGAGTTCGACGACGCACAGCAATATCTCGACGACATGCAGGTATGGCTTCTGAGACAAAAGCAAGGACAGAAATGGGACAACGTAATCAACACCATTCAGGCGGTCGATATCCTACTCTCCATCGCGCCCGACACCACCTTCCATGAGGCGCAGCTGCCGCAAGTGACCATGGCTGGCAAAAATCTGGAAATTACCGACATGACAGCGGGGATGGGATTCGTCAAGCAGATGGTGGACGACGATATCGTGAAGGACGTGATGGCGGCCGACAAACCGAATATCGTCATCGAAAAACGCTCGCCGGGACTCTCGTGGGGCACTGTCTACGGACAGTCGCTCGAGGCGCTCGACCGCATGGAGCAGAACGGAGAGGCGCTCACTGTCGAACGCATTCTCTATGTCTACGACGCGGCTGATAGCGGCGACGGATGGAAACGGGTGGACAACAACTATGTGTTCAAGGTGGGCGACAAGATGAGGATGCGACATGTCATCTCTGCAACTCAGGACCTCGACTTCGTGCAGGTGAGATCTCAACATGCCGCTTGTCTTGAACCGCTCAAGACCAAATCAGGCTATCAGAGCCTTGGGGGAAGGGGCGGATACCTCGCTCTGCACGACGCTTCGGCCGACTTCTTCTTCGACCGGTTCCAGAAAGGAACTGTCACCATCGACCTCGACATGTACGTCACGTCTGCCGGATCTTACTCCAACGGTATCGCCACAGTGCAGTGTGCTTATGCGCCGGCATTCTCCGGACATTCGGCTGGAAGCCGCATCAACGTGAAATAAGATAAACGCACTTCTCAATGATCTTTATATGCCCCGCAGTTCTTCTGCGGGGCTTTTCTGTCAGCTCTCCGTGCCCGCGATACCTTAGCAGGAAAGCATGTGTCTGGGCTGTTGTACCATCGCAGGAAAGCATGTGTCTGGGCTGTTATACCATCGCAGGAAAGCATGTGTCTGGGCTGTTCCGTACCCCGCGATGTCATCGCGGGCAAACCAACTGAATACTAAAAACTAAAAACTGAAAACTAAAAAATACTTATTTGTGCGTGTACCCACACAATTCTTGATATATGTCAAGAAAATTGCAGAAAATTGTAATTTTTACACTTATTTGTTTTGCCACATGAAAAAAGAGCCGTAACTTTGCATTGTCAAAAGAAAATTAGGTTCACCGAGCAAGGTGATTCACTATATGAGAGATTGAATAGGTATTAAGGTATTTGGTAACATTTAAGGTACATAAGATTGCACTTTGGATGTGTAGATAAGAGAGAAAAAACAAGGTACAAGGTTTTAGTTATTTAAGGTTTTAAAGTGTTAGTTATTTAAGGTTATAGATTGATATAAGGGCATGTGAATGTCGTAAAAGTGTTTTAATAGGTTAATAATAAAGGTATTGGTTTTATAATGTCAATAAGTTTTTAGTTAGTTAAGGTTAATTAAAGTTTGGTTATTTAGGTTCAATAGGATTAGTTGTTATTTAAGGTTAGTAAAAGATTGATTAGGATTAGTTAAGGCGCAGGGAGATTGGTTATCCCTGCATGAGGACAAGCCCGTTCGAAGAGAACCGGTAAGTCCCTTTCGAGACAATTAAAGATGTAAGTAGACGCCTCATTTCGAGGCTCTACTATCCCGGAAGGGACATCTTTATTGTCATCAGAAAATACATTAAGCGATTTAATGGTTTTCAGGAGTTAAGCGGTGCTTTTGCATCGCTTTTTTTATTGTTGCTCTCTCTTTTTTTTCGTCCCCTTTTGGATTTTACGTTTTTCTGTAGTAACTTTGCAAATCTGTGAGACTCCAGTTAATTTCAAAATAATCATTTAATCATATATATCATTCATGGCAATTCCTTTTCTCGACCTGCATAAAGTCAACGCGCTGCACGAACGCGAAATCAAAGAGGCGGTAGCAAATGTCATCGACTCGGGATGGTATGTCCGGGGGGAGGCGCTCAGCCGCTTCGAGCAGGAATACGCCGCCTTCATCGGCACCCAGTTCTGCATCGGCGTTGGCAACGGATTCGATGCCATCGACATCATACTCAAGGCCTACGTGGCCCTCGGCGTGATGACACGTGGCGATGAGGTCATCGTGCCGGCAAACACCTTCATCGCTTCGGTCTCTGCCATCACGCATGCTGGACTCAAGCCTGTCTTCGTCGATGCAGACCCATATACCCTCCTGCTCGACGAGGACAAGATTGAGCAGCTCATCACGCCGCGTACGAAAGCGCTGATGATCGTGCACCTCTATGGGAAGTGCGCCTATTCGGACCGGATACGCACTATCTGCATGAACCACCACATGAAACTCATCGAGGACAATGCGCAGGCCCATGGGTGCAGGTTCGGACAGCTGCGGACTGGCTCCCTCGGCGATGCGGCGGCGCACAGCTTCTATCCTGGAAAGAACCTCGGGGCTTTGGGGGATGGCGGCGCGGTCACCACCGACGACCCGCTTCTGGCCGAGGCGGTCAGCGCTATCGCCAACTACGGATTCTCCAAGAAGTACTATGCCCGTTATGAGGGACGGAACTCCAGACTCGACGACATACAGGCGGCTGTGCTCTCTGTCAAGCTCAAATACCTCGACGAGGAAAACGACCGCAGGAAGGCCGTAGCTGCCATCTACGACAGCTGCATCTCACATCCCATGGTCAGACTCCCGAAGAATAGGGCGGGGCAGGACCATGTCTACCATCTTTACCCGATTCTGGTTGAACAACGGAAGGAACTGCAGCTGTATCTCCAAAAACAGGAAATACAGACGCTCATCCATTATCCGGTGCCGCCACACCGGCAGCAGTGCTTTCCACAGTTCCATCTGATTTCTCTGCCCAACACCGAGAAAATCGCCCTGCATGAGCTCTCGCTGCCCATCTCACAGGTCATCTCCGAGGATGAGGCGCGTTTCGTAGCTGAGACTGTCAATAGATTCGGATGAATTTGTTGCCTTTTATTTTGTGTTATCGAAAAATAACACTATATTTGCAAATAAATTGTAATAACCATTTTTTTATGTGATGAAAACATCGACGGTCGATAATAATGTTGGTTGGTATGTCCGGTTGCTTCTTCCTCTAAGCAGAAAAATGAAACTGGACATCATAAATCGTTTGACAGCTTCTATGCTGACGAAGAAAAAGAAGAAAAAGAATGAGAAGGTTTTTGATGGACTGAATAATTCATGGTGTGACGAGGTCTCTGCAGAAGAGGAGATAAAGAGTATTAGAAATGCAAGAACATCCAATACCACTAGGCTTATAGAGGATTTTTAAGTATGAATAAAGGATTTTTGTTGGATACCAATATTTGTATATTCTTGCTTAAGAATAAATATAAGGTAAGGGAAAAAATAGTGGAAGTTGGAACCGATAGATGTTTTGTCTCTGAAATTTCTCTTGCGGAGTTGTATTATGGTGCGTCTAAAAGTGATAGAAAGACGGAGCGCTTAAAGGATGTGGAATTTATAGAAAATATTTTCCAGATTTTGCCAGTCTACCCTGTTCTGCATTTATATGGCGATAATAAGATTTTCCTGGAGCGAGAGGGTAAAAGAATTGATGATTTTGATCTTCTGATAGGTACAACCGCTGTTGCAAATAAATTAGTGATGGTGACTGATAATGTCAGTCACTTAGAAAGAATTCCAAATATTCAAATTGAGAACTGGATAATTCGGAATACTTGAAATTATATTCATTGGATAGAAAATATATAGAAAGATATGAAAATTGCTGTTGTTGGAACGGACACGGTTGGGCTCGTCAGCGCAACCTGTTTTGCTGAAATCGGGGTGCAGGTCACCTGCATCAACTCCGATCCGAAACTCATCGAAAACCTGAATAACGGAATCATACACGTGTATGAGCCGGGACTCGAGGAACGGCTCAACCGTAACCATAGGGACGGAAACCTTAAATTCGCCACGGACATCAAGCCGCTCATCGACCAGCTCGACCTCGTCGTTTGCGCTACGCCTACGCCGGCCATGCCCGACGGGACCATCGACCTCAGGCAGGTGGCAGGACTCGCCAGGACCATGGGGCAGACCGTCACGAAATACTTTGCCATAGCCATACTCTCTACCGTGCCTATCGGAACGGCGAGGCAGCTGAGGGCCGCGCTCAATATCGAGCTGGAGAAGCGTGGCGCCAACATCCACTACGACATCATCACCCTACCGGAATTCCTCAGGGAAGGCACGGCGGTCAATGACTTCCTCAAACCATACCGAATCGTGGCGGGAGTAGGCTCCGAGAAGGGAGAGGAAATCGTCAGGCAGCTCTATAAACCGCTGCTCGACAAGGGAACACCGCTCATCCTCACAGACCAGACATCGGCGGAACTCATCAAGTATGCGTCTAACGCCATGCTCGCCAACCGCATTTCCTTCATGAACGAAATTGCCAACCTCAGCGAGCTCGTCGGGGCGGACATCGACATGGTCATGAAAGGAATGGGGGCAGACCCGAGAATCGGTGCTGACTACCTGGCCAGCGGATGTGGATATGGCGGAACCAGCATACCCAAGGATGTCAAGGCGCTCATCAAGACGGCCGAGAAGGCGGGATATGCCATGAAAGTCGTAAAGGCGGTCGACGAGGTCAATGACTCACAGCAGAAGGTGGTCTTCAAGAAGCTGCTCAAATGCTACAATGGCAATATCAAGGGAAAGAACGTGGCCGTATGGGGACTCGCGTTCAAGCCCGACACGGCGGACGTCAGGCAGTCTACGGCACTCGTCACGATCGATCAGCTGCTGGCTGCAGGATGCGACGTCAGTGTCTATGACCCCGTTGCCATCGAGCAAGCCAAGAAAATCCTGGGGGACAAGGTCACCTATGCCAACGACATGTACGACGCGGTGCTCGATGCTGATGCGCTGCTGCTTGTCACCGAGTGGAAGCAGTTCGCCACACCCAGCTGGGGAGTCGTCGCACGGTCTATGCGCACAAAGGTGGTCATCGACGGACGGAACCTCTACAACGTCGACGACATGAAGAAATACGGATTCGACTACCACCGAATCGGAAAGAACAACTAAAATAAGTATCTTGTAAAATAAGTATCTTGGAAGCTCGGCTGGACAATTACAGCTCATTCTCTGAATAAGACGTGGGGCCATTATGCTGCCCCGCGTCTATGTTATTCATCGGTTCCTCCTTTTGTGTTCGTCCCCCGTTCCTCCTTGACGCCGTATGCTAAACCTGTAATCTCTTCCTCCCCCTTCGCCCCGTTTCCTCATTTTGCCCATTCTTCCCATCATTCCCATTCGTTTCCATTCCCCTCACCCCCCCCCTGAAAAACACGCCCTTTTGTGCATAACTTTTGCATAAAATGTTTGCTTTTTTGAAAAACTCTGATTATCAATGTTTTATGAAAGTTTTCCGTTTTAACATTTCATGTTGTTGATAATCAGCTGATTAACATATTTTAACTAAGAAAAAGTTTTCCAAAAGGTACAACGTATTGTTATTTATGCTAACTTTGTTGTCGGAATGGAAAGAGAACTTTTCCGGCGCAATCTACGGTGCTTTCTGATAACGTCGTGAACGCCCATCCCTTTCTCTCCTGTATGATATAAGAGATATATAAATAACATTCTTCATAACTAATTATTCCTTAATAGTATGATTCAGACAGTCTTGAAAAGAGACGGCAGAACTGTCGGCTTTAACGAACAGAAAATCATGGCGGCTATACGCAAGGCCATGCTACAGACTGAGAAGGGTGAGGACGAACAGCTCATCCAGAAAATCACAGATCATATCGCTTTCCACGGAAAGTCGCAGATGACTGTGGAGGACATTCAGGACCGCGTCGAAATCGAACTCATGAAGAGTGCGAGAAAGGACGTGGCTCAGAAGTACATCGCATACAGAAACCAGCGAAGCATCGCTCGTAAGGCGAAGACAAGGGCCATCTTCCAGGAAATCATCAACATCAAGAACAACGACGTCACACGTGAGAACGCAAACATGAACGCCGACACACCGGCGGGAATGATGATGAAGTTCTCAAGCGAGACGACAAAGCCCTTCGTCGACGACTACCTCCTCTCTGAGGACACGCGTGACGCCGTCAAGCATAACTACCTCCACATCCACGACAAGGACTATTATCCAACCAAGTCACTCACGTGCGTACAGCATCCGCTCGACAACATCCTCAATCACGGCTTCGCTGCGGGGCACGGCTCATCTCGTCCGGCTAAGCGGATCGAGACGGCAAGCATGCTTGCTTGTATATCCATGGAGACGGCACAGAACGAGATGCACGGAGGACAGGCCATCCCGGCATTCGACTTCTACCTCGCTCCTTTCGTACGCTCAAGCTTCCAGGAGGAACTCAAAAACGCCGAGACACTCATGGGAGTGGACCTCTCTGAGTTCTACGACAAACCTCTCGACGACTATATCGCAAAGCCCATCGACCAGCTACAGGGAGAGCAACGGGCTCTCCAGCACGCCATCAACAAGACCGTGGGAAGGGTGCACCAGGCCATGGAGGCGTTCATACACAATATGAACACCATACACTCACGTGGCGGTAATCAGGTGGTCTTCTCAAGCATCAACTACGGAACGGACACATCCGCTGAGGGTAGGTGCATCATGAGGGAAATCCTCATCAGCACATACGAGGGGGTTGGAAACGGTGAGACGGCCATTTTCCCTATTCAGATTTGGAAGAAAAAAAGAGGGGTCAACTATCTACCTGAAGACCCTAACTACGACCTCTATCTCCTGGCTTGCAAGGTGTCGGCCAGACGCTTCTTCCCGAACTTCCTCAACCTCGACGCGTCATTCAACCAGTGCGACGAGTGGAGGGCAGACGACCCGAAACGCTACATGCATGAGGTGGCTACTATGGGATGCAGAACACGTGTCTTCGAGAATAGGTTCGGACCGAAGACTTCAATCGGAAGGGGTAACCTCTCTTTCACCACGATCAACATCGTCAAGATGGCTATCGAATGTATGGGCGTGGAGGACAAGCAGGAGCGCATCAACCTCTTCTTCTCTAAGCTCGACCACATGCTCGACGTGGCGGCCAGACAGCTCGACGACCGCTTCAATTTCCAGAAGACAGCGTTCGCAAAGCAGTTCCCGCTGCTCATGAAGAGCCTTTGGATTGGTAGTGAAAACCTCAAACCGAATGAGTCCATCGAAGCGGTTATCAACCAAGGTACGCTCGGAATCGGATTCATCGGACTGGCGGAATGCCTCGTAGCTCTCATCGGCAAGCACCATGGCGAGTCGGAGGAAGCGCAGGAGCTGGGACTCAAGATCGTCACCTACATGAGAGACCGCGTCAACGAGTTCAGCGAGAAATACCATCATAACTACAGCGTGCTCGCAACACCGGCAGAAGGACTGTCTGGACGATTCACTAAGTTTGACCGCAAGGAGTTCGGTGTCATCCCGGGGGTTACCGACCGCGATTACTATACCAACTCCAACCACGTGCCGGTATACTACAAGTGCAGCGCACGGCACAAGGCGGAAATAGAGGCGCCTTACCATAACCTCACACGGGGTGGACATATCTTCTACGTGGAGATTGACGGCGACGCAACCCACAACCCGCAGGTCATCATGAACATCGTCGACATGATGGATCAGTACGACATGGGATATGGAAGCGTTAACCACAACCGCAACCGGTGCATGGACTGTGGATACGAGAACGCTGACCCCAACATGCATGTCTGCCCCAAATGTGGTTCCAGCAACATCGACCGCCTCCAGCGAATCACCGGATACCTCGTCGGTACCACCGACCGATGGAACAAGGGCAAGCTCGCGGAGCTCAACGACCGCGTCACACACGTCGACTCTGGCAACCAGCTCACCCTCTTCCCCGAGGACAAACTCTAATCTCTCAACTAAAATGAGGTAGGCGGAACCTCGTGTTCCGCATATATGGCCAGCGAAGCATGGCCTTTCCTAAAACCTCAAATTTCAATTTTCGTGCAATCGAATACAAAGCCAAGCTTGCTTGAACTTTGCCGAGCCCAGCCGAAAATCATGAAATAAATAAAAACTTTTAGTCCGGATGGCAAAGATTCTGGAGCAGCGAGCGCCATAAAAGTTGCTTTTAAATGGCCGAGTCGTGACAGAATCCTGCGAAGCGAAATTTCAAACCTCAAATTTCATATTTCGTGCAAGCGAATACAAAGCCAAGCTTGCTTGAACTTTGCCGAGCCCAGCCGAAAATCATGAAATAAATAAAATACTTTTCGTCCGGATGGATAAATTTCAAACCTCAAATTTCAAACCTCAAATTAAACAATGTTACAGATCATCAGTATCATAGAGGACACAATGGTCGACGGACCGGGATTCCGAACCGCCATATATGCGGCAGGATGCAAGCACCAGTGCAAGGGGTGCCACAATCCACAGTCGTGGGACTTCAAAGCGGGCAGGGCAATGACGACCGACCAAATCATGCAAATCATCAAGCAGGACCCCTTCGCAAACGTCTCCTTCTCAGGGGGGGACCCCATGTACCAGCCGGAGGGATTCGCAGAACTCGCTCAGGCCATTCGCAGCCAGACCAACAAGACTATATGGTGTTGGACGGGATTCTCTTTCGAGATGCTGTTGCGTATGCCGAAACAGCGGGAACTGCTCGAACTCATCGACGTGCTTGTCGACGGACCGTACGTCGAGGCGTTGCGCGATACCGACCTCCTCTTCCGTGGCTCACGAAACCAACGACTCATCGACGTCAAGGCATCACTGAAGGCCGGGAATGTCGTTCTCTACTACGACCCCATGACCATGGTGTCATAGGCGATGAAGAACTCCCTACGGATTATTGTCAACATTTTATAACCATCTTAATTCGGCAGCCGAACATCCTTTGGCTGCCGAATTATATTTTTTAAAAGTGTTGCATGTCATTCGTACATCGCCCTTCACAGAAACGCTCCAATAACGTACACCCGCTTAGTAGCGGCGGTATCCGACCGCTGAAGCAACCACATCCCCGCATCGCACCGAACCCCATCCTCACTGGGGTTGTGGACGTCCTCGTCCGCACATCTGGCCGGCGAAGCACGGCCCATCCGTCAGCTTTCCTGTACGCCGCAGTTTTCTGCGGCACATCCGCCCGGCGAAGCGCGGCCAATCCGCACCGTGAACATCAATATATGCCCTCTCACCAACTAACTACACCCTTCATTCTTCATTTTTCATTCTTCATTTTTCTTTTGTAAGAATTTTTTTCTTAAATTTGCAAAATATATCCCAACGGACTGAATCCGAAATCAAAACTACTACTAATAATAACGACTAATTTACACCATTATGAAGAAAATGATGAAACTACTGACACTGCTGATTCTCATACCTTTGTGCGCATGGGCAGACGGTTGGGACGAACAACTCTACAAGCAGATTGAGCAAAGCATCCAACTGCCAAAATTCGGCAATAACGACATCGTCATCACCAAGACGGGGGCTAAGACCGACGCCAAGGCGGAGAAAAACCAGAAAGCCATTCAGAAAGCCATCGACAAATGTGCAAAAAAGGGTGGGGGCAAGGTCATCGTACCTGCTGGACAACGGTTCAAGACCGGAGCCATCACGCTCAAAAGCCATGTCAACCTCGTCATCGAACAGGGGGCGGTGCTCGAATTTGTCTTCCAGCCTGAACTCTATCCCATCGTGGAGACGGCATGGGAAGGACTTGACTGCTACAACCTCTCTCCCTGTATCTACGCCAACGGGGCCACCGACATAGCACTCTCTGGAAAAGGTACCGTCGACGGAGGAGGAAACCGGCAGACTTGGTGGCCATGGAACGGGGCTACGAAGCATGGATGGACTGAAGGCGTGAAAAGCCAGAAGGACGGAGGAAGAGCCAGACTGCTACAGAACGGAGAGGACGGAATACCGATGAAAATCAACGGAAAACCTAACCCTCAGCGCACCTTCACCGAGAATGACCGCCTGCGGCCACAACTCGTCAACTTCGTCAACTGCGAACGGATTCTCATCGAGGACGTCACGCTGCTCAGCTCTCCATTCTGGGTGATCCATCCGCTCAAGTCCACAGACATCACCGTACGAGGCGTGCATATCAACAACGACGGACCTAACGGCGACGGATGCGACCCGGAGTCATGCGACAGGGTGCTCATCGAAAACTGCTATTTCAACACCGGTGACGACTGCATTGCCATCAAGAGCGGACGAAACCGCGATGGTCGGGAAAGGGCTATGCCGTCCAAAAACATCATCATACGAAACTGCGAGATGAAAAACGGGCATGGAGGAGTGGTCATCGGTTCTGAAATCAGCGGAGGATGCACCAACGTGTTCGCACACGACTGCGTCATGGACTCACCTAATCTCGACCGCGTCCTGCGTATCAAGACCAACTCTTGTCGAGGCGGTATCATCGAAAACATCAACATGAAGAACGTCAAGGTCGGACAGTGTGGTGAAAGCGTGCTGAAAATCAACCTGAACTACGAGCCGAAGGAAATTTGCTGCCGTGGTAACTATCCGACGGTCAGAAACGTGTACATGGAGAACGTCACATGCGAGAAGTCCAAGTACGGGGTGCAGATCATCGGACTCGAGGAGGACACGTATGTCTACGACATCCATGTGAAGAATTGCAAGTTCAACGGCGTCAAGGACGGCAACACCATCACGGGAAAGACGCGCAACGTGAAACTCGAAAACCTCTTCGTCAACGGAAATCTCGTACTGCAGGAAAAACCTTACAAGAACTACAGCGAGTGGATGACTTTCTCCGAGATGAAACGGGTGCCGGAGAGCTATATGCTCGACTTCTCCACCAAACCAAAATGGAGCTATGTGATGGGCATCGAGCTGGAAGCCATGCTCGACACCTATCTGAAGTACGGCGACAAGCAGATTCTCGACTACTGCAAGATGTACACCGACAAAATGATTGACCAGGAAGGCAACATCACTGGGTATAAACTGGAAGACTACAACTTAGACAATATTCGGACGGGCCATTTCGTGGCCCGTTTGTATGAACTGATGCAGGAGGAGAAAAACCTCAAGGCCATACGCCTGCTCATGTCACAGCTCAACGACCAGCCGCGGACGGAGGCGGATGGCGTGTTCTGGCATAAGGCTATCTACGCCTACCAGGTATGGCTCGACGGTATTTTCATGGGCCTTCCTTTCCATTCGCTTACAGCACGGATGCTACTCAATCCCGAGCAGGCTGGCAAAATTTATGACGACGCGGTCAAACAAGTCACCGTCACGTACAACCGGACGCTGGACCCGAAAACGGGACTCAACCGGCACGCGTGGGACGAGACTCACGAGATGTTCTGGGCTGACAAGGCCACAGGACTCTCTCAGCATTGCTGGGGAAGGGCACAAGGATGGTACACCATGGCACTCATCGAGCTGCTCGATGCCATGCCGGAGAACTACGGACGTCGCAATGAGGTAATCAGCTTGCTGAAGAAAGACCTCGATGCGGTCATCAAATGGCAGGACAAGGAGTCAGGACTCTGGTATCAGGTCATGGACGAGCCGGGACGTGAAGGCAACTACCTGGAGTCCACATGCTCGTCCATGTTCGCATACGTCCTCCTCAAGGCGGCACGCAAAGGATATGTGGATCAAAAATACCGCGATGCAGGCATCAAAGCGTATAACGGCATCATCAAGAATTTCATCCGCATCAACCCAGACAAGACCATATCGCTCACCAACTGCTGCTCCGTAGCGGGACTCGGACCGGGCATGAGCGAGAAAGTGCTCAAGGCGGCTCCTAAGGTGAAAGAGAACAAACGGCGCGACGGATCATACGAATACTATCTCTCTGAGCCTGTTCGCGACAACGACGCAAAAGGGGTCGGGCCATTCATCTGGGCCGCTCTCGAGATGGAACAGCTATAGCCTCCCATCAATTCCCATAACTCCCATCAATTCCCATCAACTCCCATCAACTCCCACCCCCACACAATGATACCCTTCAACTTCCTTGCCGTCGACCTCGACGGCACTCTCCTGCGAAACGACAGCTCAATTTCCGATTTCTCGGCCGACACGCTTATCCATGCACAAAAAAATGGCCTGAAAGTGGCCATTTGCACTGGAAGACCCACAGACGGAGCACGACATATTGCCCAACGAATCCGGCTCCATGAGTTCGGTGGCTATATCGTGGGCTATAACGGCGGAGAAATTATTGAATGTGCTACTGGAAATGTGGTGCGCGACCTCATATTGCCTGACGGCGTCTTGCCACAAGTCGTTGAGTTTGCCAGACAAATGAATGCCGAAATCATGACTTTCTGCAACCGGCATATCATATCCACTTCTGACTCTCATCCGGTCATCATCCGCTCTTCCAGACGAAACAGAATGGACATCACAACGACCGACAACTGGAGAAAGGAGGTAGAAGGACTCAAATTGCATAAATGTATGTTCGTGGGGGAACCGGAGATTCTCAGGGCTAACGAGAGAAAAGTTAAGGACATGTTCGACGGTGTCTTGTCGGCCTTCTGTTCCGAACCGCATTTCCTTGAGCTCAATCCGCTGGGCGTCAATAAAGGCGACGGGCTGCGCTGGCTGCTCAACTATGCGGATGTCGACCCTGCGTCTGTCATTGCTTTTGGCGACACACCCAGCGACATACCCATGATCCGTATGGCAGGAAAAGGCGTGGCGATGGGAAACGCGCCTCAGGCAGTGAAAGATGTGGCCGACGCTGTGGCTCTTTCCAACGAGGAGGACGGAGTGGCGCAAATGTTACAAAGTATGTACTAACCTAATGCCATTTCAGCCTGAAAAGCCAGTGAAGGTCAAGACCGAACGTGAGCGAACTCTCATAGGCTTTCTTTCCACTGGCTGTTTTGAATAAGTGCAACAACCCTTGTTTGTAGGTGAGAGTGACAGGGCCAAGACCTATCACCGTCATCCAGTCGGTTGTCAGCCAATTGAGATGCAAGCGGAGTTCGGATTTTTCTTTGTCTTCTTTATATTTATAGGTGTAAGTCTTTTCGCTTACACCCCTGAATCCCAGTGCAAGTCCTGTCTTGATGGAGAAAATTTTGTATGGGGTTTGGAACCCGACTAAGATCGGGAATCTGAGCCCTGCATAGTTTATCTTGTTGGTTTTCAATGGTACTATGGTTTCAACGAATTCAATAGATTTGTGGGAACGTTTCAAGATGTAGTTTCTGTCGAAATGATAGACGCCTCCATACAGTTGGACGGCGGCGGAGATGCCTATCGCATTTTTGTACCAGTTTTTGGATATTTCAAATCCGGTCACACCGAATTCGTGATGATGTTTGACTCCGTCGCGCAGGTGGAAGTCTGGGTTGTTGCTGCCGGTGATTCCGTCGTGGAGTAGGGAGGTACCGTACCAGATTGTTGGCAGCTGTGGGTCGTATGTTTTTGGCAACGGGCGTTTTTCTTTTGGCTTCTTACTTTCTTCCGTGGGTTCTGCGGGCCCTTGTTTGGGGCTTCTGCGAACTGATGAAAATAGCAATTCAAAGAGAGCCATCGGATATATAAAAACTGTATGTGCCCGTAGTTTTAATGGCGTATCGTCTCCAGTGCTGTCTGCCGTTGCCGTATTTTCCGTTTTGAGAGAGTCTATTAGGATTGATGCCGCGGGGCTGATGGTGTCTTTGTGGACGATGTTCTCTATCTTGACTGAGTCTGTTGCTTGGCTGGGCGACAACTGCAGGTTCTGTGCATTCAGACAGGTGACGAAAATAAATGCAGATAAGAATGTTGCAATGATTTTCATAATGATGGATTTAGAGAATTCTGGATTATGTGTCTTCATCAATACGCAGGCAAAGTTACAAAGACTATTCTAATAAAACAATTATTTTATGTTCTTTTCACAAAATATTTGTGGCCTGTTCATACTCTTCATTCCAGGTAATCCATCCGCACACCGATGTCTCATCACTACATTTTTATTACAATTTTCTGTTTTTTTGTGGTTCTTTGAGCGATTTTAATTAACTTTGCAACCATATTCCAAGAACTTTATCAAACTAACATAAATTATAATGAAAACAAGAGAATCTCAATTGATTGGCAGACGATACACTGAACGTGTACAGTGCATAAATGCTAAGTGGAGTCAAGAACTGAGACGTTTATTCATCTCTCTCTCTTTTTTGACTATGGCGGTAATCACTGCTTTCGCACAAGACTACAGCAAATATTATGAGAACCTGCCCACACAAGTGGCTCAGGTCACTCCGGTCACAATCCCTGCTAATGTGGTGAATATCACCGAGTGTGGTGGAGTGGGAGACGGAGTGACTCTCAACACGGAGGCTTTCAGCAAGGCCATCTCTAAACTGACGAAGATGGGAGGCGGAAGACTGCTCGTGCCGGAGGGAGTTTGGCTCACCGGACCAATCATGCTCAAGGACAATATCGAACTCCATGTCTATCGCAACGCCATCATCTGTTTCTCACCCGACAAGAGCCTCTACCTCGACCCGAAAGGCAACTCGGACAGGGCCTACCCTTGTATACGTGCCTCTAAACGAAAGAACGTGGCTATCACCGGTCTCGGAATCATCGACGGAAACGGCAGCCAGTGGAGACCCGTGAAGCGAAGCAAGCAGAGCGACGTGGAATGGAAGCAGTATCTGGAGATGGGAGGACAGGTCACTGAGGACGGAAGCCTCTGGTATCCATGGCAGATGAAAAACGGATATGCTGACATCGCCCCCACACCGAAAGAGCAGGAGGGTATGCGAAACGACCTTATCCGGTTCACCGACTGTGAGAACGTGCTCGTGAAGGGGGTGACTGTACAGAACTCTCCTCGGTTCCATGTGCATCCTTGTTACAGCAAGAACGTCATCATCGACGGAGTCACCGTACGCTGCCCGTGGAACGCGCAGAATGGCGACGCCATTGACTTCAGCGACGTCAACGTGGGACTGATCGTGAACTGCACGGTCGATGCAGGAGACGACGGACTCTGCATGAAGAGCGGTAAATTCAAGGAGACTTCACCTGCCAACGGCTGTGCGGACATCGTCATTCAGAACAACACCGTGTTCCATGCACACGGAGCGTTTGTACTCGGAAGCGAGACCATCAGCGGAATGCGACGCATCGTCGTTCGCAATAACCGCTTTAGCGGCACTGACACCGGACTCCGATTCAAAAGTGGTATCGGAAGGGGTGGAAAGACCGAACAGCTTTATATCTCCGACATCGTCATGAACGACATCGCCGGAGAGGCGGTCATCTTCCAGTGCGACTATGCTGACCAACCGGCTGGACGGGAGGCGAAAAACCCTACACAGCAGGAGAAGAAAGAGATGAAGAACGTGCCGGACTTCCAGGATATTCATATACAGAATGTCGTATGCAGGGGATGCAAGACCGCCATCAAGGCAGGAGGCATACCGGGGCAGCAGACCGTCCACAATATCGACATCAAGGACTGCACCTTCGTCTACAACAAGACCGGACAGGACATCGACGCGCAGACTGCTCAGCTCAACTGCGTCAACGTCAAGCTGGTGGAAAACAAAAAGCAAAACTGACAACGACTTTTGCGTCAAGGGGGGCGGACATCTATGCATGAACCGCCCCTCAGCCTTTAGTGTGGCACGACTTCTTTCTGCCCCACAACGCCCCCTGGGTCAGGTGTCTTAAAGTTCCCCCATACTTATCATATAAAATTCGAAATAATTCGAAAAGATTCGTATTCGAAAAATTAAGATGTCTGAAAATCATGCATTTATTTAACCCCGAAGTCTGAGTAATCTCATTAATCTTTAAACTTTAAACATTCAACTAATAAAAACAGTGCAAGACAATATGAACGAAATGCTCCCGCTCGTCGACGAGGAGGGCAATATCACAGGGGCTGCCACCAGGGGCGAATGTCACGGAGGCAGCCGTCTCCTTCATCCAGTGGTGCATCTGCATGTGTTCAACTCCAAGGGGGAACTCTATCTACAGCGGCGTCCTGAATGGAAGGACATACAGCCTGGAAAATGGGACACAGCGGTGGGCGGTCACGTGGATCTGGGTGAGAACGTGGAGCAGGCGCTCATGCGGGAGACGCGTGAGGAAATCGGACTGGAGCTGAATGGGATGACCACACAACGGGAAGAGGCCCATGGCGGATTTGCTTTTCCGCTTCTCCATTATGTGTTCGACTCCAAGCGGGAGCGTGAGCTTGTCTTCGTCAACATCACCACCTACGACGGACCGCTACGGCCCAGCGAGGAGACGGATGGCGGACGCTTCTGGTCAAGGCAGGAAATTCTCGATGCCATCGGAAAGAACATCCTCACGCCCAACTTCGAGATGGAATACAAAAAGGTGATGGAGCAGTTACAGCACAACGAATCATAGGATAAGTCAGGTGGTATATTTGGCTTGTTTTATCAAATCCGTCACCTGTAGGGACTTACTTTATGTATGTCCGAAATCATCACTGTCTGTTGTTGTGCCTTACTTCATGTATGTCCCAAAAACCATCAATCTAAGACATAAAAAAAACCGTGGCTCCAGGGAGTCACGGTCTTATTTTTTCCGAACAGGAAGATTAGAGCTTTGCGATGAGCTTGGCAGCACCTGACTTCAGGTTGGCAGCCTTCTTCCAGTGGATTACGTTCTTCTTTGCCAGTTTGTCAAGCATCTTCTGGAGCTTAGGGAAACGCTGCTGAGCCTCTGCCTTGTCCTCGCACTTGCGAAGGTCACGGAGGGCGTTACGCATGGTCTTTGCGTAATAGTGGTTGTGCAACTTTCTCTTCTGAGACTGACGGATGCGCTTCAGCGCTGATTTGTGATTTGCCATTTTCTTTTTTTGGTTTTTGAGTGAATAAAAAAAGGGAAGTACGATGTGGTATGGCTTTGAAGACCTCGCACCCATCTTCCCTGTGGTAGCCCGTAGGAGAGTCGAACTCCTCTTTAGAGAATGAAAATCTCTCGTCCTAGCCGATAGACGAACGGGCCAGCCCTTTCAAGCAATTAAGCGTCCGTTTTTGGCGTTCCGCTCATTTGCGGGTGCAAAGGTACGAACTTTTTGCCGAACCACAAAATATTTTCAACATTTTTTTGACTTTATGCTAAAAAAATAATTCCAGAACGGACCAAAGAGACTGATGAAGGCCTTCTGCACGCTGATATTTGCGTTTTACAAAAAAAAGTGCTATATTTGCAACATTATGATTGAAAGACTTCATGCCATCGTGCTGCGTGTCGTGAAATATAACGACAGGATGCAGATTGCCGACGTGCTCACAAGGGAGCATGGACGGCTTTCTTTTGCCATACCTGAAGGATCTGCGGCATCACGCAGAAAGTCCGCTCGAACCATGTGGAGGCCTCTGGCATTGCTGGAGTTCGACGCCGACCTGAAGCCGAAAGCATCATTGCCCAGGGGAAAGGACGTCAGGGTATATGCCACTTATGAGGACCTGCCATATAATCCTATGAAGGCGATGGTGGCTCTGTTTCTCGACGAACTCCTCAACGGGGCAATATGGGGAGAACAACCCGACTTCCCGCTCTACGACTTCATCGAGCAGTCTCTTATCCTGCTCGACAAGATTGACAAGGGAATGCCTAACTTTCATGTGGCTTTCGCGGTGCAGCTGCTGAAGTTTCTCGGTATCGTTCCTGCTGCCGACCGCTATCCGTGGCAACGCTACTACGACCTCAGGGCTGCGGAATACACTGACTCTCTGCCACCTCATGAGAACAGGCTGGCAGACGAGGAGGCTCTCGCTTTCGAACAGGTCATGAGAATGAACTATCGTAATATGAGCCGATTCCGGTTCACAAGAAAACAGCGACAACGGATTCTGGAGGTCATCAATGACTATTATATGCTCCATGTGCCGGATTTCAGAAGGATGAAGTCACTGGCCGTCTTTGCCGAGGCACTCGATGAATAGCTTTGAAGGAATGGCTTGTAAGGACGACTGAGATTTCTGTGGGCAATTTCGCTCTCTCGTTAGGCTATTTATCTTATTATTCTGTCAACGAATCATAAATATGTGCTCTTTTTTGATTTTCTTCTTCAAAAATGGGGATAAATGCAAATTATTTGCTAAATTTGCAACATATTTCATTTTGTGTACCTATGGAACAGCAGGAGAACGGCGCAGAACACGAAGTACAGCAGAAAATTGATGTTGACCAGATTCTGCGCGACAAAGCAGGTAAAAAAGCCAAGTTTATTCCCTGGTTCGTAAAGAGATGGCTCAAGAAGACTCTCCATCAGGATGAGGTGAACAAATTCCTTTTGGGAAGAGCGGAGGGAAAATACGGAGTCGATTTCCTCGACGAGTGTGTAGACTATCTCGAAATGGACATGGAGGTGAAAGGTCTCGAGGAATTGCCGTCAAACGAGGGCGGACGATATTTCACGATCGTTTCTAACCATCCGCTTGGAGGAGCCGACGGGGTAGCTCTCGGCAAACTCATCTGCCATAAATATGACAGCAAGATGAAATATCTGGTGAACGACGTCCTGATGAACCTCAAGGGACTTGCACCGCTCTGTGTGCCCATCAACAAGACGGGAAGCCAGAGCAGGGACTTCCCAAGAATGGTTGAGGCGGCTTTCCAAGGCGAAAACAATGTGCTTATGTTCCCGGCTGGACTTTGCTCCAGAAAACAAGACGACGGAACCATTCGCGACCTGCCATGGAAGAAGACGTTCATAACAAAAAGCATACAGTATCAGCGCGATGTCATACCCGTACACTTCTCTGGACATAACTCCGATAAGTTCTACAACATCGCCAGGTTCTGCCAGAAACACAAGCTGAAGGTGAATCTCGCTATGTTGTATCTCGTCGACGAGATGTACAAGAACGTGGGAAAGCATTTCACTGTCGTTTTCGGAAAACCGATTCCATGGCAGACTTTTACCGACAAGTCACGTACGCCGGCCCAGTGGGCGCAATGGGTGCAGGACTTGGTGTATGAACTGTGAAAAGAGTGGTCCAAAAAAACAAAATATAGATGATATAGAAGACTGATGGGAGCGTGTTTGGTACTCCTTCTCATGATTTTCGTCAATCACTTTTATTAAAATATGTTGGAAAAAGAAAATTGCGCAACAGGCGAATGTCCGGCTAACGCTCAGAAGGGTGGGCAGGTGCTGCCGCCATGGTATGGTAAATACGATGATATTATACCACCAGTACCTGTGGAACTCCTGAAAGCGGAGCTCACCGAGGACAAGAAACTGCGGGGAACGAACCGAAGCAATAATGAGATATACATCTGCACTTGGCAGGATTCCCCAAATGTGGTCCGCGAAATCGGAAGACTGCGTGAAATCGTATTCAGGGCTGCCGGAGGGGGCACGGGAGAACCGCTCGACCTCGACGAGTTCGACACCATGGACGACCCGTACAAGCAGCTTATCGTATGGGACCCCGAGGACGAGAAAATCATCGGTGGATACAGATATTTGCTCGGTACGGACATCAAGATGGACGAACACGGAAAACCTCTCCTGGCTACAGGACATATGTTCGAGTTCAGCGACAAGTTCATGAAGGAATACATGCCCTACACCATTGAGCTGGGAAGATCCTTTGTCAGCCTCGAATACCAGTCTACACGCACCAGCAACAAGGCTATATTCGCTCTCGACAACCTCTGGGACGGACTTGGCGCGCTCACCATCATCATGCCTAACGTCAAGTATTTCTTCGGAAAGATGACGATGTACCCGTCTTACAACCGCAGATGCAGAGATATGATCCTCTTTTTCCTCAAGAAGCATTTCGAAGACAAGGAGAAGCTCATCATTCCGGAAGTGCCGCTCGAGCTCGAGCACGACCCGAAGGAGTTTGAGGCCATCTTCACTGAGGATAACTTCAAGGACGACTACAAGATTCTCAACCGCGAGGTCCGCAAGTACGGGCTTAACATACCGCCGCTCGTCAATGCATACATGAGTCTCTCGCCTACGATGAAACTCTTCGGCACGGCCATCAACTACGGATTCGGAGACGTTGAGGAGACGGGCATACTCATCACCATCGACGAAATCATCGACGACAAGTACGTTCGCCACATCGAGTCCTTTGCAAAGGAGCATCCAGAACTCATCAAAATCACATCTGGGGCCAACATCGTCATCAGCGACAAGGAATAGTTGTTTCTGATGACTCACCCAACGAGATTGAAATGAAATAAAATAAAATAAAAT
>JAFUVE010000060.1 GCA_017483765.1 Bacteroidaceae bacterium | reverse complement strand
CGAATTGTCAATGCTTTTTAATGAGATCTTTTTAACGAGTGCTCACCAATCTCATTGACACTGCAAAGTTAGAGTGTTTAAAAAAACATCTGCAACGAAAACATTTCGATGCCATCACCAGAGTAACTACACAATTCACTTAACATTATTCGCGTCCAAAAAATATTCGTGAAAATTCGTTCAGATTAGTGTTCGAAAAATTCATGTCAATTTTTAAAAAAAAATTCGTGAAAAATTCGTGGACATTCATGGACATTCGTGTTAAAAAAAACATCCGCAACGAAAACATTTCGATGCCATCACCAGAGTAACTTCACATCTTTATGACAAACATGTATTATGTTGATTTAAAGTCAGATTTTGTCAAAACACGGCATGACCCACACAGGCGTTAGGCTGCTGGATATTCAATATCGATGCGATTGTCGCGGCGATGTCTGTCACATGATATGTCTTGTTGTCCCAGGCATGAGGAATCTTCCAACCCATGAAAATCATCGGGATATGCGTGTCGTCTGGACTCCAGACACTGTGGGTCGTCCCTTTGTAAACGTAACCCGGCTTCTCCATATCTTTTTGGGATGCATAGTCCTCGAGATAGCCTGCTTGGAAGATAATGGTAATCTGGCCGCTGCGACCTGGGCAATAGCCGTTCACCGCCATCGTGCGGATGGGCTCCGGCACGTATTGGGGAATATTGTCCATCGAAAAAGCATATGCCACCTCTGGCAAATTATTCAAAAACTCAATGGCGGCATCACGGATGGCATCGAACTGACTGCTCGCCTTCACTTCTTTCGTGAAATGCACCTGAAGGTTCGTCGTACCCATCAGGAATTTCTCTATGCCGGGGAAACGTTCTTTCAAGTGAGACTCCAACTCCTTCCGCACCAGCTGCGTCTTGAACGTGCCGCCAGGAAGATTATGCTCCCTGCCAAACTCCGGGTTATGCATCCCGCCATGGTCGGCACTGAGGAAAACCACATAATTGCCCTGCCCCACCTTAGAGTCAAGAAAGCTCAGAAATTCAGCGAGGTCCTTGTCCAGACGAAGGAACGTGTCCTCCTGCCAGATGGAGTTAGGGCTGACGCGATGGCCCAGCATGTCGCTCGACGAGATGCTCACACACAAAAAATCAGGCACGCCCGCCGGATTATGTCCCAGCTGCTCACCCTCCACAGCGGCCTTGGCCATGTCGAACGTGATGGTCTGACCCCATGGCGACTGCTTCAAACTACCGTCGATGCTGTTCTCCCAACGCTGATGCTTCGAAGCTGACTCCACATAACGTTCCTCATCGTACAGCAACTCCCAGGGGCCGTCCTTGATCTGCTTGTTCAGGGAAGGAAGATTCTCCATATATTGCTCACCCAGCTTGCGGTTGTTGAAGTCCACCACCCACTGCGGCAAGGAGTCCATATAGTATGTGCTCGACACGAAATTCATCGAATGGGAGTCCATCCAGTAAGCGGCGTTGGCACTGTGGCCGGCTGGTAATATCGAAGCACGGTCCTTCAGCGCCACTCCGATCACCTTCGAACGGAAATTCGTGGCCAGGCGGAGCTGGTCTGTCACTGTGCGAACAAGCATGTTGCGGGGAGAGTTATGGCCGGCGGACACGTCGGGGTTAGGCTTCCCGTTTTTATCTATGGTGCCTAGACCACGCACCGTCGTGTCGTCAGTGCAATAGGTGAAGCGGCCGTTCAGTTCCAGCGTGTTGCCGGTAATGCCGGTCAAGGCGGGTATGCTGCCCGTGTAGATGGCCGCGTGTCCCACGGCTGTGATTGCAGGTATATAGTTGATCAGGCAGCGATTACAGTTATAGCCCTCACGCATCAGACGCTTGAATCCGCCATCACAATAGTTTCCGGCATAACGGGTCAGGTAGTCCCAACGCATCTGGTCCACAACCAAGCCGACCACCAGCTTCGGCTGCTCCAACTCTTTCAATTCTTGTGACTGGCCAGTCATCAGACCGGCAAGCATCACCAACAACATCACAATTCGTCTCATATGATAAGGTTTTATTTTCTGCGAATTTACGAATAATATTCCTTATCCACAAACTTTCCACTTGCATTTCTCCGCAAACCAACATTTTTGCACGATTGCGAATAAAGTCATACTGATTACAAAAGAAAAAGTAAACAACTGAAAACTGAAAACTAACAACTGAAATCTGAAATCTAAAAAAGTCTTAATATACACGGCATTCGTTTAAAATTGTTTAAACCACACTTCAAAACAGTCCAAAATACCCATTTTTTTCGTAACTTTGCATCGGAAAATCATGGAAAGATATTGTTTTTAGGGCTAACACACTTTTAAAATGAATGAAATAAACAGAAGAATTATGCATTTTTTTAAGAAAACAACGATAATGATGCTGTCTGTGGCATTGGCAACAAACGCTTTCACAGCATCAGCAAGCAACATTCCCGGACCGGGAGACGACGACTCGAAAGAGATTTATGAGAATATCGTGGCTATGTCGGAAATCGGCATGCCATCGCCCACACCTGTAAAGGCAGAGGTAGACAAGCTCAACCTCGGTTCCAGTATGGCATCCCCGAGACTGGTGCTTGAGGAGTCATACGACATGATGGCTGAGCCCGTCGCTGTGTCTAACGTTGCCATGCCGGCATCATTCAAGGGAGTGAAAGCCAACCGCATCACAGGAAGCGGGAATCTCCGATCTCTGTTCAAGGAAATCGCAAAGGGAAACCGCACGATACGAATCCTGCAAATCGGCGACAGCCACGTCAGAGGAAACATCTTCCCGCAGACCATCGCAAAGGTGCTGGAAAGCAACCTCAACAACGACGGAAAAAACAGAGTGAAAGTCGACTTCATCGGAATCAACGGAGCAAGGGCATCTAAATTCACCAGCGAAGCACTGCTGCAGCAAGTGGCAGCTAAGCGTCCTGACCTCGTCATCATCAGCTTCGGCGGAAACGAGGCACACGGAAACTTCAACTACGACAACAACACACAGGTGCTCCACAGACTGGTAGACGGAATACGCCGTCACAACCCAAATGTCCAGTTCCTGCTCACAACGCCTCCAGGATCATTTGCCACAAAAAACGGGGTCAAAGTACCACTCCAGACCTATGAGTCCGTTGCAAACAACATTCTGAATTTCGGTCAGAACAACGGAATCGCCGTGTGGGACCACTTCCACAACATTGGAGGAACACAATATGCTGCCAACAACTGGTGGAACGCGCAGCTCATGCAGAGAGACAGAATCCACCTCACCGTAGCTGGCTACAAGCTCATGGGCTCACTCCTCGCCGAGGCCATGCTCAACGCATACAACAGCGAGATACGCAGATAAGTTTTTTCGAATCACAGAGTATTTTTTTCGAATCACAGAATATAATGAATGCGGCCAACAAGCATATGCTTGCTGGCCGCATTTATTTTTTTGTTCTGTTATTGCTTGTCCTTGTCCCTGTCGTCTTTGCCAGACCGGAAGAACGAATAGCCAAACCATATAGCCACGAACAGGCATAACACGCCTATCATATACCACATGGAGTCAGCCTGGGCCGCATAGACGCAAAGACCGGCCATCACCAGTGCGAATATGGCAGACACGCACAGCATTATTCTTGTCAGTTTTTCCATTCTAAAATTCTTTTAAAAAGTGTATTTTAATTTCTGGAATATCTAGAGAATCTAGAATATCTATAGCACAAAACTGTCTCACACCAGCAGCTTCCAAGTGAAGCCGTCCTTCGTGTCCTTCACCTCGAAGCCCAGCGATGTCAGGTTGTCGCGGATAAGGTCGCTCGTTGCCCAGTCCTTGTTGGCCTTGGCTTTCAGACGCTGCTCCAGCAGCATGTCGACCACCTTGCCGAATGCCTCCTCACGGGCGGAATTGTCGGCACCGCCTGCAGCTGCGGACGACGGACGGAGTCCAAGCAAGTCGAAGGCGAAGGTCTCAAACACCTGAGCCAAGGCAGACAGCACATCCGACGACATCGATGACTTCTTGTCGGCGGCGGAATTGATGACACGGCTGGCATCAAAGAGATGGCTGATCACGTTTGGTGTGGCGAAGTCGTCGTTCATCGCGTCGTAGCACTGGGAACGAAGCTCGTCCACATACGACATCTCCACAGAAGGCAGTTTGCCGTCTGGATCGGAAGGAACGATGCGTTTCAGCGCGCTGTAGGCGTCGAGCAGACGTTCAAGCCCCTTCTCGGCGGCCTGAAGGGCTTCGTTGCTGAAGTCCACCGTAGAGCGGTAGTGAGCCTGAAGAATGAAGAAGCGGATGGTCATCGGACTGTACGCCTTGTCAAGACTCTTGTGACTGCCCTCGAAGAACTCAGGCAACGTGATGAAATTGCCTAAGCTCTTGCCCATCTTCTGGCCGTTAATCGTGATCATGTTGTTGTGTACCCAGTAATGCACCATGTCGTCACCCTGACTGGCCACAGACTGCGCAATCTCACACTCATGATGAGGGAACACCAAGTCCATGCCGCCGCCGTGAATGTCAAAATGGCTGCCCAGATACTTACGGCCCATCGCAGTGCACTCGCAGTGCCAGCCGGGGAAGCCATCGCTCCATGGACTGGGCCAACGCATGATATGCTCGGGCTGGGCCTTCTTCCACAAGGCAAAGTCAGCCTGGTTATGCTTCTCCCCCACTCCGGCCAGCTCACGGGAGTTGTTGATGATGTCATCCAGGTTACGGCCCGACAGACGCCCATATTTGTACTTCTCATTGTATTTCTCTATATCGAAATAGACGGAGCCGTTGCTCTCATAGGCGAAGCCGTTGGCCAGGATTTCCTTCACCAGCTCTATCTGCTCAATGATATGGCCGGTGGCATGGGGTTCGATGCTGGGAGGCAACACGTTCAATGCCGCCATGGCGTCGTGGTAGCGGTTAGTATAGTACTGCGCCACCTCCATCGGCTCCAGCTGCTCCACACGGGCTTTCTTGGCGATTTTATCCTCACCCTCGTCGGCGTCATGCTCCAGATGGCCGACATCCGTGATGTTACGCACATAGCGAACCTTATAGCCGATATGCTTCAAATAGCGGAATATAATGTCGAACGTGATAGCAGGACGGGCATGTCCCAGATGGGCATCCCCATAGACCGTAGGACCGCACACATACATCCCCACAAAGGGAGCATTAAGCGGTTTAAACAGTTCTTTGCTGCGAGTCAGCGTATTGTAAATCAATAAATTCTGTTCCATTATTTTATATTGTTTGCTTTTTTTTATTTTTTATAATATTAATATCTAAGCATCGTAATATCGAAATATCGAAGCATCATAACTTCAGAAACCTCAAAGCATCGAAATCGCGGAAACTAAATTTCCATCGTAATCAACTTCATCAGGTGCTCAACGGCCTCTGATTCAGGAATGTTCTTCTCTACGCACTCCTTCCCTTTGTAAAGGCTCACGCGGCCTACGCCGGCTCCTACATATCCGTAGTCGGCATCGGCCATCTCGCCAGGACCATTCACGATACATCCCATAATGCCGATTTTCAGATGTTTCAGCTCAGGGTGCTCTGAAGTGGCTGAGAGAACAGCGGATTTGATGCGGGCGATTGTGCCCTCCAAGTCATAAAGTGTCCGGCCGCAGCCGGGACAACTGATGAACTCCGTCTTCGTGAAACGTACGCGGGCGGCCTGCAATATCGAGTCTGAGAGTTCGCGAAGGCGATCTGAGGAAAAACCGTCGTTCTTGATCGTCAGCTCATGCGCCTTCCCGTCGATAAGCAGAGCGCCGGCGGTCATCGACGCCTTCAGCTGAAGACTCTCCCAGTCGCTCTCCGAGAATTCCAGTGTCAGTGTGTCGTCGTGAATCTCACGGGCTGCCGTCTCTCGCTTGGACGCACACTCCGCAATGCTCTCCACAAGCTTGCGTGCAACGGGAATCTCACGTTCAGGAGCCTCCGACAACGACACGCGTATCGTGTCGCCGATGCCCTCACAGAGAAGGGCACCGATGCCTACAGCACTCTTGATGCGCCCGTCCTCGCCCTCGCCGGCTTCGGTCACACCTAAATGGAGCGGAAAACTCATGCCTTCTTTATCCATCTGGAGAACCAGCAGACGACCCGTACGGACCATCACCACCGTATTGCTGGCCTTGATGCTGATCACCACGTCGTTGAAATTCTCACGCACACACAGACGGAGAAATTCCATACACGACTCCACCATGCCCTCAGGCGTGTCGCCATAGCGCGACATGATGCGGTCGGACAGAGAGCCGTGGTTCACGCCTATGCGGATGGCGGTGCCATGGGCCTTGCAAATGTTCAGAAATGGAACAAAGCGGGCAGCTATCTTATCCAACTCTGCAGCATACTCTGCATCGGTATAGTCTATATGCTTGAACTTACGGCCGGGGTCCACATAGTTGCCGGGATTAATCCGGACCTTCTCGCATATCGTGGCTGCAGTATCGGCCACGGCGGCATTGTAATGGACATCAGCGCAAAGCGGAACCTGACATCCGCTCGCACGCAGGCCGGCGCGGATATTGGCCATGTTCTGTGCCTCACGCTGTCCCTGAGTGGTGAATCGGACCAGCTCGCCGCCGGCTTCAGCTATTCGTAGCGCCTGCGCCACTGAGCCGTCCGTATCCATCGTCGACGTATTGGCCATCGACTGAATCCGAATCGGATAGTTGCTGCCAATCAGCAACCCACCCACATTCACATCTGTCGTTTTCCGTCGTTTATATGACATTTTCGCTTATTTTTAATTTCTTAATAACCTCCAAAAAGCCAAGAAAGCCTGAAAAACCTAGAATAACTAGAAAGCCTAGAATGACTAGAAAGCCTAGAATAACTCTAAACCCCTCTAAACCTTAAACTTAAATTCCATCTTGCTCAAATCCTCGTTGGCCTTCTTTATCTTTTCCTTCAACGACTCCTTATAAGCCAGAAGACGCTCTGCCAGCGACTTGTCGCCTACCGACATAATCTGTACGGCCAGGATTGCAGCATTCATCGCTCCGTTGATGGCCACTGTGGCCACGGGGATTCCTGGAGGCATCTGAAGAATTGAATAAAGCGCGTCAACGCCGTCCAGCACACTGCCCTTGATTGGAACACCAATCACCGGCAAAGTCGTATTGGCGGCTATCACGCCTGGCAATGCGGCTGCCATGCCGGCGCCGGCTATGATCACCTCGATGCCACGAGACTGCGCGCCACGGGCAAATTCCTCCACTTCTGAAGGAGTACGATGGGCCGACAGAGCCACCAGCTCAAACGGGATTTCCCACTCGTCAAAAAACTTGGCAGCCTTTTCCATCACCGGCATGTCCGATGTGCTGCCCATTATGATACTTACTCTCGCTTGCATTGTATTTGAATATTGAATCTTTTACTTACCAAAACATAAAAGTGCACCGGGCACAAAGAAGCCCGACTATAAATCCTACGAGCAGCTGAAGCAACGTGTGCTGACGAAGAATCATCTGCGACGTGCCCATCAGGCCGCCCAAAAGAATAATCACACAAGTCGGAAGAACGGGATCGAACACGAAGCGGTTGCTGAAAGCGACAACCAGTCCGGCCAGTCCGCCGATACCCACCATGTGGACACTGATTTTCCACCACATGTTGATGACCAAGCACACAATCTCTGCCACTAAGGCCGACACAATGACGCCGGAAAGAAAAGGAAAGGCACTCCAACGGCGCATCAGAAATATCATGCACGTCAGAGAGCAGACAAACGCGATGCCATACTGAAGATGGCGGTTAGACCGCATGTCGAACTGCCAGCGGCTCAGGTTCAGCTCACGACGCAGAAGAAAGATCATCACCTTCGGGACAATCACCGTGAACACCAACACCACCAAAAGTATGAACAGCTTTGGCTTCAGCGGGATGTGGCGGTAGTTGCTGAACACCAGCAACCACAAGATCGCCCACATCGGGGCATAGAACGGAGAGAATATCTGGGTAAACGTCTTTGCAGGAGCGATAAATTCTCTTCCTATTGTGTTTGTCTCCATCTTTTTCCTTGTTTGTTTCACTTTCCACTATTCACTATTCACTTTTCACTAAAACAACTCATTTCCGCCTCATCTTGGCAACGGGGATGCCTAACTGGTCGCGGTATTTCGCCACGGTCCTGCGGCGGATATTCAAGCCACGGCTGACCAAAATATCCGATATTTCACTATCGCTCAACGGATTCGACTTATCTTCTCCATCTATCACTTCCTGAAGCATGCTGGCCACCTGAGTTTTCATCACCTCCTCTCCCTCGGCATTTCGCCGCGTGCGGAGGAAGAACTGTTTCAGAGGGTAAAGGGTGCCGTCGAGCAAGGCGTAACGGCTGGAGACCGCACGTGAGATGGTAGACCCGTCAACACCGACGGCCTTGGCTATCTCGCCGCCGGTCAAAGGGAGGAGGTCGCTGTCGTCCTGGCTCAGCATGAAAGCGCGCTGACGCTGGATGATGGCATGCATCGTGCGGTAAAGCGTGTCACGGCGTTTGCGAAGTGCCTCTATAAAATTCTCGGCACGCTCCACGTTGGACTTCACGTATTTCAAGTCCTCTTTCTGCGATGCGCTCAACGTCGTGCGTGAGGATGCAGCTATCAGCTCTTGATAGGCTCGGCTCACACGCAGAGGGGGAATCCGGCTCCCGCGAAGGCTGAAGCTGATGTTGCCGTCTACGCTCGTCTCTATGATGAAGTCTGGCACCACTCGGTGGGAACGGTCGCCGGAGCCTTCGTTCAAGGACAGACCCGGACGGGGGTTCAGCTTGTGAAGCGCGTCAAGCACATCGGAAAAAATGTCATCTGGAACATCCAGTTTCTCCTTCAGCTTCTGACGCTCATTGTTTTTAAACAAATCGAAATATTCCGTCACGGCCTGACGTGCCAGACCCAGCACCATCAGACGATGCAGGTTGCCGGCCTTGGGAGTGTCTGAGATCTTTCGGTCAAGCTGTAATTGCATGCACTCACGAAGGTCGCGGGCGCCGATGCCGGCTGGGTCGAAGTGTTGAAGCACGTTCAGGGCGGCTTCCAGCTCCTCCACAGATGCGTCCACATTGTGATTGAACAGGAGGTCGTCGCTGATACTCGGCAAAGGGCGGTCGATAAAGCCATTGTCGTTCAGCGAGCCTATCAGGTACCTCACGAGCTCTTCCTGCTTTTCGTCGGCCATCTCATGGTCGCCGGTCTGACTCAGCAGTTCGTCGACAAACGACTTCGTGTCGCCTAAAGGAATCTCTGAACGGCTCTCGCCACCACCGGCCGTATAGACCGGCAATTCTTCGCTGTCGTCATCCCAACCGGCCGATGGATCGTCAGACGAACGCCCTTCGTCAAAGACTTCGTCTTCATAAGGAGCGTCATCTTCGCTGTCGGAATCTTTATCGCTGCCCTCTTCGAGCGCCACGTTTTCGTTCAGCTCATTCTCCACTCGCTCCATCAACGCGTCCTCGCCCAGTTCCAGCAACTGGGCAGTAAGCAACTGCTGCTGACTCACACGGATGGTGGTCTCTGCCGTCGCTGTCTGTCTCACTTGGGTTCCCTGCTTGCGCTCCATCAATTTTTGGGTCTGACTGTTATTTGTTGAAGTATGTCCGTCGGTTGACTTTCGTCTTGTATTCTCTATGAAATAAAGAGCAACGGTCACCCGTCACTCTTCACCTTCTTCGCCTTCGTTGTAGTCAAAGTCTGCCTGAACGACGAGAAGCACATCGTCGGGATCATAGTCGCCCATGTGCTCCTTCTTCGCTTTCTTCACGACATAGTCCACTGCCTTGTCGAGATCGATCTCAACATAGCCCTCGTCGTCGGGAGCAGCGTCAAACACGCCGTTCTGAGTGTAATACTCTATGATTACGTCGAGGATGTAGTATAGGTCGTCGTCGGAGTATTTCTCTTTCAACTCCTGGGGGAGATAGTTGCGGATATATTCTATCTCTGCGGCATCTTCAGCCGCTCCCTGCATCAGCTCATCGTCTATCGCACTCATAATGTCAACTTTTTTCCTTACAACAAAGCCTTCAGCTTCTCTTCATAAGCGGGTTTGGCCATTGCGCCGACCACCTTGTCGACCACCTCTCCATTCTTCAGGAAAAGAACCGTAGGGATATTGCGGATGCCGAACTGGGCTGCAAGCTCGTCCTGCTCCTCAACGTCGACCTTCCCCACGATGGCCTGACCCTCATATTCCTGAGCCAGCTGTTCGATTACGGGGGCTACACGGCGGCAAGGACCACACCATGTGGCCCAAAAGTCTATCATCACGGGCTTGCCGCCATTGACTATCTCACTAAAGTTGTCTTTTGTAATTTCCATTTTGTATTCTAATTTATTGATGTAAAAAAATAACTTGCCTCACTTTCCAGTTGACTGTAGGGTTTCTGTCCCCCGATAACGGGGGAACCGAAGGGGGTGTAAAGACCATTGATTACTTTATGTATGTCCGTCAGTTGACTATCGTCTTGTCTTCTCGTCTTCATCAAAACGAGGCAACATATTTTTTACGGTTTATTATTGATTTTCTATCACTAAAAAGACATAGCAAAATTTATGCCACACTTTTTATTCTGCGAAGTTACGAATAAGTAGGGATATAAACAAATAAATTTCATTTTATTTGCCCACTGGAAGCAAATAGAATTGCCGGTCCTTTTTGAAGTCCACCATCCATTGGTCGAAGATGATGTGGTCGTCAAGGGCTTTCACTGTCAGCGTGTGAGGGCCTTTGCTCAGATTCACAGGAGTTTTCTTCAAGGCCTGGCCGCGGAGCACGCTCTGCTTCCAGTATTCAGAACGGTATTTCTCCTTAAGGGAAATCACGACTGGTTCACCGTCGTCTATGGCGACGCTGTAGCGCAAGTCGCCCTTGTCGTTGGGCTGGGTCGGAATCATGGCGGTGTACAAAACGGCTTCTCCTTCCTGCTCCGTGATAAACCGATAGCGGACGGACTCGCCCTTGGGCAGGGGAACGGCCTGGAGGGAATGGCCCAGGAGCTGGACTGGATTCAGCTGCGTGGTGGAACTGGTATAATTGCATGCGTCGTTGGCTATGTAGTCATCTCCTTCTGGCACGGGGGTCGGCTGATCGTATTGATGATAGTCACGCATGAGGCTGCCGTCGGAGGAGACAGGGAGTGTGGGCTCGCCGAAAACATAAAGGCCACGGGGAGCCATACTCATCAAGCCTTTCCACTTGCCGTCCGACATCTCGTTATTGTAATAGTCGGTGAGACGCTGGATCTCACGATAGGCCGACATCGAATGTTCAGCAGCCGTTTTGCAATCCTCGCCCTGCGTATTACGCGCTTTCTGTGCCTCCAGCTGCTTCTCTGCCATGGCGGCAGCGGCACATACGGGATAGGTCACGGCTGCGAAATAGGCATCTTGCAATTCTGGGCGGATGTCAAGGCTGATTTCCTTCAGCTTCTGGCAGAGCACGGCATATTGATTCACATAGCGTTCAAGCTCGCCGCCGAATTCGGTCATCGAGAAATCGCTGTCAACGACAGGCGACCAACCACGTGCATACTTCTTCTTGTCGAGCTCCACCTGGGTCCATCCCATGAACTCGGGTTTGCGCATGGCGCTCAGACGATAGAAGTTGGCCATAATCGGAGAGAGGCGTTTTCCGGCTTGCTGACCGAACTGGGTGCTGAGCCAGCGCTCCAGATGCTGGCCTATGGTGTTGGGCCTCACGCAGTCGATATTCCAGGCCATGTCGAGAAAGAACTCCAGGTCGTAGGCCGCCACCTTCGGATCATGACAGTTCACAATCCATAGTTTACGGCAATTATGGTCGTAGGCGGACTTCATCTCCGAATAGATCAAGCCGGGCTGAGTGGTCGTCAGCCACAGGTAGTCATGGGGACGCCCCCAGTAGCTCAAGTGGTAATAAACACCACCGCCGCCACTGCGCCGCTGTTGTTCACTGTCGCTCAGGCGGGTCATATAGCCGTAGTTGTCGTCGCACCACATCAGTGTCACGTCATCGGGAACGCGCAAGCCGCTCTCCATGATCTCCAGAACTTCCTTGTAGGGGATAAACACCTGGGGAATCTTCGTCACGTCCTTGTTCACATATTTCTTCAGCAGCTCCCGCTGATCGTCTATCACCTGCTGAAGCCCATTCAGTTTCTCCTCTCGGGTCTTCACACCCTCCATCGAACCGTCGTGGATGCCGCGCATGCCGATGGTGAAGAAATCCTCTGTTCCGGCAACCTCCTTCAGGCGCTCCGTCCAGTAATCAAGCACTGATGCTTTGTTCGTGATATAATTGTAGGCCCCACGTTGCTTCACGTCCCACTCCGCCACGTTGTTGCGGAGCAATGGCTCGCAATGCGAAGTGCCGATCAGAATGCCGCAAGAGTCGGCCACGGCCTGATTGCCTTTCACCGTGAAGAACCCGGTTGTCCCCTCATGCATCGCAGGCCAGATCATATTGGCACGCAGTCGCAGCAGCAGCTTGAAAATCTCCTTATAGGTTTTCGGGCCGATGGACCCCTTCACCCCAAGGGGCTCGAAGGTCTTCGACGACCACTCACGCAGGCTCCAGTCCTCATCGTTGATAAAGATGCCGCGGTAAGCCACGGAAGGACTCTGGTATGTCGTAAAACTGTCATCAATGGTCAGCTTGTCACGCTTTTCAGGAACCACGTCGCCCCACCACACCCAAGGCGAGACGCCGGCCATACGCGACAGTTCCAACAGTCCATAGGCACAGCCACGACCGTTATTGCCAACCACAAGAACCTTGCCGTCACGCACGCCTATCCAAAAGGCGTCCATGTGGGCTGCCACATCAGCTACAGGACAGCCTTGCTGCTGCAAGCCCGGTTTGAGCTTCATATTCCGGTCAAGCTGATAAACCTGAATCACGCCGTTCTTTTCAGATACGGCACGCGCGCCGGTCACCTGCTCCATGTCGCTGCCGAACATATCCAGGGCCACACCCACCACAGGGGAGGACTTACCGTTCACATGATAACTGACAGCATGACTGCCGTCATACATTATGAGTGCCGACATACGCAATGCCACAAGGCAGAACAGACACAACAGAATCAATCGTAGTTTCTTCATTTTCTTGTAGTTTGGGAGAGATTGCTTTCTCATGCAAATTTACAAAAAAAAATCGGACTCCCATACGTCCTTGGATAAAAAACATAATAAAAGAACAGTAGCACAACCAACACACACATGAATAACCACTTCATTGCCTTTGTCTTTTCTGACATTTTCATTATCGTTCCACTAAATGAATAAGCCAATTTCTTGATTCAACAGGCTTATTAATCCGATTTTTTTCTATAAATTTGCAAAAAACGAACAGAATGAAACACAAAACACTCATTATCGCCATGCTACTGACGGCACTGACCACTGCTCCGAAAGCACAGACCATCAGCAGTTGCCAGCCACAACAGGTGGGCGCCATCACTGAGCATATCAGCAAAACACGCATCTACAGCAGGCGTCGGACTTATCCCGACGGAAAGACAAAAATCAACCCACGCCTTCGTTTCAACAACAGCATCACGCCACAGGGAATAGCTATACATAGACACAGGCTCTACCAATTCCGAAACGGCGGCTACTGCCAGGTGATGGACCTAAGAACCATGTCGCAAGTGGACGCCTTCTACATTCCGATGTCGGAAGCACCGGCATACGCCAATGCCATGCATTTGGGATCCGTATGCTTCAGCAACGAGTATTCACAGGAGCCGGGGTATAGGAAAGAAGAGGGAGGACTGCCGTTCTTGTACGTGATGCTGGGCGACAACACCATCGTTGACGGAGAGCGATACGGTACCGTGGCTGTAGTTGACATCAACCACAACTACAATATGCTTTGGAACCACGTTGGAAATGACTCGAAGAAGATACGGACGTGTAAGCTCATCCGTTATTTCAGGCTCAAACTTGGGGGGATGAGACTCCCGAATTTCATCGCGGCATTCGATTTCTCAAACGGCAAAGGATGGCTTTTCGGATACGACGAGGAGATAAGCAGCGGAGCCACTGCCAAGCAGACGGTTGACTTCATGGCAAGAGAATTCCGTTTCAAGACGAATGGAAACGGTGACATCACGGAAACTATTGTATACGAAGGAGAACCATTTATGGTGGAAGCAAAATGCGGAAACCTGCAAGACTGTGTTTTCCATGACGGGAAAGTATATCTTTCATTAGGGGGGTCGGCCAGCAAGAAAAACCCGATGGACGCACACATCGCCATATATGACCCCGACAGCCGCCGCATTGTCAAAAAGTTCGATATGCTGACACAGCATGAGTCGGAAGGCATCGACATCGACGGCGACACAATTTACCAGACCTTCCACATCAAGCGTTCACTTGTCAGCATTCTCAAAAAAACGAAATCTGAAGTAAACTGACGATGCACAGCTGAAATGCATCAATCAAAAAAAACAAGTCAGCTATTATTCACAAAAACAGCACATTGCAAACAGTAAATGGCACTTTCTCAGGCTCAAGGGAGTCAAACGTTCACACCATACTCATGCTTTACCTCGTTCATAACAAAAGTACTCTCCAATGAACCGAGATACTCAACCGTGCCCAGCTTGTTCAATATGAACTCGCGGTATTCCTTCATGTCCTTCACGTAAATCTTAAGCAGAAAATCGAAGTTTCCTGACGTGTTGTAGCATTCAGTCACCTCTGGAAACTCCTGTATGCGACGCTCAAAATTATTCGCGATGTCCTGGTTCATCTGACGCATCTTCACATTGCAGAACACCATAAAACCCGCGCCGATCTTAGCAGGGTCCAAAATGGCAACATACTTCTTGATCACGCCCTGACGCTCCATGCGTTTCAGGCGCTCAAACACAGGAGTCGTGCTGAGGTCTACCGCCTCAGCCAGCTCCTTTGTCGTCAGCTTTGCATTATTCTGCAAAGCACGAAGTATCTTCAAGTCTGTCTGATCCAGCTGTACCATCTCTTATTCCAAATAGGTATATCCATACAGGCCGGAGCGATAAGTGGCGAGGAATTCCTTGCCTTCCTCAAGCGTGATCTTGCCCTGCTGAACGGCCTTTCGTGCCCAAATCTCCAAATTGCGGACCATACGCTTAGGGTTGTACTGAACATAGCTCAGCACATCGGCCACGGTCTCACCGTCTATGATATGGTTTATCTCATACGAGTCCTCGGTCACCTGGATATGAACGGCATTCGTGTCACCGAACAGGTTGTGCATATCGCCCAGAATCTCCTGATAAGCACCCACAAGGAACACGCCCACATAGTACGGACCTTTCTTCGGATTGAGGTTGTGAAGGGGGATGAAACTGCTTACGGTCTGATGCGACACGAAATTCGTGATTTTTCCGTCGGAGTCGCACGTGATGTCCTGAAGCGTGGCATTGTGTGTGGGTTTCTCTTCAAGGCGATGGATGGGCATGATGGGGAACAACTGGTCGATGGCCCAGGAGTCAGGAAGCGAATGGAAAATGGAGAAATTACAGAAATACTTGTCAGCCAGCAGCTTGTCGAGTGTACGGAATTCTTCCGGAGCATGTTTCATCGTATGTGCCAGCGTGTTCACCTCCTTGGCTACGGCCCAGAACATACGCTCGATTTCGGCGCGGGTCTTCAGGTCCAGCATGCCATGGGCAAACAGCTCGAGGGCCTCCTCGCGGATTTGCTGGGCGTCATGCCAGTCCTCAAGCATCGAGCGGGTCGACAGATTGTCCCAGATTTCATAGAGTTCCTTGGACATCTGATGGGCGTCTTCTGTCACCTCGAATTCCTCGGGCATCACGGGCAGCTCGGCGGCTCCAAGCACCTCCAATATCAGTACGGCATGGTGGGCGGCTATCGACCGGCCACCTTCTGTGATCAGATTCGGGTGAGGCACGTTGTTAAGATTCGCTGCCTCGACGAACGTGTAGACGCAGTTATTGATATATTCCTGAATACTGTAGTTCACACTGCTCTCACTGTTGGCGGAACGCGAACCGTCGTAGTCCACGCCCAGTCCGCCGCCACAGTCCACGAACTCCACTCCGAAACCCATCTGACGCAGATGGACATAGAACTGGGCTGCCTCACGGAGAGCGTTCTGTATACGGCGTATCTTGGTAATCTGGCTTCCGATATGGAAATGGATCAGTTTCAGACAGTCCTCCATATGATTCTCCTGAAGGACGTCTATGGCAGAGAGAAGCTCGCCGCAGGTAAGGCCGAATTTTGACGCGTCGCCGCCACTCTCCTCCCATTTGCCGCTGCCACTGGCAGCCAGCTTGATGCGGATGCCGATATTGGGGCGGACGTTCAGCTGCTTGGCGGTCTCGATAATCACGTCGAGTTCGTTCAGTTTCTCCACAACGATGAAGAGGCGCTTGCCCATCTTCTGTGCCAGCAACGCCAGCTCAATATAGCTCTGGTCTTTATACCCGTTGCAGATAATCAGCGAGTCGCTGTCCATATTCACGGCCAGAACGGCATGAAGCTCGGGCTTTGAACCGGCCTCGAGACCCAGATTGTACTTCTTGCCATGACTGATCACCTCCTCCACCACGGGACTGATCTGATTCACCTTGATGGGATAGATGATGAAACTCTCCGACTTGTATTCATACTCTCGGGCGGCATTCTGAAAGCATGTGGCGGTCTTCTCGATACGGTTGTCTATGATATCGGGAAAACGAACCAACACGGGAGCGGAGATGTCACGGAGCGACAGCTCGTCCATCACATCTTTCAGGTCTACCTCCACACCGTTCTTCAGCGGTGTGGCCACAACATGTCCCTTGTCGTTGATATGGAAATAATTCACCCCCCAGCCGTCGATGCTATATAGTTCCTGGGAATCTTCTATGCGCCATTTTCTCATGAATCGGATGATGTGATTTGAGTTTCTTTTTTGCAGTAAATATCTCGTTTTTTCTATGGAATATCCGGAAAGTCTGAAAATTCCAGCATATCTAGTTCTTATGAAAAATCTAGCTTTTATTTATACTTTTTTCTATCTCCTCCACATAGTGGTTGATCTGGGCCTTCGTGTGGATCACCTCTATCGGAACCACGTGCTTGGCCTGCTCATAGAACGGTGAGCGCACCTGAAGGGACTCCTTGATATAGGCTGTCAGTTCATCTGGGCTTTTACCCTGAATCAGGGGACGTTGGGATTTCCCCATCAGCAGATGGGCTTTCAGCACCTCCGGTTCAGCCTTCAGATAGAAGCTCTCCGACTGCGCATTGATGTAGTCCATGTTGTCGAAGAAGCAGGGGGTGCCACCGCCACAGGCGATGACCACGTCCTCCATCTCGCATACTTCATGAAGCATCAGGCGCTCCAGCTCACGGAAGCCACTTTCCCCGCGCTCAGAGAAAATCTGGGGGATTTTCATCCGATAGCGGGCCTCTATGTACCAGTCGAGGTCGAAAAACTCCAACTCCAATTTCCGGGCAAGCACACGGCCTATCGTCGTCTTCCCGGCTCCCATATAACCTATCAGTACTATCCGCTGCATGATTTCTGTGTATTCTTGGACAAACCTTAAACGGGAATCACTTCTTCTTGGAGTCTGCTTTCTCTACGATTTCCATGCACTTCTCCAGACTCAGCGTCTCGGGCTCCTTGATGGTCTTCGGGATGCGGTAGTTCTTCCCTTTGTAAGCGATATAAGGACCGAAACGGCCGTTCATGATCTCAAGCTCCGGCTCCTCGTCAAACTTGCGGAGATGCTTTGCCGCATCCTGCTGCTTCTTCTCCTCTATCAGCTGTGTTGCGTCGTCAAGGGTCAACGTCATCGGATCCTGACCTTTAGGAATGGAGACATACTGTTTCTTGTAATAGATATACGGACCAAAACGGCCGGTGCCTACCTTCACCTCCTCGCCCTGGTATTCGCCCAGAACGCGGGGAAGTTTGAAGAGTTCCAATGCCTCTTTCAGCGTGATGCTGTGGATGCTCTGTCCTTTGTTCAGCTGGGCGAACTTCGGCTTCTCGTCGTCACCGGCGGAACCAATCTGAACAATCGGACCGAAGCGGCCGATTTTAACGGTCACCTCGCGGCCGGTTCCGGGCTCCTTGCCCAGCACGCGCTCTCCAACCTTGTGGTCAAGCTGGATATTCATCACCTTGTCAACCTCTGGCATCAGGTCATCATAGAAGTCGCGCATCATCTGCTGCCATTCTTCCTTGCCGTCGGCTATCTCGTCAAATTCTTTCTCTACATTGGCGGTGAAGTTATAATCCACGATTGTGGGGAAATACTCCACCAGGAAGTCATTCACCACGATGCCGGTGTCGGTGGGAAGCAGTTTGCCCTTCTCCTTGCCAACGACCTCGCTCTTCTCGCTCTTCGAAAGGGTCTTGCCGGGCTTCTGGCTCAGGATGACATACGTCCGCTTCTCACCCTTCTTGTCGCCTTTCTCAACGTACTCGCGCTGCTGGATGGTGGAGATGGTCGGGGCGTAAGTGGAAGGACGACCGATTCCCAGTTCCTCCAGCTTGCGCACCAGCGAAGCCTCCGTGAAGCGGAGAGGACCCTGTGTGAAATGCTGGGTGGCGGTCAATTCGTTATAGCCCAGCAGCTGGCCTGCGTGCAGGCTGGCGTCAAGGGCTGACTCAATCTCACCGCTGTCCTGGTCGTCGTCGAACGACTCGCGGTAAACACGAAGGAAGCCGTCAAATGTCACAACCTCGCCGTTGGCCACGAACATACCGTCTATTGATTTGGAAGACAATGCATTATCTCCTTCTGGTTCCAGAGAGATATGGATGGTGGTCTTCTCTATCTCGGCGTCGGCCATCTGGGAGGCTATGGTGCGCTTCCAGATAAGGTCGTAGAGGCGCTTCTCGTTGGCTGTTCCCTTGATCTCATGCTCCGACATATAGGTAGGGCGGATGGCCTCGTGGGCTTCCTGGGCGCCTTTCGATTTCGTCTGGTATTTACGTACCTTGGAGTACTTTTCGCCTAATTTATCCACGATCTCCTTCTTAGAGGCGTTGATACACAGTGAGGAAAGGTTCACCGAGTCGGTTCGCATATAGGTAATCTGTCCAGACTCATATAGGTGCTGGGCAACAGACATGGTCTGGGCTACGGAGAATCCCAGCTTGCGGGCTGCCTCCTGCTGAAGAGTGGATGTCGTGAAGGGAGGAGCAGGGAACTTATGCATCGGCTTCTTGCTGATATCGGTTATCACGAAGCGACGGTTCTTGCATTCCTCCAAAAAGCGGGCTGCCTCTTCCTCAGTGGCAAAACGCTGCTCATAATCGGCTTTCAGCATCACGTCCGTCGGTTTGCCGGAATCATCCAGCGCCACGAATTCGGCGGTCACCTTATAGGAGGATTCGGGATGGAATTTCTGGATGTCGCGCTCACGCTCCACGATCAGACGCACGGCTACATTCTGAACACGGCCGGCTGATAGCTGGGGTTTCAGTTTCTTCCACAGAACGGGAGAAAGTTTGAAGCCCACAATGCGGTCGAGCACTCGACGGGCCTGCTGGGCGTTCACAAGGTTGGTGTCTATCGTGCGGGGATGCTGGATGGCCTCCAGGATTGCGGTTTTAGTAATCTCATGGAACACAATGCGCTTCGTATGCGCTACATCCAGTCCCAGGACATGGGCCAGATGCCAAGATATCGCCTCTCCCTCGCGGTCCTCATCGGAGGCCAGCCACACGCTCTCGGCGCTCTGAGAGGCTTTCTTCAGTTTGCTCACCACCTCGGTCTTGTCCTCAGGTATCTCATATACTGGAGAAAAATCATCGGTGTTCACACTGAAATCCTTTTTCTTCAAGTCGCGGATATGTCCGTAGCTTGACATAACCTTGTAGTCGCTGCCAAGGAATTTTTCCAAGGTCTTGGCCTTGGCAGGGGACTCTACTATTACCAGATTTTTTGCCATTTCTTTATATAATGTATGCTGTTTTGCTTCTGACTTTTCCAAAAGTGGGGGCAAAGTTAGCAAAAGCAAAGATAACTACAAAAAAAACAAGTCATTTTTTATAGTTTTTTATATATAAGGTGGATTTTTCTTCACACACAGGCAGAAAATCTGTTGATGCAGATGATTTCACAGTCCGTTCACGATCAGGTCCCCCGCCCCGCCACGTTCAGAATCCGAAGTTCAGAGTCTTTGAGTGACGCAGTTGGTCAAAACTGATGAAGGGACGATCGAGTTGGCCACCGTCGCAATGGATACTCCCGTCGCCATCCCGGCCCTCACGGACAATGTCCAAATGCGTGCCGTCCTCACGGTGGAGAACAATGTGACGGAAAGCGGGAACACCGGCAGCATACTCATCGCTTGCAGGACAAACAGGGTAAAAACCCATTGCGGAGAAAACATACCAAGCTGAAGTCTGCCCATTGTCCTCATCACCGCAATAGCCGTCGGGGGTGGGAGAATAAAGGCGGGCCATGGCCTCACCTATCCAATAACGGGCCTTCTCAGGATGACCGCAATAATCATAAAGGTAGATCATATGCTGCGCAGGCTGGTTGCCGTGGGCATAATTACCCATGTTCATCACCTGCATCTCACGGATTTCATGAATCACACGGCCATAATAGCTGGCATCAAAGACTGGAGGAATGGAAAAGACGGAGTCCAGCATCTGACAGAAGCTGTCACGTCCACCCATCAGCTCTATCAGTCCGTCAACATCATGAAACACCGACCATGTGTAGTGCCAGGCATTACCCTCAGTAAACGAACCGCCCCATTTCAGGGGATTGAACGGGCTCTCCCACCCGCCGTTCTCCTTACGTCCCCGCATCAGGCTATATTCCGGGCTGAACACATTGCGGTAGTTATCGGAACTTTTGAGATACGGATCGATTTCAGAATCCGGTTTTCCCAAGGCTTTGCCCAGACGCCAGATACACCAGTCGTCATAGGCATACTCCAATGTACGGGCAACACTCTCGTTGATTCCGACATCACAAGGGACATACCCCAGGCGGTCGTAATATTCATAGCCCTTCCGGCCCGTCGAACTAACCTTCGGATGGACGGAATGGGCACCATGGGTCACCGCTTCCCACAGTGTCGCCATGTCATAGTCCACGCGGCCCTGAGCGTCACGGAGCTTCAGGTAGGCATCGGCTACCACGGAGGCGGAGTTGTTGCCTACCATACAATTACGATGTCCGGGACTTGCCCATTCGGGAAGGAAACCGCTCTCCTTATAGACATTCACAAGCCCGGACTGAATTTTCATGTTCTCACTGGGGTAAGCAAGGTTCAGCAAGGGAAACAACGCACGGAAGGTGTCCCAGAAGCCGGTGTCGGTATACAGATACCCTTGCTCTACTTTGCCGTTGTAAGGACTGTAATGGAGGATTTTGCCTTCTGTGTCCACCTCATAGAAACGGCGGGGAAACAACAAGGCCCGGTAAAGGCAGCTGTAGAAGGTGCGCAGACGGTCGATGTCAGAACTATCGGCTATCTCAATCCGTCCCAGAACTTCATTCCATCTTGAACGGCCTTTGGACTTCACTTCATCAAACGTGTCCGAACCCAGCTCTTTCAGATTCTCAAAGGCCTGATCCTCACTGATAAACGAGGAGGCGACCCGGAGTTCAACTGGCTCATTCCTACGGGTTCGCATGGTGAGGACGGCACCCTGGTGACTGCCGTTTACCTTCTGGCTCACGACAAAATCATGGTTCAGCTCCATCACGAAATAGCAGCGGAAATTCGAAGGGACGCCACCATTGTTTTTGACGCTATAGCCACTGATACGTCGTCGGCCCACGTCTACCTCAACTTTCGACCCACCTTCCAGCGCGTCTATCACCAAATTCGACTTGTCGCTCTCGGGATAAGTGAATCGCATGATGGCTGAACGCTCGGTGGGGGCCAGCTCGGCCACCACGTCCCAGTCTGCCAGATAAACCTTGTAATAATAAGGAGTTGCGGTTTCTGACTTGTGGGAGAACCAAGAGGCGCGACGGTCCTCCGTGAAATAAGGGTGCCCCGTCGTTGCCATCACGGCGAACTGACCATAGTCGTTAATCCAGGGAGAGGGGCTGTGGGTTTGCTTGATACCATAAATCTGGCGGCTGTTATAAGTGTATTGCCAGCGGCTGTCCGATTTACCCGTCTGGGCAGTCCAGCTGTTCATGCCCCATGGCATACTCACGGAAGGGTATGTGTTGCCGGCCGACAGCTCACGGCTCGAGTCAGTGCCCATCAGGGGATTCACATAGGAGACGGGGTCCTCAACTGCCAGCCCGACTAACGGACACAGCATAAGAATGTATTTCAGCATTTTCCTCATGGATTCCTTGTTTTCATTTGTTACAGATTTCCAAAGGTAACACAAATATTTCACTTCAGCAAATAAGTAATCAAAAATCTACATTTTGCTTCTCCTTCTTAAACGTCAAAAAAGAGAACACATCCACAATCACATCACAAAAAAGAAAACCATTAGAGGGGTAAATACACTTTTCACTCCTCGCTCTTCACTTTTCACCGAAAAAACATTATCTTTGCAAAAAATTCCATAAGATGAAGAACTATCGTTTGTTAATCTCTGTGCTGTTGGTCATTGTCTTTTCCCATGTCAACGCACAGCCCACCTACGTGGCAACATACAACATCCGTTACGAGAACAGCAACGACACCCGGAAGGGAAACGGATGGAAGCAAAGATGCCCGGTTGTCTGTGCGCAAATCAACTTTGAGCACCCGGACATCTTCGGTGCCCAGGAAGTGAAGCACAACCAGCTCACCGACATGTTGAAGCTTCTTGACGGCTACGACTACATCGGATGCGGACGAGAAGACGGGAAGCAAAAAGGAGAGTATGCACCCATCTTCTTCGACCTCAAGAAAATTGAACTCCTGGAACAAGGCCATTTCTGGATTTCAGAGACACCCGACACGCCGGGAATTGGGTGGGACGCCGTATGCCCAAGAATCTGCACATGGGGACGGTTCCGGCAAGTCAACACCGGCATAACTTTCCTTTTCTTCAACCTCCACCTCGACCACACGGGGAAGAAAGCAAGAACAGAAGGGGCCAAGCTCGTCATGGAGAGAATCAGGCTGCTTGCATCAGATGAGACACCTGTCATCCTAACCGGAGATTTCAACGGAGACCAATTCGAGGATGTTTACCGATTCCTCACTCAGTCCGGCTATCTCTCCGACTGCTACGAGGCCTGCAGAATCAGATTTGCAGAAAACGGAACATTCAACAACTACAACCAGAAGGACAGAAACGAAAGCCGTATTGACCACATCTTTGTGTCACCGCAATACCGGGTGGACAGATATGCCATCCTGACCAACGCATACTGGGCACCATCAAAAAAAGGGGCAAAGCCCAAACGAAGGCTGCCATCCGACCACTACCCGGTTTTCGTCCACCTCGATTTCAAATAGCCCGGCCATTTTTTCTACCGCCAACTTCTTTTCATCCGACCCGTCCGACTTGTCTGACCCGTCTGACTTGTCCGACTTGTCTGACCAGTCCGACCCGTCCGACTTGTCTGACCCGTCCGACCTGTCTGACCCGTCCGACCTGTCTGACCCGTCCGACCCGTCCGACCTGTCTGACCTGTCCGACCTGTCCGACCCGTCCGACCTGTCTGACCAGTCCGACTTGTCCGACCTATCCTTCCACTTATTTTTTCAAAAAAATTCACACAAACGCTTGCATATTCCAATCTTTATCACTAACTTTGCAAAGTCATGGGGTATTAGCTCATCTGGCTAGAGCGTTTGACTGGCAGTCAAAAGGTGGCAGGTTCGAGTCCTGTATACTCCACAAACAGAATTAAGCGTGCCACATTCTTATGTGGCACGCTTTTTTCTGACGCTGAGCTCAAGCCTATAAAAGCATAGAAGAAAGCGTGCCACTGCATCATGTGACACGCTCTTTTTGTACTAATTCTAAAGTTCAAACTTCAAATTTCAAACTTCAAAATTTGTTTATTTCACCGGGCTGGTCATACCAACCTCAATCACGTTGCCGCTCTTGAACACCTTCTTGGCGAAGTCTTGGATTTCCTTCGCACTGATCTCGTCAACCATGGCATCGTAGCCTGTCACCTCGTCGAAGTTGTAACGGCTCTGTTTCACCATGGCACCCATCCAGAATGCGTTCTTCTTCAAATCCTCGGCATGCTTGCGGTGCATGTACTCCTTCACCTTCTGCAGATCCTCTGCCTTCGGGCCGTCGGCACACATCTTGTCAACACCCTCATAGACCAGCTCGGTCATGCGGGCACGCTTCTCAGGAGCGGTGGGCAACTGAACGATGAACTCGGCGATTTCCTCGGGATAGTCGGTCACGGAACCCTGGGTGGGCACACCGTAGGCACCACCTTCGTCCTCACGTACGCTCTCGGTGTAGTGCATCGTCATCAGCTGCTGAAGCATGTCCATCACCATCTCGTTGCGAGGAGTGTCCTTCATCGGGGCATGGTACAGGAATATCACGATGGCATTAGGTGTCTGAAGCTCTTTCTCGAACACATTCACCTTCTTGCCCTTTGCGATACGCTGGTCGATGCCTTTCATCTTCTCGCTGCCAGGGAGAACAGGCAGAGAGCCCAGGTATTTTTCGAATAGAGGAGTTGCCTCGTCTAAGTCGATGTCGCCAACAAAGTAGAACTCGAAATCGTCGCCGTCGGCAAAACGCTCTTTGTATATCTCCAGCATACGGTCGTAGTTCAGCTTGTCGATGTCTGAGGCTTTCAGACGCTTTGCACGTACATTGTTATTGTATACAACGCTGACAACTGTGTCCTGCAATGCTGTCGTCGGCGACAAATCCTGATTAGCCAGAGCCTGACGCATACGGTCGGTATACGACTTGAAGGCATCATCGTCACGGCGAGGAGAGGTGAAGGTCAGATAAGTCAGCTGAAGCATCGTCTCGAAGTCTTTCACAACGCACTGGCCATTCACACCTTCTGTGCGGTTGCCAACTGAGGGATCTGCGCTAGCCTGGATGCCGGCAAGACGTTTCTTCAGGTCAGTGGCACTGAAATTACCGTAGCCGCCGAGATTCACATCGTCAATGTTTGAGGCGTTCAGATACTCGTCGTTGCTGTAGTAGGAGTCACCACCCCAGCTTACAGCGCGCATCGAGATGCTGTTAGGAGTGTAGTCGGTTTTCTTTACATGGATTACAACGCCATTGCCCAAGGTAATCACCTTGCTGTCGAAAGCACCGTCGGTCACACTCTTCACCTTGCTGCCCTTCAACTCCTCTGTGATAAGAGGGTCGGTGTTCACTTCCTCCACATAGGCCTCGATATTCTCGGCTCTGACTTGCTTCATCAAGTTCACAAGATGTTCTTTCGTCGGGAGGACGATGCCGTCCTTTTCAGGAGCGAACATCACCATCACCAGATTGGAGTCGTTCTCCGAAACGGCCTCCTTCAACCCTTCGTTGATCATGCTTACAGGAAGATTCGGTACGAGCATCTTCATCATCTGATACTCAACCTCGATTCCAGGCATGGCATCGCCGTCGAGGAAGTGGCGGACACACTGGTTGACATAGCGGGTGTTCTGCACCTTGTCCTTCTTTGCATAGCGGTCCTCAAGCTGCGACAGGTATTCCTGCTGGAAACGGTCGTACTCACTCTCCGTGAAGCCGAAGCGGCCAAAGCGGAGCATCTCACGGTAAAGGGCTGCCAATGCGGCATCCTGGCCGTTGTCCTTGAACTCCACTACACCGGTCAGGGCGTCCTTTGTCTTGGCTACGAAGTAGTCGTCGTCGCTCAAGCTGGCTGAGATGAAGGGAGGATTCGGCTTCTGAAGGATTTCCTCTATGCGGCTGGCAAACATGTTGCTGACTGCTGCGTCGAGATAGTCGCTGATCAGCTTCATCACACTGCCTTTCTCTTCACGGCTCATGTTGTCGTGTTTCATCATCAGCATGATGGCGCTGGAAGTCATCTCCTTATCCTTCTGGATGCTCACGAGGGGCTCTGCGGTGTCGGGAACTGGGAAGTATTCACGAACGGCAGCGTCTGCTGCGGGAGCCTGGATGTCGGCGAAGATTTCCTTGATCTTGCCCTCTATGCGGTCCACGTCTACATCACCCACAACGATGACAGCTTGAAGGTCAGGGCGATACCATTTCTTATAGTAGGAACGGAGGTCGTTGTAAGGGAAGTTCATCACGATGTCCATCGTGCCGATTGGCATGCGGTCAGCATACTTTGAACCAGGGTAGATGTCGGGAAGAGCACCTTCATACATACGTTGCATGGCGCTGCGGCGCATACGCCACTCTTCGTTGATCACACCACGCTCCTTGTCGATCTCGCCGTCTTCCAGCAGCAGGTCGTGGCTCCAGTCGTGGAGAATCAGCAGACAGGAGTCTATTGCGCCCAGGTTCGTGGACTTCACGTTGTTGATGTTGTAAACGGTCTCATCAAAGCTCGTGTAGGCGTTCAGGTTCTCACCGAACTTCACGCCTATGCTCTCAAGATAGGTCTTCAGCTTGTTGCCGGGGAAATGGGTCGTGCCGTTGAAGCACATATGCTCCAGGAAATGGGCCAGACCACGCTGGTTGTCTTCCTCCTGCATCGAGCCCACCTTCTGGGCGATGTAGAAGTCTACTCGCTGTTCCGGCCATTCATTGTGCCGGATGTAATAAGTCAGGCCGTTGTCCAGTTTTCCTACACGCACGTTAGGGTCCAACGGAAGCGGCTGATCCATCTGGGCGAATGCAGTCATGCTGAGAAGCAGACCTATCGCCATCATGAATAACTTTTTCATTGCGTTTGTTTTGTTTTTAAAATAGTATTGCTGTCTTTCTTATTGAGTTAAAAACTCGTTTCTGACCATTTAGACGCAGAAACTTCATAAAAACTACAAGGGAATCGTATTTTTTTTTGTTTTTTTGCTTTTTTTCTCGCTTGTCGTCCTATGCCGCAACATCGTTGCGGCCCCTGGCTCTGAGTTTTTTCTGTCCAATTAACTAAAGTCCTAAACTTTAAACCCTAAACTCTCAACTACTTGAATCCCTTCTTCTCGTCGAGCGCATGCTTCGGGTAGTCAACAGTGTAGTGGAGTCCGCGGCTTTCCTTGCGTTCCAGTGCCTGGCGGGTGATGAGGTAACCTACATTGATCATATTGCGCAGCTCACAGATGTCGCGTGTGGGCTTCACTTTCTTGAACAGGTGCTCGGTCTCCTCAAACAGCAAGTCCAGACGCTCCCAGGCACGGTGAAGACGAAGATCCGACCTTACGATGCCCACATAAGTTGACATGATCTGGCCAACTTCCTTCACGTCCTGGGCTATCAGCACCTTCTCCTCGTTCGTCAGCGTTCCTTCGTCGTTCCATTCTGGAACTTTCTCGTTGAAGTCATAGTCGTCCACTACAGACAATGAGTGCTTGGCGGCAGCGTCGGCATAGACCACGGCCTCTATCAGGGAATTGGAGGCAAGACGGTTGCCGCCATGAAGGCCTGTGCACGAACATTCGCCGATGGCATAAAGACGGAGGATGCTCGAGCAGCCGTCGAGGTCCACCTTGATACCGCCACACATATAGTGAGCAGAAGGAGCAACTGGAATATAGTCTTTCGTGATGTCGATGCCTATCGACAGGCATTTCGCATAGATATTAGGGAAATGATGTTTCGTCTCTTCTGGGTCTTTGTGGGTCACGTCAAGGCAGACGTGGTCGAGGGCGTGAATCTTCATCTCGTTGTCGATTGCGCGGGCCACGATGTCGCGAGGAGCCAGACTCAGGCGCTCATCGTATTTCTGCATGAACTCCTCACCGTTGGGAAGGCGGAGTATGCCGCCGTAACCGCGCATAGCCTCGGTAATCAGGTAGGCAGGGTGTGTCTCCTGAGGGTTGAACAATACGGTCGGGTGGAACTGAACGAACTCCATGTCTTTCACCTTGCCTTTCGCACGGTATACCATGGCGATGCCGTCGCCAGTCGCGATATTGGGATTGGAAGTCGTGGCATAGATGGCTCCCGTTCCGCCGGTTGCCATCAGCGTGATTTTTGACAGGTAGGTGTCCACCTTACCCGTCTCGGGATTCAGCACGTAGGCGCCATAGCATTCAATGCCAGGGGTACGGCGGGTCACGCGCATGCCGAGATGGTGCTGCGTGATAATCTCAACGGCAAAATGATTTTCAAGCACTTCGATATCGGGATTCCGGCGGACAGCCTCTATCAGGCCGCGCTGTATCTCGAAACCGGTGTCGTCAGCATGATGAAGGATGCGGAACTCGGAATGGCCACCCTCACGGTGAAGGTCGAAGTCCCCGTTTTCGTTCTTGTCGAAGTTTACGCCCCACTCCACCAGTTCCTTGATCTGTGCAGGAGCGTTGCGCACTACCTGCTCCACTGCCTCACGGTCGCTGATATAGTCGCCGGCTATCATCGTGTCCTCGATATGCTTCTCGAAATTGTCGACAAGCATGTTTGTCACGGAGGCGATACCACCCTGGGCTTTGGCAGTATTAGCTTCCTCCATCGTCGTCTTGCAGATGATGGCAATCTTGCCCTTCTTGGCGCGAGCCACTTTCAGAGCATAACTCATTCCGGCCACACCTGAGCCGATAATCAGAAAATCATATTTGCGTATCATATATTATTTAGAATTTTTAGTTAGTCTCACTATTATTTATCAGTATATATCAGTTTATAATTATTATCTCATATCTGTTAGAACTAGCTCGTTCGAACCAATACAATATGCAAAATTACAAATAATCATCAACAACACAAAACAAAAACCACTTTTTTTCAAAAAACCAACTGCTCACCACACCTTTCTGTCTGCACAACCTTTTCCATGCCCCACCAACATCCCCGCTGTTAAGTGAATACCAGACCGTCCGCCCCATCCAGCCCGACCTGTCCTCCGACCTGTCCGGCCTGTCCGACCTGTCCGACCTGTCTGACCTGTCCGACCTGTCTGACCTGTCCGACCCGTCTGACCTGTCCGACCTGTCCGACCCGTCCGACCTGTCTGACCCGTCCGACCTGTCAGACCAGTCTGACCCGTCCGACCTGTCCTCCCATCACCAAATCTAATATCACCCTAAACTCTCAACTCTAAACTTCCCTCAACTGTTAAATATACATAATTGCCCCTCGTTTCTCAAAATATATTGCTAACTTTGCAGAAAATTATCATATTCAGCACCATGCGAGGTGCTGGACAGCAAAGGAAAATAATTGGATTAGAATGAAAAAAATATCGATTTTGCTCAGTATGCTGCTTTTTGTCATGCTGAACATTCAGCAACTGAGTGCAAACAACCCGGACACACCGCAAACGCAGGAGCCCCATCCCACACTACATGTCGTTCTGCTCGGCGACTCCAACACCTGGATTGGAGGCGACGACTGTGACAAGCCCAGGGGATGGAACAAATGGTTCAAGGAACTTTTTCAGCCGGCATCTATCAAGAGCTATGCAAGAAGCGGAGCGACATGGACCAACACAAAAGCCACAAAGTTTAATCCGGAGGAGAATATTGGAACCTTGGGCAACGACAATGTCATCTACAACCAGGTCGTCAGACTCAAGCAGGCAGTGCAGGAAGGAAAGCAGGCCACACCCCACATCATCATCATCGGTGCGGGGACTAACGATATATGGTTCCGAAGCAAGCGGCCGGGACTATACACCATGGCTGCAGACAAGGCCATGGCAGAAGATGCGGCCAGCATCATAGCCAAGCCAGTCAACCAAGTGCTCAGCCTCACCGAGTCCGTTCGGTTCAATTATGAACTCCTGCATCAGGCGTTCCCGGAAGCCAGAATCATCATTCTCTCTCCCATGCAGACCACAAAGGTGCCGACTCAGGACATACACATATTCGGAGACGTTCTGCAGACCATGGCGGAAAAAATCGGAATCGGAATCGGAATCATACGTATGGACACGGAGGAATTCATCGACAGAAAAGTCGAAGAAAAACGTCACACCAACACCTACGACGGCGTTCACACATCCCAAGCAGGCGCACGAAACAACGCAAGACTGCTCAACAACGCCATATCACAGCTTATCGGAACAAATAACACCGAATCTGAGTAACTTTACTCTCAACTCTAAACTCTAAACTCTCAACTAAAAAATAGCTGAATATAAAAATAATCAAATAAATAGTAAATAGTAAATCCCAATGGTTTTCTCCGATTTATTCTTCCTGTTCGTCTTCATTCCGGCATTCGCCATCCTATATATCATCGGAAGCCTCATCGACAAGAAATGGCTCCAGGGAAACCCCGTTCAGAACTGCAGGGTCAGGAACTGGGTGCTTATCATGTTCTCACTCATCTTCTATTCATGGGGAGAACCCGTATATGTCTTTCTGATGATTTTCTCCGTTTTCCTCAACTATCTGGCGGGGATGGTCATCGACAAGCAGAAGCGGCACAGAAAAGCGGCACTCGTGCTCGGACTCATCGCAAACATCGCTATCATATGCATCTTCAAATACCTCGGATTCTTCGCGCAGACGCTCAACGACATCGGAATCCAGGTCAGCGTGCCGACTATCGCGCTGCCAATAGGTATCAGTTTCTACACATTCCAGTCCATCTCGTATCTCATCGACGTCTATAGAAAGCAGTCGCCAGCACAGCACAACTACTTCAACCTGCTGCTCTACATATCCATGTTCCCGCAGCTCATTGCCGGACCTATTGTCCGATATTCAACGGTGCAGGCTGAGATAAAGAAACGAAAAGTCAGCACTGACGACATGGCGGAAGGCATTTTCCGATTCCTATGCGGACTCGGAAAGAAAGTCATCATCGCAAACCAGCTCGGTGAGGTGGCAGACCAGTTCCTAAAGAACGGACTGGCAGACATCACAACCACAGGAGCATGGATCGGAGCTGTTGCTTTCACCCTACAAATCTACTTCGACTTCTCTGGATACTCAGACATGGCCATCGGACTCGGTAGGTGCATGGGATTCCATTTCAACGAGAACTTCGACCATCCGCTCGTCAGCAAGACGGTCACAGAGTTCTGGAGAAGATGGCACATATCACTCGGTACGTTCTTCCGAGACTATGTCTACATCCCCATGGGAGGAAACCGACGCCACCAGATGCTCAACATCTTCACCGTGTGGTTTCTCACAGGCATGTGGCACGGAGCCAGCTGGAACTTCATCATCTGGGGACTTTATTACGGCATACTGCTCGTCATCGAGAAGCACACCATACTCAAGGTGATTGACAAGATACCCACTTTCCTGCTCCACGTCTACAACACTCTCATCGTAGTCATCGGATTCGGGATATTCTACTTCACAGACTTCACAAGGCTCAAGCAGTTCCTTAAGGCGTTCTTCGGACAGACTGAGGTATTCCACAACATCATCACTACCACTGCTTTCACCGACCGGCTATTGCTCTGGATCATGGCTATTATCCTCGTCATGCCTGTAAGGCAATGGCTCATCAGCAGGACCGACCGACTGACGATGACCAGCCCTACCCTCAACGCAAACATCAAGTTTGCAACAAAGCTCCTCGTTTCTGCGGCCATACTCATCGTCAGCGTAGCCCTCCTCGTCGGAGCCACAAACAACGCCTTCCTCTACACACGATTCTAATGATTTATATAATTTCAAAATAGAGCTACCCCCAATAAACATCGATGGCATCTAGTCCATCTAGAATATCTAGAACATCTAGTCCATCCAGCTCATCTAAAAAAAAGAAAAATGAAGAAATTAGCAATTCTCCTCGCATTATTCTCAACCACTCTCGCTTCCGCACAGGTTGACCTCAACGACCCGGCCAACGCCGAGTTCCGAGATGAAATCCAGGATGCGTTCAACAAAGTGGAAAACCAGCCACAAAACATGCCGCAACGGCTACAGCCTGAGCAGATGCTGCCCGAACAGAGCCAGCCCTTCCAAAACCAGGCGCAGCAAGCATCCATGATGCAGCAGACGGGAACACCCATTTCAGGAGCATACAACGAGGAAGACGACTGCCCGGCGGAAAACCGAGTCGTAGAACCTTATGTCAACAGGTTCAATCCAAGCGACCGAGCAAGGAAGACGGCACGTGGCATCATCATCGTGGGAAGCGGAAGCCGTGTAAGAGCATTCGGCGGATGGGGAAGCGGAGGATCATCCAAAGGCGCTAACTACGCCGAAGTAGCAAACAAATACTACCGCACATTCGACGGACGTGTCAATGTCTATGTCATGCCCATCCCGTCGAACGGAGAATTCTACACACCCGACATGGCGAAGTCGTGGACCGGAAACGGGCAGCTCAGTGCGCTCAACAACATCTATGCGCATCTCGAACCCGAAGTACATGCCGTCGACGCATACACGGCGCTCAGCAAGCACGTCAACGAGCCCATATATTCCCGGACCGACCACCACTGGATGCCTCTCGGAGCTTTCTATGCGGCAAGGCAGTTCGCAAAGGTGGCAGGGGTGCCATTCAGAAATCTCGACAGCTACGACGAGAAGGTGGTAAGACGTTTCCTCGGAACCATGTACTCCTACTACACACACGACCCGGAACTCAAGAACAACCCCGAGGACTTCGTTTACTATGTGCCAAGGGACGTAGACTACAAAACTACTTACATCAACTACAGAATGAAAGGGCAGACGGTCATCGGAGCGAACGAGCCTAAGGAAGGACCATTTTTCCATTCCTACAAGGACGGAAGCAGCGGAGCCTACTGCACATTCATGGGAGGTGACGCAAAAATCACAAAAGTGGAGACCAGCACCAACAACGGGCGCCGACTGCTCATCCTCAAGGACAGTTTCGGTAACGCATTGCCTGGATATTTCTTCTATTCCTTTGAACAAATCCACGTCGTCGACAGCCGTTATTTCAAGAAGAACATCGTAAGCTACATCAACGACAACAAAATCACAGACGTGCTCTTCTGCAACTGCATCGGATTCATGTGCGACCAGAAAATCACCAACAACCTCAACCGCTACCTCACACAATAGCTTTTTTCCATGGGGCAATCTCTCCGGTATATCCAGACTTTCCGGTATATCCAGACTTTCCGGTATATCCAGGTTCTCCAGTCTTTCCGCACATACTTCCCTCTAAACTCTCAACTCTAAACTCTCAACTCTAAACTCTCAACAAACGTGCACAACAAACTCTACATCATAATCATCACGCTCTTCATCGCGGCCTTCGCCGTCGTGTTCAACTTCTTCCCCAGACCCGAAGTATCTGAGCTGGAGAAGCGGGAGCTCGCCCATTTTCCTCAGTTCTCTATTCAGAAACTGGCTAACGGAGAGTTTACTGACAGCGTGTCCACATGGTTCAGCGACAGCGAGCCATACCGAGACAAACTCATGGCGCTCAGCATGACCATCAGGCAGAGCATGGCTCTCTTCAAGAACGAAGAAGGCATCACATTCCATGCGGCCGAAGACAACGTCAACGAAGAGGCGGACTCGCTTGCCAACGCGATGGAACAAGCACCGGACGCTGAGCCGGGCGACAACCGCGAAATCGGACAGTACACCAACAAACTCACGGCAAACGAAAAGACACGCATCGCACATGCCGGAATCATCGTGTTGGGAAAGGAAGGATCGGCCAGGGCACTCATGTCCTATGGAGGCAAGCCTAACTACGGAGACTGGTATGCCGACGCTTGCAACAAATACAAGGAAACATTCGGACCATCAGTCAACGTCTACTGCATGGCCATACCGACAGCTGTGGAGTTCTACTGCCCCGACAACGCAAAGTCAGCCACTAAGGAGGAGCGGCCGACCATCAACAACGTATATGCCCACCTTGGCGACAGCGTCAAGGCAGTGGACGTGTACACGGCCCTGGCAAACCATGCCGACGAGGACATATTCCTGAGAACAGACCACCACTGGGCACCAAGGGGGGCTTACTATGCAGCAAGGCAGTTCGCAAAGGTGGCGGGAGTACCGTTCCGTGAACTCAGCGAATATGACGAGAAGGTGGTACGCAGATACGTGGGCAGCATGTACGGGTATTCCAAGGACATCACCATCAAAAATTCTCCGGAAGACTTCGTATACTGGACACCGCCGGCCGATATTCAGTATGAGACAACATACATCACTTACGACATCAACAAAAACTACGATGTCATTGCTGAACATCCGCCGGTCAAGGGAGATTATTTCTTCAAGTTCCCAGACGGTAGCGGAGGGGCATACTGCACGTTTATGGGGACTGACACGCGTATCACACAGGTGAGAACCAACCAGCATAACGCAAGGAGGGCACTCATCCTCAAGGACAGTTTCGGAAATGCAATTCCAGGATACCTCTTCGGATCGTTTGAAGAGGTGCATGTGGTCGACTACAGATATTTCTGCAAAAACATGACGGACTACGTTCGAAACAACAACATCACCGACATCCTCTTCGCAAACAACATCTTCACCATCTGCTCACCTGCAGCATCCAACGAATACATCAAATTCCTCACACAGCCCGACGGGGTATAAACTAAAGCGGAAATCATACAAATAAGCAATTTCCTTTTTCTTTACATCCCCGTCCGACACAGCAAGACGCAAACAGACCGCTGTCCCTGCAAAGCATAGCTTCAGCACGGACAGCGGTCTGTTTTTACAAAAAAATGTCGCCAGACAACAGAGTCACCACAAACCAGTAGGGGGAGTGGGCTCTTTGGTTCCCCAAAGGATTTCATCTCGCGATTTCGTACTGGAAGGAGCTGCTACGTCTTCTTCGTCACCACCTATGTCCACGGGAGTGGATTCCTTGAACGGGTCGATGGAATGGGTGCCGCTCGGACTCATCGTCTCAGTGAGAAAGGATGAGAAAAATTGTTGAGAAATGGGCTTAATATATGTTTTTTTCATTATTGCGAAACTTTTTACTTTTATAGAAAACAGTTATGAATTGGACGTATTAGTGAAAACACTCCAGCCGGCACGGTCTCTCAGATTTGTTCCCATCCTGATGACATAACGGTGAATCATGCTCATTTCCCACGTGTCGCCGAAAGGCAGATAAACTGAGCCTTCATCTGAATAGTCCTTTTCTCCCTTAATGATGGAACATTTGATTTCCAGATAGGCAGCCTTCGGACCGCCCGAAGCATCGTTGGACTCTATAGTGTACCGGCTTCTGTTCCATTTATTCACGGTCTGGGGAATGACAAACATGTAATCATCCTGGCTCGTGGCAAGCAGTGTCTGCGCTGTCGTCACCGTCATAGGCGTGGACGAAGCCAGCGTGTAGTTTGCATAGGTGTCATTGGGAACGTCAGTGTTTACACTCCAGCTGTCATTGGAAAAGTTATACGTGCCGTGTTTCTTGATATTGTGAATCACCACTTTCTCCACCCGGACATTGAAGTCGCTCAGCGCCTCGGTCTTGCAGATGGAAAACTGCAATGCGGCACAGGCGTGATGGAACTGGAAGTGGACTGGCTTGTGCTGGGTCTGGTTCTCGTTCTGCGACATCGTCTGAGTGGCGACGAGCAAGTCCATCTGTCCGTTTGTCAGTTCGTCTATGGAGAAGTCCAGAGACTGTCCGTCGGGACTATAATTCGTGTCTTCGTCGTAGTTGAAATCGGAATAGTCTGTTCCTTCGTAATCCACATTGGCGTAGGCATAGAAATAACATGGCGTATCAGCATCCACCCCAGACGGCCACTGAGCATCGGTCTCCCACTTGTGGTCAGCGTCCGTGCGGCTTGCTTTTGCTTCAGTGTAGGTTTTTTGGGGCGGTGTCGTCAGGTATTTCATATAAAATCCACTGAGGGTGTTCTTATAGGTGATGGCGGCGCGTGTGCCAGCTCCCTCCGGGTCGCTGAGGGGGGCTTCGCTCACTTCGATATCAATAGGCACACCGGATGCCGGCCGCTTGTTGCCGGAATCATCCGACTCGCCGTCGTCCGACGAGCAGGCCGTCAGTGCCAGCAGCGGAATCAGCAGTAAAAGATTTTTAATGTTCATTGCGTATAAGTAAATGATGTTTATTCAATATTTGCCATAGCATGAGCATTCCACTATAGCGGAACGCCCCAAAGGGCTGAGAAGTTTTACTCCAGACTAATGAGCAGTGTGTCGTTCTCAAGAGAGACGGTAGGCTTCAGCTTCGTATAATAGGAATAATTGATGCAATAAATGTCGGCTTTCTCGCCTGATTTCTTTCCGTAAGCGAATAATCTGACTTCATCCTCCTTTGCCTTGATCTTGGCGATGCCGCGACATTCATTACCGACGAATACTGCGATATAGGATTCTGTATCATCACTCTCCTCCGTCAGTTCCTCAGGGAGTTCAAGTTCGAGCGTGCAGACCACCGGATAAATGTCATCCACCGACTCACGTGCCAAGTCGAGAAGACAAAACTCTGTGTCCACACCCAGCACCGTTTCTGGGTTGAAATGTCCGATAGTCTGCATTTCAAAGATGCGGTTCAACCGTGCGCTGTAGTACTTATAATCGAACTGCTGCCGCATGGTGTTCTCTGTATTGCCCAGAATTTTGAGGATATACGTCTCATAAGTCTGACTGTAGGCCAAGTCTTTAATCGCCGGGCTTGCCACCACACGTATCTTGTCATTGATGAACACCGCCATAAGGTCATCCTCACTTGCCCAGCTTCTTAGTTCGTAGGGCAAAGTCACCTGATAAATCATCCAGCTTTCATAATCGGCCGGAGAGGGGCTTTGCCAGTCCGGCTTGGAGTCATTGCCGGCGAAGTCAATGTCCAGCGAGAGGGCTTTGTCGTTCATCGAAAGCCACTCGTAACGGGCGCGCCCTGTTCCATCACCGCCGCTGTTGGTATTGCTCTCGTCATCGTCTGACTTGCTGCAACCCGTCATCAGTGCAAGTGATGCAAACATTGCTAAGCTTAATAATTGTATTTTCATCTGATTATGGTTTTTCTTTTTTTGTAATTGGACGGAGACGCTACACGGAGCGTCTCCATTCCATAAAACAAGTTTCACTTGATATGCACTTTCTTTCCGTTGTAGATGTAGATGCCCTCACGGGTGGGCTTGCCTGTCAGCTTGATGCCGCTGAGCGTGTACCAACCCTCCTGTTCGATGTCTGAATGGATAAAGCTGATGGTGGTCGGATCATCAGGACGGCCTATCACCTTGTTGGCCTCATAGCGCATCGTCTCACGTGTGCTGGCTATCAAGTCATCTCCGCGCCTGATGGCAAACCAGATCGGGCTGCGGGACTCAGCGCTCATGCTCATGTAGAACACACCGTCATCCTCTTGTGCAACGGCCGTTCCGCACGGTTCTCCATCACTGAAGGCAACCAACTGGTCGCCGGCCTCCAGCTCAACGCCCTCTGTCACAGCTGCCATACACATGGTTGTGGCCTTCCTGGCCTTCACACCGTCATCTGCGCTGTCGAACGACGACTCGAAGAACACGCTTCCTGGCTCATAGTAAGGATAGGTGAACTCGCACGAATTCTCTTTCTGATGCAAGAGCATATATCCCTCGCCAGGATGCATATACTTGAGATTGCCGTTCCAGATATGGCTGTTGTTAGAGGTGATTGTAAGGACGGCAAACTGAGAATGGCTCTTGATGACATCGCCGTCTGATGCGTCGTCGAAATAGTCGGTCAATGCCGTTTCAACTGGAAGGCTCACCATTGGAGTGTATCCGATGCTGTTCCATCCGTGTTTCAATGGAATTGTCCGCTGATAAACCTGGTTGAGAATGCTGCCGGACATCTGAAGAATCTTGGCCTCACTCACATAAACGCAGTACATGTGCTGAGGATTCATCTGGAATTTGCTTTGAGGGTCGGTCATCATCCAGTCACCATCTGTGTAGGTCATCGTCACATTGCTCGTGTTGTCTGTCCACACATCTCCGTTATTCCAGCTGAATAAGCTCATGAAGCCCATCAGGTCAACTGCCCAGCTGTCATTATAAACGTTAGGGGATATCCAGTTCCAACCCTTGGCCAGCTCCAATGTCTGAACGAAGGAAATATCGGCTACCAGCACAACCGGCTTGTCCTTCCCAACTACATCGTTGGCTTTGAAGCTGATGACATCCATCGATGTGAGATTCAGCTGCATCACGCGCCCGGTGGAATATCTCCACAGACAGAAGGAAAGCGGAACTGGATCCGTACTGCCATTGTAGATGGTGAGATACAGACCATTGACACCGGTATTCTCGTCATATTCTATATGAGCAGTGCCGAGACATTTGCCGTTTGAACCGAACACACCCACGATATCACGCTCATCCGTGTCAATCTCATCCTGAATCATCACCTGTCCAATCAGGCTCATGCTGTAGCGTTTTTCCTCGTCTCGGACTGTCCATTCAGGCTCGTTGCCCTCAACCGTGACATTGATGGCCAGGGGCTCGGACAGGCCGTTCTCGTCGGTCAGGTAGAGGATGTTGTCGTAGAAACCGACATCCAGGTTCTTATCTATCTTTATCACAAGAGTGGTCTCGCTACGAGCGTCTATCACATTGGAGACAGGGGTTACACGAAGCCATTTCGGACAATTCTGGATGGTATAGACATGGGAGGTGGCGCTGACGTTCTCAATGTCAACCTCCAGGGTGGCACCCTCGCCATACATCAGATCGACATTATAGGTTTTCATTTCCCAGCGAAGTGGATTACGGTCTATGAAATAGCAGGCGGTCACAGGAGATGCCAGCTCGTTGCCGTTCATGTCGGGGATGTCACGGACTGTCACATAAATGTTGCGCTTGTTGATCTTCTCGTCCATCTCGTCAATATTGACAAGCAGCTGGTTGTCCTTGCCTACGAAACTGAACTGCAGACGCTCCAGTTCCTTGAACGCGCTCGTTGGAGCACCTATGTTGCTGTCGATATGGTCGAGAACAGACTGCTTGCTGTAGTCCTTGGCAAAGATATAGTCGCGCTTAGGCGTAGTGGTGTCCTTCTGTGTCTCCGGGTCCTTCTCATATACCAATGTTCCGTCGAGGTTCGTATATTTCTTCTGGCTGTAAATATAAGGCGCCACTTCGATGCTGCCGTCGTGAAGATCCTCTTCATGGCTGAAGCTCATGTAGAAAATCAGGCCGGTCTCGTCGCCCTGAGGACATTTGGTGCTGTAGCTTTTAATCAGCGCAAGAGGGAGCGCCTGGGCAAACATGCAGATTTCGTCCAAGTTGCCGGTCAGCCAGTTGCGGGTGTCCTCAAGGACAACATTGCCGTCCACCATTTTTTCTTTCAGCGCGGCGCCAAGCATCGGGTTGCCTCCAACTATTCCGCCGATAGGATCAGCAGGGAAAGTGGACCGCAACGTCTGATCCACGTAGATGTTACCCACATTGCGGGAGCGGTTCAGCGTCATGGCGAAATGGTGCCACATGCCGTCGCTCCAGTAGCCCTGAACCGCTTGTTCGCGGCCATTGTTCTTGAACATCAGCTTATTGGCGTCGAACTCAATGCTGAAACGGTTTTCTGCGCCGTTCTCGTCGGCATCACCCGATCCGTTGCTGATGAGAACGCCACGTCCTTTCTGGTCGGTCTTGAACCAGAACATCAGCGTATAGTCGAATTCACTGCTACGGTTGAAATAGTCTTTGTTCAATGGAATACCCTCGTCTTTCAAGTCGATATGCAGCGACATGCCGTCGGGCTGGCTCCAAGTCACACCGTCGTTCAGCTGCAAGGTGGCGCCTTGGGCCTTGTCGGTGGCCAGGTCGCCCAGACCTTCGTTCATCGGATAGTAATCCACCAACCCCATCTCATAGCCGGAGAGGCGCTGGTCGCCGTAAATCTCGAACAGGCTGGAGTCGAACGCACGGTACCACACACGGGCCTCCATCATGCGGCCGCTGTAGTAGGTACGGGTGCGGGTGCTGTTCTCGTTCGATGAGCCGAAGAGAAGCTTTCCGCTGCCGGTGTAGGGCGTGATTTCATGCGTGCCCACGCACTTGTTTCCGATATACATCTTCATCATCTGGGTGTTCCTCAAGGTGTCGGGCGTTGTGAGCACCAGTGCCACATGCACAAAGTCACGGGAATTGATACGTTCGGTGGAAGTGTAGGTGGTTTTTGTCTGTCCACTGTATCCGCCAGGGAGAATCACTTGCAGGTATTTGTCACCCGTGAGCAGCAACTGCAGGCCGGTCTTCGACGTTCCGTGAGAGAAAAGCGGCATGGTCTTGCCTGTGTCATCGGGTTTGATGGTCATCTCTATGGTCACATCCTTGTTGGAGAGGTTGCGGCGAGCCTCGCTTTGAGCTCCTCCGATGCCGGTGAACTGCAGGCAGACCTGACGGGTGAGGTCGTCGTTGTTCACCTCGCCGCGAACGTCGAAGTTCACTACGTCGTCCAGATAGTTGTGCTCGATGGCCTCGGAGAAGTTGAACACGATGTTGTCACCGATATTCAGAACGCCGCTTGTCGGCTCGGGAGTTCCGAAGAGCTTCGGCCGGCGGGTGTCCTTGATGCCGCTCAGCACTTTCGACGAAGAGGTGATGAAGTCATTGTCGTTGCGGCAGAACAGCACGGCCCGCAGGTCGTAGGCCTTCTCAAAGAACTCACCCTCGCCATAGAACTGGGTGTAGATGCTGCCGTTCTCAGGAATCATCTCCTTCACGCCGCTAGCCTTGTTGAACAGATCCTCATCCTCGTAGTACGAACATAAGTTCACCCAGAAGTCATCGCCACGTGCGCTTTCCTTATACTGGAACTCGATATGGTCGAAATTGGGCTGGTTCTTGTTGAACCCGTCGATGGTCACAGGAATATGGTAGCCGTTTTTGTCGTGCGGCGCGTCGGTGTTCATCACCCACTTGTCGCCGGGGTTAGATATATTGACTGTTCCAGCCGTGCGCAGGAAGTGGACATCGAACGACACCTCGTCGAAAATTTCAACCTCCTCGCTCGACTGCAAGCCGATGGTAATGCCTTCATAGTCGAAGGTGTCGCCGGCACTCACATCCAGGGTCTTCTCCGTGATTTTTCCCGGCTCCATGCTGATCGACAGACCGTCCCAAGTCAGTGGAACTCCGTCAACTTTCAGGATGGCACCGTTTGGATTGCTCTTGTCGTCGAGATACAGCTTCAACTCGGGATACACATTTGCAGGACTCTCGCTCTCGTTGGCCAGATAAAGCTGGAAGCGGGCTGACTCACCGAACGGTACGCCGCTCACGCTCTGCTTGTCCATGCGGATGACCGGCTTCTCGATTTGCTTCGTTGCCGCATCAAGCACCTCGCCGCTCTTGTAGAATGATGTCACACGCTGGCCTTCGTAAGGGCGGCAGGTGGCGCCGCCGCGGGTGCGGTAAACAAAACTCTTCGAGTACTTGAAGCCGTTGGTGGCGAAGTAGCGCTTGAGATATCCGCGGTCGTAAGTCACATATTCATAGAATTTCTCGGAAGTGAACACATCCTGCTCGCTGTCGGCAATATCCTTCACGTTCAACGAATTCACACGATAGACATCGAAGTTCAGATGACTCTTTCTGTCCATGCCGATGTCGAAGCTCTCCTTGCGGCTCCAGGAGCGGCCCTTGCCGAACTCAGGAGTTGTGCCGAATTCAAGGGCAGGAGTGAAGTCTATCGACAGTTTGGTGCCAATAAATTCAATTTCCACCTCGGTTTTGCCGAGATTATATCCCTTGGCTATGGCACCCGACTCTTTGGTCAGCTTGCCTAATGACGAAAGGTATTTGAACAGAGGGCCGGCAAGCTCGGATGCCAGTCCTGCAACTCCACCGGCAACATATTCACCGGCGTCCGTCCCGAAGAAATTGTCGTAGATGTCGGTGAAGATAGGAATATTCAGGCTGTAGGCATATTCGTATCCGGCCTCGAATTCCTCCTCATAGCTTGTGCCAACACCGCCGTCAATATCAAAATTCTTCACCAGCTCGGTGGCACTGAGCTTCTCCTTCTCGTTCTGTGCGAGCATTTTCGTCCATGTCAGCGCTGTCTGGTTCAGATGATAAACCTCGTCAATGAAGTCTGTGCCGTCGTTATAGCTGCTGGGCAGGATGATGCGGTAATGCATTCCGGCTATATCAGCAGTCCTGTTCGTATAAGAGAAGTATCGTCCGCCTATCGTATTATATACGGCGAAATTCTCATCATCCGGGTCGAGCAGTGAGAGATATACGGGTTTCTGCGTCTGGTCTGCCACTTGCTGGGCCTCGGCCTGAGTGCCGGTGAACATCAAAGCCTTCGCCCTGTTCATCAAATCAGGAAGGATATTCGTGATGATATGCTTCTGGGTGTGCATGAAAGTGGACTGGAACTTCGGTCCGACAGCCAAAGCCTCATCGCGCACGAGGTGGAAGACGTTGCCTTCGGCATCCTCGCCCGAAGCGATTTCAAGCACCTGGCCAGACTTCACCGCACCGCCCATCTGCTGGAACGATGCATCGGGAACGGCGCGTATGGCAATGGCGGGGGTGACGGTCACACTCTGCTGGATGCCGATGAACACATCGGCAGGAGCACCCACCAGCTTCGGGCTGTCGCTTGTGGAAATGTCATTACCGGCTTTCATCGTGTAGGAGAAGCCACGTTTTCCCTTTCCATTGGCAATCAGGTCTATGCTCGTCTCCCAGTCAGTCTCCGCGCCATAGTTGAAACCAGACACGCCACCTCCTCCCATCGGAGCGGCAACAATGCCGGTGAAGTTCGCGATGGAAGAGCCCTGCTTGAAGCTGACGGCAGTGCCCAGCTTCCACTCCATATCCATGGAATAGCTGTACTTCAATTCCGACCCCTTGCTCAGAGTGGCCTTACTGCCGCCGCCGGGAGGGTCGCGAAGAATATCCACCAATATGGGCTGATCCACACTCACGATATCCTTGGCTCCCGGCTGGGAATACACATTCAGAACGTAGGCATCAATCGGATCAGCCTCGTAGTTGCTCCCGTCAAGCGTCAGAGTCATGGTGACGGTGCGGAGGGCATCCTCGCCGGTCAGAAGATAAGGAATCTGATTAGCCTGTATGACCACGGTAGCCTCTCCATTCTCGTCCAAATCGACATCCTCCCGGTGAGTGGAGCTGATCATGCCGTTCTGGATGGCCACCGAACCGCCTTTCAGTTTCACCACGTCGATGGTGTCGCTCAGCACGTTGTTGTTCCAATAATAACGCTCTACGGCTGCAAGCTTGAAAGGATACTGATGCTCGATGCTGAACACAGGATGACCGAAGGTGTACTCCACCTTCGTGGCGGCAGTGCCCTTTTCATCGGTATGAACCTGATAGGCCAGCGGCACCACGGCTTTTTTGCCGTCAAGGCTGCTGAAGCTGTAATTCTCGTCGCCAACATAACCGAAGTTGTTGAATCCCAACTGCTCATAGGTCAACTCAACCGGTGAATGCCAAATCTTGTTGTATATGGCATTGTATTCCACGGTCACCTCCTGAACATCAGCACCTCCATAGCTGTTGAACGGACCGGTGAAGGTCTCTGTCTTGGGAATCAGCGCTTCGGTAAGGTCTATCACGTCGTTCGCCTGGCCTTCATGGAACAGGGTGGCGTAGCCGGTGGCATAAATCTGCTGAACCTTGAATTTCACAGGAGGCAGCGACACCTCAAACTCGCCGGTATGTACGTCAGGCCAGATTTTCACGTTGCGACGGGTGGTCGTCATCTCGGTGTGGTAATCGAACGTGTTGTCGTGCTTCTGATGATAGAACACGGTGTCGGTACGTTCTTTCAGCGGGTCGATATTGTCGAACACCAGACGCGACTTGTTGTCGCCCTCCAAGGCCAGAACCATCACGATGGTGTCGCCCAGGTTGTTGTGGGAGAGGCTGTTGCCAAGCGGCAAATCTCCTTGCTTGCTTCCTCCTGCTACACGTCCAATCAGCTTCACCTTGGTGTCATCATAGAAATAAGCCACGCTCACATCTTCATGGAAGTCATAGCCGTACGTGCGGCCAATCTCGCCTTTATACCAGCCGCCCTCATAGAACTCATGGTTGTCGAGCATGGCCTGAATCTTGTTGTTGCCTTTGTTCACATAGAAGAGGAACCGGCCTTCGTTGTCGGTTTCCAACGGTTTGCCTGATGAGCCGTGAACCGTATGTCCGTTCACCTGGAACTGGACGCCCGGAACAGGGATGCTGGTGCCGTTGTACATCACTTTTCCTGCAAATTTATAGCCGGAAACTACGATGAAGTCACGTACCAGGGCATAATTGGTCTGGCCGTTGAACTCGGCACCGGCACTCGTGAATCCCTCTTCCAGCTCCACACCTTCCGGTGTCACGGCGTAGGTAATCGTGTTCTGTCCGAAATATGACAGCCCGTCGCGCTCATAATGACCTTTATCGTCGGTGTGAAGCTCGTATTCCTCTCCGTTGGCGGTCACCCATACAGTAATGCCCGACAGTCCCGTTCCGTCGGGATAACGCACATAGCCCTCCAGTTTTCCTGTGTGCTCACACTCTCCGTTGACAACCTCGGTTTCGGTGTAATGCATTCCCTCACAGTCAATGGCTGAACGCACCTTATATTCATACAATACGATTGGAGACACGTCGGTATCCTCATAACCCAGCTCGCCTACTGCAGGGGCAATCAAGTCCCATTCGGCATCACTGCCTCTCACGCGTCTGAAAACCTGGAAATAGTCAACGGCACCGCCCTCGACCTCCCAGGTCAGCATCACGCTGCTCTGGCGGGTGGTGGCCTCCAGGGAGTTCTTTTTAACTGCGCCTGACGGATTAAAATAGAGGTTTGGCACCTGAACCAGGAATTCAGATGTCCCTTGAGGCATAGATTTGTTTGAGTTGGCCGGTTTGATATAAGGCCATTCGGTGGTCTGCTCCCACTGTCCACCAAGAACGCCAAAGCGAGCCTGGTTGTCCTCCGGCAAAACGTTCATATAGTCACGGTATGCGTTCTTGTCGCCTTCCTTTGGCACGACATAGCAAGTGCTGCAGAGACTCACGATTGTTGCCTTACCGGTGCCATTAGGCAGGAATGTACCTTCACCCACGTATGGTGTCTTAGGTGCGAATACGCAGTTTGCCAACGTGAATAGAACAGATTCATTTGCCGGAGTATGTCCCATGAATCCTGCAAAATTTCCATGCATCCCACTGCTGACAAGATCCTCTGGAAGACTGCCGGTGTAAAGACAATTACGGAAAGTCATGAAGCCACCGTAATTGACAACACCGACGAAACCGCCCCAGGCAACAGGCGAGTTTGATTTAGTAAACTCGGCATCCATCTGGCAGTTGATAAATGTGGTGCTGTATGCCGACCCTACAAATCCTGAGGTATAATTTTTGTTGTTGGGAGAAAGCGTTCCCTTTATGATCAGGTTCTTGATGACGGCATTGTTCGATGAGCCTATCAGAGGTTTCTGGAAACCTTTCAATGTGATGCTGTGTCCGTCGCCGTCGAGCACACCCATGAAATACCGGGTGTCTATGATATTCTTAGAATCATAATCCAGCTCGATGTCAGCCGTCAAGCAACCCTCGGCATAAGAGTCATAGCCTGTGTCAACGATGTGGACAAATTCCTGCCAGTCAGCTACTGAGCCAATCTTATGGATTTTTTTCGTGTAATTGCCGATTACAGAGGACTTCTGATCTGTCTTGATCACCACCTCATAGTTTACGCAGGAACGGGGCAGGACTATACGTTTGGAACACTTCAGAATCTCATCTTCACTCAGCACATACAGGGTGCTGTCAACCATGGTATTGTCGCTGCGATACATTCTGACCAATAAGCTCATCTCGGCGTTGTCGTTCCAGACAAAATAGTTCTGTGCGTTACTTTCCCTGTATTCCCAGCTCACGTCCAGCACATGTTTCTCTGCGTCTGACAACACTCCGGTGGCTTTGTCAACAGAAATCAGCCACAGGTCGGGAGAATTCAATGTTGCGGTTACAGATAGCGGGTTGTTATCCCAACCCCAGAAAGCAGAGGTACCACGACGAACACGGTAAACGGGATTCACCCTTCCGTCTGCTATGAAATCGCTCTCCTTTATCGAGGAAAGCAGGGTGTTGTCCTCGAAATAGTAGGATGCCGAGTCCGCATCGAACACGGCTGTTCCTATATCCACAAAATCATCAATACTCCCGGAGATTGAGCGCTGGATTTGGAAAATGTCGGGGTCAATCAGGTCCTCATGACCCACGTCGCCTATCTTCCAAGTCAGTTCCACCGTCGCCTTCTTATCGTCCTTAATCGTTGCGGTCAGTTCTTGAGGCTCATGGAGCATTGGAACATTGTAGTAGTCGCTCCTGAGATTTTTCAGCTCCTCTTTTATGCCTTTCCCATTCTTCGTGCGCCACTGGATGTAGTTGACCTCCACGTACAGCGAGTCGTAGTTCTCTGTGGCGTTCAGGCGTATCATGCCCGACGCGGCCTTGTTCAGCTCCTTCTGCTGCCATTTGCCAGCCTCGTCCTTATAGCCATAAACAGCCATGGTGACCGACGTGTCGGCCACTGCAATCATCCAGGGAACCTGAATTTCGCCCACATATCTCTCCTCTGACGAAATCACAGCCTGGGTCAGCATCGGATACATCACATCAGCTTTCTCCGGCACCTTGATCTTCTTCGACGGCACACTCAGACTCTTATAGTTATGGCTGTTCGTATTCGAAAGCGTCACAGAGAAATCGAACTGGAGCTCCTTGCCCAAAAACTGAAGCGGAACTTCCCACTCGAACTCTGCCCACGAGTCGTCCGTCCCGTTGAACGGAATGTCATGAGTTTTCTTCGTCGAGGAAATAGCCAGGTTGCCACCTGTGTAATCTATCAGCTCCACCAAGCCAGGAACATCGCTTGTGAAACCATAGTTCACCTTGGAAGCACCGTCGGAGATGTCGTCGTTTTTCGTAATCTGGACTTTCAGCAGTAAAGGCTTGTACGACGTGTTTTTCACATCATAAACATAAACCTCGGCATGGGAAATCCAGTGGTCAGTGCTTTTTTTGCCATAGATCGGCATCTTTAGTTTCACCGTGGTCTGTCCGAACAGGCTCACGGTGTAGTTGCCGGTGGTTTCCAAAAGTTCTTCCGCCGATGTCTGTGCGCTTGCTTCCACGGCTGACAACCATGAAAATGAAAGCAGCAGTGCCAGCAAAGAAACCGGAAGCCACCGTGATTTGAACAGATGTCTTCTCTTGCTCATTTCATTCAACGTTAAGTTTTCCATAAAATCGGTAGTTGGATGTTATTGAAAATCAAAAAAAATATACTATAAACACTATAAAGGTCTATGATTTGGGAGTTGGAATACAGTCCGTAGCTGACTGCCACCTCATGTTTGGTGTCGTCATAACCGTTCTGGGCTTTCACGCTCTGACCGCAGCACAAAAGAGCAACAGCCAACACATAAAGACTTCTTTTCATTTAATATTATATAATCTTTTCATTCTCTCTTAACGGACATTCACTATTATTCATGAAATCTCCGAAAAAACAGCAACGAAAATCATTCTCCAGCAAATCATGTAAATTAAAAAAATGCAAATCCCTTAAAAATTTATATAAAAAGCATACAAAATTAAGTATTTTTGACCACATCTTAAAATTGATAGACAAATGGTCATATTATTTTACAAATGGTCATAACAGAGACACTCACACTTATAGGAAGAAGAGGAACAGAACAACACGAAAAAGGGTTTTCTAAAAAAACACTTTAGAACACCCCCGCAATATTATCACAAGTGAAACAATGATTAGTTAATAGAATCCAAAATCATTTTGATTTCGTTTCATTCTCGAATAGTCAGTCCTGCTGCTGACGGCGGTATTCAGAAGGAGTTATGTCGTATTTCTGCTTGAAATAGCGTGCGAAGACAGAATAATTGGCAAAGCCGGAAGCGGTGGCCACCTCATCAATAGACATTTCAGGATTGTCGATGAGCAGAAGGCAGGCATGTTCCAAGCGTAGGTTGCGGATGAATCCAGGTAATGAGCTATGTTCGTCACCCAAAGAAAAGGCCGCCCCCACACGGTTTGGCGAAAGATGAAATCGTTCGGTGAGCGTCTGTCTTCCAAAAGAGGAATCAAGAAACAGGCATTCACGGCGAATCACATAGCTCAGGAATTCGAAAAGTTCCGCATTGCTCATCTTGTCCATACCGATATCGTCTGAAGAACCGGACTTTTCGTTTCCGACGGTTTCAGGACTTTCGCCGATTGGATCCTGTTCTGCCTCCCTGAGTTCCCAGTACTTTTTCTTATATTCCAGGGCGTCGATAATCTGTCCTGTCAACACCTTGTTCTTCCGATTGATGATGCGGTGTTGGCGGTGGAGGAGGAACATCAATGCGAACAACAGCAGCACAATCACGGCAAGACCACCGGCAACCTTTTGGGATGCCGACGCACGGATTTTCTGTTCTTCTATCTCCATTTGTTGTTGTCTCGACTGGAAACGTGCTGTGGTGAGGTCATCATACATGGATTCCAGCTTGTCGTCCTCGCCAAGCAGACACCAAGTCGGAGCAATCATCTTCCTCCCGTCGAGCGTTTTTCCAAAGTAGCTCCGTTCAAAACGGGAAAGAAAGTCAACTGACTTTTCGATTGAGTCGGTATGGGCGTATGCCTCGGATAGAAATCCGAAAGCCTGGGCACGATAGAAATCAATATAACCGTTGCGGTCATCATCTGAGGGCTCACGATAAGAACCATCGCGATATTCATCGGGGTGTTGTTCGTAGCGGTCAAGACAGGATAGGACAGAATGAGCCAGGGGAATAACAGCAGAATGGCTTCCCATCTCTTTCAGTATCGACATCTTGCGCTTAGAAGCTATAATCCAAGCATCCATTGCGTTGAACGTCTTTGCGTTATCCAATCTTGACAAAACGCTGTCAACCATAGAAAGCCCATCTTCACGATTACCTGAATGAGAGAGGGCAACAGCCATCTCAGCTTCGTTTCGCAAAGCCTCGACCTCCTCGCCTTTCTGACGGCACAGCGTGATCAGCTCACGCGTCCATAGCAAAACACGCTTGTCATCTTTGCGCAAACGGCTGGCATTCACCAATGTTTCCAATACATCTTCCCTGTATGCCAAGTCTTCATCGGCAACAGGCAGTTTTATCAGCCGTTCACTGATGACGATGGCAGAGTCGAGCCACTTTCCCTCCAATGACTGGCTATAGACTCTTGCGAGCAGCCAGTCAGCCTCATGGGCAGGAAACCCCGACGCTCTGAGCGAGTCAACAATATCTATGGCACGCTCCGGCTGGTCAGCAGCAAAGGTCATCACCCGCTCCGTTATACCGGGAATATCATCCAGGGGGGGGCTTCCGACTGCCACATCTGTCGTTTTGTCCTGATTCCTCTCACAGCCAAAGCAACATAAAAGAATCAAAATGGTGAACAGCCAATGATATCCTATAAAGGCATTTTTCATCTCCTTTCAATTTTTCCTGCAAAAATAGGCTTTTTTTTGCAAATTACCATCCTAAACACAAGCTTTTTTATCATTATAAAAAAAATTATTCGTAACTTTGCCCAAATAAGTGAATTTTACACAAATGAAAGAATTTGTTATATCAGAGAGTAAAGTGGAGACAGCGGTCATCGTGGGACTGATCACACCACAGCAGAACGAGCGGAAAACCGCTGAATACCTCGACGAGCTGGAGTTCCTCGCCGAGACCGCAGGTGCTAAAGTCATCAAACGATACACGCAGCGGGTGAACGGACCCAGCAGCGTCACATACATCGGAAGCGGAAAACTCGAGGAAATCAAGAACTATATAAAAGAATGTGAGGACATTCACGACCACGCACTCGAAGAGGCGTTGTCGCTGGGCATCACAGACCCGAGCGAGCAGCATCTGCCCGACACCGTTGGGATGGTGATTTTCGACGATGAACTCACAGCCAAGCAAATCAGGAACATAGAGAAGGAGCTGCAGGTGAAAATTCTCGACCGGACATCCCTCATCCTCGACATCTTCGCCATGCGGGCACAGACTGCCGCGGCGAAGACACAGGTGGAGCTGGCGCAGTATAAGTACATGCTGCCCAGACTGACACGCCTTTGGACACACCTCGAACGGCAACGAGGAGGTAGCGTTGGACTTAGGGGACCGGGTGAGACGCAGCTTGAGATGGACCAGCGGATTATCCGGGGGCGCATGGCGCTGCTCAAGGAGAGGCTCAAGGAAATCGACACACAGAAATCCACCCAGCGAAAGAACAGGGGAAGGCTCATCCGTGTCGCACTCGTCGGATACACCAATGTGGGCAAGTCTACGCTCATGAACCTGCTATCAAAAAGCGAGGTCTTCGCCGAAAACAAACTCTTCGCAACCCTCGACACCACCGTACGGAAGGTCATCATCGAAAACCTGCCTTTCCTGCTCTCCGACACCGTGGGATTTATACGGAAACTGCCGACCGACCTCGTTGACTCGTTCAAGTCTACGCTCGATGAGGTAAGGGAGGCCGACTTGCTCATCCATGTGGTCGACATCTCCCATCCCGACTTCGAGGAGCAAATACAGATTGTGGACAAGACGCTCGCCGACCTGCAGGCGGCAGACAAGCCCACCATCATTCTCTTCAACAAAATCGACGCGTACACTTGGATCGAGAAGGAAGCGGACGACCTCACGCCGAAAACCAAGGAGAACATCACGCTCGAAGAGCTCATGGCAACTTGGATGGCAAAACTCGGCGACGACTGCTTCTTCATTTCGGCCACGAAAAAACAGAACATTACCGAGCTCAAGGAGCTGCTATATAAGAAAGTACGGAACCTACACGTCCAGAAATACCCCTACAACGACTTCCTCTTCCAAAACTACAACGACCAGGGAGAAACCGAATAAAAGGAAAGAATCCCACTGAAGAGGTAGGCGAAACCAACTAAAAGCAGAGCATCCCACTGGAGAGGTAGGCGAAACCAACTAAAAGCAGAGCATCCCACTGGAGAGGTAGGCGAAACCAACTAAAAGCAGAGCATCCCACTGGAGAGGTAGGCGAAACCTTGTGTTTCGCAATAATTGCCGGCGAAGCACGGCATACTCTAAACTAATAAACTCTAAACTAAAACAATATGCGCAAACTCACTGAAAAAGAAATTTTCATGCTGGAGGACCAAGGCTGCTATGCCGAGGACTGGGCCAACATCGAAGTCGACAACGACGAGTTCAAGACCAACAGCGTGTTCAACGTACGGTTCTACGGTAACATTCGTATCGGGTCGCTCAATGGAAGAATCGAGCTCGAGGAGGGATTTCCCGTAAAGTGCGGAATCCGTAACGCCACACTCAAGGACGTCAGCATCGGAGACTGCTGCCTCATCGAGAACGTAGGGGGATACATCGCAAACTACGACATTCAGGACAGCGTCATGATATGCAACGTCGGAGTCATCACGACACAGGGAGCACCTAACTTCGCCATCGGAAACACGCTGTCGGTGCTCAACGAGGCCGGCGACGGAAACATCGTGCTCTACGACAAGCTCACGGCACAGACCGCACAGCTCATGATGGACCACAAAGAGGTGTACGACATGATCCTCAACGAACAGCGCCAGCGGACCAAGCCGGAGAGAGGATGCATCGGAAACGGAAGCAGAATCATGGGAGTGAAGGAAATTTACAACACCATCATCGGCGAATCGGCTGAGATCAATGGGGCAAGCAAAATTGAAGACTCTACCATTCAGAGCTCGGACGAGGCACCTACTGTCATCGGAAACGATGTCATCCTCGAGAATTCAATAACGGCATGCGGAGCCAGCATCACCAACGGGGCGAAAATCGACAATTCCTTCATCGGAGAGACCGTCCATGTCGGAAAAGGATACTCCTCTGAGGCTACGGTCATGTTCGCAAACACTTACCTCGACAACGGAGAGTCTTGTGCAGCTTTCCTCGGGCCTTTCTCTTGCTCGCACCACAAGGCATCACTGCTCATCGCTGGCAAGTTCTCCTTCTACAACGCAGGATCATCAACCAACCAGAGCAACCACGCATACAAGATGGGACCCATACACTACGGAACGCTCGACCGAGGAAGCAAGACGGCAAGCGGGGCGCACATCATCTGGCCCGCACAGTTCGGACCATTCTCCATGGTCATGGGGAAAATCGAGAACCATCCCGACCTGTCGGAGCTTCCTTTCTCCTACGTCATCGGAAAAGAGAACAAGACCATTGTCGTACCGGGAATCAACATACGAACGGTCGGAACATGGCGTGACGTCAACAAATGGCCGAAACGCGACAAAAGACCGAAGGAGGCAAGGAAGGACATCATCAACTTCCAGTTCCCTAATCCATACATCATTCAGCAGGTCATCAGAGGGAAACAGCTTCTGCAGAAAATGCTCGACGCCAGCAAGGGAGAGTTTCTTGAATACAACGGATGCACCATCAAGCGAAATTCGGCTGTACGCGGAATCGAGTACTACGACATGGCCATCGGACTTTTCGCATACGAGGTGATGAAGCGGACTGACGACGACAACCAGGCAAACGAGGTGGGAGCTGACAACTGGATCGACCTCGCGGGAATGATTGTGCCGGAGAAGGAAATCGCAAGGCTCGTACACGACATCAAGAAAGGGAATGTGGCTTCCACAGACGAAATCCTGCTCATTCTCTCACAAATCAGCGAGGACTACCTCGACAACGAGGCGTCATATGCCCGCAGCATCATGCAGTCGCAGGCCGACGACATGTTCGTCAACACTGACGACTGGCTTGCCAAGGCGGAGCAGGCACACAACCTCTGGCTCAGGCTCATCAAGGACGACGCCGAGAAGGAATTCCAGATGGGAGACGTCGAGGAGGACTTCTTCCGGTCCTTCATCGCCGGCGTCAAATAAGCCCCACAGACCTAAAGTGTGGCACAACCCTTAAAATCCCCACCAACGCAACGGGTGTCGGGTGGCCATTGCAAATAATCAGCCCATCAGCCCCACAGGCCTCCAGTGTGGCACAACCTTTAAAAACTCCCCACCAACGTCACGGGTGTCGGGTGGCCATTGCATTAGTAACATCCCTCTAAACTCTAAACTATAAACCCTCAACTCTAAACTAAACACATGAAAAAATCCATCCTCGCCCTCATCTGGGCAATTGCCATCAATATCTGCGCGCAGAACGACTCCATTCCCTTCTCGCCTGACAGGTATCACTACCAGACCGTCAAGGGAGACCCGCGCCATGTCAAGATGTGTACGCTCGACAACGGACTCCGTGTCTATCTCATGGTCAACAACGACCAGCCACGAATCCAGACGGCCATCGCCGTAAAGACTGGAGGAAAGAACGACCCGGCGGAGACCACCGGGCTGGCACACTACCTCGAGCACATCATGTTCAAGGGTACATCACAGTTCGGAACTACGGACTACATGGCCGAAAAGCCTATGCTCGACCAGATTGAGCAGCTATACGAAACCTACCGCGTCACAACCGACCCCCTAAAACGGAAGGAAATCTACCATGTCATTGACTCCATATCCTACGAGGCGTCAAAAATCGCCGTGGCAAACGAATACGACAAGCTCATGGCGGCAATCGGATCCACAGGCAGCAACGCATTCACAAGCGAGGACGAGACGGTCTACGTCGAGAACATCCCGGCTAACGAGATCGACAACTGGGCTGCTGTACAGGCCAACAGGTTCAAGGACATGGTGGTCAGAGGATTCCACACTGAGCTCGAGGCGGTCTACGAGGAATACAACAGAAGCCTCACACAGGACATAAGGAAAGTGCTCGAGGCGACAAACCAGATGCTCTACCCCAACCACCCATACGGAAAACAGACCGTCATCGGAACGCAGGACCATCTCAAAAATCCGTCCATCACCAACATCAAGAACTACTTCCAGAAATACTACGTGCCAAACAATGTGGCCATTTGTATGTGCGGAAACCTGTCGCCCGACGATGTCATGGACATCATCAGCAAGCATTTCGGCGACTGGAAACCATCTGAGGGAGTACAGCCTTTACAATATGTCAAGGAGCAGCCGCTGAAGGGCATACAGCAGAAGGAGGTGTTCGGACAGGAGAGCGAGCTCGTGGTCGTCGGATGGAGGTTCCCGGGAATGAAGGAGAAGGACTGCGAATATGCTGAGGTCATTCAGAAACTGCTGTTCAACGGGAAAGCCGGATTCTTCGACATCAACATCAACCAGCAGCAGAAAGTGCTCTCCTCGTCCATATTTCTCGACGACATGAGCGACTACACGTCAATGCTCGCACTTGCATACCCTAAGCAGGGACAGACGCTCGACGAGGCCAAGCAACTCATGCTCGACGAAGTGGCAAAACTGCTCAGAGGAGAGTTCAGCCAGGAGAAGCTCGATGCCATCGTCAACAACATGAAGCTCGAAGAGATGAGGGAGATGGAGGACAACAACTCGAGCGCACTCAGAATGGCTGACGCGTTCATCAACGAGAGGACATGGGATGACGAGGTCAACAAAATCGAGAAAATCAAGAAGATGAAACGACAGGAGGTCATCGACTTCGCACGCAAGTACCTCTCCGACCACAACTACGTATGCGTGTACAAACGGCAGGGGACAGACCCAAACGAGAAGAAAATCGACAAGCCGGCCATTTCGCCAATCGAGATGAACCGCGACAAGCAGACGGCATTCGTGGACTCTATCCTCCACAACAACGTGGAACCGATTCTACCTGAATTTGTGGACTTCGAAAACGACGTCAAGTCATACAGGCTCAAGAAGGGAAACAGCGTCATGTACAGGAAGAACGAGAAAAACGGAATTTTCAGTCTCACTTATGTCGTCGAGCATGGAAGCAAGGCCGACAAGTTCCTGCCATATGCCACCGACTATTTCAACTATCTCGGAACGAAAAAACTGACGAACGACAAGATCCAGGAGCAGCTCTACGCACTGGCGTGCAACATCAGGATCAGGGTCAACGAGGACCAGACGTACATCTCCATCAGCGGACTGGCCGAAAACCAGGCTAAGGCCATGCAGCTCTTCGAGGATTGGGTGAGAAACGCCAAGCCCGACCAGAAAGTGTACGACGCCTTCGTAGAAGACGCTATCAAGTCCAGGGAAATCAACAAAGCCGACCAGTCTGCATGCTACAGCAGGCTCTACCAATACGCTGTTTACGGGCCGCAGAACATCTACACCAACATCCCGACGGCGGAGGAGCTCAGAAGCATGAACCCACAAGAAATGGTCAACAAAGTCAAGCAACTGGCAGACTACAAGCAAATCATACTCTACTATGGGCCGTCGACGCTTCATCAAATTGCGGAACACGTGGAGAACATACACAAGACCTCAAAGAACCCGATACCGCCCAAGGCCGACAATCACTTCAAGATGCTGTCCGTGGAAGAGAACGAGGTGTTCATCGCTAACTACGACTCAAAGGCTATCAACATGGCTATGTTCTCCTGCAACGGACAGACTTACGACCCAACACTCGTGCCGAAAATCAAACTCTTCAACGAATACTTCGGAGGCGGGATGAACACCATCGTCTTCCAGGAGCTCAGGGAAAGCCGGGGACTGGCATACCAGGCAAACGCCATCTACACCATCCCGGACAGGAAGACAGAGCCGCATGCGTTCCGCACTTTCATCATCACACAGAACGACAAGATGGACAACTGCATCGACGTTTTCCACGACATCATCGAGAACATGCCCATGTCCGACAAGGCATTCACGCTCTCTAAGAAAAACCTCAAGAAGACGATCGAGTCAGAACGCTATGTCGGACCGGGACTACTCAACTACGTGTTCCAGGCTAAGAAACTCGGGCTCGACCACGACATCAACGAGGACATCTACAGAGATGCAAGCAGGCTGACACTACGCGGACTCGAGAACTTCCAGCAGACTAATGTCAAAGACCGAAAGTACAAGTACATCATACTCGGCAACATCGAAGACCTCGACATGGAACGCCTCAACAGCATTGGAAAAGTCAACATTCTGACACTCGAGCAGATTTTCGGATACTAAACATACCCAACCTATCGGACAGTTTAGTGGATGTCAACAATCCGCATTTTCATAATTAACTGAAGTTATCAATATGCCTGTTGGAAGTCAAATCCAACAGGCATATTACGTTGAATCAGCGCCTTTTGGTTATTTTCATCCACACATCACATTTCATTGCATAAATTTACTCAATTTTGGGTATTGACAAACATTAATTTTTGCTCTAACTTTGCATCCTGAAAATTAAGTTAGTTAGGATGCGATTCAAAATTTTGTTATTACTTTTATTATCTGCGACTTACGCCAACGCACAGAACATTGCACAAGGCATTGTGCTCGACGGGGAGACCAAAGAGCCGGTGATTGGAGCGGTCATCTTCGACATCGAAGGAGGAAAAAACGTGGCGGTGACGGACTTCGAAGGAAGATTCACACTAAAAAAAGAATGTAAGAGCATCAAAATCGCATATTTAGGATATAAGACACTCACATCGCAAAGAACGGCAAACGACACGTATCTGCTCCAAACCGAAATCAAAAAACTGGGAGAGGTGGTCGTCACCGCACAGGAGTCTCAAGGGCTGACCACATCATCTGTCATCAAAAAGCATGCGATGGAGCATCTACAGCCATCAAGCTTTGCCGACTTGCTCGAGCTGCTGCCGGGAGGAAGAAGCCACGACCCGTCTTTCAGCGCACCTAACGTAATCGCCATCAGAGAGATTTCCACAGGTAGTGCCAATTACGCCACCTCATCACTCGGCACGAGCTTCATCATCGACGGAGCACCTGTCAGCACGAACGCAAACATGCAATATCTCAGCGGCGCATGGGACACGCAGGCCACAAGCAGGGACTTCACGAACTACGGAGTCGACATGAGGACCATATCAACCGACGACATTGAGAAAGTGGAAATCGTCAGGGGCATACCGTCCGTCGAATACGGTGACCTCACCAGCGGACTCGTCAAAATCGAAAGAAGAAAGGGGGGAAACGACATTCAGGCACGTGTCAAGGCAGACATGAGTTCCAAGCTGTTCTATGCGGCTAAAGGATTCGAGTGGAAAGAGAGAAAACTCAGTCTCAACATCAGCGCTGACTACCTCAACGCCAAGGCTGACCCGCGCAACAGGCTCGAAAACTACAAACGACTGACCATATCAACCCGGCTCAACAAGCAATGGGAAAAAACCCACAACATCATCTCGCTTTCCACGAACCTGGACTACACGGGATCATTCGACAACGACAAGCAGGACCCCGACATCAACAACAACACAGAGGACAGCTACAAGTCATCATACAACAGATTCGCTTTGTCATCGTCGTTCAGCCACAAGACGAAAAACAGCAGAAGCTTATTCAAGTCCATGAACGCGACTGTGGCACTGGCATACGACCACGACCTCATCGAGCGGACCAGATTCGTACAGCTGTCAAGACTCACGGTGGCACCGCTGTCAAGGGAGGAGGGGGTCAACGACGCATATATTCTGCCTTATAAATATACGGGTCACCACGAGGTGGACGGAAAGCCTTTCAACGCATTCCTCAAAGCCAACGCTACGTTCCAGGTGCCATCCACCATTCTGCACAACTCACTGCTTGTCGGAGCGGACTGGAACGTCGACAAGAACTTCGGTAAAGGACAGGTATTCGACCCCACAAGGCCCATCTACACCGGAATCGCAACAAGACAAAGGAAGCTGTCTGACATTCCTGCCAACCGGCGCATTTCCTTCTACGCAGAGGAGACGCTCAAATGGCAGACGTCTGCCGGAACCATCGACCTCGTGGCGGGAATCAGGGCTACCGAGATGCTCAACTTGCCTGAGCAGTACAGAATGCACGGAAAATTCTATGCCGACCTCAGAGCCAACATCGGATACACATTCCCGAAATTCGACCTGTTCGGGAAGACGGCATTTTTCAGAGTTTCAGCGGGGTTCGGACAGCACACCAAGATGCCGACCATGGAGCAGCTGTTCCCCGACAAGCTCTATATCGACCTCGTGCAGCTCAACTACTATCACGAAAACCCGGACTTCAGGCGTATCAACCTCATGACTTACATACGCGACCCGAGAAACACGGAGCTTCAGCCGGCAAGAAACAAGAAGGCGGAAGTTTCCGCCGACATCAACATCGGAGGCAACAGGATATCTGTCACGTGGTTCAGAGAAAAGATGAACTCCGGATTCAGAAGCCAGGGGTACTACGAAAGCTATCACTACCGGAAATACGACACGTCGGGCATCGACCCTGCAACGCTCACAACGCAGCCGCAACTCGAATTGCTGCCGTTCAGCGAAGAGGACGAACTGATGGGATACAGCAACTACACCAACGGAAGCCTCACCCTCAAGCAAGGAATCGAGTACACCATTGAGACCGTTAGGTTCCCCGTCATTCTCACAAGGCTCACCATCAACGGTGCCTATTTCCGGACGACATACAACAACTCCATCCAGGAGACATACCGACCCAGCCAGGTCATCGACGGAAAGCAAATTCAGTACGTCGGACTTTACGACGACGATGACGGGTCGGTCAGGGAGATGTTCAACACCAACTTCACCGCAGACACCGACGTGCCGAAACTCAGGCTCGGATTCTCGGTCTCGGCTCAGTGCCTTTGGTTCACCACATCACAACGGAAACCGGTCAGCAACTACCCGTCACGCTACATCGCGCCCGACGGATCAATCCACGACTGGCAACCGGAATACGAGAACGATGCTTACCTCAGATGGCTTGTCAGAAACAACACGGAGTCTATGTACGAGAAGCACAAGGTGCCGTTTTCCATGAACATCAACCTCAAGGTGACGAAGAAGCTGCTCAACGACAGACTCAACGTGGCGCTGTTCTGCAACAAGCTCATCGACGCCAATCCCAGTTATAAAAGCAACGGGGCAACCATCAGAAGGCATGTGACCCCATATTTCGGTCTTGAACTCAATGTGAAATTATGAAAGTTATAAGCTCTGCCGCTTTGATGGCAGCCATCATGTGCATGCTGTCAGCATGCCATAAAGAGGAGGACGATATCTTCGCATTCGCCACGCTGGCTATTACCACCGATGTGGCTGAAAACATAGAACGGGTGCAGGCACAGGCTGTCTTCACCAACATCAACTCACGAAAAGTCACCACTACGGCTGATTTCAACGGAAATACTGTCACCGTGGAGCTCCTCAGAGGTCCTTACCTCATCAGCATAGAAGGGGTGTTCAGCTATCACGACAATAGCGGAAGCGTCGTCATGCACCAGTTCAGGGCACAGACCGACTACGCTGAAATCATGGACAAAAGCCAGAATCTCATCACTCTCAAAGCCATACTGCTCGATTAACAGCAAATGAAACCACCCCGTCTGATATAGAATGACAACCGTAGGGACTTACTTTATGTATGTCCGCCTTTTATATATGTCTCTAATAAAAGAAATGTCACGCATCATAATATTACTGATTATCCTGTCAACTGTCACCGCACAGGCACAGGAGCCAGACAGCGCCGTAGTGGAGCGTTCTTCATTATGGCGGGCCACCGAGCAGGCGGCATGGATCAACCCCGCCATTCACAAAGACGCATTCCGGCAATCAAGAACGGAAATCAGCGTCTCGCTCAGCCAACGCAATGAGTCTAAGCCGTTCACCCCGGAGCTTGGCGACGGACACACCCTGCCTTCCCTCGAAGTCAACACGTTCCTCAGACTGTCTGAACGCACCTCGGTCTGGGGAAGCGCGGCATACATGAACGGAACGGTCAGAAACATCAAATGGAACTCCACGTCTGACTACGAGAAGCTCAAGCCGTATATCCTGGCCGACACCATCGGGGGAGACACCAAGAAAGAGGGATACTATTTCGCTGGGGCATACGCCACAGAACTGAACAAATTCGCTCTCGGAGCGGAACTGCTCTTCAGCGCAGAACACGAATACAGGGACCGCGACCCGAGAATGAGAGGTATCACCACAGACCTCACGATGAGGGCTGGTGCTGCCAGGGAAATCGCAAGACACAAGCTGGGGTTATCGCTCGAGGGGAACATCTACAAGCAGACAAACAACGTGGATTTCTACAACGAGCTCGGAGTCAGCACCGAATACCAGATGACGGGACTCGGCACGTACTATGCACGATTCTCGGGCGACAAACGAAGGCTCTACTTCAACGGCGGCGGACTCAGCATCGCGGCAAGCGCCTTGCCGGTTTCCGGGAACGGACTCTATGCCGACATCCTGCTCCGGCAACGACGCTACCACCGGGTGCTGGCTGACTACAACTCCATGCCGCTCACCGACATCTACGACGAACATATCGCAGCCAACGTCGGATGGAAACGCAGCGCCAACAGCAGGACGGCTCTTTTCCTACATGCGGAACACACCAGACGGAGCGGAGACGAGAGGATTGGAGGTAAGTCGGAGGTGAACTCCTACCCCACCATCGGCAAGCTCACCATGTACAAGAGCCGGTTCACGGACTTGCATGCCGGAGCGATCTACGGACGGAAGACGTGGAACACGCAGCTCAACTTGGGATATGTCAGCCAGGAAGAGCAATATGCCTATCCAAAAAGGGAACTCAGCGCGGCTCATCTCTTCGCATTGGCTAAGGGACAGATATTCTTACAGCCGGGCAAGGCCACAACGCTGAGAATTGATGCCCAGGCGGCTTTTTATGCCAACATCGACAAAAAAATCGACATGCCGTTTGCGGATCTGTCTATTCCCATCACGGATTACGTCAACCACAAATATGATTTCACGAAGGCGGGCATCACAAGCTTTGGAGCGGGCATCAGGGCAGACCATAAGCTCAAAAACCCAAAATATGCGGTTTTCGCCGAGCTGAACGCAGCGACTGACATCTCGGCAGCCCACGCCAGCAGGTTCCTGCTGAACATATCACTCGGAGCGGCGTTCTGAAAAAAGGAGAAAACGCCCCACGGCGTCCCAGGCTGGCACCCCCGCCATAACTACCCAGCAACGTCTCCGGTGTTGAGTGAATACATGAAAATTCTGAAAAAAACCTAATATATAAAACCATTTAAAATTTAAAATCAAAAAGAAAATGAAAAAGAACTTTTTTATCAGCATGATTGCCATGCTCGCAATCGCAGTCTCCTTCGTAGCCTGCTCCGACGACGACAGTGTGCCTACAGTCAAGGATTCCACGCTCACCATCGAGACACCGATGAACCTCGAGCAGGTGGTGCTTTCTAATCTCAACGCCACCATCACAAACGTGAAGACCAACAAGGCATACACCTTCACTGGCGAACAGTTCACGCAGAACGGGAACGACTTCTCAATCCTGCTCAACGACGTGGAGGAGGGTACGTACAACGTCAGCGCCAACGGACATCTTGACTTCGTACTCGGCGGAGTGGCTGGACAGAAGGACTTCGACGTCAAGAGCGACGGGGTCAGCATCAGCAGACAGAACCCCAACGTGAAAGTCAGCGTCTCATCGTTCACCGCGAAGGGTGGATTCGTCATCAGCGAGATTTTCTTCACCGGAACCACCACCCCGGAGGGAGAGCAGTACGGAAATGACCAGTACATGGTCATCACCAACAACAGCGACGTCACACTCTATGCCGACAGCATCGCTGTGCTGGAGTCTGAGTTCCTCACTATCGACAAACAGGAATACGACCCGGACATCATGAGCGAGGCGTTCTCTGTGGACGCAGTATATATGATTCCGGGCAACGGAAAGAGCGTGGCGGTGGAGCCGGGAAAACAGCTCGTTCTCGCCATCAATGCCGTCAACCACAAGGAAGCCAACGCCAACTCCTTCGACCTCAGCAATGCTGACTTCGAATTCTATGACGAGTCCTCCAACCCCAACTTCACTGACCCGGACGGAAGCGCACAAAACCTCGACAAATGGTACTGCTACACAGCAACCGTGTTTGGATTCCACAACCGTGGATTCCACTCATATGCCATCGCACGAATGCACGAGACAAAGGAGAACTGGCTACAGAACTACGCATACACGGCTGCATATACTTGGACTTTCATGGAGTACACATTCGACCAGACAAAGGACACATTCAAAGTACCGAACAGCTGGATTCTCGACGGAGTGAACCTCAGCGTTGAGTCCGACTGGCAGTGGAACGTGCTCGACGCCTCTATCGACAAGGGCTGGACATACTGCGGTAAAATCGACAAGGACAAGACGCGCTACAACAAGTCGGTCATCAGAAAGACGGACGCCAACGGTAAGTATATCGACACCAACGACTCGGCCAACGACTTCGAGGCTGAGGCTGTGCCGTCTTTCCTGAAATAAAAAGAACTTAGAATCATGAGGAAATTATTAGCATACATTATCGCAGTTGTGCTGCTGCCAGTTTCGGCAGCGGCACAACTGCCTTCCGACCCGTCATTCGTGACTGGAAAACTTGACAACGGACTGACTTACTACATCCGCCACAACGCTAAGGAGAAAGGACTGGCCGACTTCTACATCGCACAGAGGGTGGGATCCATCCTCGAGGAGCCCAGACAAAGGGGACTCGCGCACTTCCTCGAGCACATGGCATTCAACGGAACGAAGCACTTTCCGGGAAAGGGGAAGCAGCTGGGCATCGTGCCGTGGTGTGAGACCATCGGTGTGAAATTCGGAGCGAACCTCAATGCTTACACGTCTGTAGACCAGACGGTCTACCACATCGGCTCTGCGCCCATCAGCAGAGAGGGAGTGCTCGACTCTTGCCTGCTCGTGCTCAACGACTGGAGCCACTACATTCTGCTCGACGACAAGGAAATCGACAAGGAGCGGGGGGTCATTGAGGAGGAATGGAGAACCAGAAGAGCGGGGATGGCCATGCAACGTATGATGGAGGACGCGATGCCTACCGTCTACAAAGGATCAAAATACGAGGACTGCATGCCTATCGGATCCATGGACATCGTCAGAAACTTCCCTTACCAGGACCTCAAGGACTACTACGAGAAATGGTATCGTCCAGACCTCCAGGCCATCGTCGTCGTCGGTGACTTCGACGTAAAGAAGGTGGAGAAGAAAGTCAGGAAACTGTTCTCCAAAATCCCCATGCCTCAAAACCCGGCTGAGAGAATATACTATCCGGTCGACGACAACGAGAAGATGATTGTCGCCATCCAGAAGGACAAGGAGCAGCCTATCGTGCTCGCACATCTCTACATGAAGCACAATCCGACGCCCGACGACCAGAAGAACTCCTACCAGTATCTGCGCGACGGATACATCGCCGACCTCATCGCCTACATGACGAACAGCAGACTCGCGGAAATCCGGCAGCAGCCTGACGCACCCTTCATGAGCGCGTCAGGACACGACGGGGCATTCTTCCTCAGCCGTACGAAAGAGGCGTTCTCGCTCAGTGTCAGCTGCAAGCAGGACAACATCATTGGCGGACTCTTCGCAGCCACTGCGGCTCTCGAGCGGATCAGGCAGCACGGATTTGTGGAATCTGAGCTCCAGAGGGCAAAGAAAATTTTCATGAACGCGGCTGAACGAAGGTTCAAAGAGCGGAACGACAGAAGAAACTCTTATTTCGTCAACAAATGTGTCAGCAACTTCCTCACCTGCGAACCGCTCATCTCTGAGGAGTTTGAGCTGCAGAACGCAAAGCAGCTCGACCAAAGTGTCACGCTCGAGGAGGTGAACAAGGCGGTAAGCGAGCTCGTCAGCGACAAGAACCAGGTGGTGGCGCTCTACGCGCCCGACAAGGAGAGCGTCAAAATCCCCGATGAGAGCACCATCGAGCAGGTCATCTGCGCGGCTCAACAGCAGCAATACAGCGCATACACCGAGCCGGAAATCGCCGAGAATCTCGTTGCACAACTCCCGAAGCCGGGAACCATCGTCAGCGAGAAGGAGTTCAAGCACGGATACACGGAGATGGTACTCAGCAACGGGATGAAGGTCTACGTCAAGCCCACAAAATTCAACGCCGACCAGGTCAGCATGCAAATCAAGGCGGAAGGAGGAACATCGCTCTATGGCGACGAGGACATTCCAAACTTCTCGCTCATCACCAGCGCCACAACGGAAGGGGGTGTGGGCGAGTTCGACGCCACCACGCTCAGGAAGATGCTCACAGGCAAGTCGGTCAGCGTTTCTCCGTCGGTGGGAAGGGCAAGTCAGAGCATCAGCGGAGCATGCTCCGTCAAGGAGACCAAAACCATGTTCGAGCTGGCTTACCTCTACTTCACTCAGCCAAGGAAGGACAACGAGGCGTTCGAAGGACTCAAGAACCGCACACTCTCATTCCTCACCAACCGCAATGCGTCACCAAGGGTCGACTACAACGACTCCATCTCAAGCATCATGTACGGAAACCATCCGCGCCATCAGCCGGTCACGCAGGAGGTGGTGAAGAAGGCGGACTACGACCGTATTCTGCAAATTTACAAAGAGAGGTTTGCAGACGCGTCAAACTTCAAGGCGGTCATCACGGGTAATGTCAACATCGACGAGATCAGGACGCTGGTTTGCCAGTATCTCGCTTCCCTGCCGGCTACCCACAAACAGGAGAAAGCCAACAAAGACAACCTGGCGAAAATCGTAGGAGGCGAGTCCGTGCATAAGTTCACGAAGAAAATGGCAACACCGCTTGCCAACGTCAGCATTTACTACACGGCAGACATACCGTTCTCTGCTAAGAACGACCTCGCTCTCGACTTCCTGCAGCGCACACTCCAGATTGCATACACCGACAGCGTGAGAGAAGAGAAAGGCGGGACCTACGGGGTCAGCGTCAGCTTCAACCTCGACAAGGAGGAGACGCCTGACGCCATGCTCAAAATCTCATACAACGCGAATCCCGACAGATACGAGGAGCTCAACCCCATCATCTATCAGCAGCTGAAGCACATCGCCGACAACGGACCGCTCGAGTCCAGCATGCAGAAGGTGAAGCAGTATCTCATCAAGCAGTATGCGCAGATGGAGATCACCAACGACTACTGGGAGTACATCATCTGGCATGAGCTCGACGACGACACGGACTTCGACAAGGACTACTGCAAGATGGTGGAGCAGATGACGCCACAGGATGTGCAGAACATGGCAAAGGCATTCCTGCAGGCCAAGCGATGCATCGAAGTCACCATGCTCTCAGAATAAAAAGACAGGCAAAGCCGTTTACCGGCTGCACGCACACCAACCAACATCAAGGACATGACGACCAACCGTCATGTCCTTGTCGTTTTTTATATATCACTGCAGCTCCTCCGCCCCCACGGGGTTCCTGGCTGGCATCAGCCTCTCTCAGCCCCACCAACGCTCCCAGTGTTGAGTGAATATCGTCCGCATGGCACTGAAAACTGAAAACTGAAAACTTTCAACTAATACCATTCCGTCCGGATGGCACTTTCACCCAAATCATCCGGATGGCACTTTCACCCAAATCATCCGGATGGCTAAATTTCAAATTTCAAAT
>JAFUVE010000059.1 GCA_017483765.1 Bacteroidaceae bacterium | reverse complement strand
TCTTTGCCTGTGTTTGTCTCTTTTTGGCATCTTTGCTCTTAACCTCTTGAACCGTAGCTCGCTACGCTTCTGCGAGTTTGCGAGCAAATCTGCTCAAAAATAGTCTAAACACAGCCTAAAGCTAATTTTTAGAACCTGCCTTAATGCAGAATGGGCAGAATAGGCTGAATGGGCAAAATAGGCTTGCTGGGTTGAAGTAAACATATAAAATTTTGGCAAATTCAATAAAAATGCTTACCTTTGCATAATTGAAACAATATAAACGACAAAATGGGATTTTTTTCAAGATTATTCGGTAAGAAGAAAGAGGAGAAGAAGGTAGGCGGCATGGAGGACTTCATGACGCTTATCCGTGTATACTTCCAGAGCGCCATAGCTGCTCAGGTAGGCATCTCCAACATCGGCATGCTTCCCGACCTGTTGGCCTTCAAGCGTAGCCTGAAGGTGGCGACGGTGAACAACAAGCTTGGCGTTGGCGAGAAGAAAGCCTGCAAGCAGCTGATGCAGGACCTATACCAGATAGACGACTCATTCTTCAACGAGATAGACTCCAGCGTGAAGAAACGCTGCAAAAAGATTACAGACGTTCAGAGCTACATGGTGATGTTCCAGGGTTATTCCCAGGAACTGGTGATGCTCGTAGGCACGATGCTGAAATGGCGATTCCGCATTCCTTCGTTCCTGAAGAAAGCGATGAAAACCATGGTGACGAGCACTGTCCACGACGTTCTGACGAAAGAGACATGGAAGGACGAGGCCCAGCGCAAGTCGGCCTACTCCGTCCGCCGCTACCAGCAGACGCTGGGCTTCAGCGAGCCATGGACCGTGGAATACGTATACAATTTCATCGTTTTGGCCAAGCGTGAGAAGCCTTCGAAAGAAGACATGGCGAAGGCCAAGGACATGATGAACAAAAAATAGGAAAGCCCCCCACTCGATGGATGCATCCGACCTGCAACAATTACGCTCGTTTGAAAGCGATGTCCGCCAGTTGCTGAAAGCCTACCGCAAGCAGCAGAGCGAGTTGACGGACCTTCGTGTGCTCTTGTCTTCAAAAGAAGAGGAGATAGAGCGTCTGCAGTCCGAGTTGCGTTCGAGAGAGCGAGCCTATTCCAACCTGAAACTAGCGCGAATGATAGAGGTGAGCGACACAGACCTTCGTTCTGGGCGCCTCCGCATCACTCGCTTAGTGCGTGAAGTAAACAAATGCATTAGGCTATTAAGTGCCGAAATGGGTGACATAGACGCTTCCGAGAAGCCGGAGATACCGGAAAGTCCGGAGATTCCAGGAAGCCTGGAGAAACCGGAAAATCTGGAGAAACCGGAAAACGTGGAAAAACCGGAAAGGCCGGAAAAGCCCGAAAAACAGGATAAACCAGAGAAGCTGGAACAGCCTGAAAATTCGGAGAAGCTGGAACAGCCGGAGAAGCCGGAAAGCCCGGAGAAACCGGAAAAACCGGAAAATTCGGAGAAGCTGGAACAGCCGGAAAGTCCGAAACAGCCGGAAAGTCCGAAACAGCCGGAAAGTCCGAAACAACCGGAAAGCCCAGAGCAGCCATCAGATTCAGCAAAGCCGGCAGAGACTCAACCGGAGCCGCTGACGATGGAACTGGAATCCCCTGCCTCCCCCAAGGCAAACGAGCCCGACCTGTGGGCCGACTTCGGGATGCTGCCGCTATTCTCCGACGAAGAGCCGTCCACAAAGAAATGACGGGATAGTTTTTCGTTTTCACACTCACCCTTCAAAGCCATACTCCTATGGAACAGAGACAGAAAATACGCATACGCATAGACGGCGTGGAACTCCCCATGGCCGTGGGCAGTGCCGACGAAGAGAAACTCTATCGTGACGCCGCCTCGCATATCAACAAGCGTATACTGAGCGTAAAGCAGAAATACCCTACTGTTCCTTCCGAGAAATACTATACAGCCATCGTCATGTTGGAGCTTGCCACGAAAGGCGTGAGCATATCCAACAACACGAGTGTTGAGCCCTACAAGAAATCCATCTCTGAGCTCAGCAAGGAAATAGCCGACGCGTTGGGCGAATAAAAGCCTGGATTGTAGGAGTTATTCCCGCATCAATTATCGGAAAAAACATTTCACGCACATTGACTCTTCCGCCTTGAGACGGATGTGGTTATTGTGCGTAATTTATTTTATAACACTTTAAATATTAACAACTAATTCTTATAAAAATGGATGCATTGACGATTGTTATCGCATTGGTTTGCCTGATTGTAGGTCTGGCCTTGGGCTACATCCTCTTCAGGTATGTGATTAAGCAGAAATATCAAGAAATGATGAAAGAGGCCGAGACGAAGGCCGAAAACATAAAAAAGGATAAGCTGCTGGAAGTGAAGGAAAAATTTCTGAACAAGAAGTCAGAGCTGGAGAAGGAGGTTGCCCAGCGCAACCAGAAGCTTCAGCAGCACGAGAACAAGCTGAAGCAGCGCGAGCTGTCGCTGACCCAGCGCCACGAGGAGCTTCAGAAGAAGAAGGCCGAAAACGACACTCTGAAAGCCAACCTTGAGAAGCAGATCCAGAGCTACAACAGCAAGAAGGGCGAGCTGGACAAGATGGTGGCCCAGGAGCGTACGAAACTGGAAACCATCAGCGGTCTGACTGCTGAGGAGGCCAAGAATCAGCTTGTGGAGAGCATGAAGGACGAGGCCCGCACCAACGCGATGCAGTATATCAACGAGATCGTGGACGACGCCAAGATGACCGCGACGAAGGAGGCAAAACGCATCGTGATTCAGAGCATCCAGCGCGTGGCCACAGAGACTGCCATCGAGAACTCCGTCTCCGTGTTCCATATCGACTCCGACGAGGTGAAAGGCCGCGTGATCGGCCGCGAGGGTCGCAACATCCGCGCGCTTGAGGCCGCCACAGGCGTTGAGATCGTGGTGGACGACACCCCTGAAGCCATTGTGATTTCCGCCTTCGACCCCGTCCGCCGCGAGATATGCCGTCTGGCCCTTCATCAACTTGTGGCCGACGGCCGCATCCACCCCGCCCGCATCGAGGAAGTGGTGGCCAAGGTGAAGAAGCAAGTGGAGGAAGAGATCATCGAGACCGGCAAGCGCACCGCCATCGACCTCGGTATCCACGGACTCCATCCAGAGCTTATCCGCATGATAGGCAAGATGAAATACCGCTCGAGCTACGGCCAGAACCTGCTTCAGCACTCCCGCGAGACCGCGAACCTGTGCGCCGTGATGGCCAGCGAGCTGGGGTTGAACCCGAAGAAGGCACGCCGTGCCGGCCTGCTGCATGACATCGGCAAGGTGCCAGACGAGGAGCCTGAGATGCCGCACGCCACCTATGGTGCCAAGCTGGCTGAGAAATTCAAGGAGAAACCCGATATCGTGAACGCCATCGCAGCCCACCACGACGAGACCGAGATGACCACTTTGCTGGCACCGATTGTCCAGGTGTGCGACGCCATCAGCGGTGCCCGTCCGGGAGCACGCCGCGAAATCGTGGAGGCCTACATCAAACGTCTGAACGACCTTGAGCAGCTTGCCCTCTCCTATCCGGGCGTGACCAAGACCTATGCCATCCAGGCAGGCCGCGAACTGCGCGTGATTGTCGGTGCCGACAAGATCAGCGACGCCGAGACCGAGACACTGAGCGCAGAAATCGCCAAGAAGATTCAGGACGAGATGACCTATCCTGGACAGGTGAAGATCACCGTCATCCGCGAGACACGAGCTATCAGCTTCGCCAAGTAAATAGCAAATAAATCCCTTTCCCCTGCCTTATGAAAGGTTGGGAAAGGGATTTTTATTATTTACGATTGACTATTTATTTCATGAACTTTGTCACGACTGATTACATCGAATCTCCTACGCCATGACAAAGCTAGAACAAGTTCTGCTTTGTTCATTTGGCTCAAACGGAGATTTCAACATAGCTCAAGCAAGCTTGGCTCTGTGTTCGCTGCTCCAAAGTTTTCCGATTTAATTGGATATTTAGTTATTTGGCCATTTGCAAAGGTGACGAACAAATTGACATTTGCAATTAACTATTTATTTGGTTATTTTATTATATTTCTCAAGTTTCTGAAGTAGAAATAAAAGAGATTAACAACTATTTTAGAACGTCATGACAAACAAGGAGCTGGGTGAAATAGGCGAGGAACTCGCCGCGAACTATCTGATGCATTCGGGCTACCGTCTGCTCCACCGCAACTGGCGACTGAAAGGAGGGTGCGAGATAGACATCGTGGCGTTCAAGGACAATGCCCTGCACTTCGTGGAAGTGAAGACCCGCACCACCACCTTCGCCGACCCGCTTCAGGCCGTGAACATGGAGAAGATCCGCCACGTGGGACGTGCCGCACTGCAATACAAACGCTTTTACGGCTACACCTACGACACGCATATCGACGCGATAGGCATCGTGTTCCGATCCGAGACGGACTACGACCTTCACCTGATTCCCGATGTCCACAACAACATGACCGACTACGGCTATTCCAGCCGGAGAAAGAAGAAAAGCTGAGAAAATCCGGAAAAACCGGAAAGGCCGGAAAATCCGGAATCTCCGAACACCAAATAACGCGCTGCATATATGAGAAAATTTATACTATTTGCTACCCTATCCCTGCTGACCAGCGGCATGCGCGGCCAGGCGCTTCGCGACAGCGTTGACAGCCGCCTGTTCAGCGACATAAGCTACGACGCGACGCTGAGCGGGACCGTGGGCGGTGGTGACCATTCAGCCCTGTGGCTGCACTCTAACCGCCATGGCATCGCCTCGGGCGAGACGAACTCGGGCTACCTTCGTGGCGGCGTGTTCCGCCCCTACAGCGCCGACTCGCTCTATCAGTGGCGCTATGGCTACGGAGCCGACATCGCAGTGGCAGCTAACCACGCATCCACCCTCATCATCCAACAGCTCTACGCCGACATTGCCTGGAAGAAAGGCTTGCTGACCATCGGAGCCAAAGAGCAGCCGCTGGAGATGAAAGACGGCCGTTTCAGCAGTGGCGGTCTGACCCACGGCATAAACGCAAGGCCCGTTCCTCAGGTGCGTCTGGAGCTGAAAGACTGGTGGACTATCCCCTACACCAAAGGATGGCTTCAGCTGAAAGGCCATATCGCCTACGGCATGATGACCGACAAGAACTGGCAGCACGACTTCACTCACCGCACCCACCGCTATACCGACAACGCCCTCTTCCACAGCAAGGCCGGCTATCTGCGCATCCAGAACGATGACTACGACTACCCGCTGTCGTTTGAGGCCGGTCTGCAGATGGCCTGCCAGTTCGGAGGCACCACTTACACGCCGAACAACGAAGGAGGCATGAACAAAATCAAGAACAGCAAGGGCTTCTCCGCCTTCTGGCATGCGTTTGTGCCCGGTGGCGGCGAGGTGCAGGAACAGGGTACCGCCTTCGAAAACACCGAGGGCAACAACCTGGGCAGCTACCTCTTCCGGCTGAACTGCAACAAAAAATACTGGCGGGGCGCCATCTACTTCGAGAAATACTTCGAGGACCAGTCGGGCATGTTCCAAGTGGACTACGACGGCTACGGGAGCGGCGAGAACTGGAATTCGAAAAGTCGACGGAAATATTTGCTTTACGACTTCAAGGACATGCTTCTGGGACTGGAATATGAACAGAAGGACGGCACATGGTTCAGGAATCTCGTCGTGGAGTATCTCTACACGAAATACCAGAGCGGCCCCGTCTACCACGACCACAACAAAGGGCGGTCCGACCACATCGGCGGAAACGACAACTACTACAACCACCATATCTATCCCGGCTGGGAGCACTGGGGCGAGGCCATCGGCAATCCCCTGTTCTACTCCCCCATCTTCAACGAAAACGGTGAGGTGAGCTTCATGAACAACCGGTTCATGGCCTTCCACATCGGCATCGGCGGCCAGCCCACCAAGGAAATCAGCTACCGCCTGCTCGGCACATGGGAGGAAGGCCTCGGCACCTACCGGAAACCGTTCTCCCAGAAGGAGCACCAGCTGAACTTCCTCGCTGAAGGCACCTACCAGCCGCTCAACCCCAAGCTGCGCGGGTGGTCCGCCACGGTGGGTATAGGCCTCGACATCGGCGACATCATCGGCGACAACTTCGGTCTGAACGTAGCCGTCAGGAAGCAAGGACTGCTGACAGGCGGAAAACGGAGGAAGAAATGAACTCACTGAAAGAACGGATATTAGGCATCGCCTACGAAGAGGCTTTCTGGCGAAGTCAGTTCGGCGTGAAGCGTGCCCGTAAGGGGCTCTATGCCTGGAGTCGTTATGGGCGTGAGATCATGCTGAAAAACTTCGATATCGTGAGTTTTCTTGACGAATGGGAGCAGACACATGGGAGCCGCCCCAAAGTGCTCGATGTGGGAGCAGGCGCCAGTTTCTGCACAGGCAACCTGGCCCACGGGAAAGAGATAGACCTCCACTGCATCGATCCACTCGCCGCTTACTACAACAAGGTGATCCGCAAGACACGCCCACAGCATTTTCCACTCGTGGAATTCGGCGCCATCGAGCAGCTTTCGGCCTTCTATCCCGAAGGCGACGTGGCGTTCATCCACGTGCAGAATGCGCTGGACCACAGTCGCCAGCCCGTTCAGGGCATCGTGGAATGTATGCGTTGTCTGGCACAGGGCGGGATACTCTACCTGAAGCACTTCCCCAACGAGGCAGAACGCGAGAACTACCGCGGATTCCACCAATATAACATAGACACGGAAAACGGCGAGCTGACCATCTGGAACAAGTCAGAACGGCACAACATCAACCGGATGCTGGATGGATTCTCCAAGATTGAAGTGACGACCTCCGACATCGGCGAGGTCATCGCTGTCATCACGAAGACCGGAGACGTGCCGACCTCGCTCTATGACGACAGCAAGAACCTGCGTGAGGTGTGTGAACTGCAGGCCCAGACCGCGGAGGTTTTCAACAGCTTCGGATTCGCGATGAAATACCACACGAAACGGCGGTTTTACATCATCGTGCAACATATGATGCGCTGGGTGTCGCCGCAGTTCAAGGCGAAACTGAAGAAGTGGATGAAGAAGAAAACATGAAAGTGAATAGTGAAAAAAGAATTTGGATAAGTGAAAAAAAATGACTAATTTTGAAACATGAATAATAAACTGACATATTTGGCCGTTGTAATGGTAACGGTTGTGCTGGCCAGTTGTTCGATGGACACATCGCATAACGGTGCGCTCGACGGCTACTGGAAGCTCACCACCATCGACTCGCTCACTACCGGCGGCGTCAACAATCTGAAAGACGCCAGCATATTCTGGTCCGTCCAGAAAGACCTGCTGACGGTGCGCGACAACAACGACCCGACGAACCGCGAGTACGTCTTCCGGTTCCAGCGTTCCGAAGGAACCCTCATACTCTCTGAAGGGCAGCGCTACGACCGTACCAACGGGAATGTGGACGTGGACGACCCGTCAGTTCTCAGTCCTTACGGCATCAATCACCAGCCGGAGACCTTCAAAGTCGATCACCTCACCCACCGTGTGATGACGCTCAGCACCGAGGAGTTACGCCTCAGTTTCAAGAAATTCTAAAGCAGACAAACCCACATGATCAAAGAAGAGCTCGTATCCATCATCATGCCGACATACAATTCGGAGAAGTTCGTTGAGGAAAGCATAGAAAGCATCCTCAGCCAGACCTATCCGAACTGGGAGCTAATTATCACAGATGACAACTCGAGCGACAACACGCGCGCCATCCTTCAGCGCTACGCAGCAGAACACAAAAAAATCAAGATATTCTTCCTCTATCAGAACTCAGGAGCCGGCTACTGCCGCAACAACTCCATCAAGCACGCCCGTGGCCGCTATATCGCCTTCTGCGACAGCGACGACTGCTGGGCACCGGAAAAGCTGGAACGTCAGCTGTCCTTCATGCAGGAGAAAGACTGCTGCCTGTGCTACAGCAGCTACTACACCTGCAATGAGCAGTCGGAACTGACGGGCGTGGTGAAAGTGCCCCCCACGCTGACGCTGAAGGACATGAAGCACGACAACAAGATTGGCTGCCTCACCGGCATCTACGACACGACGAAGTTCGGCAAGTTCTATATGCCCCCCATCCGCAAGCGTCAAGACTGGGCGATGTTCCTGAACATTCTGAAGAAATGCAAGATAGCCTACGGCATCACCGGCGAGCTGGCCTACTACCGCATCCTGGACAACAGCATCTCGCGGAGCAAGCACACGCTGATCAAATACAACGCCGAGGTCTACCAAAGCATCTTCGGCTACTCCAAGTTCAAAGCCTACTCCTACCTCTATTTCTGCTTCATGCCCAGCTACCTGGCCAAGCAGATGCGCATCAAATACCACTCGATGAAGCTGCTGAAGAAGCTGGGAGGAAAGAAGAAAAAGAAATAGTAATTCCTGCATAGCCAGACATTGTGATAATATGTGTGAATTGTCCATAATCATGCCCGTCTTCAATCATCCAGACACTACCAAGGTGATGATTGACAGCATCCTTTCAAACACCTATAAGGCATTCGAGCTTATCGCTGTAGACGACGGTTCAGACAAGGCCACCCTCAACTTACTGCAGTCCTACCAGGAGTCAGACTCCAGAGTAAAAGTGATAAGGCGGGAGGCCAACGAGCCCAAAGGTCCCCAGACCTGCCGGAATAAAGGTCTTGACCATTCTCATGGACAGTTCATCATCTTCTTTGACTCGGACGACCTAGTCACCCCCACATGCCTTGAGAACCGCGTCAAAGCCATCAAGTCAAGGCCAGATCTAGACTTTATGGTTTTCCCATCGGGAAGGCTGACAGAAGGTGAACTCGACCCAACCTCCGACGCAATGGTTTTCGGGCACAAACTCTATGACAACGACTTGCAGATGTTCGCCCGGAGAAATCTCCCCTTTATTGTCTGGAACAATATTTACCGCCACGACAGCCTCATCAAATCCGGCATCAGGTGGGACATCCACCTCAAGTCACTTCAAGACGCAGACTTCAATCTCCAGGCCCTGCTCAAAGGTCTAAAATACGACTATGCACAGGTCCGTCCGGACTATGCCTACAGAATAGTATCCAATTCATCGTCAGTCTCGTCAGGGATCATTTCCGATGCACACAAAAAAAGTCATATCTACGCCATAGACAAGTTTTTCAGCACCATCATTGCCCAATATGGCCACAAATACGACAAGGACATCACAGAAGGAGCCTTGAAGATATATTATAGCGTCATAAGAGCAAAACTCGACAAGCAATTTGCCACCGACATGGCAAATTGCATCCGAAAATATAATAAACAAAAAGCTTTATCGTTTATCATTAAAGTAAAATGTTGCCAGATGCTGAATTATCTGATACCTTGGAAGAGGGCAAGACAACTGGCATTTCTGCCTTTCCTTATCAGAACTTCCACGGCAATCAAGAAAAAAATAAACAAATTAGAACGAGAACACAAAAATGACGCATGATAAGGCTCTCCATCATAATTGTAACTTATAATTCCGAAAAAGACATCTTCCAATGTCTCGATTCTATATATTCACAATCCGACTTATCACATGATGAATTCGAGATTATCGTTGTTGATAACGACAGCAAACTCGTAGATGAGATGTTTTCGAAAATCAGAACCGGCTATCCCAGTAATATCCGGCTGATAAAAAATTCCAAAGGAAACGGTGGCTATGGCCAAGGAAACAATGTTGGAATCAAGGAGGCAGAGGCTCCAATCATCCTCATCATGAATCCCGATATCAGGCTGATAGAGCCGGTCTTTAGGACAGCCGTAGAGCACATGGAGGCTCAACCAAATATCAGCATGTACGGCATGAAACAAATGCTGACGAAGAACATACCGAGCCATAATTCCATCAGCTGCACCTATATGATGAATGGCTACGTCTACACCATCATGACAGCACTCGCCAACAGACGGGACTATTTCAACCCCAAGTACATGCATTTCTCAGGAAGTTGTTTCTTTATCCGTAAATCCCTCTTCGAATCCATCGGCCTATTCGATGAGAGTGTTTTCATGTACGGCGAAGAGGATGACATCCATTACAGGATGAAACAGAAGCATGGAGCCAACATGGTATATAACCCCAGCCTTCGATACATCCATCAGACCCTCGAGCGAAAGCCAACGCTCTCTTATCAAAAGAAGCTGGTTGAGGTGGCAATACGTCAAAACGAGAAAAAAGGTTACTCGAAAACAAAAACCGTGAAGAACCGCATCCGTAACAACCGGATGTTACTCTTCCGAGAATGGCTGAAGCTAAAACTCGGCAAGGGTAACCAAGAACTATACGATCAACTCAAATCCTACATGGATTACCTTAAGAGTCTCAGGCAGTAACCAGAATCCGCAAATTGAGTATTCAAAGTTTTTTTATTCCGTCCGCATCAGAAGGATGGTACATAGGAATAAATGCATAAGAACTAACTCCTTTGGTTCTTAGGCTTATACACTCTCACCCAATCAAATTCAATATAAGCTGGAAGAGATTTTGTGTCAAGATATTTTGCAGACTTCGTCCCCCACTGCATACTCAAAATCAAAAACTCAGGATATACAGTGTAAGGATATTGCCCCTCGGACACATACTCCAACTTACGAGGATATGTAAACGTGACGTTATCATCCACTCTGAAAACTAACGCATCTTTCAGAATCTCAACTGAATATACGTGCCATTTGCCGGGATCCACATCAACAAACTTAAGGCTCTCCCTTGAGTTAGCCTTCTTCCTGTTGTACAAGTGTGCGTTGTGTGTGTTATGCTGAATCTTCTTGTCCAGATTGAAATGCTCCATAATGTCAATCTCAGCATATTTCGGGTCGGTCACTCCCTTTGTGTTCTTGTTGTGTCCCATCCAAATCGCAGGCCAACAGCCCATCACACTCGACATACGCGCGCGTACCTCGACCTTTCCCTCAAGAACCGTGTATTTATTCTCTGTGGTAATGCCGCCAGTCACAACTCTTGCAGTGTCCCCCTTCGCCCATCCTGTGTTGTTCATACAGTAAAGGCGCAGACGCCCTTTCTTCAGCTGATACAGACGGTCCTCGTTCGACATGTGGCGGTTCCACTGGCTAGTGCGGCGTTTGCATTTGCTCCATTTTGTCTCATCCAGTTTTTTTCCGTCGAAATTCTCTTCCCAGTCCAGCCGATACTCAGGCGATGAATAAGGTCGTTGACTAGAGATTACAATTGTGTTGTCGGATGCCGTCAACTTCACGACAATCCCGCCCAAGAGAAATAGGGATACTATCAAAAAGGCCCAAAAGGTATTTTTTCTACTCATAACAACTTCAATTATGTGGAATACAAAGTTACAAAAAGAAGTACATGATGACAAAATAAAATTGCAAAAAAAAACAGAAAAGGCAAAAAAAACAAACCTTTTCCTCATCAGACTGCCATTATGGGCTTAAAATTGAACAAAAAGAAGAGTCCTGGCACATTTTGCAATACACCAGGAATAAAAATGGCAACATTCAATAATGTGATAAATAATCCTGCAAAAAATGTTGGCATTTCATGTTTTTTTTGTATCTTTGCTTTGATTTTTGTATTTTTTCCCAGCTTTATAGACATGACAAAGCATGGCAAAAGAAATAGCAAAGTTCAGCCTTCAGCAGCACATTGTTGTTCAAGGACTCAAAAATATTTACATAAAAGATGTAAAGTGTTGTGAACTTGATATTTAAAGAATATGAATGTAAAAAAAATATATGGATGGCTCCTTTCTGCGATAACCAAAATAGCAGGGATTAATGCTGCGAAACAATTTGATTCAAAACTAAGATTCCACAGAAAAATCAATTTGAAGAATCCCGAGTCACTGTCCGACAAAGTATCGTATATCGAATTGCATGATCAGTCACCATTAGCCCCAATGTGTACAGACAAAGCAGAAGTGAGGAAATACGTAGTCCAAAAAGGTTTTAAAGACATCCTGATTCCCATTATTTTAGAACCGACAGACTCGGTTGACAAGATAGACTTCAAAAAACTTCCTGAAACATTCATATTAAAAGCCACCCATGGATGCAGAATGAACTATATCGTCAAGGACAAGAACAGGTTAGACGAGGAAGAATGCAAGGGAGTAATGAGAAAATGGCTGCAGACCACATACGGCACATATTCAATGGAGCCCCATTATTTAAGTATTCCTCCAAGAATTTATGCAGAGCAGTATATAGAGGACATGAACGGACTTATAGACTATAAGTTCCATTGTCTCAACGGCAAGCCCGAGTTTTGCCTTGTTTGTTCTGGCAGGAGCGACAAAAAGGGTGAGAGCATGGGAGTTCTTTTAAGTCTTTTTGACATGGAGTGGAACTTCATTGATGAAATCGTAGATTACAAAAATGAGAAAAGAGGCCCTTCCGACATACCAAAACCCAAACAATTTGACAGGATGAAAGAAATCGCTGCAGAATTGTCGAAAGACTTCAAGTTTGTCAGGATTGATTTATATGAATACGAAGGGAAAATTCTCTTTGGTGAAATGACCTTTTCTCCTGCATGCTGCGTTTTCCCCTATTTCTCTGATGCTTTTGACAAGGCAATGGGAAAGAAATTAGTATTATAGTTGGATTTAAACGATAGTAATTCTATGCATTTATATCTGAAGGAAATAAAATGGATACCATTCTGCATGTGCGCGGTCCTATTGATAAGGGCTTGCGTATCATTGTATCTGTTTCCTGCGACTCAGATGTTGTCATACGCAGTGTTAGGATTAAGCATATTGAGTTTCGTGTTTTTGGGTGTACTATACCTCACTGAAAAGAAAATAACCGTATTTGGTGCATTGACCATCTTATATTTTGCCGTCTTATTTATATCCACCCTTTTCAACGGCATGAATATTCTGACAGTGATTTATATGACCATTGAGGTATTGCTGCCTTTATGTCTCTTCGCTTTTTATAAAGACCATATTTCCGTCATCATAAAATCCTGCGGTTTTGTATTTTCCTTTATTATCTATGCCAATCTGGCTGTAATGGTATTGTTTCCCGGATGGATGTTCGAAGCCGTAAGAGTTGGCGATGCCTTTCTTCTTGGTGGAAATTATAATCAGATGGGCGCGAGAATGATGTGTGCGATTGTTGCGAGTGTCGCCTGCGTGAGATACAGTAAATGGTGGGTTTTCAATACTGTGCTACTCGTTATAGTCTCAGTCTTCACCCTTCTGATCGTGGGCTCTATGACATCTATCGCCAACATATTGGTGTATTCCCTGTTCTGCCTTATTCCCTCACTGAAGTTGAGGAAAATGGCCATTGTGGGCCTATTCTCCGTATTCCTGTTTTTTCAGGTTTTTATTGTGTTTTATGGTGAGGGCATCCATCACAACGAATTTGCAGTCTACATAATTGAAGACGTGCTGGGTAAAGACATCACCTTCACGGGCCGTACATATCTATGGGACAGGTCAGTGACCCTGATAGGTGAATCACCAATCATCGGATATGGATGTGTGGACAAGGAGTGGTTCACCACCTACCTACATGCCAAGGCCATCGGTCCTCATGACTTCATTCTGGGGCAACTGCTGGAGGGAGGTATCCTTCTGCTTGGTGTGTATTTGGCAATATGTGTGGTAGCCATCAAAAGATTGTTGAACCACTTTGACTCTTATGCCAGCTATATACTGATGGGAATAACCACCCTTATGTTTATCATGGTAATGGAATTCTATCACGTGTTCTTTATCATGTTTTTATTGTCATTGGCATATTACTATAAAGAAATCGTCAATGAAAAGTCGAAAGGCGACCCAGTCTTACTTAAAACGGATGATAACAGCCACAATCCTTGACAGGAAAAACAAAAAATTATACTTGAATGGCGATTTCAGATAGGTTGAGACATATGCCCCCACTTGTCTGCTCACATTGGCCAACCTGCTCATAAACTTGGGTTTGGAGCGCCCTGCCGACTTGGCCCTGACCCTTCTCATATATACAGCGTTCTGCTCAGCCAGTTTGATTTCCTGAATATTCTTTGAGATGGTGGCCATAAACAGAGAGTCCTCTCCAAGCTTGAAATTCGTATTAAACCGGCAATTCCCTATAACCTCCCTCGGCAATAACTTACCGCATGCCGACGAGAAAAAACTTCTTGCAGACATAATCGTGACATTCTTCCTTTTCTTGTTATTCTCATATGCCTGTGCCATCCAGCTTTTTTTCTGCGATCCATCAACCTCAGAAAAATCTATCATATTAGTTACCACAATCGAATGATTATCTGCTTTTTCAAGCAAGAGAGCGAGATAGTCATCGGTTGCCCAGTCATCATCGTCCATAAAAGTAACATAATCAGCGTCAGACTGTTCTAATCCAATATTTCTTGCATTAGACACCCCAGCCGTATCCGTATGAATCATCCTGACATCCAACGAGTCTGAATACTGATCTATGAGATGTGCAATATAGTCGTCATAGGGCTGCCGGCACCCATTCAGCACAATAATGACTTCAAAGAGATTCTTATCCAGAGTTTGCCTGGCAAAAGATTTCACGCAATCCTCAAGATATTCCCCTGGCTTATATGTGGGTATGACAACAGTTACTCTTTTCATAGTCATATGTTTTTCTGTTGAAGTCAATTATTTTCGGCATGCATTTATATGTTATTTCCCATGCTTTAGGACAATCGTCATGGCAGATGAAACGTGATGCCTTATTGAATCACACATTTACTGCCTAATATATCCAGAAACTCTTGAGAATAGTAGTCATGAAAACCGGCACATGATGTAAAAGTCAACTCACCAACGTATGGTTTTCCTCCTATCTCATAGAAATCGACTCTTACCTGCGGTTCATTTCCTGCTAACCGTACAGCCATTTCCAGCATTTTATTCAGAGATTGTGGTTTCGGTAGTTTATTAGTTGTTGTGGTAGAATGGCTGGTTTCAATCGTATATTGCGGATAGAAATTCCAGTCCTTGTCATAAATCGAAAGGCATAGGCTGCTTTTCGTCCTGTCAGAACAAACCAGGATATATTCAGCCTTCCCACTGAGCACCCAAATCTTATAGTCGACCAACACATCGGACACCACATTTTGTGATTTAGGGTTGAGAAACTCCTCTGCAATCACACAAGGTTTTATGTTGTTATAATGAGGCTCGACCAACCTGTCGCCAAACTTCAGTTGAAGCAATTCCTTCATTTTAGCCTGAACCGCCGGGATATCCAGCTGAGACTTGTCCTTGCATATCACAACATCCCCACTACCGTTATTCACCTTCATCACAAAAGAGTCAGGAAGGCGTTCCCACTGAATATCCTCAGCCCTGTCCCACTTTCCGTAAAGAATGGGCAAGTTATCAGCGTATCCCAAACTTTCCACGTATTCTCTCATTAAGTACTTATCCGACAATCGCGTCCACAAACTTGTGTCATGATTGAACTTGAGCCAGTTGATTTTCTCGTTGATGTCTTTGGGATGTTCCCAGTCAATTTTTTTTCCGAGTAAATGCTCATAAAGTACACCAGCCCACTTCTGTGGAGAATTCCGATATAAAAACCTGTAAAAGTGGTATCTGATAATACGCAAGTATTTATTTATCATTTTTTTAACTTCTTAAAAATATTGATGACAATTTGTTTCTCTGAGGAATCAAGCGAGGCAAAATATATTACTATCACATCGACAATGACCGCCACCGTGAATGTGATGACAAATCTATAGCTTGTATGTGGCAATATCGTACATAGAAAGCAGACAACGACCAAAGCAAGTGTTGGTGGCATCACTCTGAGAAAGACTTGTTTGGAATATGCCGCAATTGAAAGAGTTGTCGTAGCCTTCAAATAGAAAAGGCGCAATATGAGGCATACACATTCCATGATAATATAAATATACATCACCACTTTGACGTTCATTTCCAAAGTCAATGCCATCCAAACGAGGGGCAAAGTCAGGACCTTGGTCGTATTGACAAGCAAAGAGTAGTTTCGGATTCGCCCAATGGCTTGATTAGCGATACCAAGTCCAATCGTCAACTGGTCGCACATAGCCGCAATCACCACACATTGACAGAAGAACACGGTATTAGCGGACGCTCTCTCCTCTCCAAGCCATAAGGACAGAATCGTCATCATTTCGAAGCAAAGTGGAATGGCAAACATAGAAAGCAGAAGAAAGCAGAATTTACTGGTTACTCCAGCCAATCTGAGCATACCCTCTCTGTCGCCTGCCCCTTCAGCCTTTATAACCCGAGGGCTCATGGCGTTTAGGATCGCCTGAGCCAGAAAAGCAGCCGACCCAGCCACTTGTGATGCAATGCCATAGGCAAAATTGATGACTGTACCAAAAAAACGGTTCAGAAGAACAGCTATTCCCTGAGTTCTGAAAATGATGCAAGCAGTACTGTATATCGTCCATCCTGCGAAACTGAAAATACGTTTTATCTCACCGCCTTTCACATCCTTAATCTTTGGCAACAAGGAACACTCTTCGTATTTATACTTGGCAAACAAAGAAAAAGCAAGCAAATTAAGTAATTGCACACAAAGAAGAATGAAAGCATAAAGCAAAAGCTTATCCGCATCGGAAACGAGCATGAAAAGCACCAGTATAACCTTTAAGATTCCATCACAAACGTCGACTACAGAAATATAGACAATATTTTCTCTTGCGATAAACAACCCCCTGAAAGGTGCGGTTAGAAAAGAAATGAACATATTGGCCACAGCAAGCAGGAACACGTATTTTGCCACCTCAATCCTGTCGGGCTTAATATTCAGAAAACCATCCTTCTCATTAATAAGAAAAGGCATCATAGCCCAAAAAAGCAACACCAACAAAACGCCAAGTGTGATGTGCAGAAAAAGCGTATTAGAAAAGATGGACTTAACCTTTCTTAGATTGTTCTTTCCATAAAAGAATGAGAGATGCCTCTGAGTGGTCACGACCATTGCATTCGTAAGGAATGCAAGCATGGTGACGACCCCGGCCACAACCATAAAAAGGCCATAATCAGACTCTCCAAGTGCTTGCGTAACCAGTCTGGTGGTATATAATGAGAGGCAGATGTTGATGACAGTCCTCACATATTGCGCAAACACATTAATGAAAGTCCGCTTGTTTCTATCCATTACCAGCAAGTTTTAGCCCTTCATCACAATCATCACAGATGTGATGATAAATGTCATAAAAACAAAGCCCAGCACGAACAGCATCCGTTTTGGTCCTGACGGCTTTACTGGAACGACAGCATTCTCCAGCACAGTGAAAGCAGGTGTGTATTCCTGAATTTTAGCTTTTGCATTCTGTGCTTGAGTGAGCATAGCATTGTATGTGTTCAGCTTCAGCTGCATATTGTTTTCCAGCTGGTCGCGTTCGGAAATATAGGCTTGCAAAATGATGTCACGATGAGAGTCCACATACTTTGCGTATGCTGCACAGGCTTTCTCATATTCATCTTTAGCCTGTACAAGCAGTTTATAATAATAATTATAGTCTTTTGTCGCTTTTTTTGTTCGGTAGTCTGTGATGAAGGCCTGAATCTTTGAACGCACAGAATCCGCCACAGTAGCACAAATCAAGGGATCCTGATCAATCACATTGATAGTCACAGTAAAGGTTTGTTTGTCGACAGTACAGGTGACAGCCCCCTTTATGGCATCCAAGATGGATTGTTCATCATAGGAGAGCAGTCTCACATTGCTTGTTGGCTGTCCGTCAGCCGACAAACCATTTCCACCGGCAGCAATGGCTTTTGGATCGTTTGGCTTATCTTTGAACTTTCTCATGAACTCCTGCATGTCTTTTCTCCACCATGAGCTGCGTTGATACTTCCTCATGTATGTGTAGTAGTCAGTAAAGATGTTTCCATCAAGCGATTTGACAGGAATCTTAAACAAATCGAAGATAAAATCAGACGATGCTACCAAGTCAGGATAGAGGTCTGGACGGATAGCGTCGGAAGAAGAGAAACTACCTATGTCAATACCGAAAGAAGATGCAAGTGAAGAGAGAGAGCCTCCTGTAGGAGATGACTCAGACTCAGGTGCAAGCGACACAGAAGACTGATACGTTCTTGGCTCCTCCACAATAAGCAGTGCAGCTATGACGCCGATAATAACACAGTTCAGTGCTATCATCCACCAGTATTTTTTCAGAGTCTTGTAAATTTTGACCAGGTCAAGTCTTCCATCGTCATCTACTCTGACTCCTTCATCATCTTCTTCATCTTCCTCGTCATATTCCTCCACGTCATCAGCATCATTGTCGGCGTAGTCCGTTTGCCGCTTGTCTAAGGTGTCCTCCTCCTGTTCTTGAACCAATGGTTCTCCCTCATTGTCGACATAGACACGAGCGTGGCTGTCTGCAACAGCAGACTTGTTTTCTGCGTTTGAAACCTCAGTTGTGGAGGGTTCATCTGCGACAGCGTCAGCCGCATCTGCCAATGCTGGAGTTTCCACGTTTCCAGTCTGTTCATTGGAAGGTGTCTGCTCCAAGGGTTGGTTCTCCTTAATGTTTTTATCTTTATTCTTTCTCATTTTTTTCAGTCCGTTTGAGTTACTTAAGCATATTGGCAATGGAGACCATCATCGTGGCGATGGAAGCTGATGTCGTACCAATAGACAAAGACTCCTGTATGGTCATCTTGTTCGGGTTGTTCTTCGACGGGACGACAATTTCGCATCCCGGCTGTATAGCTTTCTTGTAGTGTCGCTTGGCCATCTGCACGGAGCCGTTCTGATAGATGATGTAAGTCTTTCGCTTCTTGGCGCTTTCTCCGTAACCTCCCGCACGGTCGATGTAGTAAGAGAGGGGTTCTCCCTCCTTGAAGTTGATGGACGACGGATACATGACGTCACCACTGATTTTGACGGTACTTGAATATTGCGGAATAGTAAGCACGTCTCCGTTTCTGAGCACGATATTGTCTGCTCCATTCGGATTCTTCATAGCCGCATCGAGGTCGATAGCCACATAGTAAGTGTTACCGAGTCCGAGCTTCATGGTAAGCAGTGAGTCCGCACGGCTCATGTCGTAGTTCTTATCCGTGTTGGTCATGCTCTCCTCATAGAGCGCAATCTGCTGTGCACGCAAGGCGGTCTGCCGCTGTTTTCGCTCTTCGTATGTGAGTCGTCTTTCAAGTCTGGCACCTTTGGCATATCCCACATCAGTGAGTCCACCCGCAGCCGCAATGATGTCGGTGAGTTTGTAGTTGTTGGACTCCATGGCGAAAGTACCCTCGAAGTTGACGCATCCCTTGACGGTGACGGTCTGCTGCTCCATATAGTCAGGGCTCTTACGAACCATCACCTTGTCATTGGGTTGCAGCACGAATCCTCCGTCCTTCCCAGAGAGTCCGTCTGCCATGTCGAGGTTGAACACCTGTGCGATGGTGTCAGTTGCCTGCATGGCGTTCTTATTGGTGACACGGCGGTAGACATCCACACGTGCATGAGAAGCTGCGTCGGTTGTACCTCCCGCCTGCAATATGACATCACGTATGGACATATTGTCGGCATACAGGTATTCGCCTGGGAAGTTCACCTCTCCGAGAATCTCGATAGTCTGCCGGCCGATGAGTTCCAATTTGCTCTGCACCACAATCTTGTCGTTCTTCTTCAGTGGCACGTCGGGATCCACTCCGCTGAGCACGTTCTTCAGGTTGACAGAAATTGCCTCGGTGGTGAGGTCTTCCTTCTGTCGGTAGATGACCACCCGCTCTGCATAAGCGTCCTCCCGTAGCCCGCTGGCCGCCTCGATGAGGCCGCGGAGGGTATATGCGGTGCCGTTGATTTGGTAGTTACCCGGATACATGACGGCCCCTTTCAGTTCGGCCATATTGGAGTACCGCTGCAACACACTGTCGACGTAAACCGAGTCGCCGTCCTGCATGGTGAAGCTGGGCATGTCGAACTCGTCGACGTTGTAGATGGCGTATTCCTTGTCGGTTGGACGTATGAGGCGGACGTTCTTGCGGTAGGCATCTCCGGAGAATCCTCCAGCATAGTCGATGAGCATGGAGAGCGTCTCGTTTTTGCGCATCTCGTAGAACATAGGGCGCTTCACTTTTCCGCGCAGGCAGACGAGCGTCTTGTATGAGCCTACGACGATGACGTCGTTGTCCTGAAGTCGGACGTTGCCCGAGAGCACCCCGTTGAGTATGAAGTCGTAGATGTCGATGGTGGCAATCTGTCGTCCCCCTCTCATCACCTTGATATCGCGGAGTGTACCGAGTTCACCGATTCCGCCCGCAGCGTATAGTGCGTTGAAGGCAGTGGAGAGCGCGCTGAGCGTGTATGTTCCTGGTGTTTTGACCTCACCCATCACCTGCACCTGAATGGAGCGTGTCTCACCCAGGGTGAGGCTGATTTGCGATGAGGAATAATAGCGTCCGAGCACACCACGCAACTTCTTCGTGGCTTCCCGGACTGTCAGTCCAGCCAGCTTCACTGGCCCCACGTTTTCGATGGTGATGGTACCGTCGGGCGAGACAGTCCCCTCGAAAGTCTTCTGGGACGCGCCCCACACATCAACGAACACCTTGTCGCCTGCTCCGATACGGTAGTTCGACGGCGTGGGCATATTCTGGCTAGGTTCGAAAGTAAGATTCTTGTTATTGAAGATGTTATGTCCGAAAATCTGGTTCTGCTGGAATTCCTTCTTCAGTCTTTCTACCCTCACGAGGGAGTCCATGTCCATAAAAGAGAGTTCGTCTTGCACCGTCTCCTCCGATGTGACATTGTTGGGCTGCACGAAATTATTGTCGTCGGCGCGGTTCAGTCCGCGCTGTCGCTGGTCTGCCTGTGCCTGTGGTCCGTTGGTTCCGTTTACTGCGCCGACCCCGTTCTTCTGTCGTTCATACATCTGGCGGACTCGCTGGATTTGCTCAATCCTCACACCTCTCTCAAGCAGCTTAGGCACAAGCTGGCTTTCGGACACACCTGCGTTTTTCTGCTCAATCAGGAATTGGATGAGCTGCTCGTCGGACATGCCCACCTGTGCGAACGCCTGGATGCCGAGCGATAAGAACGCAATGAGAATAAATAATTTCTTGTACAAGGAATTCATATTGTTGAATTTGATGTATTTTTTGATGATTTTTTAAACGTATGAAGACGCACCACGGCGCGTCTCTACTACTTGTCTGTCTGAATAATGTCAAATACCTTAAATCTTGTCACCTTTACCGATGGAGAAGACGGTCTTGAAGATGATTTTGAAGTCCAACATGATTGTCCGCGTGCGGAGATATTCAAGGTCGTAGTCAAGTCGTTTGAGCATCTTTTCCATCGTGTCGGTGTAGCCGTTGTAGATGGTGGCGTAGGATGTGACACCGGGACGGCTGCAGTAAAGCAGCTGGTAGTCAGGGTTGTGCTGCATGATTTGGTCGATATAGAACTTCCGTTCGGGCCTGTATCCCACGAACGACATGTCGCCGATTAGCACGTTCCAGAGCTGTGGCAGCTCGTCGAGATGGTGCTCTCGCAGGAATTTGCCGAATTTGGTGAGTCGGTTGTCTTCCTTACATGCCAGCTCCGGCCCGTTTTCCTCAGCCGCCACAATCATAGACCGGAACTTGTAGATTTTGAAGGGTTTACCCTTGTAGCCTATCCGTTCCTGTGAGAAGATGGCAGGTCCTTCGGACGTAAATTTCTGAATGATGTAGATGACGAGGAACACCGGCGAGAGACATATAAGGCCGAATAAAGAGAAAAAAACGTCTCCGAAACGCTTCAGTCCTCTTTGCAGGGCGTTCATGTTGTCGATGGTGTCGATAGTCTCTTCTCTCTTATCTATATTCATTGTAATTGCAGTCGTATTTGTCATCATTTTCCAGTTCTTTTACAATAATAACGTATGTTAACATTTTTTATTGTAAAAAAACCTAAAAAAGCTAAGATAGTTTAAGTCGCGTGTACAGTCCACGCAAAAACTTTGCAAAGTTACGGAAAAAAAGCGAGAAAAAAGAAACGAATCAGTTAAAAGTGAAAGCAAGCAGACAAAAGATTGGATTTTTATATCGTCAGACTAGGATAACTAGGGAAACTAGGGAGACTAGGGAGACTAGGATAACTAGGGAAACTAGGAAAACTAGGACAACTAGGACAACTAGGACAACTAGGACAACTATAGAAACTATAAAAACTGCCCCGAGAAAAGCAGTCAATTTGACAGAAAACAATGCCAAAATGACATTTATAACATAAAGGAACAAATCTTGATGGAAAGAAGTCAGAAACTAAAAAAAAAAAGGAGGAAAATTATGAACTTCAAGAATTTCACAATCAAATCGCAGGAGGCACTTCAGGAAGCCATCAGCCTGGTGGAGCGTAACGGTCAGCAGAGCGTGGAGCCAGTCCACCTGATGAGCGGAATCCTGAACGTTGGGGAGAACGTCACCAACTTCCTGTTCAGCAAGCTGGGTATCAATGCCCAGTCATTTTCCGACATTATCCTGCGCGAGTCGCAGTCGTTCCCGAAAGTGAGCGGCGGCGAACCCTATCTAAGCCGTGAGACCAACGAGGTGCTGCAGCGGAGCATCACCCTGTCGAAAGAGTTGGGTGACGAGTACGTGTCGCTCGAGGCCATGCTGCTTGCCTTATTCTTGGTCGACACGAGCGTGTCGAAGATGATGAAGGGCATGGGCGTGAGCGAGAAGGCGTTGAAGCAGGCCATCTTCGAGCTGCGTAACGGCCAGAAAGTGCAGAGTCAGAGCAGCGAGGACACCTACCAGAGCCTGTCGAAATACGCCATCAACCTGATAGACGCAGCCAGGAGCGGCAAGCTGGACCCGGTCATCGGTCGTGACGAGGAAATCCGCCGTGTGCTTCAGATATTGAGCCGTCGTACAAAGAACAACCCGATCCTGATTGGTGAGCCGGGAACCGGTAAGACCGCCATCGTGGAAGGTCTGGCCCACAGGATCCTGCGTGGCGACGTTCCGGAGAACCTGAAAGACAAGCAACTCTATTCACTCGACATGGGCGCGCTGATTGCCGGTGCGAAATACAAGGGCGAGTTTGAAGAGCGTCTGAAGAGCGTGGTGAACGAAGTGGTGAAGAGCGAAGGCAACATCATCCTTTTCATCGACGAAATCCACACGCTGGTGGGAGCCGGCAAGAGCGAGGGCGCCATGGACGCCGCCAACATCCTGAAGCCGGCGCTGGCCCGTGGAGAGCTGCGCAGCATCGGCGCCACCACCCTCGACGAGTACCAGAAATACTTTGAGAAGGACAAGGCGCTGGAGCGGAGGTTCCAGACCGTGATGGTGGATGAGCCGGACGTGGTAGACTCCATCAGCATCCTGCGAGGCTTGAAGGAAAGGTACGAGAACCATCACAAGGTGCGTATCAAGGACGAGGCCATCATCAGCGCCGTGGAGCTGTCGAACCGCTACATCACCGACCGATTCCTGCCTGACAAGGCCATCGACCTGATGGACGAGGCCGCCGCCAAGCTGAGGATGGAGCGTGACTCTGTGCCAGAGGAGCTTGACAACATCAGCCGTCAGCTGAAACAGCTGGAAATCGAGCGTGAGGCCATCAAGCGCGACGTTGACAGCGCGGCAGGCGCATCCACCGACAAGGACAAGGGCGCAAGCCAGCGTCTGAAGGACGTGGAAGAGAAGATAGCCAACCTCAAGGAAGAAGAGAAGCAGTACAAGTCGAAATGGGAGGCAGAGCGGTCGCTGCTCAACAAGATCCAGCACAACAAACAGGAGATTGAGCGGCTGAAATTCGAGGCCGACCGTGCCGAGCGCGAAGGCGACTACGGCAAGGTGGCTGAGATCCGCTACGGAAAAATCCAGTCGCTGGAGGCTCAGAACCAGTCCATCCACGAGGAGCTGACCCGCACTCAGAGCGGCGACGCGATGGTGAAGGAGGAGGTGACGAGCGACGACATCGCCGAGATTGTGAGCCGCTGGACCGGCATCCCTGTGACGAAGATGCAGCAGAGCGAGCGCGAGAAGCTGCTCCACCTGGAGGAAGAGCTGCATAAGCGCGTGGTAGGTCAGGATGAGGCCATCCTCGCCGTGAGCGACGCCGTACGACGGAGCCGTGCCGGACTGCAGGACCCTAAGCGACCGATTGGGTCGTTCATCTTCCTCGGCACCACCGGTGTGGGAAAGACGGAGCTGGCGAAGGCCCTGGCCAACTACCTCTTCGACGACGACAGCATGATGACACGTATCGACATGAGCGAGTATCAGGAGAAGCACAGCGTCAGCCGGCTTATCGGAGCCCCTCCCGGATACGTGGGTTACGACGAGGGCGGACAGCTGACCGAGGCCGTAAGGCGTAAGCCCTACTCTGTCATCCTATTCGACGAAATCGAGAAAGCCCATCCCGACGTGTTCAACATCTTGCTTCAGGTGCTCGACGACGGACGTCTGACCGACAACAAGGGACGTACGGTGAACTTCAAGAACACGATCATCATCATGACTTCGAATATGGGCAGCCACTTGATTCAGGAGCGCTTCGAAGGACTATACAATCTGGAGAAGTCGGGAGCCGCCAGCGAACAGACACTTCGCACCAAGCGCGACGAACTGATGGAGTCGACCAAGAAAGAGGTGCTGACGATGCTGAAGCAGCAGATCCGTCCGGAGTTTCTGAACCGAATCGACGAGATCATCATGTTCACCCCACTGAACGAGCAGCAGATCAACGACATCGTCAGGATGCAGGTGGACGGTGTGGCACGTATGCTCTCCGACAACGGCATCAAGATGCGTCTGACCGATGCCGCCATCAAGTTCCTGGGCAAGGCCGGTTTCGACCCCGAGTTCGGAGCAAGGCCAGTGAAGCGGGCCATCCAGCGCTACCTGCTCAACGACCTGTCGAAGAAGATCCTGTCCGGCGAAGTGGACCGCGACCACGAAATCGTGGTGGACGCCGAGGCAGAAGGACTGGTGTTCAGGAATTAAGCGCGACGACTGAAGACGAGACGGCAGTGTCCCTGCCGGATCAGACCAACCGCATAAGACAGACAAAAAACAACAGTAAAGGGATGCACCCAAACAGGTGCATCCCTTTTTTGTGTTAGTTTTTATTTCAGATTATTGTCCTGCGATGATGTTAATGATGGCCACGATGTCGGAGATATCCACCTTGTTGTCACCGTTCACGTCAGCGTTCTTGTAGGTGGCAGTTCCGGCAATCTGGTTGATGACAGCCACGATGTCAGAGATATCCACCTTCGTGTCCTCGTTCACATCGCCCTTCTTCGTCTCCGGCTGCTGCTCTTCGCCGATGATGAGCTCGGTCACGCTCTTGATACCGCAAACGGAGAAGTACTTCGTGATGACGCCAAGCGCCTTCATCTGCTGACCCAGGTTCTCCGGATGATCAGCGAGGTTGTTGTTGTCGCGGATCTCGCCCTTTGCCAGCTCCATCGGGATGCACTCGTCCACGCTCTCGGCATCTTTGTTGTCGGAGATGATGAAGTTGGTCTTCGTGATGTTCTCGCTGTCGGCAGTCCAAGCCGGCTTGCTGAGAGCTCCGTTCACGCAGCCTACAATATAACCGGTGACCCAAACGGGCTCAGACGGCGTGGTCTCGTCGTAAAGCAGCTGAACGTCGGCGATGGTGTACGGGTTCTCCTTCGTTCCGTCGCCCTGAAGAATCATCACCTTGATGTCGAGTGAAGCAGTAGAAGCCTGGAAGGCAGCGGTCTCAGCGGTCTCTGCTTTTATAGTACACAAGCCGGCACCCACCAATGTGATCTTTCCTTGCTCGTCTACGGTAGCCACGCTCTCGTCGGAAGAGGAGAATGTCACCGCGCCGTCAGTGTCCGTGCTGAATACAGCGCTCACCGCGTCGTCGAGAGACGAGAACTCAAGAGATGTCACCTCAGTCTCGCCGTCCTTCCATGCGGAAGCCGGCTTAGCCTGAGAGGTGATGAGCTCGATGTCGTCGGTGGTGCGGGGATAGAGCTGGACATCAGCGTTGTGGATAGACACGAAGCCGGTGATGTTATAATCCATATCGGTCTTGAACGTCATGTCGGTAGCGATATTCCAGTTGTCACGCATACCACATTCCTCACCGTCCTGGATCAACGTCACATTACGCTCGGTCCATGTTTCATTCTCAATGCCGACGCCTTCAAGCTTCACAAGCAGGTTGGAGTATTTCATCGGGTTAGCGAGGAGCTCAGCCACCTCGACTACCATCGGCTCCACCACGTTGTTCTCAGAGTTGACAGTCGTCTGATCCACCTTGGATACAGAAAGTTCCGGCAGACCATTGTAGAGATAGAGCTGCCCAGTGACGGTGACGTCCACGTTCTCACCCTGTTTCAGTCCGAGTGAAGAGCCATAGAGCAGGAATCCGTCAGTTCCGTCGGTGATGTATGTGGACGATCCGTTCACATAAACCACAGTCACACCTTTCAGCTTCAGGACAGAAGTAATCTTGTCGACAGTAGCGGCTGCCTTTGCTGCAGCGATAGTGGTGTATTCAGGTGCCTCAGCCTGATTATAGCTGCCCTTACCCTTAAGTTGCAGTTCCTGGATTTCCCAAGAAGGTGCGTTTGAAGTAGTGCTGGTGTATTTGAAGCCCAGATAAATGGTCTTTCCCGCATAGGATGAGAGGTCTATATCGCCTGAGGAAATGAAATCCCAGTTGGTTCCAGCCGGCCAGTTAGGCACGGTCACCTCAGTCCAGTTCGTCTTGTCCTCTGACACATACAGTCCGCAAGCATCCTTTGAGCCCTTATTCAGCGCATGCATGAACGAAAGAATTATTTCGCCACCGGCCTCAGTCTTGAATGCAGGTGAAATCAACCAGGACTCAGCCTGCTGCGCAGCGCCTCCAACAAAAGCAGAAGCTACCCATCCATAGCTGTTGTTTGTCCAGACGAATGTCATTGACGAAGACATCGTCACGTTGTTGGTGGTGAAATCGCCCGGGTTGTTCTTGAACTCAGCCTGATAGATATAAGCTCCGATAGTGATGGTGCTGACTGTTGTAGGACTTTGATTTCCGGCTGCATCTGTTGCATAAGCGCTCACCTTTGTGGTTTTACTTACAGTGAACGGCGCAGAATAAGCCTGGAACTCACCATCGTCTAAAGAATAATATACGGTCAGTCCCTCTTCAGCAGTGATCGTAACGGTCTGGTCTTCTTCATATGTTCCCGTCACAGGTGAGATATCAGGAGCTTTGACGCCACCAGCCTGATTGTAGTTGACGGTCACTGTTTTTAAGCCAGAAGTACCGCTCATAGTGACAGAGAAGGGTTTCGTGCCATCCGTCGGAGTCACCGTGACAATGGCATCAGCCTGTCCCGCTTCAGCGTTTTCCCATGCGCTATCCTTCAACGCCTTTGCGTATGCGTTGGTCGTGCATTCAAACACCACTGAAGAAATTTCATAACCATCTGCAGGAGTGATTGTCACCACACACCCTTTGTAGAAACGACTGCTGGTACGGTTGTTCTCATCACCGCCCAGATAGTTATTAGCTTTTGTGCCGTCTTTATCAGTCTGTTCCGACACCAGTGTGGCATAGTCGCTTTCCCATACGACCTTAGTTTCCGATGCCTCAGAATAAGTTTTTTTAGAGAAATCCCACGAGAATTCCTCCGCATTCGCACCGATAGCAAAAAACGCCATCAGGGCAAAAGAAAAAATCAGTTGTAGATGTCTTTTCATAATGTTTTTGATATTAAGTTGTTAGTAGATAGCGAAACGTCTAAAGAGGTTTTAGATATTCTAGAGATTCTAGAGTATCCAGTCATTCTGGTTGTGGTGTCCCTACTCCACTTCCTTGGCGAAGTAGACGATAGTCGGGAAGTGGTCGGAGTAGCCGTTGAGCCAGGTACCGCCGGCATGGGTGCGTAGAGGATTTCCCTTGTATGCCCCTTCCTGCTGGATGAGGAAGTCGCGGTTGAAGACCTCATGCGTGAAGTATGTAAGCGACTTATATCCGTCGTTCTTCACGTTTTTGAGGAAGTTGGCGGTGAACACAATCTGGTCGAAGAGGTTCCATGCCCCGTCGTACTTGAGTGTGCCGACTCCGCGCTTGCGCAGATGGTCCCACCAGGGGTTCCAGAGGTCCTGAGGCCCACAGTCTTTCTCGCTGCGCTTGGCACCCAGTGCCTCCGCCATCGACTTGTTGTCGGGGTCGTCGTTCATGTCGCCCATGATGATGATCTTGGCATCCGGATTCTGCCGCTGCAGTGAGTCCACGATAGCTCGCACCTGCTTGCCTGCATGCTCGCGGAAGAAAGACCCGGCGAAACGCGACGGCCAGTGGTTGACGATGACGTTCACCTCTTCTTTCAGGATGGTGCCCGTGGCGAGCAGGAATCCACGTGTGGCGTGAGTGGTGTCGTTGTCCGGATATATATAAGGTATGAGTTTATGCCGCTGGTATTTGAACATACGTGGGTTGTAAAGGAACGCGCAGTCCACACCACGTCGGTCGGGGCCCTCCTCATGGATGATCTTGTAGCCCCGGTCTTTCAGCGCCGGCTGCTTCACGAGGTCTTCCAGCACCCTGCGGTTCTCGATTTCCGATACGCCGATGATGGCCGGTCCGTTGACCTGTCTGTCAATTCCCAGCTGCGAGAGGGCATACGACATGTTCTTCTGCTTTGCCCAGTATTTCATGGAGCTCCAGCTGTTTGTCCCGTCTGGCAGGTATTCATAGTCGTTCTTGTCGGCAATTTTCACCGGCACTCCGTCCACCGTGTCCCACACCTCGTCGTGTATGGTGTCGAACAGGTTTTCGAGGTTATAGAACGCGATAGGCACTACAATCTGCTTAGCCGCCGGCTTGGGAGTGAACGACAGGAGTCCAGCCACGGCCGTCAGTGCCGCCAGCACGATGATATATCTCAAGTTTTTCATAGGGGTATGGGTGTTAGAGTATGAATAATTCAGTTTTTAGTTATTTTGTAAGCGTTATATTGACCCGCTTCATGTCGGCATGAAAGAACGGCCAATGGCACTTGTGGCGAACCCACAATTTGACTTAATAATGCAAAGTTCGGAAATATTATTTAGAAAACAAGTAATTTTTGAAAAAATTTTCAAATTTTATGAAAATATTGTTAAGTCTAAAGAAATTATTTGTATATTTGCAATAATTCATATTACGCATTTTCAGCAGCGGTAATCCCGCTTCGACAAAAAGGTCTGAAAATCAGCGACACAACCACCAAACAAGGATATACTAACTAATCGAAACATATATGAAAAAGAGACAATTGTTAATCATGCCGCTTCTGTATCTGAGCTTGTCGGCCTGGGGCCAGACCCCCGCCGACAGTATTCCTGCAGATGATGACGACGACATAGAGGCATTTGGCATCACGGACTTCGACTTAGACGAAGAGTCCACGGTGACCCAGAGCGCATCGTCCACGGCATCCTACAATGACGACCTGTACCTGACGAAGACCAACTTCCGGTTTGGTCATTCCTACTACAGTCCTCACAACTATGAGCAGCGCTATCGTACGACAACAGTGAACGGCGCTCAGGTGAACGACGTGATCCGCGGGCAGTTCAGCTTCTCCTCGCTCTTTGGCGGCCTGTCCGACGTGACACGCAACCAGCAGGGTATCACCCCGTTCGAGCAAAATGGCATCAACTACTACGATTTGGGCGGCGGTGCCAACTTGAATATCCGTCCGAGCCTGATGCGAACCGGTTCCCGTCTGTCGCTTGCACTGACCAACCGCAACTACATCGGCCGTCTTATGTTTGCACACTCCACCGGAATTAAAAACGGATGGGCGTTTGCCGGTGCTGCCAACATCCGCTACGGCGAGGAAGGCCAGCAGAAAGGAACCTACATGCATGCCGCAGCGGTCTACCTCGGAGCGGAGCGTTTCTTCAACCGCTATCACAACCTCTCACTCTCCCTTCTCTTCGCCCCAACCGAACAGGCCACATCGAGCTGGACCACGGAAGAGGCCTATTGGCTTGCCAATTCCCACTACTACAACCCGTTCTGGGGTTATCAAAATGGAAAGAAACGCAGCTCACGAGTACGTAAAACCATGGAGCCGACAGCCATTCTGACCTGGGATTGGAACATCAGCCCAGAGACAAAGCTGACCACCACCAACATCTTCCGCTACGCCAAGTACGGCCAGACTTACATCAACCGTACGAACAACGCAGCCGACCCGCGCCCCGACTACTACCACTACATGCCGAGCAACGTGTTCAACGTCTACAGCGGCGTAGTCCCCAACGAATGGGAGTACAACGAGTGGAGCAACTACGTGGACCACTGGAGAGCCAGCGAGCGGAACCGCCAGATTAACTGGGACAAGATGTACCTGATTAACCGCACCAGCGTGCACAATGGCGGAGAGGCCGTCTACTATCTCGAGGAGTCACACCAGGACCAGTTCGCATGGAACCTGGGGTCCACACTCAAGCATAATATCGACCGCTACACCACCGTCAACGCCGGAATCAACCTCAACCACACAACCGGCATGTTCTACAAGACCATGAACGACCTGCTGGGCGCCAACTACCATACCGACATCGACCGCTTCGCCTCCAGCGACTACGGAACGTACAGCGACGAGGCACAGAACGACCTCGACCACCCCAACCGCAGGATCCGCAAAGGCGACAAGTTCGGCTACAACTACCATATCAACGTGAACCGCGGCCAGGCATGGACATCCTACTCCTTCACCAAAAATAATGTGTCGGGAGTGTTCAACGCCAACATCAACGGAACGACCATAGAGCGCGTGGGCAAGATGCGCAACGGACGTGCTCCTGAACACTCGAAGGGCAGCAGCGGGACGGCCAAGTTCCTGGGCGGTGGCATGAAGGCCCAGCTCGGTGTGTCGGCCGGTGCCCACCACTTATTCAACCTCAGCGGAGGATTCGAGTTCCGTCCGCCCGTTGCCAACGTCAGCTTCCTGAACGTTCAGACCCGCAACGCCTTCGTGTTCGACCTGAAAGACGAGTTCGACATGTTTGCCGAAGCCTCTTACAAATTCAATTTCGGCAAACTTCGCGGACAAGTGAAAGGATTCCTGACCCAGTTCGACGACGTGACCGAGCAGTCACAGTTCTTCGACGACATCAAGCAGGAATACAGCTACCTGTCGATGACCAACATCAAGAAGCGCCACTACGGCGTGGAGCTGACGGCAGAATACCGCTTCACCTCCGACTTCTCCGTTGACTTCGTAGGAACCATCTCCGACGCCAAGTACGCCAACAACGCCGACGCCGTCATCTGCTACGACAAGTCGGACGCAGAGCAGACACCCCATTGGTGGGATGCCGTCCACCATCAGAAACTGCAGGTGGTGACCGACGGCATGAAGGTGGGATGCACCCCTCTGACCGCCCTGAGCATCGGTGCCAAATACCGTATCAAAGGCTGGTTTCTCGAGGCCCGCGCCAATTACTACGACCGCAACTACATCTACTTCTCTCCCTACCTCCGTCTGACCGACGTGATGCCCGACGTGACCAAGACCTATGACTCCAACGGCAACGCGTCGTGGGCAGTGGACAAGATGAAAGGCGCCGTGCTGAAGGACGAGAACGGCAACATCGCCGGCTACAGGGCCAAGAGCCAGGAGGAGTTCGACGACGCCATCATGCTCGACATCTCCATCGGCAAGATGATCAACCTGCGCCACGGCCGCTCCCTGAACTTCAACCTGAACGTGAACAACGTGACGAACAACCAGAATATGAAGCTGCGCGGATCGGAGCAGAGCCGTAACGACGACTTCGACAAGACCAACAAGGTACGCTCCTATCAGTTCGGTTATAACTCCAAGTACGCCTACGCCTATCCCATTACCGCATTCCTGAACATAGGCTACCGCTTCTAAGCCCCAGTGGAGAAGGAAAGGAAAAGTAAACACCAAAAATCACAGAAGAAGATGAAAACAAAATCAATATATATACTGATATGTGGACTGGCGCTGGGCCTTGCCGTACTGCAGTCGTGCAACAAGTTTGACTACGACGATCCCAATGCGGACTTAGACCTTTATGACGCCGACCAGCAGGCCACGGGCTGCAACACCACACTGGGAGAACTGAAGGAGATGTACAAGAACGTCATCGCCGATGCCAACAACCGCAACCGTTGGGTGGCAATCGAACAAGACGTCATCTTCGACGGCTATGTCTGCGCCAACGACATCAGCGGAAACCTCTACCAGTCCATCTACGTGCGTAAAGGCGACGACTGCATCGTGGTGGGCATCAACGACAACTCGCTCTGGTGCACCTACCCCGTCGGCACACACGTGAGAGTGAACCTGAACGGACTGTATATCGGTTCCTACGGAAACCTCGCCAAGATAGGCACCCCCTACACCACCTCTGGCGGCAACAAGCGCCTGGGAGGCATGCCCAAGTTCAAGGCTGAGAGCAACATCGAGGTGATTGGCTTCACTGACAACGCCGAAGAGTTGATGCCCGTAGAAATCAACAAGGCCTGGCTCGACCAGAACAGCAGCAACGACATGATGCACAAATGGTGTCCGATGCTTGTGACAGTGAAAAATGCCGAGATCCACGGCTACCGCAAGCGCAAGGTCTATGCTGTCTACAGCGACCGCGACGCAGGTAACGGAGTGAACGACACCATCTATGTCAACGGCACCAAGTACATCCTGCGCCAGAGCGCCCTGAGCGACTTCTCCAGCGAGCCCATCCCGACCGGGAAAGTCAACGTAACCGCCGTGCTCACCCGCTACAGCAACACATGGCAGTTCTCCCTGCGCTCCGAAAGAGACGTGATTGAGGTGATGGATGATCCAGAACCTGAGCCTACCCCCCAGCCGACACCCGACGAAGGCGGTGACGGCACGATCGACAATCCTTTTAACATCGCCGAGACCCAGGCCTTATACGAAAATAACGGCGGAACAGCCACCAAAGCCTACGTCAGCGGCTATGTGGTGGGCTACGTAGGGGGCAACGGCCTGAACGAAAGCACAGCCACCTTCGGCGTGCCGACAGCCCAGGAGACCGAAATCCTGATTGCCGACAGCGCGGAGGAGACAGACTACACGAAATGCGTGCCCGTGCAGCTGCCGAAAGGCGAGTTCCGCGAAGGACTCGACATCTACACCAGCCAGGGAGCCATCCTGGGACAGAAAGTCCTCATCTACGGGTCTATCGAGAAATACTTCGGCGTCTGCGGAATCAAGTCCCCCACCTACGCAAGATGGGGCGGCACCGAGATTGGAACCGCAGCGGCAAAGCAACGTTAACCGTCAACTCACAACACATCATATACATCATATATATTAACAACGAAATAAAAAAGACAACAATATGAAAAAGTATTTCTTAAAACTGATGTTGCCGATTCTGGCAATCGGGCTCTTCGCCGCATGCGACGACGTGCCGTCACCATATTATGTGTTAAGCCCCGAGGAAGCCAACACAACCATCGAAGGAGAGGGTACGGCCGAAAAGCCTTACACCGTAGCTGACGCCTTGAATATTATCAACGGCGGAACCTACAGCAGTTCCAACGTGTATGTGGAGGGTATCGTAGTGCAGATTGACGACATCGACTCTGAGCAGTTCTCACGCTACCACAACCTCACCTACTACATCGCCGACGAAAGCTCGATTGATGAAGAGGGAGTGGCAAGCGACCAACTGGAGGTTTACCGCGGAATGGGACTGGCAGGTGCCAATTTCAACAGTCCTTCAGACTTGAAAGTGGGCGACCACGTCATCGTATGGGGGAAGCTCACACTCTACGGCTCTTTCGCAGAGGTGACACAAGGCAGCTGGCTTCTTCAGCTCAATGACCAGAAATGCAGTCCGTTCGACAGCCAGGCCGAACCTAAAGGAAGTGGTACGTTTGAAGATCCTTATAACGTTTCAGCCGCAAACGACTTTATTGACAAAGGCGACTATGCTGGTAAAAAAGTTTTTGTAAAAGGTATCGTATCAAGAGTCGACGATATAGACGACGAACAATTCAACCGATACCACAACCTCACTTACTACATTTCAGACGACGGCACCTCAGCCGGGCAGCTTGAAGTTTACCGTGGAAAAGGTTTAGGAGGTGCTGATTTCGAAAATAAAGATGATTTGAAAGTTGGCGATGAGGTCATTGTCTATGGTGAGCTTACTTTATTCTCTGGTTCGATAAAGGAGTTTACTCAGGACAGCCAGCTGGCTTTCCTCAACGGTCAGGCATCAAAACCGAGCGACCCTGTTTCTGGCGAGGCCACCGGCGACGGAACCAAGGACAATCCTTACAACGCAGTGGCTGCCAACCAGCTGGCCAACAGCCTGGCGGACAACACCAACTCCAACGTGGTGTATATCAAAGGTAAAGTGTCGTCCATCAAGGAGAACTACGACGCCAAGAACCCAAATACCGGCCAATACTACGGCAACGCCACCTACTATATCTCAGACGACGGAAGCAGCAACGGCCAGTTCTACATTTTCCGCGCCCTCTATCTTGGAAACAAAGAGTATGACGGCACCGGCGACCTGCTGCAGCCAGGTGACGACGTGGTTATCTGCGGAAAGGTGACGAAATACGTCAGCAACTATGGCACCACCTTGGAGACCGTGCAGAAAGAGGCATACCTCTACTCTCTGAACGGTAAGGTGGTGGAAGGCAGCGGTAACGAAGAGCCCTCCGGTGAGGCCACTGGCGACGGAACCGTCAACAGCCCTTACAACTGCGTGGCTGCCATCAAGGTATGTAATGCCCTGGCATCAGACACCAAGACCGACAAGGACGTATACGTGAAAGGCAAAGTGGTGAGCATCAAGGAGAACTACAACACTGTAAACAACAGCACAGGAGAATACTTTGGTAACATCACCTGCTACATCTCCGACGACGGAACCACTACCAACCAGTTCCAGATTTACCGCGCACTGTACTTCGGCAACCAGCCCTACACAGAGGGCACGATGCCAAAAGTAGGTGACGAGGTGGTGTTCTGCGGCAAGCTGATGAACTTCCGTGGCAACACGCCCGAAACCTCACAGAAGGAGGCATATCTCTACTCACTCAACGGATCGACCAGTGGCGGCGATACCCCCACACCCTCTCCGACGGACACAGAAGGCGACGGAACGTTGCACTATCCTTATACCGTAGCTGACGCACAGGCAATTTTTACTAATAATCCAGATGCAAAAACTAAAGCCTATGTAAGTGGTTATATTGTGGGCTACTTAAGCGGTAACTCCATAAATACAGTAAAATTTGATGACAAGTCAGAAAAAGAAGAGGCTGTGATACTTATTGCCGATGATATACTTGAAAATGATTATACTAATTGTCTATTAGTTCAGCTCCCTTCTGGAGATTTCCGTAGTGCACTTAGCATTTACACAAACCAAGGAGCAACTTATAAACAACAAGTAATCATAAATGGCTCAATCGAAAAATACTTCGGCGTGTGCGGCCTCAAGAGCCCGACCTACGCATCCTGGGGAAACAAAACGATAGGCACTGCAGACGTTAAAAGACGATAACCCACAACAATGAATAAGCTATATTATCTGATACTGCTTGTCATGCTCGGCATCCTCATGCCGGGCATGCTTGCGTCGTGTAGCGACGATAACGGAGACGGAGAGAGCACGACAGAAGTGAAAGACAAGTCGAACAAAAATAGCAACTTAGCACTTCGGACAACAAACAGCGACGTAATGCGTCTGGAAGTGCCCCACGTAAGAACAGGTAAAGGCCTACTCTTCGTCTCCCACTGGGCGAAGATGAACGATCTGGCGAGCAAAACCGTGATGAACTACTGCTTCGAGTACGACTCGGCGTGGTGTCACAGCCGGTGGGTGGCCTTCACCTTCGACGACACGACGAAAGTGGGTAGCGGCAGCCGCAGCGACGCATGGAGCGCCGACGTCAACCTGCCGTCAGCCTGTCAGCTTGCCCCCACCTCCTACAGCGGGAGCGGTTACACCCGCGGCCACCTCTGCGCATCGGCCGACCGACTCTACTCCACCCAGGCCAACATGCAGACTTTCTACATGAGCAACATGTCGCCGCAGCTCTACAACTTCAACAGCTACTACTGGGCTGAGCTCGAGCTGCTCATCCGCAACTGGAGCAAGTCGTCCACGTTCAAGAAGCTCTACGTCTGCAAAGGCGGCACCATCAAGGAAGGTCAGCGATTCCAGGGCAAAGGCTATTTCGAGACGACCAATGTGAGAGGAGACGCGGTGAAGGTTGCGGTTCCGAAATATTACTTCATGGCCATCCTTGCCGTAACCAAGAACAACACCTACCAGTCAATCGGATTCCTGCTGGAACAGCACGGCAACTATGCCGCCGCCTACCCCGCCATGCAGCAGATGAAGCAGCACGCCATGTCCATAGACGAGCTGGAGAAATTCACAGATATCGACTTCTTCTGCAACTTGACCGACAAGCTGGAGGACAACGTGGAGAAAGGATACAACCCGGACGCTTGGTCGTGGAACTAACATTAATTTACTATTTACGATTTACTATTTACTATTTATTTGGATATTTTGATATTTTATCATTTTTCCACGCGATGAAAGTCTAAACTGACTGAAATCAAAGGATTTACGATTTATTTAGATATTTAATTATTATGTCATATTGCAATTTCATTGTTGCTTAATTTGACGAGCATATCATCAGCTAACGAAACAATGTCAACAAAGAAAACGGATTTCCGCAACGTGAAGTCCAACAACAAGAAAGGGCCGAAGACGACAGCCAAGGCAGTGCATACAGCGTCTTCGTCATCAAAAAACAAAGGAGGCGAGAAGAAGCCATTCTTCACGTTCAGCCCGAAGATGGAAAAGTTCATTCCATGGATTTGCTTCCTGCTGTTCGCAGTGGTGGCATTTGTCTACCTGGCCGTGCTGAACAGCGAGTACCTCTACGGATGCCAGGAGCATTCCATCTGGCAGAACAACCAAGAGTTTTTTGACGACCGTATGCGCGTGGTCGGCGGCTTCAGCCAGTGGCTGGGCTGCTATCTCACCCAGTATTTCTATTATCCCTGGGCCGGCTCACTCATACTTATAGCACTGTGGGGTCTTATTTACCTGCTTACGCTGAAAGTGTTCCACATCGGCAACCGATGGAGCGCCGTCGCACTGGCACCCGTGGTGCTGCTGCTCTGCTCGGAAATCTGCCTGGGTTACTGGATGTACTACATCAAACTGCCCGGCTACTGGTTCACCTACACCGTGGCCATCCTCATCATGTTGTTAGGCATGTACATCTGCAACCTCTACAAAGGCTACGTCCGCGCCGTGCTCATCGCCCTCTATGTGGTCGGGCTCTATCCGCTCATCGGATTCTGGAGCTTCTGCGGAGCTGGCTATTTGGCACTGCAGCAGCTCATCGGAACGGAAGAGGACCAGCAGCCGAACTGGAAAGACATCAGCCGCTATCTGGCCGTCATCCTTGCCGTAGCCGCCATCATCATCGTGCCGAAGATGTACTACCAGCACTACACGGCAGGACGTGTGGAGGACGTCTACTATGCGATGCTGCCCATCTTCCAGAACGACAAGTATATCGAAGGATCCAAACGGGCCTTGTTTGTCGCCATTGCGCTGGTGCCGCTGGCTTATATCCTGCCGATGAGTCTAAACGTCATCACTGGAAAGAAAAAATGGGACGCAGGCAAATCCCCTGCATTCGCCGCCATCGCCACGGTAGTCCTGCTTGCCGGCTATTTCCTGCTGATCAACTACAACCACTTCGACGACACGAACTTCCAGACCGAGCTGAAGATGTACCGCAAGCTCGCCGACTGCGACTGGGAAGGAGCACTGGAAGCCAGCCGCGAGTCGCAGGGACCGCACACCCGCCAGATGATCATGGGCCAGAACATTGCCCTCCTCCATCTCGGCAACATAGGCAACACGATGTTCAAATACGACAACCGCACCATCCAACCGACCGTGTGGACCTACAAGAAGACTGAGGAGAAGAAGAAATACGACGACGAGAAATACAAGGACAAGGACCCGAAGGACATCCTCGGAAACCTGGAGCGCGACTCCGTCCACGTGAACCTGTGCAACACGTGCGGACCGCTCTACTACTTCTACTACGGAAAGACCAACTTCGCCACCCGCTGGTGTATCGAGAACGGTGTGGAATACGGCTTCCGCGTTGACGACTACAAGAACCTGATCCGCTGCGCCATGATGGCAGGCGAGGAGAATGTGGCCGCAAAATATATTGACATCCTGCGCTCTACCACCTTCCATAAGGAATGGGCAGAGAAGCGTCTGGAACTGCTACGCAACCGAAAGGCTTACGAGGCCACGGATGAGTACAAGTGCGTCAGGCCTATGTACGATGCCTTCAAAAACGCGCTTGACGGCGACCAGGGACTCGTGGAGGTGTACCTCATCAGCTATTTCTGCCACATGAACCTCAGTGACCCGAAATTCCAGGAGGCATGCCTGGCATTCGCCCTCATCCAGAAGGACATCAGCCTCTTCTGGCCACGCTTCTTCAAATATGCAGACCTGCACGAGAAGGAAGCCATGCCCATCCACTATCAGGAGGCAGCCTACCTCTTCGGCGACCTGGAGAAGAAAGTGGACACGAGCCATATGCCGTTCGACAAAAACCTGATTGTCAACCGCTACGCCAGCTTCAAGAATGTGACAGGCCAGCTGCTTCAGCAATACAGCGGACAGCTGAAAGGCGACGCGCTCACAAGGAAAGTGGGTGAGGAATGTTTTGCACAGTTCGGCGACACCTACTGGTGGTTCTACTACTTCTCCAGAGGTGTACACACTTATTGATATTTACGATTTACTATTTACGATTTACTATTTATTTAGGCATTTGGTTATTTTATCATTTTTCTACACGGCAGGGGACAAACCAGCTGAAGAAAGAAAATTGACAATTTAACGATTTACGATTTATTTAGGCATTTGATTATTTTATCATTTTCCAGCATATAAAGCAATGAAAAAATTAATGACAATCATATTCGGCGTTGGCATGATGTGCCTGACAATGACGGGATGCAAGAACAAACACCCGGAGGTACCGGCCAATGCCACGGCATCGAAGAAAGCGCCGAATATCTTCCCGGACTACAGAGACGTGGTCGTTCCGTCCAACATCGCGCCTCTCAACTTCAAGGTGACTGACCACTGCGAGGAAGTAGTGGCACTACTGACCTACGGCGGAGGAAACCAACAGACGTACGGCGACGGCACCAAAGTGCAGATTCCAGAGGACGAATGGAAAGAAATCCTCGCGTCAAGCAAGGGGAAGGACATCAAGGTGGAAATATTTGCCTGCGACAAAGGGGCGTGGACAGCATTCAAGGCCTTCAACATCAGCGTCGCGCAGGAGGAGATCGACCCCTACATCTCCTACCGTCTGATCAACCCGTCGTACGTGGCCTATGAGGAGCTTCGCATCTGCGAGCGCAACCTGACGAACTACGAGGAGAAAGACATCTACAACAACATGATCATCAGCACAGAGGCAGAAGGCCAGTGCATCAACTGCCACTCCTACCAGAACTACAAGACGGACAACATGCAGTTCCATATGCGTCAGGCCCATGGCGGTACGATGCTCGTGTACAACGGAAAGCCAAAGAAAATCAACCTGAAGACACCTGAAGTCATCAGCGCCGGCGTCTACCCCTCGTGGCATCCCACCCTTCCTCTCATCGCCTACTCCACGAACAGCACGGGACAGTCGTTCCACACGAAGGAGCGCAATAAAATCGAAGTGCAGGACGCAGCCAGCGACCTGATCCTCTACGACATCGAGTCGAACACCATCACGAACATAGAGAACGACAGCACCGAGTTCGAGGTGTTCCCATGGTGGTCGCCCGAAGGCGACACCCTCTACTACTGCTCCGCCCACTTCGAGTTCAGCGACACAGCGAAGGTGGTGACAGAGTCGAAGTCTGAGGATGTCTATGGCAACAAGACAGACAAGAAGGACGACAAGCTGGCACGCCAACAGAGCCAAATCATCGAGAAATACATGGACATCAAATATAACGTGTACCGCAAGCCCTTCGACCGCAAGACGAAGACCTTCGGTCCGAAAGAGATGGTGTTCGACGCCGCCGCTCAGAACAAGAGCGCCACGATTCCCCGCGTCAGCCCCGACGGCCGTTACGTGCTCTACGGACTCGGCAACTTCGGCGTGTTCCATATCTGGCACCCTGAATCCGACCTTTACGTGACCGACCTGCGCACGATGGAGAGCCGTCCGCTGAAAGAGGCCAACAGCATGCAAGCCGACAGCTACCACTCATGGTCGAGCAACGGACGCTGGATTCTGTTCGCCTCGAGGAGAGACGACGGCAACTACAGCCGGCTCTACATCTCCTACTTCGACAAGAACGGCAACGCCCACAAGCCGTTCGAGCTGCCGCAGGAAGACCCCGACTTCTACCGCTACCAGCTGAAGTCGTACAACGTGCCTGAGTTCATGGTGGAGCCCGTGAAGATCAGCGCACAGGAGTTCCGCGACGTGGCCATGGGCGAAGCAGAGAATGTGAAATTCAAGCAGACCGGGAGCCAGCCAGCCTCCGACGGCACCACCGGCGCCTCCCCACAAGCCAAAGGAAAAAGTGCTGACGGCACGACCGGCGCCACCCCCAAAGCAAAAGAAAGCAAATAACACATACACACCTACCATAAGAAAATGAAAACGTCAAGAGGATTAGTATTCGCAGCCCTGGCCGCCTGCACACTGATGGCATACGGCCAAGGGACCGTGGAGGATTATAAACGCGCCTACAGCATCCGTGGCAAGTACTCAGGCAAAATGCTGCACGGCGACGTGAAGGCCAACGCCATCGGCAAGACCCATAAATTCTGGTACACCGAGACCGGCAATGCCGGCACGGCGTATAAACTCGTAGACTGCGACAAGCTTACCACCACCCCGCTCTTCGACAGCGAGAAGCTCAGCAAGCAGCTGTCGGAAAAAAGCGGGAAGCAAGTGTATGCCAACCACCTGCCGCTGGGCAACGCCCGCGTATGGGCAGCCGACGAGCAGGACTGGGGCAGAGGTCGCGGACGGCGCAGAGACAGAGCTGACAACGGGGACGAAGACAAGCCAGAGCAGGCACAGAAGCAGGAGAAGCACGACCGACTGCTCTTCGAGTACGACGGAAAGCGCTGGAGCTACGACCTCGAGACCGAGCATCTGAGCGACGGAGAGGCCATGCACCACTACAACGGACGTCAGCGCCACTGGATGGAGGTGCCCGACGAGAAGGACGGACGTCAGCGAAGCCCTAAAGGCGATGTCGAGATATTCCACAAGGACAACAACCTATGGATAAAGTCGACCAGCGGCGACGACCAAGGCCATGCACTGACCACCAACGGTGACAGCACATACTACTATTCATCTTACGGACGCTTCTCCGAGGACGGGAAATACTATGCCACTGTGCGCATCAAGCCAGCTCCGAAGCGATATGTCTACTACGTGGAATCATCGCCCAAAGACCAGCTTCAGCCGAAACTCCACAAGCAGGAATATGCCAAGCCTGGCGACTCGCTCAACTACCGCGTGCCTGTGGTGGTGGAGGTGGCTACAGGCAAGGTGACTGAGCCGAAGACCGACCTCTTCAAGAGCCAGTACTACGTGGAGGCACCCAGATGGGAGAAGGACAACCTCCACCTCACCTTTGAGTTCAACGAGCGCGGACACCATACCTACCGCATCCTGGAGCTCGACGCCGAGACCGGCAATGTGCGGACCATCATCGAAGAGAAGAACGACAAGTACGTGAACTACTCACGGCAGTACCGCCACGACTTCGAAAACGGGAAATATATCCTCTGGACCAGCGAGCGCGACAACTACAACCACATCTATCTCTACGACAAGCAGAAAGGCGAGCTCATCCGCCAAATCACCAAGGGCGACTTCTACGTACGCTCCATCGACTATATCGACGAGAAGAAAGGCCTCATCTATTTCTCCGCCAACGGACATACAGGCCTACGCACGTCAGACACGCAGAAAGACTACCCCTATGCCGGAACCAACGCCACGGAGGAAGACCCCTACCTCATCCATCACTACCGCATCGGCATCGACGGCAAGGACCTCATCTGCCTCAACCCGGAGGAGGGGAACCACAGCGTGCGCTACACCGACGACAAGAAATTCATGATCGACACCTACTCCACCGTACTCAACCCGCCGGTGACCGTGCTACGCCGCACGTCAGACGGAAAAATCCTGAAAGAACTGGAGAAGGCCGACATCACCAAGCTGGAGCAGAACGGATGGGACAAACCGGAGGTATTCGTGGCCAAGGGCCGCGACGGGAAGACCGACATGTGGGGACTGATCCGCCGCCCGTCGAATTTCGACCCGTCGAAGAAATACCCCGTCATCGAGTATATCTACTCAGGCCCTGGCGACCAGTACGTGCCCAAGTCCTTCACTCCCTGGCTCTGGAACCTGGCCGACCTGAGCGAGCTCGGCTTCATCGTCGTCCAGCTCGACGCCATGTCCACGTCGTTCCGCAGCCGTGAGTTCGAGGAGGTATGCTACAAGAACCTCAAAGACTCTGGATTCCCCGACCGCATCGCCTGGATAAAGGCAGCGTGTGAGAAATATCCTTATATGGACGTAGACCGCGTGGGCATCTACGGATGCTCAGCAGGCGGACAGGAGGCTCTCACAGCTGTGCTGCTCCACGGTGACTTCTACAAGGCAGCATACGCCGCCTGCGGATGCCACGACAACCGGATGGACAAGATCTGGTGGAACGAGCAGTGGATGAGCTACCCGATAGACGAAAGCTACATCGCCTCGTCGAACGTGGAGAACGCATCGAAACTGGAGCGTCCGCTCATGCTCGTGGTCGGCGAGCTGGACGACAACGTGGACCCGGCATCCACCATGCAGGTGGTCAACGCGCTGCAGAAAGCCGGCAAGGACTTCGAACTCGTCGTCATTCCCGGTGCCCACCACACCATGGGCGAGACCTACGGAGAACATAAACGCTATGACTTCTTCGTCAGGAACCTCCTCAACGTGAATCCACCGAAATGGAGCGAGCTGAAATGAGAATTTGAAATTTGAGGTTTGAAATTTGAAATTTATTTAGCCATCCGGCACAATAAGTATTAATAACTAGAATATCTAGAACATCTAGAATAACTAGAACATCTAGAATTTCTAGAACATCTAGAACACTCAGAAAGAAAAAAGGGAACATGACAGAAACCAAGACGATAGACAGGACAAAGGAATTAGGCACCAAAGACGTGGGCAAGCTACTGATGCAGTATGCGTTGCCAGCCGTAGTGGCGATGACCGCATCGTCGCTCTACAATATCGTGGACCGCATCTTCATCGGACATATAGGCACAGACACCAACGAAGGAGCCCTGGCCCTGTCGGGCCTGGCCGTCACCTTCCCCATCATGAACCTCAGCGCCGCCTTCGGCGCGATGGTGGGCGTGGGAGGAAGCACCTATATGTCGGTGAAACTCGGGCAGAAAGACAACCAGGCAGCAGAACACACCCTGGGCAACGTCGTGACGCTCAACATCATCGTGGGATTACTGCTCGCCGTTTTCGGAATTATTTACATCGACCAGCTTCTCTATTTCTTCGGAGCAAGCGAGAATACCGTGGGTTATGCCCGCGAATATATGTTCGTGATACTCCTCGGCAATGCCGTGACCCATCTCTATCTTGGCTTGAACGCCACACTGCGAAGCACGGGTCATCCCCGCACCGCGATGATAGCCACCATCAGCACGGTGATCGTCAATTCCATCCTCGACCCCCTATTCATCTTCACCTTCGACATGGGCATCCGTGGTGCCGCCATCGCCACCATCCTGGCACAGGTGTTCGCCCTGGCGTTCGTGTGGATTGTGATGAGCAACAAGAACGACCTCATCCATCTCCACCGTGGCATCTACGGTCTGAAAAGCCGAATCGTGAAGAACATCCTGAAAATCGGCCTCTCCCCCTTCTGCATGCAGCTCTGCGCCTGCATGGTGGTGATTCTCATCAACAAAGGGCTGTCGACCCACGGAGGCGACATCGCCATCGCCGCCTACGGCATCATCAACGGCATCACATTCCTGTTCCTCATGATCGTGATGGGCATCTGTCAGGGCATGCAACCTATAGCCGGCTACAACTACGGCGCGCAACTCTATCCCCGCGTGACGAAGGTGTTGCGTTACTGCATCCTGTATGCCACCATCGTGATGGTTTTCTCATTCATCGTCTGCGAGTTCTTCCCCACCCTGCCCATATGCCTCTTCACCGACGACCCCAAGCTGACGGAGCTCTCCGTAGAGGGTATGCGGCTCATACAGCTGGTGGCACCGCTTATCGGATTCGCCATCGTCGTGGGGCATTTCTTCCAAAGCATCGGAATGGCGAAGACCAGCATCTTCCTGTCGCTGAGCCGCCAGCTCATCTTCCTCATCCCCTTCCTGCTCATCTTCCCCGGACTGTGGGGGACGAAAGGTGTGTGGCTGAGCATCACCGTATCCGACTTTATCTCCGTCCTCTTCTCAGCCTACGTTCTCTGGCGCTTCCACCACAAGGGCGGTCTGAGAGCGGCCGAGATGCTGGACTGATGTAAGAATAAGACATTAGACTGACAACACCATAATATATTAACCGCATTAAATAACCAAACATATTCATTATGGAAGAGAAATCAAAATATGTGATCACCATCGGCCGTGAAATCGGCAGTGGTGGAAAAGCCATCGGCGAGTTGATGGCCAAACAGCTGAACATCCCCATCTACGACCGCAGCCTCATCCAGATGGCAGCGGAGGAAAGCGGTATCTCACCCAAAGTGTTCAAGAAAGCAGACGAGGTTCCCCACAAAGGCACCTTCTCCTACCTGATGCGCACCCTGGCCTCGCCCTTCGCCTCTTACGGCACGCTCTACCGCAACAGCATGAGCCATGAGTCGCTGTTCAAGTTCCAGTCAGACATCATCCGCGAGAAAGCCGAGACCGAGGACTGCATTATCGTGGGCCGCTGCTCCGAGTACATCCTCCGCGACCATCCACGCCATCTCAGCATCTTCATCCGTGCAGACTACGACAAGCGTGTGAAGTTCCTGATGGACCGCAACGACATCTCTGCCGACACAGCCAAGGACCTGATAGAGCAGACCGACGCGCTTCGCTCTGACTACCACAACTTCTACAGCGAGAACAACTGGGGCGACAGCCGTTCGTACGACATCTGTATCAACTCATCGCTGCTGGGCATCGAAGGCACGGCTGACCTGTTGCTCGACATCGCAAAAAAGTATCTGAAACTCTGAGACAAGCACTTACTCTGCGGAATTCCCGGATTATCCGGGTTTTCCGGAAATTCCGGACTATCCAGGAAAACATACGACTAACAACTAAAACCAAAAACATACCATGGCTACATTTCTAATGATAATCCAACTGCTCATCGTGCTGGGCGCACTTTGGGTGGGCTCGCGCTACGGCAGCCTTGCGCTCGGTGCCATATCCGGCATCGGACTTGCCATCCTCGTCTTCGGATTCGGACTGAAACCAGGCAGTCCTCCGACCGACGTCATCTACATCATCATCGCCGCCGTCACCTGCGCCGGCATCATGCAGGCATCCGGAGGTATGGACTGGCTGATTCAGCTGGCCGAGAAACTGCTACGAAAACATCCTGAGCGAATCACCTTCCTCGCTCCGCTTTGCACCTTCTTCCTGACCGTACTCGTTGGAACAGGGCACGTGGTCTATACGCTGATGCCGATCATCTGCGACATCTCCCTGAAGAAAGGCATCCGTCCGGAGCGTCCCTGCGCCGTGGCCAGCGTGGCCAGCCAGGTGGGCATCACATGCTCGCCTATCGCCGCCGCCGTGGTGGCCTTCGTCAGCATCTCCGGTGCCAACGGATTCAACATCACAATTCCCCAGGTACTGATGATATCCATCCCCGCCTGCCTTTGCGGCCTGATGGCTGCAGCGACCGCCAGCTACAAACGCGGCCTCGACTTGGACAAAGACCCTGAATTCCAGGCCAAGCTGCAGAATCCGGAGCAGAAAGCTTATATCTACGGCTCATCTGCCACCACGCTCGACAAAGAAATTCCGAAATCGGCGAAACTGGCTGTATATATCTTCCTCGCGGCACTCGTCGTTATCGTCATCTTCGCTGCGTTCCAAACGCTCCTGCCTCATCATGAGACGCTCAAAGCCGTGAAGGACGCCGCACCCCTTGCGCTGTCCGACGGAGTAAGCCTGACCGCCGACCAGCTCGTGAAAGCCAAAGTGGAGTTGCAGGGAATGACAGAAACCATAGACAAACCGCTGGCGATGAACCTGGTTATCCAGATCGTGATGATTACGGCAGCCGCCTTGATGATCATCTTCTGCAAGGCATCCCCCAAGAAGGCCGTGGCAGGTCCAGTATGGCAGTCGGGCATGGTGGCCGTAGTTGCCATCTACGGAATCGCTTGGCTGGCCGACACCTATTTCTCCAATTATATGGACGCCATGCAGCAAGGCCTGGAAAGCATCGTGGCGCAGTATCCCTGGAGCATTGCCATCGTATTCTTCCTCGTTTCCGTACTTATCAACTCCCAGGGAGCTGTGGTCGTTGCCATGCTGCCATTGGCCTACAAGCTCGGAATTCCTGGCCCGGTGCTCCTCGGTGTGCTGCCTTCTGTCTATGGCTACTTCTTTATCCCGAACTACCCTTCAGACATCGCCACCGTGAACTTCGACCGCTCCGGCACCACCGTGATCGGCAAATACCTGCTCAACCACTCGTTCATGATGCCGGGACTCGTCAGCGTATGTGTGTCCACCCTCGTGGCATATGTTCTCTCAATGGTGTTTTACTAAACCCAAATCGGTCATTAGACCGAATTTCACATAACAATCCATCCCAAGAGGTCTTATCATGTAATAGCGACTTCTCTTTTGGAATCTTGTCACTGCATTCATTTCGACGTAGCCCGCTACACCTTCAATGACCGCAACACCGATCTACTCAAAACAAAAACTACTCTTACATAAATTCCAATGACCGATTTGGGTTAAAACGAAAGCACTCACCACCCGAATGCCGTATTCAGCAGTGCGTCAGTGGCGGCAGAAAGAACTTGACACATAAAAGACCATTTACATGCACAACGCAAGTAAATGGTCTTTTCCAGTCTTCGTCAATGCGCCACCTTTCATTATTTCATAGACTTGCTGGTGGTGCGGAGCAGCTTCTTCGCACGGACGATTCACTTGTCGCAGATGCCCCCCGTGTCGACGCCAATGATGGTATTCACCTTGGACTGACGCCGACAAACCGTTTTTTATATGAATTCGAAAGCACAATGTATGTTTGTCTGTTTGTTACAAATATTTGCACTCATGACGAAATGTATCATTTACAATAATATTGCACCAATTAATTACAATTCGCACAAATTAAAAAATTTAACTTTGCCCAAAACTTTAGTAACAATTAAAAAATAAGTTGCCTCGTTTTGATGAAGACAAGAAGAAAGGAAGACGAGAAGACAAGACGATAGTCAACTGACGGACATACATAAACGGGTACTCTGAACCATGGACGGACATACATAAAGTAAGTC
>JAFUVE010000058.1 GCA_017483765.1 Bacteroidaceae bacterium | reverse complement strand
TGTTGTAGTAGAGACGCCCCGCGGGGCGTCTTCATTCTTTTTTCACCCGAAATAAAATATCTAACTACTGAGAAAAGTTACAAGACGCCCCACGGGGCGTCTCCACTACTTATTGCGCTGGATAACAAAGCTGATATAATTTGACAAAGCAGTCTTAACGTCTGAATCAGGATATTGGTTAAGAATCTCTCGAGCCTGAGCAGCATATTTTTCCATCATTTCGTAAGCATATTCAATACCTTGATTGTCAATCGTGAAACGTACAAGTGAGTCAATCTCTTCCCTACTCGCCTCGCCTGCCTTCACCTTCTTGGAAATCCCAATCATCTCTTCGTTATTAGTACTCAAAAGTGCGTGGATCACAGGAAGAGTCAGCTTACCCTCAATCATATCGTTTCCACGGGGTTTGCCGATCTCGTCGCCAGCAATATAGTCGAATATGTCGTCCTTTATCTGAAAGCACTTACCTACAATCATGCCGAAATCCTCCATATTCTTGATATCCTGAGGATTATCGGTGGTTGTCATCGCACCGCTCTTCGCACAGGAAGCAAACAGAATAGCAGTTTTTTTCTTGATGATGTTGTAATAGTTTATCTCAGAAATCTCGTCCAGAGAGATGTTGTAAAGCTGGAAAAGCTCACCGTCCACAAGCCATCGTGCAGCTCGGAACACCTCCTCCATCAGCTCGATACGGCGAGTAGTGATAGACGAAATCAAAGCATTGGTCAGCACATAATCTCCTACCAGTACAGATATACGGCTGCCGAAGAGACTGTAGACCGAAGGACGGCCACGACGCGTGTCGCTCTCGTCGATGATGTCGTCGTGAATGAGCGTAGCATTATGAAAAAGTTCATAGGCAGCTGCAAGATGATAAGTAACATCCTGAACTTCACCAAACATTTTTGCCGACAAAATCGTGATTAACGGGCGCATGCCCTTACCCTTATGCTTCGACATATCTTTCAATATATTATCAAGCAAAGGGTTGTCGGTGGTCATGTATGAATCAAACGTTTGATTGTATTTTTCCATCTCTTCCTTCACAGGAAACAGGATTTTTTCTACAATATCAGCCATAAAGTAAAAAAATTTTTTACAAAATTACTAAATAAAAACGTAAGATAAAAAATATTCACTAACTTTGTAAAAATAACACGAATAAAATATGCAGAAACTATTCCTACTCGACGCATATGCGCTCATCTACAGAGCATATTATGCATTTATACGCGTACCACGAATCAACAGCAAAGGAGAAAACACATCTGCCATTCTCGGATTCGTAAACACACTCGAAGAAGTGCTTCGACGGGAGAATCCTGACTTTATTGGCGTGTGTTTCGACCCGAAAGGAGGAACTTTCCGACATAAACTCTATCCTGAATATAAGGCACAGCGGGAAGAGACACCAGAGGCCATTCGATTCGCTGTTCCTATCATCAAGCAAATCGTTGCAGCTTACAGAATTCCGGTCATTGAGGTGGAGAACTACGAAGCCGACGATGTGATTGGAACGCTGGCAAAACGATTTGCAAGCCAGGACATTGAAGTCTACATGATGACTCCCGACAAAGACTACGGACAACTCGTCGACGAACATATCTATATGTACAAACCGCAGACCGGAGACCGACCGTTCGAAATCATGGGAGTAAAAGAAGTATGCGATAAATACGGAATTGAAAACCAGCTTCAAGTCATCGACCTACTGGGACTGATGGGAGATGCCTCCGACAACATACCTGGTTGTCCTGGGGTAGGGGAGAAGACGGCGGTAAAGCTGATAAACCAGTTCGGATCTGTCGAGAACTTGTTAGAGTCCACCGACAAACTCAAGGGAAAACAGAAGGTGAATGTGGAAGAAAACATCGATAAAATCAAACTGTCGAAATTTCTTGCCACAATCAAGACCGACGTACCAGTCGACATCACGCTCGAAAAGCTGAAACGCGAAGAAAAGGACAAAGAGACTATACGCAAAATATTCGATGAGTTGGAATTTCGCACTCTCATCAAGAGAGTACTGAATGAAGAAGAAAACACGACTGGCATCGGACAAAAAGAAGAAGGTGGCAAAAACACCATGAATTCGAAAAACGGAAAAAAATCTCTGTCTGGCATGCAGGACATGTTTGCACCATCCGCTCCTGACGAGAATAATGACAAAAATGAGAATACTCGTCAGAATGACACAAAAAATACGAAAATAAATACGTCGAGCGGCGAAAAAATGCAAGACTTGTGGTCGGACACAGACGAATTTTCAATTCTCAGCGACATAAAAACGACGGAACATAAATATTATCTTGTTGACAAAGAGGATGATATAAAAAATTTAGCACAAAAATTTTTGTCAGAAAAATTTCTCAGTTTAGACACGGAGACCACCTCCACCAACTCCATCACGGCAGAATTGGTGGGACTGAGCTTCTCTGTGAAGGAAAACGAGGCTTTTTATGTGCCTGTACCATCTGACAGAGAAGAAGTGTTAAAAATTGTTAATATTTTTAAGCCAGTATATGAGAACACAGAAATTCTGAAAATCGGACAAAATCTAAAATATGACATCAACGTGTTGAGCAGCTATGGAGTCGAAGTGAAAGGCAAGATGTTCGACACCATGCTGGCACATTATATACTGCATCCCGAACTACGTCATGGAATGGACTACATGGCAGAAGTATATCTGAAATATAAAACCATCCATATTGACGAGCTGATAGGGGAGAGGGGCAAGAACCAAAAGAACATGCGCGACCTCAAACCGGAATCAGTGTACGAATATGCTGCAGAGGATGCCGACATCACGCTTCAGCTGAAAACACGTCTGGAGAAAGAACTGGAAGAGGCAGGACTGACAAAGTTGTTTGAAGAAATAGAAATGCCGCTCATGCCCGTTCTGGCATTGATGGAGCGAAACGGGGTCATGGTCGACACCGAGTCGCTGAAGCAGACATCTGAGGAATTCACACAAAAAATGAATCAGCTGGAAAAAGAAATACAAAATCTTGCCGGCGAACCATTCAACATCTCGTCTCCACGTCAGGTCGGCGTCATACTTTTTGAAAAACTGAAGATAGTAGATAAGCCTAAAAAGACAAAGACCGGACAGTACGTGACATCGGAGGACGTGCTTCAGAATCTGAAAGGAAAACATCCCATCATCGAGAAAATATTGGAATTCAGAGGATATAAGAAACTTCTTTCAACCTATATAGACAATCTTCCGACGTTAATCAACCCCTCGACAGGACATATACATACATCATACAATCAATCGGTTACAGCCACAGGAAGGCTTTCGTCGTCCGACCCGAACCTTCAGAACATACCCATTCGTGATGCCAACGGAAAGGAAGTTAGAAAGGCATTCATTCCAGATCCCGGATGCGAGTTCTTCTCAGCCGACTATTCGCAGATTGAGCTTCGACTGATGGCTCACCTGAGCAAGGACGAGAACATGATTGAGGCATTCCGAGAAGGGCACGACATCCATAGGGCCACTGCGGCTAAAATCTACAAATTGCCGTTAGAGGAAGTAAGCAGCGACCAGCGACGGAAGGCAAAGACAGCTAATTTCGGAATCATCTACGGCATCACCACCTTCGGACTGGCCGACCGCATGGAAGTCAGCAGAGCTGAGGCAAAAGAGCTGATCGACGGCTATTTCCTGACATATCCTAAAGTGAAGCAGTATATGGAAGAGTCAGTGAACAAAGCCAGAGAGAAAGGGTATACTGAGACCCTGTTCGGCAGGCGATGCTATCTTCCCGACATCAACAGTCATAACGCCACTGTACGGGGCTATGCTGAGCGTAACGCCATCAACGCACCAATACAGGGCACGGCTGCCGACATCATCAAGATTGCCATGGTGAGAATCGCAAAAAGAATGAAGAAAGAAGGACTTCGTTCCAAGATGATATTGCAGGTACACGACGAACTGAATTTCAGCGTCTTTCCTGAAGAAAAAGAAGTGATTCAGAAGTTGGTGATAGAAGAGATGGAAAGCGTATGCAAACTCGACGTACCGCTCATCGCTGACTGCGGATGGGGAAAGAACTGGCTCGAAGCACACTAACCCCATTCAGCCCATAATAGCCCATTAAAACCATTAGCCTAATCAACCCATAAAAATAAAAACTAATATGAAAAAATTACTTCTATCAGCATTTGCACTGGTGATGGCAACAGGAGCCAGTGCACAGAGTGAGGGATTCGGCTATCCCATCAATCCAGTGCCGTTTACGAAGGTGAAAATAACCCCCAACACCTTCTGGGGACAGCGTCTGAAAGCCAGTCAGGACGTCACTATCCCATTGGCATTCAGCAAGTGTGAGTCGGAAAACCGGTACACGAATTTCAGCAATGCTGCTCAGCACCTGAAAGACCCTTCCAAAGTGTTCAAGGTGGACGGTGTGATGGGTTATTCGTTCGACGACACAGACCCTTACAAGACCATCGAAGGAGCCAGCTACCTGCTGCAGACCTATCCCGACAAGAAGTTGGAAACTTATGTGGACTCAGTCATCGAAGTGATAGGCAGCGCACAGGAGCCCGACGGATACCTATACACCGCACGTACGCAGAACCCAGAACATCCACATGGATGGGCTGGACCGACAAGGTGGTCTAAAGTGGAGGATCTGAGCCATGAGTTCTATAATCTCGGACACCTCTGCGAGGCGGCCGTCGCACACTACAACGCCACAGGCAAGAAATCTCTACTCAATATCGCATGCAAATTCGCTGACTGCGTATACAAAGAAGTGGGCGACAAGCCGGGGCAGGCATGCGTGGTTCCAGGACACCAAATCGCTGAGATGGGCCTCGCAAAACTCTATCTCGCAACTGGCAACAAGAACTACCTCGACCTGGCAAAGTTCTTCCTCGACAAACGTGGATACACAAGCCGTAAAGACCAGTATTCACAGAGCCACAAGCCTGTGCTGGAGCAGGACGAGGCTGTAGGCCATGCAGTAAGAGCCGGATATATGTACGCAGGTATGGCAGACGTGGCAGCACTTACAGGAAACCAGGACTATATCAACGCCATCGACCGCATCTGGGACAACATCGTCTCGAAAAAATACTATATCACCGGTGGAGTAGGGGCAACCTCTTCTGGAGAAGCTTTCGGGGCGAACTATGAGCTGCCAAACATGTCGGCATACTGCGAGACCTGCGCTGCCATCGCACAGGTATATGTGAACTACCGCCTTTTCCTACTTCATGGTGAGTCGAAATACTACGACTGCCTCGAGCGAACACTTTATAACGGCGTCATCAGCGGTATCAGCATCGACGGTGGCAAATTCTTCTATCCCAACCCGTTGCAGAGCATGGGTCAACACCAGCGACAGGCTTGGTTCGGCTGTGCATGCTGCCCGAGCAACGCAGCACGATTCATTCCATCACTTCCACAGTACATCTATGCAGTGAAAGACAATGACTTCTATGTGAATCTCTTCGCTGGAAACGAGACCACTGTGAAGGTGGGCGGAAAAGACGTGACACTCGTACAGGAGACCAACTATCCTTGGGACGGCGACATAAAGATGACGATGAAGAAAGCCAACAGCCAGTTCGCCCTTAAAATTCGTATTCCAGGATGGGTGCGCGGACAGGTGGTGCCAAGCGACCTCTACTATTTCGTGGACGGCAAGCAGCTGGGTTACAGCGTGAAAGTGAACGGAGAAGAGGTGAAGTCGGAGCTACAGAACGGCTATTTCGTGATAGACCGCAAGTGGAAGAAAGGCGACATGGTGAACGTGCATTTCGACATGGAGCCACGACTCGTGAAAGCCAACGGAAAGGTGTCAGCCGACAAGGGTAGGGCAGCGATTGAGTGCGGACCGCTGGTATACTGCGCTGAATGGCCTGACAACCAGTGCGATGTGCTGAGCGTGCTGCTCAACCAAAACCCTCAGTACACCAACGGAACAGTGAATATCGAAGGTACTTCAATCAAGACCATCATCACCGACGCCCAGACTCTTACTTTCGGAGACGACGGACGACTCAACGCCAAGGACGAGCGACTCGTACTTATCCCTTACTATGCTTGGGCTCACCGAGGCAACGGCAAGATGACCGTATGGTTGCCAATCGACCTGAACGCCACATCTCCGGCTCTTCCGCCGTCTATCGCATCTGAGAGCAAGGTGGAGGCATCTGCACGTCGTCTGCCTGCACTCAGCGCCATCAACGACCGGCTCGTGCCAGCCGACGGAGACGACCGCTCTGTGCCATACACCCACTGGTGGCCGAAGAAGAACAGCACAGAGTGGCTCGTCTACAACTTCAAAGAGCCTGCAACTGTCAGCAACAGCGTCGTTTACTGGTTCGACGACCAGCCATGGGGAGGTTGCCGGGTACCAGACAGCTGGAAACTCTACTACAAGGACGACAGCGGAAACTGGCAGGAAGTGAAGAACCCGACCGGATATCCTACAACCAAAGGAGTGGCGAACATCGTGAACTTCGAACCGGTCAAGACCTCAGCCATGAAGCTCGAAATCGTACAGCCGGAGAAGTATTCCTGCGGTGTGTTTGAATGGAGCGTGAAGTAAATTTACGATGTATTATTTATATTTTCACATCCCCGGAACCCAATTATGTGTTCCGGGGATTTGTGGACACACATAAAGTAAGTCACTACAACTGACTATCGTCTTGTATTCTCGTCTTCTTGTCTTCTCGTCTTCATTAAACGAGGCAACATATTTTTTAAGGGGTGTTCTATAAATTATGTCGGATTGATTTTGGATTTTATGTGAGTGTATTTTTGTTAGCATTTGAGGGCGCATAGCGAGCTATGTAACCGAGAATGATGACAAAAAGGCACCACAGAAAACCAAAAGCAACAGAAATGAAACATCCATTTGTAGGTGCATTCCAAAATCAGAATTTTTAGAACACCCCTTAAACATTACCAAATAACTAAAAAAACATTAATTTTAATCTTATTTCATTGAAAATCAGAAAAAAATCCGTAACTTTGCACCCTAATTATCAAAACTAATTTTTTTAAGGCGTTAGATTGGTCATACAAAATCAAATTTTCGCTTTTGTAACTCCATTTTTTATTCAATGCAGAAAACATTTTCAGAATTGGGTGTCTGTGATGAGATACTCAAGGCTATCGAAGAACTGGGATACGTGGCACCAATGCCCGTACAGGAACAGGTAATCCCTTATCTTTTAGGAAACAACAACGACGTGGTGGCACTGGCTCAGACCGGAACAGGAAAGACAGCAGCCTATGGCCTGCCTATACTCCAGAAAGTATTTGCCTCGCTTCAGTCTGATTCAGAGAAAGAGAATCAGGAGGCAGCTCTTCCTAAGGCTCTTGTGTTGGCACCCACACGTGAGTTGTGTCTACAAATCACCGACGACCTCAAGTCATACAGCAAATATATCGACGGACTGCATATACTCGCCGTCTACGGAGGAGCAAGCATCGAAACTCAGATACGTCAGTTGAAGAAAGGAATACAGGTGGTGGTGGCCACTCCAGGACGTCTTGTCGACCTCATGGAGCGGGGCGTGGCTAAGCTAAACGAGGTGGAGAATGTAATTCTCGACGAGGCTGACGAGATGCTGAGCATGGGATTCAGCGAGAGCATCGACACCATCCTGGCCCAAATTCCGGAAGAACGAAACACGCTGCTCTTCTCTGCCACGATGAGCAAGGAAATCGAGCGTATCAGCAAGAACTATCTCCACGACGCGAAGGAAATCGTGGTCGGATCGAGAAACGAAGGTGCAGAAAACGTCAACCATATCTACTACCTTGTGCAGGCAAAGGACAAATACAACGCCTTGAAGAGGGTAGCAGACTTTTATCCCGAAATCTACGCCATCATCTTCTGCCGCACGAGGCTGGAAACCCAGGAAATAGCCGACCGACTCATCAGCGACGGATATAATGCCGAGTCTTTGCATGGAGAACTGTCGCAGGCACAGCGCGACCTGACGATGAACAAGTTCCGCCATCACAACATCCAGCTGCTCGTTGCCACCGATGTGGCAGCCCGCGGTCTCGATGTTGAAAACCTCACACACGTCATCAACTACGGACTTCCCGATGATATCGAGAGCTACACTCACCGAAGCGGACGAACAGGACGTGCCGGAAAGACAGGAACGAGCATCTGCATCATCCACGTGAAGGAGAAGACAAAGGTGAAAGCCATAGAGAAGCAGATTGGCAAAAGCTTCGTGGCAGGTGTGCTGCCTGAGGGAGAGGAGATTTGCAAGAAGCAGCTCATGAAGGTGCTCGACGACATCGAGAAGGTGGAGGTGGACGAGGAGGAGATAGCTCCATTCCTCAAGTCCGTCTACCGCAAATTCGAGCTCATGGAGAAAGAGGACATTCTGAAACGTGTGGTGTCGAGGGAGTTCAACACCTTCCTCAACTACTACAAGAATGCGCCACGCATCATCCAGCCCGACGACAAGAACTACAAGGAAGAGAAAAAGAAAAGCCGAAACGAACGACGTAAAGAGCGCGGACAACGCAGCAACCAGGCCGAGCCAGGCTACACACGCCTCTTCATCAACCTCGGAAAGAAAGACAACATGAAACCACGTGAGTTCATGGGCTTTGTGAACCGATGCTCGAAAGGCAACCATTTCGACCTCGGACGTATCGACATCATGGCCAACTTCTCGTTCTTCGAAGTGCCCACCGAGCAGGTGAGAGGCATTCTGAAAGTTCTCAACGGCGCAGAATACGACGGACGCTATGTCAACGTGGAAGTGACGGAAAACAGCGGTGAAAGCGGTGGAAGAAGAAACCGTGTTGGTGAGGGCCGCAAAGGCAGGGACAGCCAGCGAAACGACGACGGCCAGAGAGAGAAGCGTAAGGACCGCAAGAAATCATCCGATCCGATGGCAAAAATCCGTCAGAAGAACGCCGACGGCGGCAATAAAAAAGATAAGCCCGAATGGGCACAGTTCTTCGAGGGACAAGTAGAGGAAATGCCCTTCTACTCTCAGTTCACCAAGAAAGGAAAGAAGAAAAAGAAATAAATGGTAAGTGAAAAGTTTATTTACTCATGCTGATAGGACTTCGGTGCGAAACATAAACGCGTAGGAGGTGAAAAATCCGTTTTTACACGAACGACGCTGCTGATACGAACAACATAAACGCGTAGGAGGTGAAAAATCCGTTTTTACACGAACGACGCTGCTGATACGAGCAACATAAACGCGTAGGAGGTGAAAAATCCGTTTTTACACGAACGATGCTGCTGATACGAGCAACATAAACGCGTAGGAGGTGAAAAATCCGTTTTTACACGAACGACGCTGCTGATACGAACGACATAAACGCGTAGGAGGTGAAAAATCCGTTTTTACACGAACGACGCTGCTGATACGAACGACAACAATAACTTCTTATTATTAAGCCTCAGCAAGAATCAGAAACGTTTGTGCGTAAAAATAATATATTTTCGTTCCTATAAACTAAATATACCGTCCGCATGGCTTTTTAAACTCTAAATTAACAAACTATCTCCGCTCTAAACTCTAAACTAAATAAAAACATGAAAATTTTTCAGCATGTATCCGACCTTGGCGACCTCAAGCTCGCCTTGGAAGAAGCGAAGGCAGTGAAAGCCGACCGCTACCAATATCAGAATCTGGGTAATAACAAGACCTGTATGTTGATATTCTTCAACAACAGCCTGCGCACCCGCCTGTCTACACAGAAAGCAGCTATGAACCTGGGTATGAATGTCATCGTGCTCGATGTCAACCAAGGCGCATGGAAGCTGGAGACAGAGCGCGGCGTCATCATGGACGGTGACAAGAGCGAACACCTGCTCGAGGCCATACCCGTGATGGGATGCTACTGCGACATCATAGGAGTACGTTCGTTTGCACGTTTTGAGAACCGTCAGGACGACTACGAAGAGAAGATTCTCAATCAGTTCATCAAATACAGCGGCAAGCCTGTTTTCTTCATGGAGAGCGCTACTGTGCATCCGCTGCAGGCCTTCGCCGACCTCATCACCATCGAGGAATACAAGCGCACGGAGCGTCCGAAGGTGGTGCTCACATGGGCTCCACATCCCAAGGCTCTTCCTCAGGCCGTGCCCAACTCATTCGCTCAGTGGATGCACGCCGCCGACGTGGACTTCGTTATCACCCATCCAGAAGGCTATGAGCTCGACCCTAAGTTCGCTGGTGGATGCCGAGTGGAATACGACCAGAAGAAAGCGTTCGAAGGTGCTCAGTTCATCTACGCCAAGAACTGGAGCTGCCCTGGCGTGACTCGTCCCGAGGATTATGGAAAGGTACTCTCCAAGGACATGTCCTGGACTGTGGACAGCGAGCATATGTCATGGACCGACAACGCGTTCTTCATGCACTGCCTACCCGTACGTCGCAACATGATTGTGTCCGACGACGTCATCGAGGCACCTACATCCATCGTCATCCCTGAGGCTGCCAACCGCGAGATATCCGCTCAGGTGGTACTCAAGCGAATGCTCGAATCCTTAAACTAAAACAACAACAGACTCTTTAAACTTTAAACTTTAAACTTTAAACAGAAAAAAATCACCATTAGTCTTGGCTGGGATAGTGGGCGTCTCGCCCGCACATCTGGCCGGCGAAGCACGGCCTAACTCCCAACTCAAAGAGTAACTTCACTTTAAACTTTAAACTCTAAACTCTCAACTAAATATTTGAATACATCCACTTTATCAAACGGCATCCGCATTATCCACCATCCTTCTCCCACAAACGTGGCTTACTGCGGCATTGCCATCGACGCAGGAACACGGGATGAGCTGCCAGCCGAATACGGCATTGCCCACTTCTGCGAACACATGCTGTTCAAAGGAACAACTCGACGGTCGGCATGGCATATCCTCAACCGCATGGAGCGCGTGGGAGGAGACCTGAACGCATACACCACGAAGGAAGAGACCGTGGTGTATGCTGCATTCATGAAAGAGCATCTCGACCGCGCAGTTGAACTCATCTGCGACGTCGTTTTCAACAGCACATTTCCGCAGCATGAGATGGAGAAAGAGGCTGAGGTCATCGTAGAAGAAATTGAAAGCTACCACGACTCTCCTGCCGACCTCATCTTCGACGACTTCGAGAACATGCTATTCAAAGGACATGCACTCGGACACGACATTTTGGGCGACAGCGAACGAATTCGAAGCTACAGAAGAGAAGACATCATAGGCTTCACCAGCAGGCTCTACCGTCCAGAACGTATGATTTTCTTCGTGTTCGGCGACTACGATTTCAGAAAAGTGGAGCATATCGTAGAGAAGTACACATCGCTTTACTCCCATGCAGAATCATCACAAACTGAAGCGGATGTTATGACTGAGCGACTACCGTTCTGCGACTATCATCAGACCATCGTTCGTGAAAGTCACGACACACACCAGGCTCACGTACTCCTGGGATGCCCGGCCTACGACGCTGAAGACGACAGACGAATCGCACTCTATTTCCTCAACAACATCATCGGCGGGCCCGGAATGAACTCTCTGCTCAATCTGGCGCTTCGCGAACACAGCGGACTGGTGTATACCGTGGAGAGCACGCTGACGAACTACACAGACACCTCCACCTTCGCCATCTATTTCGGATGCGACCCACACGACGTCGAAAAATGCCTCAGAATCGTCAGAAAAGAGTTCGACAAGCTGATGTCCGCCCCGATTGACGATCGTCGCTACAAAGTATATATGAAGCAAATAAAGGGACAGATAGGGGTGGCATGCGACAACTTCGAGAGTCTCGCACTCGACATGGCAAAGTCATTCCTCCATTACGGCAAGTTCGACACGATAGAGGAGACCTACCAGCTGCTCGACATGCTCAACCCACAACTCCTGCACCAAGTAGCCAACGAAATCCTCACTCCAGACCACCTCTCACAACTCATTTACCATTGAACATCTAAAATATCTGGATTATCAAACTTCCCTCTAAACTCTAAACTCTAAACTGAAAAAAAAATCACCATTAGTCTTGGCTGGGATAGTGGGCGTCTCGCCCGCACATCTGGCCGGCGAAGCACGGCCTTCCTCCCACCTCACAGAGTAACTTCCCTGAAAACTGAAAACTGAAAACTGATAACTATAATAATTATTTCTATTTTTTTCTTTTTAAAATTGATATGATGATAATGATAGGGGTGTTGAAAGTGTTGAAAAAATAATGTTAAAATCCTTGTTTTTTTCATAGTAAACATGAGGAAATAGATATGTAAACACCATCATGAATACCCAACACGTTGAATCCTATCATAATCCAACCTTTATAAACAGTCTGTTCATAATCCATCATTTCATAGATTTCTTAAATTATCATGAAATTTTGCTGTCGATTACCTATGGAAAAAGTGTCGAAAAAAAATGGAGAAAAAACAATAACTTTTTTTGGTGTTTAAAAAACACTCACGGCATATAAAAAAGTTTTAGAATTGCAATAGTGAGTTTTCATTTTTTTTCAACACTTTTTCAACACCATTGTCAACAGTGTTGAGAGTGCCATGCGGACGCTTTATTTAGTTTTAGGAACGAAAATATCTGATTTTTGCGCACAAACGTTTCTGATTCTTGCTGTGGCTCAATAATAAGACGTTATTGATGTCGTGCGTATCAGCAGCGTCGTTCGTGTAAAAAAGGATTTCATTACATAGGATTCTGTCACGACTCAACAAAGCTCAAGCAAGCTTGGCTCTGTATTCGCTGCTCCAGAATCTTTCACCTCCTATGCGTTTCTGTTCCGCACCGAAGCCCTATCAGCATGAGTAATAAACTTTTCACTTTTCACTAAAAACAAACTTTTCACTTTCAAAGATTCTTCATTTATATTTTTTTTTCGTAATTTTGCAGTATGAAAAAAATAGGAGTCTTCTGTGCTTCTTCCGACAAGATGGAGCACACGTATTATGATGCCGCTTATTCATTGGGTAAATGGATAGGCGGAAGTGGGTTTACGCTTGTCTATGGAGGTGCCAACTGTGGACTGATGGAATCTGTGGCCAGAGGTACGAAAGAGGGTGGTGGAACGGTATATGGAGTAGTTCCACAGAAGTTGGTGAGGAGCGGCAGAGTGAGCGACTGCATCGACATCACTTTCTACTGCAACGACCTGAGTGACCGCAAGCAGTACCTGGTCGACGAGTCCGACATTCTCATTGTGTTGCCAGGGAGCGTAGGCACTCTCGACGAGGCCTTCTGTGCATTAGCAGCCAACACCTTCGGCATGCACGAGAAGAAGGTGATCTTCTGGAATATCGATGGATTCTACGATTTGCTATTCCAGTTTCTCGACACACTTGAAGGCCGTGGCGTTCTCAACAAGCCATGGAGCGAACTCTTATACAAAGTGAACACATTAGAAGAAATTAAGGAAATATGCGAAAAGTAATAGGAATAGGCGAGACGATCATGGACATCATCTTCAAGAACGGACAGCCCACGGCGGCAGTTCCGGGAGGCTCGGTGTTCAACGGAATCATCTCATTGGGACGACTCGGAATGAACGCCGCCATCATCAGCGAGACGGGCAACGACCGTGTTGGAAACATGATCATAGAATTCATGAAAGATAACGGAGTCGACAGCTCGGGAGTGGTTCAATACCAAAACGGGGTGTCTGCCATATCGCTGGCATGGCTCAACGACAAGAACGACGCTGAGTATATGTTCTATAAGGACTACCCATCTGCACGGCTTGAGGTGAACTGGCCTGATATTAATCCCGACGACATCGTCATGATGGGGTCATATTTCGTGCTCAACCCCGTATTGCGTCCTAAAGTAAAGGAATTTCTCGACTATGCACGCCAGAACGGGGCACTCATATACTACGACTTCAATTTCAGAAGCAGCCACAAGCATGAAGCCATCAAGATTTATGCCGACATGCTCGAAAACCTGGAATACACCGACATTGTGCGTGGAAGCGTGGAAGACCTCGACAACCTGTTCGGCATCAACGATCCCGACAGAGTTTACAAGCGAGAGATTGAATTCTACTGCAAGAACTTCCTCTGTACCGACGCGGCAGGCGACATCAGGCTCATCACCCCTTCAGTCAAGAAAAATTTCCAGGTGGAGAAAATCCCGACCGTCAGCACCATCGGTGCCGGCGACAACTTCAATGCCGGCGTGGTGTATGGCCTGATCAAATATGGCATCGGACGCAGCCAGCTCTCTTGTCTCAGCGAGCAGGAATGGGACAAAATCATCCAGTGCGGCAAGGACCTCGCCGCCGATGTCTGCCAGTCCTTCAACAACAGCATCAGCAAAGAATTCGCAGAAAAATATAAGATTAAGTGAAAAGTGAATAGTGTAGTTACTTATTCAAATGATCATATCAACTGAAAAAACTAATATTTCATTAAACATTGCACTTTCATCATTTCACTAATATATCATTAAACATTAAACTTTAAACTTTCCACTAAAAATAGCATATGAAAGCAGGAATAGTAGGACTTCCAAATGTAGGTAAATCAACTTTGTTCAACTGTCTGTCGAGTGCCAAGGCTCAGGCAGCAAACTTCCCCTTCTGCACCATCGACGCACAGATGGGACAGATTAGCGTGCCCGACGAGCGACTGAACCGTCTGGCTGAAATCGTGCATCCCGGACGTATCGTCCCAGCAGTATGCGACATCGTCGACATTGCAGGACTCGTGAAAGGTGCAAGCAAGGGTGAGGGACTGGGCAACCAGTTTCTGGGCAACATACGTGAGTGCGACGCCATCATCCATGTGCTCCGTTGTTTCGACAACGGCAACATCGTGCATGTGGACGGATCGGTCGACCCCGTGCGCGACAAAGAAATCATAGACACGGAGCTTCAGCTGAAAGATCTGGAGACTGTGGAAAGCCGCATGAAGCGCGTGGAGAAGCAGGCGCAGGTGGGAGGCGACAAGAAGGCAAAGATGGAGTTCGATCTGCTGTCGCGCTATAAGTCCGCGCTGGAGCAGGGAAAGAGCGCCCGCGTGGTGGAACTGGAGAACGACGACGAAGTGGCGCTGAGCAAGCAGATGTTCCTGCTCACCACTAAGCCCGTGCTTTACGTCTGCAATGTGGACGACGCCAGCGCTGCCACAGGAAACGCCTATGTGGATGCCGTTCGAGAAGCCATCAAGGACGAAGATGCCGAGCTGATGATTATCAGTGCACAGACCGAGGCCGACATCGCCGAGCTCGATTCCTATGAGGAGAAGCAGATGTTCCTTGAAGACATGGGACTGAAACAGAGCGGATGCGACAGACTCATCAACGCCATCTACCATCTGCTCAACCTCCAGACCTTCATCACTGCAGGTCCTATGGAGGTGAAGGCATGGACGTTCCGCAAGGGATGGAAAGCGCCGCAGTGTGCCGGAGTAATCCACACCGACTTCGAGAAAGGGTTTATACGTGCCGAGGTCATCAAATACGAGGACTACATCAAATACGGCTCTGAGGCTGCGGTCCGCGAAGCCGGAAAGATGGGTGTGGAAGGCAAGGAATACGTCGTTCAGGACGGCGACATCATGCATTTCCGTTTCAACGTCTGATGATCCACTAAAAACTGAAAACTGAAAAAAATTACCATTAGTCTTGGCTGGGATAGTGGGCGTCTCGCCCGCACATCTGGCCGGCGAAGCACGGCCTTACTCCCACCTCACAGAGTAACTTCACTGAAAACTGAAAACTGAAAACT
>JAFUVE010000057.1 GCA_017483765.1 Bacteroidaceae bacterium | reverse complement strand
CTTTGCCTGTGTTTGCCTCTTTTTGGCATCTTTGCTCTTAACCTCTTGAACCGTAGCTCGCTACGCTTCTGCGAGTTTGCGAGCAAATCTGCTCAAAAATAGTCTAAACACAGCCTAAAGCTAATTTTTAGAACCTGCCTATCATCATTTTCTGCCAGTCTTTGGCTGGTGGTTGTGGTTGTCGTGATTCGATTTCGGCATATTGCCATGCGGTTTCGGCTGGTACTGCGGCTCATTGCCATAGCGTCCAGCCTGCGGAGCCTGGTGATGCTTCTTGGCCACCACTGAGTTGTAAGCCGACTTGGCATAGGCCTGCGCGTTGGCACTGGTGATCCGCTTCGGGTTGTAGGAGATGTAGACGGTGTTGCCCTTGAAATAGGCGTTCTTGATGCCCTTCACCGCGATGAGCTGACTCACGATCTGGTTTTTCTGCAGCTGAGTGACTTTCCTGAGCTTGACCGAGGTGGTCTTGAGTTTATGGTACCTCGGGTGTCCCTGCTCGGTTGTCACACTGGTGGTGTTCGTTGCCATCACGTTGGTGGTGGTGAGCGTCATGATGCAAACGGCAATCATGATGATGGTGTAGATGTTCTTTCTCATAATGTTCAAGTGTTTTGTGGACTTGAATAACAATTCTCCGTCCGGGTTAATAATATTTACGATTTACTATTTACGATTTACTATTTATTTTGATATTTTTTGAATTAATCAATTTTTCAGTGTTCCGAATCAATTATTCAGTGTTCCGCGAGTACGGGAAATTTATGGCGTATCTGGATCCTTTATTCGACATTGATTTTGTTTTCTGGTGCAAAGTTAAGGAAAGAAATCCACCCGCCATTGTTGAAATTCCTAAAAAAATGAGGGAAAAAGCCGAATCTTTATAGGGATTTGCGATTCATGCAACTACGAAAAAAAGTCTTCCCGTTTTCATGAAGACAAGAAGACGAGAAGACAAGACGATAGTCTGCCATGACCAGCATGTCAATGGAACAGATGATGAGGCTAGTTTATTTTAATCTTACTAAATATAACAACTCTTACTAAATATAACAATAGTTAGAAGATACCCAACAAAAGGAGACGTATTAAACGGACGTTCTTATTTTACAATGAGGGAATAGGGATAAGTGGTTGGAGGTGCGGGCTTCTTGCGATCATACGGGTTGAAGGTATAGGGAGTATAAGTGTTGAGAGGGCATCCCACGACAAGAAGATAGGCGTGAAGGATGTTGTCGTTAGTTTTGTACTTGATTTTACCTTTCACGTTGTCGTTCACGGGGAAATAAGAGGGGCTGAGATTCTTGTCGACGAGGACAATTCCATATCGGTAGGCATCCTCCAAGGGATTATTCGGCTGAGCATTAAAAACTACCGTCTTTTTCTTTTCAGAAAGGGGGAGCTCGATGACGTTGAATCCGTAGGTTTCTGGCAGAAATTCTTTTTGGGGAGTGATGACGGTGGTCTTCCCCTTGGTCTGAGTCTCTACGGGTGTGAGCAGCTGGCATGCATGCTGCTTATGTGAGGCTTTGACCCTTGGGAAGTCGAAGGTGATGAGGCGTGCGTAACAGTCGTACATCTCGTTGGCCATCTGGGCAGGAGAGAGGCTGAAAAGGCGCATATAGGTGGAGGCCGGGTCTTCCCCACGCTTGCCTGCCCGGAAGAGGTCTGCGATGACGGTCTTTCCATGCTTCATGGACCAATATTCCAGTACATAAGGCGAGCGATAGATATTCTCTCCGTCGAGGAATCGCTTGTAGAAAGCTTTTCTGAAGGCCTGCCAATGGTAGTTCTCGTCACTGACCCAGTTGGGGTTGACATTCCAGAGCATCCACTGGGAAGCCATCTCGAAGATGCCTCCCCCACTCCATGCCTGCCCAGCGCCGTCGGCCATGATCTGCGACTGGAAGGAATGTCCGAGCTCATGGGCTATGCAGTTGAGCGTCTTGTCCTTCACGCGGTTGGGCGCAATCCAGAGCGCGCCGATGGTGTTGTCGTAGTCGCCTCCGTAGGCCGTTCCTTCGAGTGAATAGTTGAGCATCACCATCATGCGGTATTGCTCAGACTTGGAGCCAGGCAGCACGAACTTCAGGTCATTCTTATAAAAGGTGTAGAACTGCTCGAGTTTGGCCAGCAGGTTGTCCAAGTCGACAGACATATCGTGTCCCTCGAGCTGAGGTGGATTCGAGAGGTCGTTGCCAAATCCTTTTTCCCAGAAGACGACGATATTGTCGGTATAGGCCATGCGTGCATAGCTCCACTTGGACTCCGGATTGGTGAAGTCATTGTCTTTAAGATCGTTGGGGATATAGATTTGCTTTCCCGGCGGAGGCGTGAGCGTCTGCGCGGAAATGTTGAGTACGGTGGCTGATGCCAGAAGAAATGCAAGGATTGTAAAGCGTAAAGATTTCATATTATCATGTGATTAGTCAGTTTGTTTTGCAAATGTAGTGATTTTATTTCAAATAGAGGGAAGAATGGGCCATAAAAAGTGGGCAGATAATGGATAATAATGAAAAGTTTGACAATAAAATTTCACTTTCTTCAACTTGCAGTCCGTTAAATCAGATTTTTTCCGTAAATTTGCAAAATAATACTAAAAAAATATTAAAATATGGAAAAAAGAGTAGCTCCAGGCATTTATTATATTGGAGCAGATGACAAAGAGCTGGATTTGTTTGAAGGCCAGTATATCCTTCCTGAAGGAATTTCTTACAACTCATACGTGATTATGGACGAGAAGATCGCCATCATGGACACGATCGATGCCCGTAAGACGAATGAATGGCTTGAGAACCTGGAATCCACTTTAGGCGGCAAGACCCCGACCTACCTTGTGGTTCACCACATGGAGCCCGACCACTCGTCGAACGTGAAGCTGATTCTGGAAAAATATCCTGACATCAAGCTGGTATGCAGCCAGAAGGCTGTAGCAATGGTGAAGCGGTTCTTCGGCGTAGAATTGGCAGCAGAGCGTCTGGTCATCATGGGCGAAGGCAGCAAGCTGGAGCTGGGCGAGCACACGCTTCAGTTCTTCACCGCTCCGATGGTCCACTGGCCAGAGGTGTTGATGTCGTACGACCTGACAGAGCAGGTGCTGTTCTCCGCCGATGCCTTCGGCAAGTTCGGCGCATTGTCGTATGACGACCCGGAAGGCTGGGCCTGCGAGGCACGCCGCTATTACTTCAACATCGTAGGCAAATACGGCAACATGGTTCAGACGGTATTGAAGAAGCTGGGCGGTCTGTCCATCAAGATGATCTGCCCGCTCCACGGTCCCGTTCTTGACACCGACCTCTCCTATTATATCAACCTCTACAACACATGGAGCAGCTATGAGCCAGAGGACAAGGGCATCTTCATCGCCTACTGTTCGCTTCACGGCAACACGGAGGAGGCAGCCCTCAAGCTGGCAAGCATCCTGAAGAGCGACTCCAGCGAGAAGGTGTCGGTGAGCGACCTTCGCCGCGACGACATGGCTGAGGCCATCGAGGATGCCTTCCGCTACGACCGCCTGGTACTGGCTGCCCCGACCTACGACGGTGGTGTGATGCCCATCATGGAGGACTTTATGAACCACCTGAAGATTAAGAACTTCCAGAACCGAAAAGTGGCTTTCATCGAGAACGGCACCTGGGCTCCCGCAGCCGGAAAGAAGATGCGTGAGTTCATGTCGGCACTGAAAGGAATTGAGATTGTGGATCCGCTGGTGACCGTGGAGTCGACGGTGAAGCCGAAGACCGTGGAAGACCTGAAGACATTGGCCGAGGCCTTGCTGGCTGAATAGAGAGCATCTGTGTAAGTATTCGGACATACAGAAATTTACGAAATTGTCAGATGAGCAGAGCAAAGCTTGCTTTAGCTATGCCATGACAATGAGTAAATGCGTTAAATACGAATTTTCGAACTTTTCAAATGAGCAGTGCCAAGCTTGCTTAGGTAATGCCATGAAAAGGAGAAAATCAGCAAAGCTAAAGTAAGTCCCTACAAAACATATTAATCTTAACACCTCCTGCCACATGACAAAAGTAATTATTCTTGGCGCATTGCTTCTGAGCAGTACGTCGATGCAGGCACAGGACAGCGAAGCCGTCAGTTCGTTCGCCTCGTCACTGAGCAGTCTGAAAAACGAGATTGCGAGCAACTATCATAGTTCCGCGACAGTCAGTCCCTACTATTACCGGTTGCTGGATCCGGGGGTCTATAATGCCTCGGCTGCCAAGCATGTGATGACGTTGTCGGATAACGAGTCAAGCGGTGACTACCGTGACCAGCTCAACCAGTCCATCGACCAAAGTCTTCTGAACCTCTACCTCAAAGAACCCTCCAAGGTGAAATATTCGAATGAACATCTTGAAGAGGAGGAACTGGTTACGGCTGAGAGCCCTGCTGAAGAGGTGATTCCAAGCACGAAGGTGGACGACATCCTGACGAAGGAACTTCAGGAAACTCCTGCCACGGCTATCGACGATAGCATCGTGGACATCGGGCTAAAGGTGGAAAAGCCGAATTTCTGGACACGGAAGGGCGAGTTTTCCCTTCAGTTCTCCCAGAACTACTTCAGCGACAACTGGTACAAAGGCGGTAACAACAGCCAGAACCTGCTTTCCGCCATCATCCTTGAGGCTAACTACGACGACACGAAACGCATCAAATGGGAAAACCGCCTGGAGCTCCGTCTCGGCTTCATGACCACGACGAGTGACACCTGCCACACGTTCCTGACGAGTAACGACAAGATAGACCTGACGAGCAAGCTGGGCATCAAGGCCAAGAAGTCGTGGTACTACACGGTGAGTGCCGAGGCCAAGTCTCAGTTCATGCCAGGCTACAAGACGAACGACCGCAGACGTTACAGCAGCTTCCTTTCCCCGTTGGACGTTTACCTGTCAATCGGTATGGACTTCAAGCCCACACTGAAGAACGGCAACGAGTTCTCCCTGGCACTGCTGCCTGTTTCCTACAAGATGCGTTATCTGCGCGACCATGACGAGAACATCCACAGCGTATACAACATGATTGGCAAGGATGTCACGCACGACATCGGTTCGAAGATAGAGATGAACTCGAAGCTGAAGCTGGCCAAGGACTTCTTCTGGAAATCCCGCTTCTATTTCTTCACCGCCTACGACTATGCCGAGGGTGAATGGGAAAACAGCTTCCAATACCAGTTCTCAAAATACATCAGTGCTGAGGTGTTCACCCTGTGGCGCTTCGATGACAACCGCGACAGGAAATACTATGACGACAACTTAGGCTATTTCCAGTTCAAGGAGTACTTCACGCTGGGCCTGACGTATGCGTTCTAAGTTTAGAAAAGCTAAAATTAAAAGAACTGCCACCTTTGGATTTCTAAAGGTGGCAGTTTTAAAAAAAATGCAGAAATCCCGAAGTCGACATCAACTGTCGTGAACAGACTATTGCAAGAAATCACATAAAAAGGTAGACAATATATACCTTTAAGCGAAGAAACTTGCAAAAAAAAGAAAAAAATGGATAAGACTCAAGACATAATGGCTCGCTGGACAGCCCTGCAACCTCTTTCTGACAGAGACAGAGAGATGCTGAGCCGTCGCTTTACGATTGACTTTAACTACAACAGTAACCACATTGAGGGCAACACACTGACATACGGACAGACAGAGATACTTCTACTTTTCGGAAGAATCATTGGAGAGGCAGAAGCAAAAGACGTACAGGAAATGACAGCAAGCAATGTAGGGCTGAAGATGATGACAGAGGAAGCAAGCATGAAGGACGTGCCACTCACTCAGAACTTTATCCGTACCCTCCATAAGACATTGCTCCGCGAAGACTATACTGTCTATCGCAATTTGCCAGGAGGAGAAACAACGAGTTATGTGATTCATGCGGGACAATACAAGACTCGTCCTAATAGTGTCATCACACGATATGGAGAACTATTTGAGTATGCTTCACCAGAAGAGACACCTGCGTTAATGACCGATCTTGTGGATTGGTATAATGAGGCAGAGCTATCATGCAAGTACACGCCTGTTGAACTTGCAGCACTATTCCATTACCGCTACATCCGCATCCATCCATTCGAGGATGGAAACGGACGCATAGCCCGCTTGATGGTCAACTACATTCTCTCGCGACATGGCTATCCGATGATAGTGGTTCGGAGTCGTAAGAAAGACCAATACTTAGAGGCTCTGCACAAAACAGACCTGACTGTTGGCTCAACACCCTCTCTAGGTGCTCATGCATCCAAAAGAGATATACAGCAGTTCCTTACCTACTTTACCAATCTGTTTGTAGAAGAAGTTACCTACAACATTCGTTTCCTCACAGAACGCGGTGAGAATGTATGGTGGTTTGATGGTGAACGAGTAAACTTCCGTAGCAACTCAACAAGCAAGATACTCAACCTTATGTTTGCCCACCCGGATATCACCATACAGAAATTGTCAGATGAGGTAGGTATCAATGTAGCTGCTATTAACAAGCAACTGAAGCTGTTGACCACAAAAGGCTATATACAACGATCTGAGAAGGATGGCACATGGCGTCTATTTATCACTTCATCAGTCTAAATAAAGGTAATGCAAATGTCCAGGTAATTATCCAAGTAAATGACAATGCAAATGTCCAGGTAAATGTTCCAAATCTGGCAACAACCATATCTCACACCTGAATACTAATTATATTTATTTCTGTTGTGACTCCAGATATTCCTGTAGGCGTACCATTTCGTCGCGGTATTGAGCCGCAGCGACGAAATCGAGTTTTTTCGCAGCCTCCAGCATTTTCTGCTTGCTGGATTCAATGGTAGCAAGAAGTTGTTCTTTGTCCATCTTCTGGATAACAGGGTCTTCGGAAGCCTTATGGAGCGCAAGATCTTCGATATAAGCGTCCTTGATATAATCGGCTTTCTTTCCAGCACTGATGGATGAGATGGTGCGCTTGATCTGGGTGGGTGTGATGCCATGCTCCTCGTTGTATCGCATCTGCTTCTCTCGTCTGCGGTTTGTCTCCTCGATGGTGAGGCGCATGCTCTCCGTGATTTTGTCAGCATACAGGATGGCGGTACCATTGATATTACGCGCAGCACGTCCGATGGTCTGGGTTAGTGCCCGGTGTGAACGTAGGAATCCCTCCTTGTCGGCATCGAGTATCGCAACAAGTGAAACTTCCGGCAGGTCGAGTCCCTCGCGCAGCAGGTTGACTCCGATAAGCACGTCGATTTCTCCTCTTCTGAGCTCATCGAGAATTCGCACACGCTCAAACGTGTCGATGTCGGAATGGATGTAGTTGCACCTCACTTCATAATTGAGCAGATACTCCGACAGCTCCTCCGCCATGCGCTTGGTGAGCGTGGTGACGAGGACTCGTTCGTCCGCCTCCACCCGCTTCTGGATCTCCTCCATGAGGTCGTCCACCTGATTGGCCGTGGGGCGGATGATGATTTGGGGATCAAGCAGTCCCGTAGGCCTGATGACCTGCTCAGCAATCACTCCCTCCGACTTCTCGAGTTCGTAGTTGGCAGGCGTGGCACTGACATAGATGGTCTGCGGCGTAAGTGCCTCAAACTCATCAAAACGAAGCGGCCTGTTGTCGAGCGCAGCCGGCAGTCGGTAGGCATATTCCACGAGTGTCTGCTTCCGCTTTCTGTCGCCCCCGTACATGGCCCTGATCTGAGGTATGGACTCATGGCTCTCGTCGATGATGAGCAGGAAATCATCCGGGAAGAAGTCGAGGAGGCAGAACGGCCGCTCTCCCTCTTTCCTTCCGTCGAAATACCGGCTATAGTTCTCAATGCCCGAACAGTGTCCAAGCTCACGAATCATCTCAAGGTCGTTAGTCACACGCGTCTCGAGCAGGTTTTTCTTGGCCAGGTCACCGATGTCCTCATAGAACTGGAGCCGCTCATGCAGGTCGTCCTCGATTTGATGGATGGCCCGCTGCGTTGTCTCCTGCGAAGTCATAAAGAGGTTAGCCGGATAGATGGAATAGTCCGGATGACTGCCGAAGGGCACATTAGTGATTCCGTCGATTTCCTCAATGGACTCGATTTCGTCCCATGCGAAATTCACGCGTATGATTTTGTCATCGTATGCAAGGAAAATGTCGACGATGTCTCCTCTGACCCTGAAATGCCCCCTGGTGAGCTCGATGTCGTTTCTGACATACTGTGAATCCACCAGTTTTCGGAGGAACACATTGATGTCGAGGTGCTGCCCCACCTTTATCTCAATGATGTTCTCGGAGAAATTGGTAGGCGATCCCATGCCGTAGATACACGATACGGAACTAACAACAATAACATCTTTCCTTCCTGAAAGCAAGGCCGACGTGGCAGCCAGCCTGAGCCGGTCTATTTCCTCGTTGATGGCCAGGTCCTTCTCGATGTAGGTATTGGTGGAAGGAATATACGCCTCTGGCTGGTAGTAGTCGTAGTAACTGACATAATACTGCACAGAGTTTTCCGGAAAGAAGTTGAGCATCTCCTCGTAGAGCTGGTGAGCCAGCGTCTTGTTGTGACTGAGAATCAGGGTAGGTCTGCCCACATTCTGAATGACGTTTGCCATGGTGAAGGTCTTTCCTGACCCTGTGACTCCCAATAAGACCTGTGCGGGAAGTCCTTCAAGGACTCCCCGCGTCAGTTGCTCTATGGCCTCTGGCTGGTCGCCTGTCGGCTTGAATTGCGATGTCAGTTTAAATGTCATTATTTTTAAGTGAAAAGTGAAAAGTGTAGTTACTTCATCCACAGACACACAGATATGAAAATCTATGAAATGCGGACATACATAAAGTAAGTCCCTACAGAATCGGCTGAAAACGGACATACATAAAGTAAGTCCCTACAGGCGATGGAATTAGTTAGAAGACGCCCCGCGGGGCGTCTCTACAGGTAGGACATACATAAAGTAAGTCCCTACAGCTACGGAATCCAATGGCGTAAGGGCCGTCACTGGATTCAGTACTATTCAATTACTTTTTGAACGGTTGTTCTTTCACGTAGATTTTGTAGTCCTTGATACCTCCCGGAACAGAGGACTCCATACGCGGCAGGTACTGAAGAGCGGTGAGGGTGTGCACTTTTCCGAGGTCGATGACGATGGTGTGCGGGAAGTTTACTCCCTTGACAGTGCTCCAGAAAGTAGACTCCTGCAGGTCGTACACCTTGTCGCCCGCGCAGTTGCCCTTGTTGATTTCCTCAGAGTCGGCATAGAACACCTTCCACGGTTCGCGTGAGAGCCGCTCGCCATTCTCGTCGAGAATATAAAGCTCAGCGATGCACGCCTGTTCTTTTCCGTCGTGTGCGTTGAGTGCCTCAAGGCATACATAGCGTCCTGCCACCGGCTGGTCGAACTTCACTTCCTGCCATCCGTTTCCTGCAGCGAAAGCACCCGCTTTTACCGGTTTCTCACCTGCCAGGCTGAGATTTTCTCCGTCCTTCCTGTGAATAGGCGGTTCTGCATTCTTCAGCTTGTCGATAACCGGCTTGTCGAGTCCTTCGGAAACAGCGTCATCCGGTCCGATGACATCGAAGACAACGACTTCGTTCGTTCCTTTCTTGAGCCAGCATCCCGGCACATAGAGCGTCTGCTGAGGGCCGACCTCCCAGATTCGTCCGAGACCGTAGCCATTGACATAGACGAGTCCTTTTCCGAAATGTTCGAAATTGAGGAAAGTGTCGCCCGGCTTCTTGACTTCGAAAGTAGCCTTATAGAATCCCGGCACGCGCTGTCCCTTGTCGTCACGTACTTTTGTGTTGGTCAGCGGTTTGTAGTTCTTCTTGAGGTACTCATCGTAGGAGTCAGGAATAAGGTAGTTGTCCCATTTCTTGATGTTACCTGAGAAGTCGATGCCCTCAATCTGGGTGGTGAGCGTCACGTCGCTGTTGATGCCCTTGAAGTCCTTGATGGCACGTCCGAAATTGATACGCCCCATCGCCTCGACGAGGATGTCCATCCTGGCCCCTTTACGGCAAGACGGAAGCAGGAGCTCCTTCTCCCCCATCCTTCTGTCGAGCGCACCGATGTATTTACCGTCGATGAACACCTGCAGATAGTCATGTCCCTCCTTGATGGTGAGCTTTGACTGTCCTTTCAGCTCGGGCAGCGTTGTGGAATAGATGATAGAACCCCATCCTTGGTCGAACTCCTCCATGGTCTTCACCTTATCGGACTTGATCGGTGCGGGGAGGTTTTCGAAGAGCGGCGCATACTCCGTAAACTTGAATGCGGGCACAGATATGACCGGTATTGCTTTTGGCACCTTAGGCAGCTTCTTGTCAGCATACTTTGCAAGAAGTGTCTGTAGCTCAAAGTATTTGGGTGTGGTCTGTCCGTATTCGTTGATAGGCGCGTCGTAGTCGTAGCTTGTAACGTCGGGCGAGAAGCCTGGTGAGTTGGCACCGGCCCAGTGTCCGAACGAGGTGCCTCCATGCGTCATGTAAAGAGAGAAAGAGATATTGCGCTCGAGCATCTGCCTGATGCCGTCCACCATGTCCTTTGCGGCTCTTGTCTCGTGCTTTCCACCCCATTTGTCGAACCATCCTGACCAGAACTCCGAGCACATGAGCGGTGTGTCGGGTCTGAGCTGCTTGAGCCGCTTGAACTGGTCGTCGATATTGGCTCCAGTTCCGAAGTTCATGGTCCAGACAAGGTCGTCGAGTCCGTTCTTCTCGAAATTGGAGCTCCAGTCACACTGGAACAGTGCTACCTTGTCGAATCCTGACTGACGCACAATGTCTCTGATGGCAGAGACGTAGGGTTTGTCTTCCCCATAGGATCCGTATTCGTTCTCCACCTGCACCATGATGATAGGTCCTCCGTTCTGTATGGTGAGCGGTGCGAGCTGTTCTCCCACCTTCTGCTCGAAGATTTTCACGCGTTCCATAAAATAAGGGTCCTGCTCACGCAGCCGGATGTCCTTCTTCTTGAGGAGCCACCAAGGCAGTCCACCCATTTCCCATTCAGCACAGACGTATGGTCCAGGACGTACGATGACGTACATGCCGTTTTTTTGTGCAATCCGGCAGAACTCTGCCACGTCGTTGTTTCCAGTGAAGTCAAATACACCTTCTTTCTGCTCATGTATGTTCCAGAAGATGTAGATGCAGACGGTGTTCATACCAAGCGCCTTGCACATCTGGATACGGTGTTCCCAGTAAGGTCGTGGAATACGTGGATAATGAACCTCAGCCGCCTTGACGATGAAGGGTTTTCCATTGAGCATAAAAGCCCCCTTTCCAGCTTCAAACGTGTTCTGTGCGTTCATTGGCAGTGCAAATGCGCAGCAGATAAGCAGTATAGTAGTCAGTAGTTTTTTCATATTAGTGCGGTTGTTAATAGATTTTTATAGATGTTATAGATGGTATAGTGACTATAGAAGTTATAGAGACTATAGAGACTATAGATGCTATAGAAGCTAAAGATTAGTCAGCCACAGGAATAGCCTTGATGCGGTCGAGGTGCCTTCCTCCCTCAAATTCAGTGTTGAGGTACTCGTCCATGATTTTGCGAGCCATGTCGTTGTCGATGAATCGTCCCGGCATGACGAGCACGTTTGCGTCGTTGTGCTGACGAATGAGGTGAGCGATTTCGGGAATCCAGCAGAGTCCTGCCCTGATGGACTGGTGCTTGTTGAGCGTCATTGATATGCCCTCACCCGATCCACACATGGCAATTCCCGGGTAAACTTCTCCGTTTTCGATGCCCTTCGCGAGTGCATGTCCGAAGTCCGCATAGTTGCAGGAGTCCTCCGTGTAGGTTCCGTAGTCCTTGTAAGGAATTCCTTTCTCATCAAGATACTGTTTCACAAATTGTTTGAGTTGAAAAGCCGCGTGATCGCTGGCCAGTCCGATAGTTTTAATTTCCATGATATGTTTTTGTTTTTTTACTAGATTTGACAAATAATTAACAAAGATACGAATAAGAAGTCAAAAAACAAAGGAAAATAAGAGAAAATAAGTGAAAAGTGAGTATTGAAAAGTGAAAAGTGTGTTTTGCAAGTTGATTGGCGGGAAATTTTAAGGAGAAGAGAAGATGAGAAGACAAGAAGATAAGAAGAGAAGAAGACGAGAAGAAAACAAGAAGACGAGACAATAGTACTACTTAGAGTAGGAGCTGAGTTAATGTCAAAAAAAGAAGGCCTGAGCCTTCCTTTTTCATATGTCTTATGACTGTGAATTACTTGTTGCGAGCAAGGTTGTTATAGCTTGCCATCACACGTCTGTAATAACCGTTGGTTGATGCCTTGCGCTGCATGCAGTTGAGGTCTCCCGAGTTCCAAAGTCTGATAGCCTTTTCCATGTTTCCTTCCTTGTTGTACTTCTCCTGGAAGATGACGAACATCTCACGGCTTTTCTCGCGTGAATATCTGTCGTTGTAAGTAAATTTCTTCTGTCCGATGATGTTGTTGCACTCTCTGACAAGAATCTCAGAAATCTGCATACATCCTACCCATTTACCGTTAGGCGAAACTGCCCTGGTGTCTCCTCTACTTTCTACTTGCTCAATTGCGTCCATAACTGCGCCCCACTTCTTGTTCATCTCAGGCGAAACCTGTGCATTGGTAGTTAAACATGTTACCGCAAATGCGAAAATAAAAAATACTTTCTTCATAAAATAAAAATTTTGCGTCGGAAAATAAAATAAGCGTCACGCTTAAAAGATGCCATCAGTTAGTAATTAAAAAAAATGACTAAATTCCGACAAGTTATTAAATTATTTGCCAATATAAGGTTTCAAAAAGAATCAAATACCTTATAACTAAATGACAAACAGTTATTTGTTTTCTTTTGTTAAACTTATGGAGTAAGGAATAAACCGAAAGAAACTGGTTATTTTTCCTAAATCCGCTGCAAAGTTACGCATTTTTTTCGAGACAGCCAAAGTATTTTAACATTTGGGGGAATGTTTAAGGGTTTTTAACCCTAATTTAGTGTTCATAACCAATGATTTATGGCAGTTTATTTACTGAGGAAGCCACTAAACAACGGGAATTCGGGGTGTTGATAAGTGTTTTTTGTACAATATTAGAAATTTAACAATCATTAACAAGAAAACATAAAAAGCAGAGAACTCAGGATGAACGAGCACAGCATTCAGACGGGGGCAAGACAAGGCAAAGCGAAAGCCCCATGCAACAGCACAGGGCTTTCGCTATTGATATCCATTCATCTCAATTGACTAATACTACTTAGTAACAATTAAAAAATAAGTTGCCTCGTTTTGATGAAGACAAGAAGACGAGAAGACAAGAAGAAAAGACGATAGTCAACTGACGGACATACATAAACGGGTACTCTGAACCATGGACGGACATACATAAAGTAAGTCCCTACAGTCAACTGGATGGTGAGGCAAGTTATTTTTTTCACATCACTTAACGAACACAGGACGATAGAAAGTGCTTTCTCCAGTCGGAACCACACTTGGGTTGAACTCCGCCCAATCCGTAGAGAAGATTCTGTGGAGACTGTCGCAGTAATAGTAGAGATAGACTCTGGCTTCCGCTCCGTCGGCTCCGACAGTGAGCGGGAAGAAAGTAATGACCTGATCGATGACAGGCGCGGTGAGTCCTCTCACCTCTCCGTTCATCTGCGCACAAAGTAAGTCGTTTTCAGTGACAAAAGGCTGGAGTTCTTTCTGGGGAAGAATCATGACCGACATGGTCTGTTCCCAGTTATCGTAGTTGGGCACCTGCCAGTCCGGCCTCTCGTCGTTCCCCGGGGTGAGTTGCGAGCTGATGTCGGAGCCGCTGTTTCCCGTAGAGTCATTGACTTCAGTTCCTTCTCCAGGTTTTCCGCTGGTGTTGTTGTTGTCGTCGTCCGACTTGGAGCATCCCCACGCCACGAAGGCGAGGGATGCTATGATGATCAATATCTTTTTCATTTGTTCAGAATAACTTTACCATTATAAATATATAAAAAAAGTAAAGAATTGAACATAAAATCCTCCTTCATAAAATTACGCAAAGTTAACCATTATTTTTTTTAAATTATTCCTTAAAAATTGGGAAAAACACAGAAAAAAAAAGACAGAATGCCCTTCAGATATCCATTCACATTGTAAAAATTCCACCCAGACACATCAGTCTGATGAAAATGGAATCATACAGCTACAGCAGAGCCATATATCAAACTGAAAGGAATCATCGAGGAAATTATACAAATGTAAAACAAAAGTGTAAAAAAATTTGGAGTTGGAAAATAAAATTAGTAAATTTGCAAGACAAATGGAAATAGAGAAACAGAGTCATTCATTCAGTACAAAAAACCAGAGAAAAGATGTTAAAACTGTTAGGAAAAGCCATATCGAAATTCAAATACTTGATAGCTCTTGCAATCTTCGCCATCTTCATCGTTTTGTGGGCGATCATTGCTGGCTGAAACGTCTGCAGCAGAAAAACGAGATATCAGAGCTGCAGGACAAGATCACCGCCCTTGACGAGCAATTCGAGGAGGATTCCCTTGCCATCGTCGCATTGGACACGGACATTGACGCCGTCCGGAAGATAGCCCGCGAGCGTTATTACATGAAGAATTCCGGCGAGGATGTCTTTCTGATAAAGGACGAGGAAGAAGAAGAAGAGTAGCCTCCCCTACATCTCTTAACGAAATCAGAAAGTATTAAGCATTATATACAAATGAATTCCATACTAAAGATAATGGGATATGCGGGTCCGCTACTAATCGTATTGAGTGCCGTATTATTTATAATAGCAGGATATCCATTGTGGACATGCATCTTGTTCGCAATGGGTGTAGTGATGCTGACGCTGAACAGATTTATAGGAAATGAGAGTGATTTCGGACGGTCAAGAGACCGGCGGATGCCCATGAACATCCGCCGTCTTTACCGCCAACGCTGCGTAGGCACAGTGGTGCTGTTTCTTTCAGTGGCAATTTTGTTCATGCACGAAGGGTTCTACTACGGGATGTATTTACGCAAAATCAACTGGCTTCTTCCCTTCTTCATATTCGCAGTAATAGAGCTTTACACCGCATTTCGTCTGCCCAATTTAGAGAAAAACACGCCGAGAGGTAAAAATAATGTTTAAAAACTCTAAAAAAACGAGTGTTCATGCATAATATACAAATAAATTTGTGTATATTTGCAAAAGAAATGTACGAGAGAACAACAAGTATGCAAATAAGCAAGATTATAGGATAGAGAAAGTGTATTCCATACCCCTCCAAAAAACATGTTGCCTCGTTTAGATGAAGACGAGAAAAACAAGACGATGAGAAGACAATATGGTATTCAGCCATTGCCGGGATTCAAATGGGACAAAAGTTGAGGCAAGTTAATATTCAACCTCATTAGGAAGGCATTCAGATTGAAAGAAAACACAATTATCTTTAAGTCTTGACACGACCAACACGCTCCGTTGATGGAGTAATCTCGTTTCATAAAGACAAAAACCAACAAAAATTTACACAATCAGCGGGGCACATATTTACTAAAAGTTCCCAATATACATGAGAGTCCTAACGACAAATTAAAACAAATATAACATACCCAAGACAAAGCAAAAAAACACAATTTTCCACAAGCAATGAAATTAAGCGAATTGACTGCTGTGTCGCCTATCGACGGCCGATACAGAAGTAAGACCAGGGATTTAGCGAATTACTATTCAGAGTACGCACTTATCCGCTACCGCATCCAAGTAGAGATAGAATATTTCATCTCATTGTGCGAGTTGCCAGTTCCCCAATTATCAGATTTTGACAAGACCTTGTTTGATGAATTACGCAAGATCTACAGGGAATTTGACGAAAGCGGCGCATCCCGCGTGAAGGAGATTGAATCGGTTACAAACCACGATGTGAAAGCGGTGGAATACTACATAAAGGAGCAGTTCGACCGTCTGGGTGGCCTTGACCGCTATAAGGAATTCATTCATTTCGGTCTGACCAGTCAGGACATCAACAACACGTCCATCCCCATCTCAGTGAAAGACAGCCTTGAGGAGGTGTACTACCCTCTGCTCGACGAGTTGATCAGCCAGTTGGAAAGTTATGCTGACGCCTGGAAAGAGATACCGATGCTTGCCAAGACCCATGGTCAGCCCGCCTCCCCCACCCGTCTGGGCAAGGAGGTGATGGTATTCGCCTACCGTCTTCGCGAGCAGGAGCAAGAATTGAAGCGATGCAAGATCAGTGGTAAGTTCGGCGGTGCAACGGGCAATTTCAACGCCCATCACATCGCATTCCCCGATACAGACTGGAAAGCGTTCGGCAACCGCTTCCTGCAGGAGAAGCTGGGCATAAGCCGTGAGGAATGGACCACCCAGATATCAAATTACGACAATATCGGAGGCCTGTTCGACGCCCTTCGCCGAATCAACACCATCATCATGGACCTCGACCGCGACTTCTGGATGTATATCTCCATGAACTACTTCAAGCAGAAAATCAAGGCCGGCGAAGTCGGTTCCAGCGCCATGCCGCACAAGGTGAACCCGATAGACTTCGAGAACTCAGAGGGCAACATCGGCATCGCCAACGCCATCTTCTCCCATCTGAGCCAGAAGCTTCCCGTGAGTCGCCTTCAGCGCGACCTGACCGACTCGACCGTACTCCGCAATATCGGTGTACCACTCGGCCACACCCTCATCGCAATACAAAGCACGCTGAAAGGTCTTCGTAAGCTTGTGCTGAACGAAGCCGCCATCAACGACGACCTCGACAACTGCTGGCCTGTATGCGCAGAGGGCATCCAGACCATCCTTCGGCGCGAAGGCTATCCAAATCCCTATGAGGCCTTGAAAGCCCTGACTCGAACGAACTCAGCCATCACTGCCGAAACGATCAGCACATTTATCGACAGCTTGGAAGTGAGCGAAAGCGTGAAGGAAGAGCTGAGGAAAATCACGCCCCATAGCTATACAGGCATGTAAACCTTTGAAATTTGAAATT
>JAFUVE010000056.1 GCA_017483765.1 Bacteroidaceae bacterium | reverse complement strand
TGCTTCAACGGTCGGAGACCGTCGCTCCTACGCGTGGGTTGCGTAATAGGCTCGACAAGCGGTGCAACGGAGTTGTAGGAGGTGAAAAATCTGTTTTTACACGTACGCCCTCTTGATACGTAGGACAAAAATCACGTGTTTTTATGTATTGGGCTTCGTACGTATCAGGGGCGGGGGTGCTTCAACGGTCGGAGACCGTCGCTCCTACGCGTGGGTTGCGTAATAGGCTCGACAAGCGGTGCAACGGAGTTGTAGGAGGTGAAAAATCTGTTTTTACACGTACGCCCTCTTGATACGTAGGACAAAAATCACCTGTTTTTATGCGGACGGGGTTCAGGACGTATCAGGGGCGTGGGTGCTTCAACGGTCGGAGACCGTCGCTCCTACGCGGGGGGTTCGTAACTGGAGAGTTTCGGTGACGGGCTTCGATACGGCTTCAGGGGCGGGGTTGCGTGACGAGTCCGGCAGGCGGTGCAACGGAATGGAAAACGCCAGGAATTACAAGAAAAAATCGTTTGTAGAAAAATTATCCAAAATGGATAATCTTTTTTGGATAAAAATTTGGTGATACGACAGAAAACACCTATATTTGCACCCACAATCACATCTATACCTAACACTTAGACATCATGCTGGAGAATCCATTCATCACATACGGATACGAATCACCTGAGTATTTCTGTGACAGGGAAAACGAAACACGCGAACTGATTAAATTGCTGGTCAACGGCAACAACACAGCTCTTATCTCACCGAGAAGAATGGGAAAGACGGGACTGATTCACCATGTGTACACTCAACCACAAATCAAAGACCAATTTTTCACCTTCCTCGTGGATATCTATGCCACAAAAAACCTCCAGGATTTCGTTTTCCAGCTTGGATATGCCATTGTCAGCAAACTCAAAAGCAAAGGACAGAAAGTCATCGACCGGTTCCTGCAGTTCGTATCATCACTTAGGACCGGCATTGCCTTCGACGGCCAGGGCAATGCCAGCTGGAACCTGGACATCGGCGACATAAAACTACCGGAATTCACCATGGAAGAGATTTTCAACTACCTCAACGATGCCAATAAACGATGTATCATTGCCATCGACGAATTCCAGACCATCGCATCATACCCCGAGCAAAACACAGAAGCCTTAATCAGAACATACGTACAAAAATGCCGTAATGCCACTTTCATCTTCGCAGGATCCCAGCAAAGCATGATGAGCGAGATGTTCTCATCCCCCGCCAGGCCATTCTACCAAAGCGTGTCGCTTATGTTTCTCAAACCTGTAGGGATAGACCAATACAAGCAGTTCGCAGTCAGGCATTTTCAATCCAAGAGAAAAACCATAGACGAAAAAGCCGTGGAAATGATCTACCAGGAGTTTGAGGGAGTGACATGGTACATGCAAAAGATGCTCAACCAAATATTCAGCAATACCGCTGATGGAGAAGAAGCAAAAGAAAAAGACGTGGAAAAAGCCAGGGATCAAATCCTGGGACAGAACGAGGAAGCATATAAGGACCTGCTGTACCTGCTGACCGTCAAGCAACGGAACCTGCTCATTGCCATCTGCAAGGAAAAAAAGGTGACACACCTCACAAAGGCATCATTCATCAACCGGCATAAACTACAATCGTCCAGCAGCATACAAAAAAGCAAGGAGATACTTCTGAAAAAGCAGCTAATCACATGCCACCAGGGAGTCTATGAACCCTACGACAAGTTCATGGGCGAATGGATTAGCAGGTATTTTTAGGCAGGCCTCGCACTCATTCTTTTGTGGTCTCCTCAGCAGGCTTACGTGCAAACCAGTTGGCCAGGATCGTGCCGCTGATGGAATGCCAGGCACAGGAGATGGCGCAAGGCACCACGGCCATGGGGAGAGTGGCTGCAAAGAAGGTGGTGGCCAGGTTCGTGCCGAGTCCGGCATTCTGCATGCCCACCTCGATGCTGATGGTGCGGCGTTTGGCCGTGTTGAACCGGCAAAGACTGCCCACATTGTAGCCCAGCAGATAGCCGATGGAATTATGAAGGAAGACCATGAGGAACGTGAGCAGGAAGATGACCAGTCCGTTCTCAATCAGGTCGTCGTGAACCGTGCTGACCACTCCTCCTACGATGCAGCATAGACACAGCACGCTCAGGCCCGGCATCGTCCGCTGGAACGACTTGAACACCGGCTTCCTGCCCAGCCACAGGTTCAGGAAGAAGCCGATAGCGATTGGGATGATGGTGACGATGAGAATCTGCTTGAACATACCGATGGCATCCACATCCACCTTCTCACCCGCCAGCCACAACACCAGCAACGGAGTCATCAGGGGGGCCAGCAGCGTGCTCGCACAGGTCATCCCGACAGAGAAAGCCACGTCGCCCTTACACAGATAGGACATGATATTGCTCGATACGCCGCCCGGACAGCAGCCCACCAGCAAGATGCCCACCGTCATCGCCTTCGAATACGGAGCGAGGGCGGGAAGCAGCGAGAAAAGCCACCCCAGGAGGAAGGCCAGCAGCGGCATGATCGTGAACTGAGCCACCGCACCAACGAAAATGTCCAGCGGCCGCGAAAAGAGAATGCGGAAGTCGTTTGTGGTCAGCGTGAGGCCCATCGTCAGCATGATGATGCCAAGAATCACCGTCTGGGTCGTGCCTTTTACCCATTGGAACAACTCAGGAACGAAAAACGAAATCAAAGCGGCGGCAATCACAAACCAAGACGCCTTATTGGAAAGCAGTTTCGACAAACTTTCTAAAATTCGGTACATAAATTCAAAAATTTTTGCAAAGTTAAGCAAAAATCATCTTTTTTTCTTGTATAAGTGTTAAAAATAATTTATTTTTGCAGTAAAATACGGACTCGTCTTGAAAAAATCACCTTTTTCAGGACAAGGCTTCTTGTCGAAAGAGAAAATGTACTAAACAATTTTAATAATTAAAAAATCAACAAATTTATGTGGTTAACTAATTCTTCTATCGGAAGGAAAGTGATTATGTCCGTCACGGGTATGGCACTTATCCTTTTCCTCACGTTCCATGCTTGCATGAACGTAGTGGCTCTGATTTCAGGAAATGGCTACAACATGATTTGCCGCTTTCTCGGATCCAACTGGTACGCAGTGGCGGCAACAATCGTGCTTATGGCGCTTATCGCCATACACATTATCTATGCCATCATCCTGACTCTGCAGAACCGTAAGGCACGCGGTAACAACCGATATGCCGTTACGGCTAAACCGGACAAAGTGGAGTGGTCATCACAGAACATGTTCGTACTGGGACTTGTCGTACTGCTGGGACTCATACTCCACCTCTTCAACTTCTGGTATCACATGATGTTCGCTGAGCTGGCCGGCAACGCCGTTTGCCCTGGCCCGACAAACGGATTCGCATGGATAGCACAGACCTTCGACTGCTCAACCACCTGCGGAATCGTCTACACCATCCTCTACATCATCTGGCTTGCAGCCATCTGGATGCACCTCACTCACGGATTCTGGTCCTCTATCCAGACAGTAGGATGGAGCGGAAACGTATGGTTCAGACGCTGGAAAATCATCGGAAACATCTACGTTACCGTAGTTATGCTCATGTTCCTTGCGGTGGTGGTTGGTTTCGCCACTAAGACTGCACCATCACTCAAATGCTGCGAGGCACCGGCTCTCTGCGCTGGATGTGCTTGCGTGCAGAACGGTGAGGAATGCACGTGTGAGGAGGCTTGCGGAACTGAATGTGCCGACAAGGCTGCCGCTTGCGACAAGGCTGCGGCATGCGAGAAAGGCGCAGCCGCCTGTGCCACCAAGCCCGACTGCTGCAAGGAGGGTGCAGAGTGTTGCCAGGAAGGTGCTGAATGCTGTGAGGCAGAGGCCGGAGCTGAGGCCAAGGCTTGCCCGGGATGCGGAAATCCGGACAAACCATGTTGCGAGCCAGGAAAACCTTGCGAATTCTGCGACGCACAGAATGGAGAATGCTGCAACAAAGGCGAATAAACCTTAAGTCTCTATCTATTTTAACCGACGTTATTCATAATAACACGTAAAATAAAGAATTTACTACTATGGCTACAATAAATTCAAGAATACCAGAAGGACCGGTGGCTGAGAAATGGACCAACTACAAGGCTCACCAGCGCCTGGTCAACCCGAAGAATAAACTCAAACTCGACGTTATTGTCGTCGGAACAGGACTTGCCGGAGCTTCTGCAGCGGCATCTCTCGGTGAGATGGGATTCAACGTGCTGAACTTCTGCATCCAGGACTCCCCCCGTCGCGCCCACTCCATCGCCGCCCAGGGCGGTATCAACGCGGCCAAGAACTACCAGAACGACGGTGACTCAGTATACCGACTGTTCTACGACACAGTGAAGGGCGGTGACTACCGCGCCCGCGAGGCCAACGTATACCGTCTGGCCGAGGTGAGCAACAGCATCATCGACCAGTGCGTGGCTCAGGGCGTTCCTTTCGCACGTGAATACGGCGGACTGCTCGCCAACCGCTCGTTCGGTGGCGCCCAGGTGAGCCGTACCTTCTATGCCAAGGGACAGACCGGCCAGCAGCTGCTGCTCGGCGCCTACTCAGCCCTCTCTGCCCAGGTGAACGCCGGCAAAGTGAAGCTCTACACCCGCTATGAGATGCTCGACGTGGTCATCATCGACGGAAGAGCCCGCGGTATCATCGCCAAGAACCTCGTGACCGGCGAGCTGGAGCGCTTCTCCGCCAACGCAGTGGTGATCGCCACAGGCGGATACGGCAACACCTACTTCCTCTCCACCAACGCCATGGGCTGCAACGTGTCAGCAGCGATGTCGTGCTACCGCAAGGGCGCATACTTCGCCAACCCATGCTACGTGCAGATCCACCCGACCTGTATCCCCGTACACGGCGACAAGCAGTCTAAGCTCACCCTGATGTCAGAGTCGCTTCGTAACGACGGACGTATCTGGGTGCCGAAGAAGCTGGAAGACGCGAAGGCCCTGCAGGCAGGAACCAAGCAAGGATATGAGATTCCTGAAGAGGACCGCGACTACTACCTCGAGCGCCGCTACCCGGCATTCGGAAACCTCGTGCCTCGCGACGTGGCCAGCCGTGCCGCCAAGGAGCGCTGCGACAAGGGATTCGGCGTGAACAACACAGGACTCGCCGTGTTCCTCGACTTCTCTGAGTCCATCCAGCGACTCGGACTCGACGTCATCCTGCAGCGTTACGGCAACCTCTTCGACATGTACGAGGAAATCACCGACGTCAACCCTGGCGAGAAGCGCAAGACTGTCAACGGAGTGGACTACTACAACCCGATGATGATCTTCCCTGCCATCCACTATACCATGGGTGGTATCTGGGTGGACTACGAGCTGCAGACCTCCATCCCCGGACTCTTCGCCATCGGCGAGTGCAACTTCTCCGACCACGGTGCGAACCGCCTCGGTGCTTCCGCCCTCATGCAGGGTCTGGCCGACGGCTATTTCGTGCTGCCTTACACCATCCAGAACTACCTCGCCGACCAGGCTATCTGGCCACGCATCTCAACCGACGCCAAGGAGTTCGAAGAGGTGGAGAAAGCCACAGAGGCCCGCATCCAGAAGCTTATGAACATCAAGGGCAAGCGCTCCGTGGACTCCATCCACAAGGAGCTCGGCCACATCTGCTGGGAGTACATCGGAATGGGCCGTACGAAGGAAGGCCTGGAGAAAGGCATCGAGCTCATCGACAAGCTGCGCAAGGAATTCGACACCAACCTCTTCATCCCAGGCGACCGCAAGGGACTCAACGTGGAGCTCGACAAGGCCATCCACCTCGACGACTTCATCACGATGGGCAAGCTCATGGCATACGACGCACTCTCACGTGAGGAATCCTGCGGCGGTCACTTCCGCGAGGAGCACCAGACCGAGGAAGGCGAGGCCAAGCGCGACGACAAGAACTTCTTCTATGTGGGCTGCTGGGAGTACCAGGGCAGCGACGACAAGGCCCCTGTGCTCATCAAGGAGCCGCTCGAATATGAGGCAATCAAGGTACAGACACGTAACTATAAAAACTAATCACCATGGCTGAAAAAATATTAACATCATTCACAGTAAAATACTGGAAGCAGAACGGTCCGAAAGACAAGGGCCATTTTGAGACGAAGGTAATGAAGGACATCCCTGGTGACACTTCATTCCTTGAGATGCTCGACATCCTGAACGAGCAACTGATTGAGGAAGGCAAGGAGCCGTTCGTGTTTGACCACGACTGCCGTGAGGGCATCTGCGGCATGTGCTCGCTGTATATCAACGGAACTCCCCACGGAAAGACTGAGCGTGGCGCCACAACCTGCCAGCTCTATATGCGTAAGTTCAACTCAGGCGACGTAATCACCATCGAGCCTTGGCGCTCAGCCGGATTCCCCGTCATCAAGGACTGCATGGTGGACCGCAACGCGTTCGACAAGATCATGCAGGCTGGCGGCTACGTGAGCGTACGTACCGGAGCCCCTCAGGACGCCAACGCGATTCTCATCCCCAAGCAGGACGCCGACGCAGCCATGGACTGCGCGTCGTGCATCGGATGCGGTGCCTGCGTGGCAGCTTGTAAGAACGGCTCGGCCATGCTCTTCGTCAGCTCGAAGGTGAGCCAGCTCGCTCTCCTGCCTCAGGGCCGCCCAGAGGCTGCCAAGCGCGCGAAGGCGATGGTGGCAAAGATGGACGAGCTCGGATTCGGCAACTGCACCAACACCCGCGCCTGCGAGGCTGTGTGCCCTAAGTGCGAGACCATCTCCAACATCGCACGCCTCAACCGCGAGTTCATCAAGGCTAAGCTTGCTGACTAAGACATCAACATCTATTCATATTCATGCAAAGGCGGACCCAGCGAGGTCCGCCTTTGTGTAGAACTACTTTTTTAAGTGAAAAATGAAGAATGAAAAGTAAAGAGTGAAAAATGAAGAATGAAAAATGAAGAATTTATTTACTCCGGCGATGGAATTCGAAGTGCTTTCACTGCGGATGTCTTTTTTCGAACACTAATCTAACGAATTTTTACGAATATTCTTTAACACGAATGTTTATGAATTTTTTTTAAATTGACATGAATTTTTACGAATATTCTTTTTTGAACATTGATTTGAACCATAACATAAATCCTTGAAACTCATGATTGACCAGATAATTGAATACAACAAGCAGTTTGTGGCTGAGAAAGCTTACGAGAAATTCCTTACCGACAAATACCCGGACAAGAAGCTCGCCGTCCTCTCGTGCATGGACACACGGCTTACGGAACTACTGCCGGCCGCCCTCGGACTGAAGAACGGAGACGCCAAAATCATCAAGAACGCGGGAGGACTCGTCATCTCCGCCTTCGACTCCGCCATGCGCAGCCTCATCGTCGCCATCTACGAGTTGGGAGTTGAGGAGATCATGGTCGTGGCACACAGCCACTGCGGCGCCTGCCACATGAGCTACGACCATTTCCACCATGAGATGATCAGCCGCGGCATCACCGACCACACACTCGACACCATCCGCAAGTGCGGCATCGACCTAAACCAATGGCTCGAAGGATTCAAGGACACGCCGGAGTCCGTCCGGAAGACCGTACAGACCATCAAGACCCACCCCCTCGTCCCAGCCGACATCACCGTCAGAGGATTCATCATCGACTCCGAGACCGGACAACTCGAGGAAATCAAATAATCCCCTCCGCATAGGCAAGCCAGTGCTATACGGAGGGCTGAGATATACAGAAAATATACATAAC
>JAFUVE010000055.1 GCA_017483765.1 Bacteroidaceae bacterium | reverse complement strand
GGATGTGTCTGAAGAGGTGGTCCTCGCTTCGGAATCTATCTTTTCAAAAACGTAGACCGGAGCTCCTATGTAGGGCTCCGGTCTGCTTATGTAGTGTCGTTTGTGCTCGTGGATTACTCCTGCTCAGCTTCCATGTTTGCCTTCAGGTTGGCAAGTGCGTCGAGGTCGCCAAGGGTAGTGCTGGCCTGCTTGTTCTGGATGGCAGGACCCTGCTCCTTCGGCTGGCGAGGCTTCTTTGCTGCCTGGTTTGCTGCCTTGCGCTCCTTGTTCTCAGCACGCTGGATGTCTTCGAAGATGCGGCTGTGAGACAGGATGATACGCTTTGCGTCCTTGTTGAACTCGATTACCTTGAACTCGAGCTCCTCGCCCAGCTGAGCCTGGCTTCCGTCTTCCTTAACGAGGTGTTTCGGAGTGGCAAAGCCCTCTACACCGTGCTCAAGCGCGATAACTGCGCCCTTGTCGAGTACTTCCACAATCTTTCCGGTGTGGATGCTGTCCTGTGTGAAGATGGTCTCGAAGTTGTTCCATGGGTTCTCCTCAAGCTGCTTGTGACCCAGCGACAGACGACGGTTCGTCTTGTCGATGTCCAGCACCTGAACTTCGATGTCGGCACCAATCTGAGTGAACTCTGAAGGGTGCTTGATCTTCTTTGTCCATGACAGGTCGCTGATGTGGATGAGTCCGTCTACGCCTTCCTCGATCTCAACAAACACACCGAAGTTCGTGAAGTTGCGTACCTTTGCAGTGTGCTGAGAGCCAACAGGGTATTTCTCTTCGATGTTGCTCCATGGATCTTCCTTCAGCTGCTTGATGCCAAGCGACATCTTGCGCTCGTCGCGGTCGAGGGTCAGGATTACAGCCTCTACCTCGTCGCCAACCTTCATGAAGTCCTGCGCGCTGTGTAGGTGTGCGCTCCAGCTCATCTCGCTTACGTGGATCAAACCTTCTACTCCAGGTGCGATCTCGATGAATGCACCGTAGTCGGCCATAACCACTACCTTGCCTTTCACCTTGTCGCCAACCTTCAGGTTTGGATCCAGTGCATCCCATGGGTGTGGAGTCAGTTGCTTCAGACCAAGTGCGATGCGCTTCTTCTCGTCGTCGAAGTCGATGATCACTACGTTCAGCTTCTGGTCGAGCTCTACCACTTCCTTCGGATCGCTTACGCGGCCCCAGCTCAGGTCGGTGATGTGGATGAGTCCGTCTACGCCGCCAAGGTCGATGAATACGCCGTATGAAGTGATGTTCTTAACTGTTCCCTCAAGAATCTGGCCTTTCTCAAGCTTGCTGATGATTTCTTTCTTCTGCTGCTCAAGCTCGGCCTCGATGAGTGCCTTGTGGCTTACGACAACGTTGCGGTATTCCTGGTTGATCTTCACAATCTTGAATTCCATTGTCTTGCCAACAAATGTATCGTAGTCGCGGATTGGTTTCACGTCGATCTGACTGCCTGGCAGGAAAGCCTCCGTGCCAAGAACGTCTACTATCATACCGCCCTTCGTGCGGCACTTTACATAGCCCTTTACGATCTCGTCGTTCTCCAGAGCGGCGTTGACACGCTCCCATGAGCGGGCCTCGCGGGCTTTCTTGTGAGAAAGAATCAGCTGACCTTTCTTGTCCTCCTGATTCTCGATGTACACCTCTACGGTGTCGCCTTCCTTCAACTCAGGGTTGTAGCGGAACTCGCTGCGGGGAATGATACCCTCGCTCTTGTAGCCGATGTTCACTACTACCTCGCGGTCGTTCAGGCTGGCTACAACGCCGTCTACAACGTCGTTGTCAGTGATTTTGTTAAGGGTTGACTCGTAGGCTTTGGCAGCTTCGGCCATGTCGGTCGCTTTGGCGCCGTCATTCTCAAACGCTTCCCAGTCGAAACCTTCCAGCGGTTTAATGTCTTTTGTGTTCATAAAAAATTAATAAATGTTTTGATAAATAATTAATACTGTTAGACTTTATGTTGACAAAGCTAATCGTCTGATGTCTTGGCATTCAGCGCAAAAATCACATGGATTTCAGTCTTCTCAACTGACATCCATGTTGCTAATCGCGTTATTTCTTTTGCAAAGTTAGTGTTTTTTATCCACACTACCAAATATTTAGGGGCTTTTAGACATTTTTTTTCTCAAGGCACCCACACTTGCAGCAGTTTTGATGATGACAGGGGGGTTAGCACGACGTTTGTGGCATTTGCGGGTAAAAGGAGTGTATGCCCTTTTTTCAGTCTTGCCGTTTGCGGTTGGAGACCGTCCCTCTGATCCACTTCCGCCTCTCCATCCACGCAGATCAGAATGCAGAACGAGTCGAGTGGGGTGACGTCCAGTTCTGTGGTCTGGCTCAGGTCCAGAATCTCTGTTGAGAAATATTGGCAGGCTGCCAGTCTTGAAGGCTTATTGGCTTGTGTGGTGTAATGTGTACGATAGTCACTAAGTGATGTGAAGTCCAAAACCTCACGGGCCTCTTTGTGGTGAAGCTCACGGGGATTCCCGTCTTGGTCCTTACGCCCGTAGTCGTAGATACGGTAGGTGATGTCGCTGCTTTGCTGAATTTCTGCAAGCAGCACGCCGGCGCATGCGGCGTGTATTCGGCCGGGGGGCAGGAAAAACACGTCGCCGCTCTTCACGTTGTGGCTGCGAACCTTATTGGCTATGTCTCCGTGAGCAACTGATTCGTCGTATTCTTCTGCACTCATGGCGTGGTCAAACCCCACTAGCAGGCGGCCATCTGCACTGGAATCCACAACGTACCACATCTCTGTCTTTCCGTTACTGCCGTGACGGGACTGGGCGTGAAGGTCGTCGGGATGGACTTGTATGGACAGGCCGGCATGTGCGTCGATGAATTTCACGAGCAGGGGAAAGTCTTTGCCATATTGGTCGTAAACGTGACGGCCGAGAAGTGAAGCACCGTATTCTGCGGCTAACTCGCTCAGGCTTTTGCCTTTGTCAGGGCCTTCGCTCACCAGCGTCTCATGGCTTGGTATTCCTGACAACTCCCAACTCTCTCCTATGCGGTGGAGAGTGGGAGAGGAGCCTTTCATACTCGCTATGCGGTCACCGCCCCAGATGGTCTCCTTGTACACTTCATTAAATAAAAACATTCTCTTTACCTTTGATTGACTGCTATTTTCGATTTGCATACCACTGGGCAAAGGCGCGCAGGCCTGTGCGCAGCGATGTGGACGGCTTGAAGCCGTAGTCGCGTTCCAGGGCGGATGTGTCCGCATAGGTCACAGGAACATCTCCTGGCTGCATCGCCACGAGCTCCTTGTGGGCGTCAAAGTCATAGTCGGATGGCAGTACGCCGGCGCGCACCAGCTCTTCTTGTAGGATGGTCACGAAGTCCAGCAGGTTTTCCGGGTGGGAGTTACCGATGTTATACACATTGTAGGGCGGCAGCGGCAGGCCGTCTTCGCCTGTCTGCTTCTCCGGCGCACCCTGCATGATGCGCACCACCCCTTCCACGATGTCGTCCACGTAGGTGAAGTCGCGCTGGCAGTTCCCGTAGTTGAATATCTGGATCGTTTTGCCGGCAACCAGCTTGTCGGTGAAGCCGAAATAGGCCATGTCGGGACGGCCGGCCGGGCCGTAGACCGTGAAGAACCTCAGACCGGTGCTCGGTATGTTGTAGAGCTTGCTGTAGGCATGGGCCAGAAGTTCGTTGCTTTTCTTCGTGGCGGCATACAGACTTACAGGATTGTCCACCTTGTCGTCTGTGGAATAGGGCACTTTCTTGTTGCTGCCATACACGCTGGACGAGCTGGCATAAACGAGGTGCTCAACTCCCGTGTTGCCTTCGTCGTAGCTGTGACGGCAGGCTTCCAGGATGTTGTAGAAGCCAATCAGGTTCGACTGGATATAGGCGTCGGGGTTGGTGATGCTGTAGCGTACACCGGCCTGGGCGGCCAGATTCACCACCACTGATGGCTGGTATTGGCGGAAAATACCGTTGATGAGTTCTTTGTCCGCAATGTCGCCTTTCACGAAGACGAAACGGGGGTCAGACTCCAGCATTTCAAGACGCTCGTATTTCAGGCTGACGTCGTAGTAGCTGTTGATATTGTCGATGCCGATGATGGTGCTTTGCGTGGTGTCGCTCAGCAGTCGCTTTGCCAGATTGGCGCCGATGAAGCCAGCGGCTCCTGTCACCAGGATGGTCTTATTGTTGAGATTTACTTGTTGCATGATGATAGTTCTGTGTTGTTATGACGCATTTTCTTGTTTCTTTATACTCCGAATTTCTTTTGTGCCTCGTAGTAGGTGTCGAGCGAACCGATGTCAAACCTGCCGCCTGTCATTGGCCATGCATGGAGCACGGTGTGGCTGGCGAGATAGTGTGCGAGGTTGCCAGGAGCGTCCTTGCCGCAGCCGTCGGATACTGAGTTTTTTATCAGGCTCAGGTCTTGCTTCATATATATATAAAAAGGTGGAACGGCCCAATGACTTTTCGGATATTCCGGTTTTTCTTCCATACCGGTCACTCGGAGTGATGAGTCCAATTCTACGACGCCGGTACGGCGCAGACGCTCAATCGATTCCATTTTGTGGCACATGATACATGAGGTCTGCTTCTCCTTGGCGAAGTCCACGAATTCTTGGAAGCTGAATTCCAGGATGTTGTCAGCGGCCACCACGAGCAGGTCGTCTTCGGTCTTCAACTTGTCTATGGCGAACAGCAGGTCGCAGACGGCGCCCAGACGTGTGTCGTTGGTCTCTGTGCCGTCGTCCAGGATGGTCAGGGGCTTGGAGTAATGCCGGCTGGAAGCCCAGTCCTGAAAATGCTGGGCGAACTTGTGGTTGGAGATGATGATGTGCTCGTCGATGTCATCTATGCGGTCGATGTCGTCGAGCATACGGCCGAGAATGGTCTTTCCGCCTATCTCAAGGAGCGGCTTGGGAGTGTGCTCGGTCAGCGGATAAAGACGGGTGGCATAGCCGGCGGCAATCACGATATTCTTCATGTCTCTCTTTTTCTTTTTACAATTAGTGGGGTCAGTCCACGAAGCGGGCACCGTTGTCGGGCTTCACCCAGAACACCTTGAACGTGGTCTCGTATTCAGGGAACTGTTCCAGGTAACGTTCTGTAAGCTCTTTTTCTATCTCTTCCTTGTAAGCAGGGTCCACAAGTGCGATGCAGGCGCCTTTGAAACCGGCGCCGGAGAAACGGCCGCCCCACACGCCTTTCTGCTCTTTCATGATGTCGTAGATGGCGATGAGTTCCTGGCTGCCACATTCGTAGTTGTGGATGCTGGACTCGCAGCTGGCGAAGCTCAGTTTTCCGAACAGTTTCAGGTTGCCGCTCTCCCAGGCTGTCACGCCCTGGCGCACACGGCGGTATTCTGAGTAGAAGTGCTCGGCGCGGCGGGCGAAACGGGATGGCATCGCTATCTTCGTCTTGTCGAACGTGGACTTCGGAATGTCGCGCAGGAAGGTCTTGTCGAATGTCTTCAAAGGCTGGTCGGTATAAGCCAGCATGTTCCAGGCTGCCGTCTTACATTCATAAACGCGAAGGTTGTAGTCGCTGTTCACCAGGCTGCGGGTCAGGCCGGAGAAGAAGATGCCGATCTCGAAGTCGGGCATCTCGGGGTTCTTGCGTATGACGCGGTATTCGTTGGTGTCGCAGTCGAGAAACAGCAGGCCGTCTTTCTTGCCCAAGGCAATGCAGGCCTGGTCCAGAAGACCGTTGTTCAAGCCGATGTACTCGCGCTCAGCCTCCGACGCTATCTGGGCGATCTCAAAGGGTTTCAACGAGATGCCGTTGGCCTTGGCAAAGGCCATCACGTAGGCAATCAGCACTGCGGCAGAAGAACTCAGACCTCCGATGGGTAGTGAACCTTGGATGACGCCGTCAAGTCCGCGGTATAAGTCAAATCGTTTGCGCAAGGCGTATTTGGCACCACGGACATAGTCGCCCCAGTGACGCTCGCGCACCTGCGAAGGCTGGGATATGTCGAATTTCACGTCGCCTTCGAAAGTGCGTGACGATAGGTTCACTTGGGAATCCTCGCGCGGGGTGAACCACAAGTCCACGCCTTTGTTGATGGCAAAACCAGTCACCAGTCCGTGCTGGTGGTCTACGTGAGCGCCTATGGGGCATACTCGGTAGGGGGAGAATATATGATATTGCATTGTTCTGTTGTGTGGATAAGTTCTCATTATTCACTATTCACTTGTCTCGTCTGCTTATTCATCGCTTTCATCGTAGGGCTCGAGAAAGGCGCTGGGGATATAGGCTGTGGCGATGGAGCACACGCCGTCAAGCGTGACAATCACGCGGCTCTGACCGCCAACACGGGCCACTTTGCCAACCACTCCCATGAAGTCTCCTTCTACTATGCGGACTTTGTCGCCGCTCTTATATCGGATTGTGGCTGGGTCCACCAACATCGTGTGTCTGCTTCTCACCGACGTGGCCTTGATGAAGTTGTCCATCTGGACGGTAGGAACAGTCAGCAGGCGGTCGGTACCTCGAGAGGTGGTGGAGAAATGGTCGTAGTAAAGCGACAGGTAGCCAGCGTCTTTATGTTCGCGGACGAAGTCTTTCAGCTTTTCTGCCTGTGCGAACACGAACAGCATGTTTGGAATCAAGGGGACGGACACAAGCTGCAGGCGGCCTTTGACGGGCTTCTCCACTTCATGCATGGGGATGTAGGCATGAAAGCCGTTCGAGGTCAGCATTTCATAGGCCTTCATGCCACGGTTGAACGTGGAGCGGACCACATACCAGGCCTCTGGATCGTTGGGCTGGCCTTCTTGGTTTGTCGCCTCAACGGTTGTCATACATCGAGCTGTAATAGTTCTGGTAGTCGCCGGAGGTCACGTTGTCCATCCACTTCTGGTTGTCGAGATACCAACGGACGGTCTTCTCTATTCCTTCCTCAAACTGAAGTGAGGGCTCCCATCCAAGTTCTTTCTGAAGTTTGGTCGAGTCAATGGCGTAACGCATGTCATGGCCGGCACGGTCGGTCACGTAGGTAATCAGACCCAGGTCCTCAAACTCGCCACGGCCCAGGACGCGGTCCACGGTCTTTATCAGGACTTTGATGATGTCGATATTCTTCCATTCGTTGAAGCCACCGATATTGTAGGTCTCAGCGACTTTGCCCTTATGGAATATCAGGTCGATAGCCCGTGCGTGGTCCTCCACATAAAGCCAGTCGCGAACGTTCTCGCCTTTGCCATATACCGGGAGCGGCTTGCGGTGACGGATGTTGTTGATGAACAGGGGAATCAACTTCTCCGGGAACTGGTATGGCCCATAGTTGTTGGAGCAGTTCGTCACGATAGTTGGCATTCCGTAGGTGTCGTGATAGGCGCGCACGAAGTGGTCGCTCGACGCTTTTGAGGCGGAATAGGGGCTGTGGGGTTGGTATTTTGTGTCCTCGTAGAAGAACGTGTCGCCATAGGCGAGATGGTGTTGCGACGAGGATGCAGTCGTGCTGAAAGGTGGCTCGATTCCTTTGGGGTGTGTCAGCTCCAGGGCGCCGTACACCTCGTCTGTGGAGATGTGGTAGAAGCGCTTGCCTTCATAGCGTTCGGGAAGCGATTCCCAGTAGAGCTTTGCCGCCTGCAGAAGCGAGAGGGTTCCCATCACGTTCGTTCGTGCAAACGTAAATGGGTCCTTGATGCTGCGGTCGACATGGCTCTCGGCTGCAAGATGGATGATGCCGTCGATGGCTTCATCTTTCATCAGGCGGCACATGGCGTCGAAATCGCAGATGTCGGCCTTGACGAACTTGTAGTTCTCGCGGTCTTCGATGTCCTTGAGATTCTCCAGGTTGCCGGCATAGGTCAGCTTGTCCAGGTTTATGATTTTGTACGATGGGTATTTGTTCACAAACAGTCTTACAACGTGTGAGCCGATGAAGCCGGCTCCGCCAGTAATTAGTATGTTCATCGCAGTCTTTGTTTTTGTGATTATTGATTAAGAAGCTGAATATTCTGATTTTAAAAGGGGTTAAGAGACCGAATAAAGTGCATGAAGAACTTTCCGTTGTCGCCGGAATGGCAGTCTGCCGTCTCGTCTTTCATCTTTCTTGCCGAACCGATGCGTTTTTTATGTTCACAGTCAATCTTTAATCTTTAAACATTAAACTTTAAACTAATAATCAGTCTCGCATGAAAAGGTCGCGGGTGTACACTTTGCTCTTGATGTCGTCAAGGAAGCTGTCATAGCGGTTGGCGATTACAGCGTCAGACTGGGCCTTGAACTCGTTCAGGTCGTTCACCACTCGGCTGCCGAAGAAGGTGGTGCCGTCGGGGAGGTTGGGCTCGTAGATGATGACCTCGGCGCCCTTTGCCTTGATTCGCTTCATCACGCCCTGTATGCTGCTCTGACGGAAGTTGTCGCTATGGCTCTTCATCGTCAGGCGGTAGACGCCCACACGGCACTGCTTCTCGTTCTGAGGGTTATAGACGCTGCCTTGGTCGTAGTCGTAGTAGCCGGCCTTTTTCAGCACGCGGTCGGCGATGAAGTCCTTGCGTGTGCGGTTGCTTTCCACGATGGCCTCAATCAGGTTCTCTGGCACGTCGCTGTAGTTGGCCAGCAGCTGCTTCGTGTCCTTCGGAAGGCAGTAGCCTCCGTAGCCGAACGACGGGTTGTTGTAGTGGCTGCCGATGCGAGGATCAAGGCAGACGCCGTCGATGATGTCCTTTGTCGACAGGCCTTTCATCTCAGCATAGGTGTCTAACTCGTTGAAGAAACTCACGCGAAGGGCAAGGTATGTGTTGGCAAACAGCTTCACGGCCTCCGCTTCCTTCATCCCCATAAATAACGTCTGGACGTCCTCTTTTATTGCGCCTTCTTTCAGTAAATCAGCGAATCTGACGGCGTCGGCACGAAGTTTTTCAACTTCGGCTATGGCTCGTATGGCATCGTTCTCAACTGAGAACTGAGGGTCGTCGATGATTTTGGGGCTGCCCATGATGATGCGGCTGGGGTAGAAATTGTCGTATAGTGCTTTGCTCTCACGCAGAAACTCCGGGGAGAATATCAGGTTGAATTTCTTTCCTTTCAATTGGGGGTCGTACTGGAACCGGTACAGATATTTCACGTACATGCTGCGGCAGAACCCCACAGGAATGGTGCTCTTGATCACTATCACCGCGTCGGGGTTGACGCCCACCACCAACTCTATCACTTCTTCCACGTGGCTCGTGTCGAAATAATTTTTTACGGGGTCGTAGTTCGTCGGGGCGGCTATCACCACGTAGTCGGCATCTTTGTAGGCTGATGCTCCGTCAAGGGTGGCGGTCAGATGCAAGTCTTTTTCTTTCAGGTATTTCTCGATGTACTCATCCTGAATCGGCGACTCTCGGCGGTTAAGCATCTCCACTTTCTCGGCTATCACGTCAACGGCTGTCACTTCGTTTTTCTGAGCCAGCAGTGTGGCTATCGACAGGCCTACGTATCCGGTTCCTGCTACTGCTATCTTCATTGCTTATATTTGGGGCTGAGGTTGTCAGCATGGTATGCGTTCCGGTTTTTCCAGTTTTTTTCCAGTTTTTCCGGAATTTCCGGATTGTCCAGAATATCTGGTTTCTCCGGGATTTCCGCAAAACCAATATGCAGCACCTCTGAAAACTGATAACTGAAAACTAAAAACTGATAACTTAAGACTTTAAATTCTGAATGCATTTTTTCAGTGAGTCGGTCCAGTAGGGTACTGCCACACCGAAGGTTTGCTTGATTTTGGTCTTGTCCAGCACGGAGTAGGAGGGGCGCTTCACGGGCGACGGAAATTCGGCGCTCGTGCATGGCTGGATGTCGCACGATGTGTGTCCTGCTGTCTCTGCAATCACTTTTGTGAAGTCAAACCATGAGGTCACGCCCTCGTTAGAGTAATGGTAGATGCCGTCATGACCTTCGTATCTGCGGTTCTCAACGATGTCATGGATGGCTTGGGCCAGGTCGTGGGCGTAGGTGGGGGTGCCGCACTGGTCTATCACCACTTTCAGTGTCGGCTTGCTGGAGGTCAGGCTCAGCATCGTCTTTACGAAGTTCTTGCCATACTCGCTGTAAAGCCAGGCTGTACGGATGATGATGTGATGGCAGCCGCACGCCTCAATCAGCTGCTCCCCGTGGAGCTTCGTCTGGCCGTAAACGCCGGTTGGGGTGCCTGTCATCTCTTCGTTGCAGGGGGTGTTGTATGGTTCCCCTCCGAACACATAGTCTGTGGAGATATGCACCAGCAGACCGCCGACGTGCTTCATTGCGATGGCCAGGTGCTCAGGGGCCTTCGCGTTCAGTGTATCCACGATTTCGCCTGCGCTCTCCGCTGCGTCCACGTTGGTCCAGGCAGCGCAGTTCACGATGCAGCCTATGTTGTGGGTCTTCACGTATGACTCCACGGCCGACAGGTCGGTGATGTCCAGATGCTCATAGCCTTCACACACGTCTGTGAAGTAATATGTGTCGGCCGAGTCTTTCGACACGTCCTGCATGCTGCGGCCCAACTGGCCGTTAGCTCCTGTTATCAGTATGTTCATCGTCTATTTCTTTATTGTATGTTCTATTTGTTAGTCTGATTTGTCCTGCTTAACATTCAACATTCAACTAAATATCAGTCATAGAAATTCCAGCTGATGCCGAATTTCAGGCCTTTCGGGTTCATCGGGTAGTGAGGCATCGTGAAATAGCGGCCGTCGCTTTGGTTCAAGTGGTAGTAGCTGATGTGGAAACGCAGTTTCTTCAGGGCCAGGTTCGCATAGACCGTGAACAGCGGGTAGCCGCCCACTTTCTCTTTCGTGTTGTCGTTCTGCACCATGAACTGGGCCAGCACAGGGTCGTAGTCGGGTGCATAGTATTTTGTGAAATATTTCATGTCGCCTCCCAGCTCCACTTTCAGCACTTTTGCCAACACGAACTTGAAATACAGATTCGCGTAAACGGAGAGAGAGGGCAGGGGTAGTACATCATTGTTCGTAGACTTTTGCCACACCACGTCGGCCTCCAGGTGAGCGGGACCCAGTGCGAGATTCTGTCTCAGACGGGCCATCAGCACTTGCACGCTTCCTTCCTGAAGCACTGTGGCGTGGTGGGAGTAGAATTCTACACCGGAGCTATTTGTCGACAGTATGCCGGTGTTCTTGAAATAGGTATAGTTTGTTACGTTCTCCATTCCGAACGTCAGCTCCGTGTCTGTCTTCGTGTAGGAGAGGGTTCCCATCAGGCGGATTCGTTTCTCTTTCTTCAGGTCCTGGTCCCACCAGTAGTACTTCGAGTGGAAATTCGTGAAGTAGGTGCAGGGGGCAAGGTTGCTCACCGTGGCGTCGACGGCCAGCTGGGCTGTGTCTGCCAGAATGGGCACGTTCAGTTCCCCGTGTCCGTTGATGATGAGGTCGCCGATGTTGGTGCCGGCTGCCACGAACTCCGCGTCGGCATTGTAGTGCACATAGGTGCCCTGGCTCCGCTCTATACGGCCACCCACCAGCACGTCGTTCTCTTTCAGCTTTGCTTTCGACGGTATGGAATAGTTGGCTCCGGCAATCGTGTCGGGCATCTCGTATTCCCTGTGGGCATATCCGACATAGGCGCTCAGACCAGCTACCGCATATTTGTTAAAGCCTTCGTGGAGGGTGATACCGCCACGTGTGTAGAAGTTTTTGAGTGTATAGAGGTCATTGACGGTGTCGTTGGGCAGATAGGAGTAGGAGTAGAAGTCCTGCCATTTGTCGCGGGATATCAGACGGCGGCGGTAATTGCCCAGCTCCACCTGATGGAACACGCTGGTCACCGGCACGAAATATTCATTCGTCGTGACAGAGTCGATCTCTTCAACTCGGTTGAAACCCAGGTGGTAGCGGTGGTTGAGGGTCAGCACGTCGTGGTTCTGTCGCGACCAAGTGTTGCTCAGTCTGGTCGGGATGTCGCCGGAGCTGTAGCGCCGGGGCATGGACTCGGGGTTCGTGATGTAGTTGTCGTCGACGATACCTCCGTTCTCCTCCAGTTTCATGTCGTAGTGCGAATAATGCAGGTGGAGGTCATAATGGTCGTTCACATACGAAAACCAGCCTGTCCCGTTCATCAAAGCGGTGTGCTGGTTGTCGTAATTGCCCTGTCCGTACATATAGTGGAATATACCGCCGAAATTCAGACGTTTTCCGGCGTTGTTCGTGTATATGGCCTTGAAGTTGTCGTATCCGCTGGTCTTCGTGCCACACCAGTCGTACGACAGGTTTACATAAGGGGACTTGGTGTTGTAGTATTTGTATGCCTCCGGCGACTCGATGAACTGGTCCATGTTCGTGATAAATGGCATGTCGTGCTGGATTTCACGATCCATGAAAATACGGCTCTCACGGGGCGAACCCAGGTTGCCCAGGCTGTTCATCTCGCCGTGAACCCCTTCGGGATAGGCTTTGTTCTGGAACTCGTGCTGAAGGGTGTCGACGTCTACGGGTGTGCGGCGGCCGTAGATTGGGTCTATCGTCCATGCCACAACGTCCACTGGCACGAACTTCTTCTTTTTTTTACCCTCGATGGTGTCGGTAGGCACGTCACCAAGATCGGCATTGCTCTCCAAGTCGCGGATGACACGTTGAGCCAACAAATCCTGACTTGCCAGGCAAGCCAGGACCGTCAATGTCAGTATGATGTAAATTCTTTTCTGCACCTATCGTTTCTTTTTAAAACAAAAACCGCAAGGCGAACTCTATGATTTTCAATATCAAGGCACCAAAGCCCACGCTGAAGAACAGCGCTTTCTGCTCGGGCATGGCAAAATAAATGATGATGGCTGCGAGAAATCCTATCATGAACAATATGTTCAGCACTGAGCGGGCTTTCTCTATGCCTTGGCTCTTCTGCTTCGGACGGTGCCATTTCTTGCCCTTGCTTTCCGCTACGGCCTTGGCGATTATCTCGTCTACCTCGTCTTCTTTCATCTTTTTCTATTAATCAAATTGGTTTTTGTGATTTCCATCTCTCGCCTCCTTGCCGAAGCACATCAGTTCGCATGGCAATAAACCTCAATATTGCCGAGCACAGCCGAAAATCATGTTAATAAACCTCAAATCTCAAATTTCAAACTTCTATTTTCTCCTGGATTTCCTTGAACAGTTCGTCCTTCAGGTCGATGGTCTTCACGCGGAACTTTCCGCTGCCGCGGTTCAGTTTGTTATTCTTTGTGATAGCCTCCTTGTCGGTTATCCAGTCCTCGGCCTCAATTCGCTGAGGGGTATCTGTCAGACTGTAGGTGTAGGATATGTTGCGGAGCTCGGCGCTCACTTTGCCGTCCTCGATTGTCAGCATGAGGATATAAGAGGCGATGGCGGTGTCCTTCGCTAATGTCTTGTTAGTAAACACCATCTCTTCGTTCCCCTGGATCTTCAGGATGCCTTTCTCTGCGCTGGCTTCAAGCACGCGGGCAAACTCCGTGTTCTTGAAGTAGTCGGCGTCGTTCCATTTTCCCCGCTCTGTCGACGGATTGTAGCGGAACGTGGCCCACTGCGTCAGTTTCATGTAAACGTCGAACTTGCTCATGCCGTTCGTGTCGAAGGTCTTGCTGAATACAACCTTGCCGTCAACTTCAGGAACGGCGCCTTGCATATAGGCTTCTCTCGGCTGACGTCCTCCGGCGTATTCTTTATTCGAGAACAGTCCCTGGGCGTCTGCCATGCACAGCGGCAGCAATGCCACCACCAATGCCATCAACATTTTTTTCATAGTTTTTCTGCTTAAATTTTTAATTTCTTGCAAAGTTAGCGATTTTCAACGAATAAAGTGTCATTAAATCACATTATTTAACAATGTAAACGTAAAATATGCTTTTGGGAATCTGTAACGCTGCAATTCCAGTAATATTTTTTTTGCCTGCAAAAGACAATTGAAACTTCTGATTCTTTCGTGCCCGAATGCTTATAGGGGGTGTTATATAAATTATGTCGGATTGATTTTGAATTTTATGTGAGTGTTATTTAGTAGGAGCATGCCAAAATCAGAATTTATAGAACACCCCTATAATGAATCAGGTTCCTTTGTCCTTACGCATCCTATTCATGCGTTGAAGTTCAGTTCTGTTTGTTTTGCATCATTGTCCGCCATCGGCTTTATCATTGTCTCCACATACTCAATCTCATCTGGCGACAGGTCGTATTTCTCGTACAAGTCCTTGTCTGTCCAAGGGTGGGAGAAGTCCTGCATTGGTACGAAATGATAGACAGACGTCTGCGCATGCTGTGTAATTTTCATTGCAGAGATCAAAGCACGGAAAAATTTTGTTTTTAGATAACTGATGAAGTTTATTGCCTCATTTTCCGTGTTGAATTTCATATATAAATAAGTTTGTGAACAGACAGAAGGACTAGTCTCTAAAATGGGATGCCCAAGAATAAGCTGGTCATTTCCTGAACCACCTGCTGCGGGGATGAATACCTTGACCGCATCGATGTCTTTGGAGTTTTTACGTACATCAGCCTTCTTCACATAAGCTATTTTCCTAAAACCCTTTATCCAGTAATGAAGTTTAATGTTATATTCATCATTGGCTTCATCACTTATATTAAAAGGAGTTTTCTTGCTGGTTCTTGGATTTGTTGGTATTCCGAACGGGGTGTCAGCTGATATATAAGATTCCACAACGCCAAGATTTTCTTTGCGTGCTTTGTGCATCACTTTGTCGACAATTTTTGCCAACTTCGGCTCGCGGATAATAACATCCAAATCCTTTAAATCCAGTTGGGCTGTTTCAATAGTTCCGCTTTTCTCCAGAGAATACTTGCATTCACCATGATGCTCGTCATCATTTAAATAGATACAAACACCGCCTTTTATCTCGACATCCTTTGGAAACAAATCACCAGCATTATGGAAGGCGGTCAGCTCTGAAATCGTGCTGCATGTCAGCATCTCCCTACGGAATGGGTCGAGCAAGTTAGATCTACCGCCTGTAAACCACTTCGAAGGTATAATGAGTGTTGAGAAAGGATTTGACAACGTCTTAGATACTCTGCTGAAATCCTGGAAAATCGGTGCGTCGTTAGTTCCGCCGGAACCACCTTCGTCTTGATAAGGAGGATTGCCCACCGTTACTGTTATTCCCATAGCTTTTATCTTTTTTATTATCTCTTCGGCATTTTTGCCAATGAGGTCGTATGAATTATAATCACTTGCTATATTCTCAACTGGCATATCCAAAGCCTCGTACACCTTTCGGGTAAATTCGTAGGCTATGGATGATGTCGGTATAGAGTAAATTTTATCTTTGTATTTATCGCCAAACTCCAGCAGGATTGCGTAAGCAAACTCTCCTTCTTTAGATGCTATATCCAGGAACTTCGCATCTGCTGGGATTCTGTCGTGAGGTATCTGCCTCAGCATTCTCAAAGCCACTTTTTCTATGGGGGTCACAACCTCCGATTCAGACCAACGTCCGAACTGCCGCATAGCGTTTTCCACTCGTTCTATTGGCTGTTTGCTTTCATCGTTGGAAAGGTCGTTGATGTTCTGAATTTTGTAGTCAAGCTCATGGAGTGAATATGGATTCAGGTGTTTGTAGAGCAGCTCTGCCATCTTCTTGCTGATACCAAGATGCTTTGCTATCCGCTTATTATCATCGTTCTCCTCAATCACCTCAATGATGTCTTGAAGGGAAAGAACATGATGTTTTGTGAGGAATGCGAAGAAAAGATAACGTGAATAGAGCGTGAGTATTCGTTTGTCCAGTGAAGCATCGTCTTTCTTCTCTTTATCTGTTGCAGATTGTGTGTTAGCCTGGTTGTCCGTTGGCTTCGAACCAGTTCCATCCAAGTCAATATCGTCTTCGCCCTCTTCTTTTAAGGGATTTAGCTTCAGCCCACCCCGTGTACCCATTGGCTGCTGACGCATAATTTCTTCGCGGAGTTCGTCAATGTCGATCAACGAGAGGTCAATTGGCACGTCTTTTGCCTCGTCCAAAATGCTTCTTTCGCTGGAGTATTTGCGGATGAAGTTTAAGATGTCGTTTGGCGTAACTTCTTGAAGCTTGTCTTTATTCAGCCAAATAGCGGGGGAAACTTTCAGCTCCTTCTCTATTCGTTCCATTAGGTGACGGTTTCCGTTGGCATCTGTGTTGATGTCATAAATATGTGCACGGAGTTCCTGAAGGAAGAACATACGGTTCGGGTCGAAATCCACCAGCAATGTCTGTGGCTTCATGTTTCGCTTGGAGATGTGGCCTTCATCATCAGTATAAGTCACAACATAAGGATTCTGCAAACGGAAGACTGCCTGGTCGTATTCTTGTGGTGATTCTGTCTCTTTCAGGTAGAGCATCGTGTCCCATTGTGGCACAGTAGAACCGGTCAGCATACGATTGACTGTCAGGGTCAGTGTCTTTTCGCCCTTGGCTTCACAGTCCTCAATTTTTTTTCTGACGTTGGCAAGGTTGTTGTATATCCGCCCACTCTCAAAACCTGTAATATTCAATATCTCGTATTGTGAGAGGTTGTTGAAAATTTTTCGATGCTTTCTGATGAGATTTTCCATCGCGTCACACGAAGCACGATAAGGCAATACCATAACGACATGGTGGCACAAGTCACCCTGCTTGATACGCTCGTTGTCGAGGAATCCCATCACATTACAGTCATCCTTTGAACCGTCGATTGCTTGCAAAAAATCGAGGACTTCTCGCTCATGTCTGAAAACAATGTGCTTGCCTTCTTTACTTTTTTTGATAGACAACGGACTGAAAAGTTCACGGAATGCTGTTGAGACACCTGTTTTTTTCTGTTCCTCCAGTTTCTTGATAGCAGAAGCATTGAGATGAAAAGCAAACCTGACCATTTGGGGGAAGCCAAAGTATGGATTCTCCCATTCTTCCTTTGTGTCGAGGTTTTCCTTGTCCCACTTTCTGCTGGCTTCTATAATGTCTGTAAATTGGCAATAACATATAATGTCCTCTTTCGAAAACTCATTGCCCATCAAGATACGGTAGGGTGTACCAGACATGTGTAGCTGTACTTTGCTTTTCAACTGTCGTGTCTGTTCCAGCAGGTCATCTACCGATTCGTCATTGTGCCTCTTTTCTTGAGCCGGCACCTTGTCGGCTGATGCTTTAGCCAGCACCGAGCCATAATGTTCGGCACGGACTCCAAAATGCGTCTCGTCCACAATCAGCAAGTCAACAGACTGGCTGAAAAGTTGCTTGTGCCGTTCCTTTATCTCTTTGCTGCTCAGGTCTTGCAGGGTCAGGCATACGACAATCTTCTGTTTTTCCTTCCTCGCATCTGCTATTAACTTGTGGTTGGCTTTCAAGTCATCACTGGAAACGTATTGGTATTCTTCAAAGTTCTTAAATTTCTCTACCGTTTTCTTCCATTCCCCTTTCACATCGGCCTTAGCAGAAACCACCAGCACCAAGGCGGCATCCATCTTCTGTGCACAGCACATTGCCGTGAAACATTTTCCAAAGCGCATGACGGCATACATCAACAGATGTGTACGCTTGTTGTTGATGGCTATCTCAAAGCGTTCGATGGCATCAGCCTGATTCGGACGTGGGGTCAGGGGCTCTTCATCACGGCTGTAATGAAACATGTCTGGCAAACGTCCGTCTTGCATCGAATAGAACTTGTATCGTCCATCGTTCTTCTTTGCGCTGTCTGTTATGTCTGCGATGGCCTCGTCGATGTCGGAAGGTACAGCATGTTCAAAGAACTCGTTGGAGAAATAAGAGAGGCCGGGGAACTTTTCCCGTGTTATGCGATTTCGCTTTTTTACCTCTGTCACGAACTTGTGTACTTCGAAGTCTCTGAAATATTTATCATCAACTTTCGCTTCGTGTTCGTAGAGCTTAACCAGATCTTCATAATGACTACGCCACTCCCTCAGCCTGTCCTCGACAGGACGATAGGTGTCACCTATCTTCAGATAATTAGGCACGGTATTCGTCTCAAAGGCGTAAATATGCGGCTCGATGCGACCAACAATGATTTTATCGACAATTTCAGTGTTCATATTTGAGTGTCTCTATTTTAGGAAGATCGCCCAGCTGGTCGAATCTTACAATTTTGTCGGTTTCCCAATCCATTGTGTTCACATATATTCCATTGTGCCTGTGAATCAGGCCTTTCTTGCAGCCTTCGCATGGTATTTCCTTACGTATCACTGCGCCTGTGATAAGATCTTTAGTCTCTATGACTTTGGAATGGCAGCTGCGGGGAATGACGAACTTCAAACCGTCCATCTGGAAAATATTCCACGAAATAATCTCTGCGATTTCCTTCACGTCTTCAATGGCGGGTTCTTCACAAAATCTGTCTTCGTGATAATCAAAGAAAGACATCAGCAGGTTCTCTCTTGCCAGCAACAAGCTGTCGCCTTGCCACTCATACCCCAGTGTACCCTTGAACGCCATCTTCGCCCAATGTAGCCAGTCTTCACGAGTGTCAGTGTTCTCTCCTACGATACGCAATTTCCTGTCTAACCATCCAATACGTCTGTTCAACTCTGTGATGGCTTCTCCTGTCACCGTGTCATATCTGCTTGCCAGAAAGGGAGCCTCTCCACAAGTGATTTCCAGCACTCCCATGCTGACGTATTCCTGCCATGTCTTTCCATCAGGGAATGTTATCTTTTCTTCCGTTGGAGTCCAAATGTGTTTTCCGTCCTTGAGAGAAGTGACGTTGAAAACGGGCTCTCGCTTGAACCATGCATGGTCAACGCCGTTATTCATTAGGTTGCACACCCACGACGGTGTAAACACCTCCGCCATTTTCCTTGCTCTTCTTTTCCTTTCCACCTCATTCTTAGCCACACGGGGCTGGATGATATATTTGTTTTCCCCTGTTATCAGTTCAGGGGTTATATGTTGGAAGAATGTGTAGGCTTCCCCCCTTGAGGCATAGTCATCCGTAGCCCAGATGATATTCTCACCTGTGGTTCGGTCAAGGAGCATGGTTTCAAGAATCTCATGTCCCCATGACTGTATTTCATCTTCTTGTATGTCTATTCCAAACGGCATGTCCTTTTAATCTGAATGTAAAGTTAGGGATAAAATTTGAGATACAAGTCAATGATATCACTTATTTAATGTTTTTTGTGAGAAAACGGCAGCTCTTCTTCAATGGGCCTACATCATCACCTCCAATTTGGGTCGGTTTCACTCCTTGAAACTGCGCGATACAAACGGGAGTGCGGTGCGCAGCGCGGCGCGCCAGTATTCCCACGTATGACCGCCGTTGCGAACGCGCAGCTCGGCCTTGATGCCGCCAAGGCGCATCTTCTTGTACAGCTCGAACGTGTCGCCAAGGAGCATGTCGTCGTCGCCGCAGTCGAAAAACCACTTCACGCTTTTCAGCTGCTCTCTCACTGCGTCGTCGGCCCTGTCCATGAAGGCAAGTGCGGAATGCTGACGCACAGCCTCCGACGTGTAGTACATCTTGGTCTTCTCGCCGTTGCGGCCCTCACGGCCGGGGCCGCTGCTCAGCCAGGGACTCATGGCATAGCAGGCGCAGAACAGGTCGGGGTGACGCTGGCTGTAGGATGTGCTGCCGCCACCACCCATCGAGAGGCCCATCACGGCTCGCTGCTCCTTCTTTCCGCCGCAACGGTATTTCTGCTCAACAGCAGGGAGCAGCTCCTCGAAGAAAAAGTCCTCATAGCTCCATCCGGGCATGTTGAAATAGCCGTTCCAGATATTGTTCACGTCGGGACCACCGGCGTTTGGCATCACGATCACCATCGCCTTCGACTCGCCGCTCTCCACGAGCTCGTCGGTGATCTCGCGCATGCCGCCCTTCTGGTCCCATGCTGTGTAGGTGTCGGTCAGCCCGTGAAGCAGGTAGGTCACAGGGTAGTGTTCCTGTGAGCGTTCATAGCCCGACGGCAGATAGACATTGTATTTCACTGTGGCGCCTAATTTCTGGCTGACGATGCTGTCGGTCACCACTCTTCCTGCCCAGACGCACATGCTCGACGTCAGCAGGCAAGTCATGAATAATAATCTCCTCATCATAATTTTTTTATGTCAGATGGTTTTAAAATTCAAAGTCCACTTTCTTTACGTTTTCGCCGTAGATGGTCTTGAAGTCGTCACGCATCGAAATCACGTGGTAGCCGGCCTCTCGCCATTGATTGCCCAGTGTGAGGGCTTTCTCGCGGTTGGCATGGTCGCGCTCATCGTCGTCGGCTATCAGCATGAAGGCCTCAGAACGGTAGCTGTTGTTCAGGCAGTAATTGTGCATCGAGCAGTCACCGCCGCTGTTGCCGAACGAGAGGACAGGCACTTTGCCTATCTCCTGGCTGATCTGCAGCACCTTGTTGGTCTTCAGGTTCTTGATAATCAGCTCGTCAGTTCTGACGATGTCCTCTTCCTTGCCCATCGTGTAGTTCACGCCAGCTGTTGTACCCTGGCTGCTCGAACGTAACTTCACGTCCATACCGATCACGCGGTTGGGACTAATCCCCAATGGCTCAACGAGGGCACGGCAGATGAATCTGTCGGAACCTGAGACAACATAGAATGTGAAGCCGTTTGCTTTCAGGTAGTTGAATACCTCCAGCATCGGCTTGTAGAAGCTTTCGCCGTAGGTCATGCCCTGGAAGCCGTTGGCTTGCTTGGAGGCATATGCCTTCACGTAGGCGTCGAACTCGGCCAAGGTCATCCCTGCGTAGGCCTTGGCTGCCGCAAGGGCGTGCTTCATGTCGAAATGCGAGGGGAGGGGCTTGCCCTCACGCACGAAGTCGCGGATGTCCTGGGCGGCCTCTTTCACGTCGGCGGGAGCAATGTCCTTGTAGGTCTCGTCCTCCAAGGCACGGTATTCCAGCATGTTGTATTCAAAATAGGTGGGGTAGAGCTCGCCTACGAACGTACCGTCCATGTCGAACGTGGCAATTCGGTCTTCTTCCTTGATGAAGTTTGCAGAGCTGGGGTTTGTCACGTCTTCCACGTACTCTTTCAGGGCGCTCAAGGCTTCGCATGAGTTCCATTGAGTGAAATATTCTTTCTGACTTGGCACCACAACCGTGTCATCGTCTTTCGAACACGATGTGAACGACATCGGACCGCAAATCAGGATGGCGGCCAGCATCCATTTCAAAATCGTTTTCATCATTTGTTTTTTTTCTTCCATTTTTGAGTTTTTTGTCAAACAATGCTGACAATATTATAATAGCAGATGAGTTTTTTAAATCAAAATTATTTCGTTTTCGCAAAGGCGATAGCGAACATATGGACGATGGGGAAAATCCAAATTCGCAATCTGACCGCAAATTTAGACAAAATCCGTGAAATAAGCAAAAAATGAATGAGAAAAACAATATCATTTGATAAAGTAAAGGCAGCCGTTTGGGAGTCTACACCCCCTCTTTTTTTTGCCTCAAAACCTTCGCAAATGCCCATAAAATCTATGAATTAAACAAAATGATAAGATTTCTTCACGAAATGATAATATCTGATTTGACGTTCTGACGTATCTTTGCAGTCGTGAAATCATATTCATTACATCAAACTCACAATGGCTAAGACAAAATATCAGGAAGCGGCTATGGAATATGCCAAAGAATACTTGAGCAAGATGCTCGAGCTTGAGTCTGTTGTGGGAAGGAATGTGGAAGAGAAAATCGACAAAATCGTCGAAAAGAAGGTACAACAGATTTTAGCCAAACAGGATAAGACGAATCAGCCCAAATAAACTTGAATTAAGACAAGAGGTGAGGGAATCATCCCTAATTACAACTAAACCTACTTTACAAAATTACACCAAACAAAATTACTCCAAAATTTTTATAATTATGAAAAGATTTACAATTTTATTCTTTCTTTGTGTGATGAGCATACCATTGCTCCATGCACAGAAGCAGGTGTCGGGAACGGTCTATTCCAGCCAGCTGCCCGACTATGCGGAGGTGGTGCTTACAGGCGACACCAAGATTGTGGTCAACATGGACCGGATGATACGCTACATCAAGGGCGACTACAATCTGACGATCGAAGACAACGGTGGATACTATCTGGCCGTTGACAACCGCGAGATGTACGACGGAATCAATGCGATTGAGGTCAAGTCTCTCAATTCCAGTGCAAAACTTCAGGTGGCTGCCAAAGGCATTTGCATCAAGACCACGGGCGATATCTACCTGTCCAACGACTTTGTCGGAGGAAGCTCCAATAACTATGGCGCGATGGCAGACGGAAACATCAATCTGAGAGGCAATATCTCAATGAGTTCCCCCGGATATGGATTCTATGCCCAAGGAAGCGTGAGAATCAACGGGCAGGTGCATGTCACTGGTGCCAAAGACAATCACCAGGGTATCTATGCAATGGGAAACGTTCAGATTGACAACGGACTACAGCAAATCAGCGGAGGAATCATGGCTGAGAATGGCAGCTTCATCATTACAAAGGGTACACTCATCGCTGATGCCGACAAGCAACAGCCCGGTATCCAGGCGCGTCAAACCATCGAGCTGAACGGCAACGTCACGGCAATCGGAACGTTCGGAGTCTTGTCGAAAGAGGGTGACATCACCAGCAACGGCACGCTCACTGCTACGGGCAAGACGGTTGCAGCCGTCCGGGCAGAGAAGGGCAACGTCACCCTTCGCGGTACTGTCAATTTGACCGGAAAGCTCAATGGAGCGAGTGCTAAAAAAGATCTCATCGTCAATGCCGACCTGACAGGAAAAACTACGGACTGGCTTAACGAGTACTTTCAAGAAGAATCCAAAAGTGTGTTGTACGGCCAGAATGTGACCATCGAAGACGGCAATGTCGAGTTGAAGAGTGAAAAAAGCTGGGGCATATTTGCCATGAAAGAGGTTTCTCTCTACGGAAACATCAAAATATACGCAGAAGCCAGCAATGGCTGTGCCGTGATGAGCGGTGAGACGCTCTATGTCAAAGGAGGAAATATCTTGCTGAAAGCACGACGTCACGGTACCGGCAGTCTGTTGGATGAAGCCCGTTACCGAGTAGGCGACGAACAGGCCATCAGCGTGGGCGCCATCAAGCTGACTCCTCCGATGGCAATCACATGGCCGGAGCATGCCTCCATCAAAGTGACTCCAGCCACCTCAAGTAACCCATACAGCAGAGCAACCGTGATTGATGAAGACGACGAGTACTACTGGCTTTCAGGCGCACGCCATGTGGAGTTTGCCGCTCCCCAGCTATCAGGAGATGTGAGCATACAGTCGGCGGCCGTTATTCCTCCAGGCACCACGTTGGGGTACAAGCTCAGCGGCATGGTCGACTCCTTATACAAAGCAGGAGTTGAAATCAACGCCGAGTGGCAGAAGAGCAGCAACCTTCAAGACTGGACAGCACTTGAAGGGGACAGCAACAACGGCTACACAACGACAACAGCCGACCTCGGACAGTTCATCAGGGTGCATGTGAGTTCACCAAGCTACAACGGTTCCCTTGTCAGCCTCGTCAGGGAAGTGCAGAAGAACAAATGCACCGCCAGCGTAACGCCCCCTACACTGACCACTGAAGGCACCCAGGTCGTTGTCACCAATGCTTCCGGACTACAGGAATATATCATCCTGACCGAAAAGAAAGACGTGACCAAACTGTCGAGCAGCGACTGGGCATCCGCAAAGACCAAGACCGATGTGTCAACTACGAATCTTCAGATGGGCGGCACTGCCTACGCCATGAACTACGTCTATACGCGTGTGAAAGAGACGGAAACCACGCTCGCCGGAACGGATGTGGCCATGGAAGCCATCTACCTCGGAAGTACGACTGAATTGCAGAGCATCAAGCTCGTTCCTTATCATCTCACAATAAGAATCAACAAACAAACTGGAGCTATTACGTATGGTCGTTCCGCCCTAACTGTAGAGCGTGATGATTATTATTACGTCGATCTGAATGAAAAGCTGGTTTTATATATTAATACATATCCAAGCGATGCCGCATTCGACGGAATATTAGGATGGATGTGGACTCAGCAGGCTTCTAATACATTTGGAGGAGAACGTGGCGAATTCTATGCAGACGCAGCGTGCACACAGAAACTGGTCAGCAACGAACGTTATAAGAGGGTGTATTACAAGCCGATGGTAACTGGCACTTACTATGTTGCTGCGCGAACAGGCGGTACGAATGATACCAATGACGAATGTTTCCTGATTGTTGGTGAGGATGGAGTTTATCCTTTAGGCAACATGAATAATGAATACATCAGAGTCAACAAAGGCGAAACAGCAGAAGGAACAGGCCTGAGGTACACCCCTTATCATGCATCGCTCGCAAATCTGAACATCAGGCCGCTGGAAGGCTATGGCGACTACGGAGACGGAACTGCAGTTCCGGTTGTCACGCTCATCGAGGACAACAGCAACTTCTCTGTCAATGCGGAGAATGCCAATGCAGGTATCTACAGATACAATATCTATGATGGAGAGTTAAAAACGTGCTACATCGATGTGTGGGTGACCGAGTCGTCGGTTGAGGAAATGGCCATCATGCCTGAGAATATCTCCGGCGTGGAAGGCGACACCATCCAGCTTTCCGTTGCCTTCACGCCGTCGAACGCAAGTGTGCCGGTGACTTGGAGCAGCAGCAACACGGACGTGGCAAAGGTGGATGAGAACGGTCAGCTTGTGTTCACGGGAAAGAAGAATGTCGGAGAGGCCACAACCATCACGGCCACGACTGCTGACGGCAAGACAGCCACGGCCACAGCCACCGTTGCTGGTGACGTCTACGACCTCTGGATCGCCGGGGTTCAGGTGACATCCGCCAACAAGGACGAGCTGATAGAAATCGTGGCAGAGAAGGACGACGAGGCCATGGAATATTTCTTGGACAAAGGCGGAAGCATCAAATTCGACGGCTTCGACCTGACACTGAGAGACGCGATGGTGCCTGCCGTGACAGACTGGGGAATCGCGTCGAAGATCGACGGCATGACCATCAACCTGGAAGGTGAGAATATGGTGAACGGAAAGACCATGGGCCTTGAGTTGGGCAAAGCCACCACCATCACCGGTGACGGCAGTCTGACTGCCAAAGGCGAGATGAAGGGAATCGACTTCGTCTCCAACACTGAAGGCGACGCTCTGACCATCAAGAACACGACAGTGACAGCGATCGGCTCTCTTGGCATCTGCGCCTACAGCAACAAGTCGCATGTGCTGAACATAGAGAACTCATCCGTGGTTGCCGATGCCGATCAGTACGGCATCTACAACTGGACGGGTGGTATCAACCTTAGCGGTTGCGATGTTGTTGTTCCGTCAGCCTACATACTTACCAATGGAAGCGTGTATGACCAGAACAGCGACGAAATGGTCAGCTACGTAAAAATTGAACCGTCGGCCGACAACTCTCATCTCAAAGGCGACGTCAACGAGGACAAGAAGGTGGACATCAGTGACATCGTGGCTGTCATCAACCAGATAGCCGGCACCGCCACCTACCGCTATGCGGACGTCAACGAGGACAAGAAGGTGGACATCTCCGACATCGTGGCCATCATCAACATCATCGCAGGACAATAATTGAAATGAAATTGTGTTTATAACAAAAACATAGTATTAACCCTAAAAATTATCTGAAAAATGAAGAAACTAATGCTTTCTTTGGCAGCAGTGCTGACTGTTGCATTGTTCGCGGCATGCGGAGGTGGTAGCGCCAGCTACACTGAGTTTAAGGACGACGCGAAAGGCTTCTCGTTCGAAGTTCCTGGAGGACTGGAGCAGTATACGGGCCCTGAGGCTATGGGCGCCATCCAGTTCCGTCTTGACGGCAAGATTCTCAATGGCGTCAGCGCCGACGTTCGCGAGAACATCATGGGCGACTACGACCAGGCAAAGATCGACGAGGATTTCAATGAGGCATCTCTCGGTCTGAGCGATAACCCCACTAAAGAGAAGACCGCCGATGGCTATATCATCAAGGACTCGTTCAAGGACATGGGCAGAAATGCCATGCAGAAAGTCATCTACAAAGGTGCCAAGTGCTACACCATCACCGTTTACTGGGAAGACGAAAATGAAAGCAAATATGGCGGAGAAGTGGCTCAGCACGTGCTCGACTCGTTCAAGCCTGCAAACTAAGCTGCAACAAAGCATATAAACTATTTCGGTGTCGGACATTCTTTGTCTGGCACCGATTTTCGTTCTGTAGCTGCTTCTCGTATCTCCAGTCCACAACTGAACCTTCTCATGGTGCGAAGAATTCAGAAATGAATACATTCTGAGCGTCCTGTCAGCTCCGACACGATGGGGTAGAGCTTGTGGAAACAATATGGCGGATTTTCGTGTGTCTCTCATTGTAGAAAAACAAAAAAAAGAGAGCCTTGTAAAAAAGCTCTCCTTTCATTTGTCAGTGGAAGAAGGGGGATTCGAACCCCCGGTACGCTTACACGTACGGCAGTTTAGCAAACTGCTGGTTTCAGCCACTCACCCATCCTTCCAGACTTCGGCTGATAGCAGGACATTCAACTCAAAAAAGCGGTGATGTCCCAAAGCGAGTGCAAAGTTAAACCTATTTTTTCAACTATGCAAGAGATTTTAGAAAAAAGTTCGTCAAACAAAGAAAAAATATCTTTTTTCGTCCTTTCTGACTCCCTTTGTCCGTCCTTTCTCTGTCGCTTGTGAGCCGCATGCGGGACTCGAACCCGCGACCTACGCATTACGAATGCGTTGCTCTACCAACTGAGCTAATTCGGCTTGTTTTCGCGATGCTTTTCGCAAATCGAATGCAAATTTAGTCATTTTTTTTCTATTAACACCATTTTTCGTGAAAAGTTTTACTAAATTTGCAAAAAAAAGTTGCTTTACGTCTTTTTAGGACGATTTCATACCTTATTTTATATGAAATATAACAAAATTTTGACAGTGAAGGAGGTTGAATGGCTCAACCAATCACATGTGCTCATCAAGCTTACTGACTCCATGCCCTTGCCAGAGGTGATGCCGGGACAGTTTGTGCAGGTGAAGGTGGAAAACAGCCCGAGAACTTTCCTCCGACGACCCATATCCATCAATTTCTACGACAGGCAGTCCAACGAGCTGTGGCTCCTTGTGCAGCTTAAGGGCGACGGGACACGGGCTATGGCCCAACTCCTGCCTGGCGATAAGCTTGAAGTCCTCTTCCCGCTGGGCAACGGATTCTCGCAAGAGGTTACGCCGGGAGAGAAGGTGCTCTTGGTGGGAGGTGGAGTAGGGGTGGCACCGCTCCTGCTCTACGGAAAATATGTCCAGGAGAAGGGAGGCATTCCTCTGTTCCTGCTGGGCGCACGTACTCAGGCTGACTTGCTCGAGCTCGATCTCTTCCGACAGTATGGACAGGTGTATGTCACGACAGAGGATGGATCGGCGGGTGAGAAAGGATTCGTCACACAACATTCCGTGCTGCAGCGAGCGGGATTCTCCCGAATCTCCGTCTGCGGACCAAAACCGATGATGGTGGCGGTGGCCAAATATGCCAATGCGGTCAACATCCCTTGTGAGGTGTCCCTCGAAAATCTTATGGCATGCGGACTCGGAGCTTGTCTTTGCTGCGTGGAGAAGACGGTCAGAGGAAATGTCTGCGTCTGCACTGAAGGCCCCGTATTCAATATCAACCAGCTTACCTGGGAACTCGACTGAATCTCCTTTGACTGGCCAGTCTGACCTGTCTGACCTGTCCGACCTGTCTGACCAGTCCGACTTGTCTGACCAGTCCGACTTGTCTGACAAGACTCTCAACCTTCAACCTTCAACTCTCAACTCTCAACCCTCAACTCTCAACAATTATGGCGCAAATCACAACCAACATAGGAAGGCTCAAACTTAAAAACCCAGTGATGACAGCATCCGGCACCTTCGGCTACGGAATTGAGTTCGCCGATCTCGTCAACCTCTCCGACATCGGAGGAATCATCGTGAAGGGCACAACGCTTCACCCCCGAGAGGGCAATGACTATCCGCGTATGGCGGAGACAGCCAGCGGCATGCTTAACTGCGTGGGGCTGCAGAACAAGGGTGTGGACTATTTCTGCAAGAATATCTACCCCAAAATCAAGGATATCGACACCAACATGATTGTCAATGTCTCTGGCTCCAGCATCGAGGACTACGCACTCTGTGCCGCCAGAATCAACGAACTGGAGCGTATACCTGCCATTGAACTCAACATTTCATGCCCCAATGTGAAGCAGGGAGGCATGGCATTCGGTGTCACGTCGAAAGGAGCAAGAGCTGTCGTCGAGGCAGTACGCAAGGCCTATGACAAGACGCTTATCGTAAAGCTCTCTCCGAATGTCACCGACATTGCTGAGATTGCGCTTGCCGTGGAAGACGCGGGGGCCGACGCCGTCTCGCTCATCAACACGCTCATGGGAATGGCAATCGACATCAACCGCCGCTGTCCTAAACTCTCCATCAACACAGGCGGGCTTAGTGGACCGGCAGTGAAGCCCGTAGCACTCCGGATGGTATGGCAAGTGGCTAAAGCGGTTAAGATTCCTGTCGTTGGGCTTGGGGGAATTTCCACAACGGAGGATGCCATCGAGTTCCTTATGGCCGGGGCATCGGCCGTGCAGATCGGGACAGCCAATTTCATCGACCCTGCTGTCAGTGTCAAAATCGCACAGGGCATCAGCCGCTGGCTCGACCAACACAAATATAAGTCTGTGCAGGAAATTATCGGTGCTGTGTGACAACTGTCAAGTAAAAATCCAATTTTGCTTTCTTTTTGAAAATAAATTGGCAAATATTTGTGAATATTTGATAAATTTTGTAACTTTGCACGAAATTTATCAAATATTCTCTTTTTTTACTATTTTTTGCACGAAACAATTCAAGAGGAAACATATAATGGGTAAGATTATCAAGCCGGAAAACTACAAGCCGCTGCTCAATCCGGCGCAGACCGAACAGGGTATCAAGTTAATCAAGGATTTCTTTCAGTCCAACTTGTCGACGGAACTCAGGCTCAGGCGTGTCACCGCGCCTTTGTTCGTCTTACGCGGACTGGGCATCAACGACGACTTGAACGGAGTGGAGCGTCCGGTCAGTTTCCCTATCAAGGACATGGGAGAGCAGGTGGCGGAGGTTGTACATTCTCTCGCTAAATGGAAGCGACTCATGCTCGCCGAGTATCAGATTCAGCCCGGATACGGGCTCTACACCGATATGAATGCCATCAGGGGAGATGAAGAGCTTGATAATATCCACTCGCTGTATGTCGATCAGTGGGACTGGTGCCGCACGATCAGGAAGGAAGACAGGGACATTGATTTCCTCAAGAAAATCGTCAGGTCAATCTATTCTGCCATCAGGCGGACCGAGTACCTCGTCTGCGAGACTTATCCTCAGATTCAGCCTTTCCTGCCGGAGGAAATTCATTTCTTCCACAGTGAGGAACTTGTGAAGATGTATCCCAATATGACGCCAAAAGAACGCGAGGACGCTGTATGCAAGGCATACGGGGCAGTCTTCATCATGGGCATCGGAGGCGTGCTTTCCAACGGACAGCCACACGACCTGCGTGCTCCTGACTATGACGACTGGACCACACCAAACACCGACGGATACAAAGGCCTGAACGGCGACATCTTCATTTGGTATCCTATTCTCAACCGCAGCATAGAGCTTTCATCCATGGGAATTCGTGTCGATAAGGAGACGCTGCTCCGACAACTCGAATTGACAGGAAAGATGGAACGTGTAAACCTCTTCTTCCATCAGCAGCTGCTCAACGACAAGCTGCCGCTCTCCATAGGAGGCGGCATCGGGCAGAGCAGACTCTGCCTCGTCCTGCTCCACAAAGCGCATATCGGAGAAATCCAGGCCAGCATCTGGCCAGACGACATGCGTCAGGAATGTGCAGCCCTGGGTATGCACCTCATCTGATGCTTAAACAGACTTGGATAAGGAAATCATGATATAGAAAAAGACGGGCATGCCTTGCATGTCCGTCTTTTTAAATCCTCTAATATATGGGAGAGTGTGTTTTAAAGTCTGAATTTCAGAACCTTTCCATAGCTTCCTTCCAAGTCGGTCTCTATCATGCCGTCGGGAGAAAGAGTCTGTTCCTCTGTCTTCCCGCTCAGCAGGTCTTTCACTTTCATCATCCCCTTGTCTGTGGGGATGCCGAGGTGCGTGAAAGCGGCGGCTGGAATCCTCACCTTTGTGTGTACCGCATTGTGGTCGAAATTGGCTATCACAAGGATCAGGCTCTTGCCAGATTTGCGTAGGAAGGCATACTGACGGTTCGTGTCCATCTCCTGGTTTTCGTAGTTCGCGTACATGATGTCGTAGAACTGGCCTTCACGGATTGCTGGCTCCTTGTTGCACAACGTCAGCACAGTCTGGTAGAACTGACGAAGCGACTGCTCTTCGTTGGTCAGTTGCTTGCCGTCGAACTTACCGTTATTACGCCAGCGACGGATGGTCTCAACCGTCCAGTAGTCGAATATCGTAGTTCTTCCGTCCTCACCGCTGAAGCCTTCACTGTCCATCCCTTTCTCGCCCAGTTCCTGGCCGAAATAAATCATCACGGGATTGGCATGCATCAATGCGCTCACAAGCATGGCCGGACGGCCCTGGTTGGCGTTGTTGCAGAAATAAGGTGATGCGATTCGTTGCTCGTCGTGGTTTTCCAGGAAGTTGAGCATGTGGTCCTGTATGTCGTCGATGGACTGCCAGCAGTAAGTGATGGAAGAGGCGGAGGCGCCGTTGCTCACGATGCGGAGCGTGTCGTACAGCCCTACTTTGTCGTACAGGTAGTCGAAATGCCCGTTGTGGATATAGTTGCGGTATTCGTCTGGATTGTAAACCTCGGCTATGAAAGTGATGCCGGGATGAGATGCCTTCACCTGGGGGATGGCCCACTGCCAGAACTCACATGGCACCATCTCTGCCATGTCGCATCTGAAGCCGTCGATGCCCTTGCCTGCCCAGAACTGAAGGATGTCCACCATCTTCGTCCATGTGTTCGGAATCGGGTCGAAATGGTGGGTGCGTCCTCCCTGGTAGTCCACGCCGTAGTTCAGTTTCACCGTCTCATACCAGTCGTTGCTGTCGGGGCTGCATGTGAACTGGTCGTTGCCCGTAGCCTTGGCAGGATTTTCCGTGTACACACTTCCGTCGGGCGACTCCAGGCTGAAACGTGGACTGAACGCCTGTCCGCTCAGGTAGTAGAAGTTGTTGGAGGGTGAGAAATTTTTCGTCACGTCGTCGTCCTCGCCAAGATCTCGCACGCCGGCGGGCTTGCAGGTGGAGTGGTATTGACGGGCCACATGATTGGGCACAAAGTCGATAATCATCTTCAATCCTGCTTTGTGGGTGCGTTTCACGAGATTCTCGAATTCCTTCATCCGGTTCTCCACGTTGGTGGCCAGGTCGGGATCCACGTCGTAGTAGTCCTTGATGGCATACGGACTGCCGGCTTTTCCTTTCACAACGGAAGGATGGTCCTTCGCTATCCCGTATGCGCTGTAATCCTGCTGGGTGGCATGGGATATCACGCCGGTATACCATATATGGGTGGCGCCAAGTTCTCGGATCTCTTCCAAGGCCTTCTGGGTGAAGTCGCCCATCTTGCCCAAGCCGTTCGTCTCTGCATCGCCCCACTGCACTGGACTTTTCGAGTTCGAACCGAACAGTCGGGTGAATACTTGATATATTACTGGTTTTTCTTTCATCTTTTCTCTATTGGTTTTCGTTTGTGCGTTTGACGCCACTGAGCATATGAAAAGCAACATTGCGGCAAAGCATAATGCCTTGCCAGCAATGTTGCATATGTAAGTCCGTGTTTTCAGCATATAGTGGCTGCCCCTTCGGGGCGTCAGTGTATGTGAGGACTTTATTCAATGCCGTGAGCAGTCACGTTCTCGTTACCTTTGGCAATCTTTGCCACAAGGCCTTGAAGAACCTTGCCTGGACCGCACTCAGTGAAGTCGGTGGCTCCGTCTGCGATCATAGTCTGTACCTCAAGCGTCCAACGCACCGGAGCTGTGAGCTGTGCGATGAGGTTCTGCTTGATTTCATCGGGGTTGGTGTGTGCCTTTCCGTCCACGTTCTGGTAAACGGGGCATTTCGGTGTGGCGAATGTTGTAGCCTCGATGGCAGCCTGAAGCTCGTCCTTAGCCGGTTGCATGAGCGGTGAATGGAATGCACCTCCCACTTTCAGCGGCAGTGCACGTTTAGCACCTGCTGCCTTGAGCTTCTCGCATGCCTCGTTGATGGCTTCGATGTTTCCGGATATGACCACCTGTCCCGGGCAGTTGTAGTTAGCCGGCACGACGATGTTGCCTGGTTTGCTCACCTCGTTGCATACCTCCTCGATTTTCTCGTCGGGAAGTGCGATGATGGCAGCCATTGTTGACGGAGCAGCCTCGCATGCTTTCTGCATAGCCTGTGCACGCTTGCTGACGAGCTTCAGACCGTCCTCGAAAGACAGCGCTCCAGCTGCGACGAGCGCAGAGAACTCTCCAAGGGAGTGTCCGGCCGTCATCTCCGGTTGGAAGGCATCTCCCATGCATAGTGCAGAAATAACAGAATGGAGGAAAACGGCCGGCTGCGTCACCTTAGTCTGTCGCAGCTCCTCGTCAGTTCCCTCAAACATGATTTTTGTGATTTCAAAGCCCAGGATTTCGTCGGCTTTGTCGAATAGTTCTTTTGCGATTGGGTTACTCTCGTACAAATCTTTGCCCATGCCAGAGAATTGAGCCCCCTGGCCAGGGAATACAAATGCTTTCATTTACTTTATTTTTTTTGGTTTAGTGTTTAGGCATGTTCTAATAATTAATAAATCCAAGAGAATTATCTTTGCCTGTGTTTGCCTCTTTTTGGCATCTTTGCCCTTAACCTCTTGAACCGTAGCTCGCTACGCTTCTGCGAGTTTGCGGGCAAATCTGCTCAAAAATAGTCTAAACTCAGCCTAAAGCTAATTTTTAGAACCTGCCTTAAACTAAAATAATGTAAAACACTATTTTTTATCATCTTCTTTCACAAATTGGTAACTGCCTTCCCACTCTCCGAATTCATGTGAGGTGATGCCGTAGCGTGTTATTTCAGGATAAGTGTTCTGGCCTGGCATTACCTTTATTTTCACGATTCCAGTCTGTCCGGCTTTCAGCACACCGGCATGCACTGCTGCTGTGGCTATTTGGGAGTCGGTGGTGTAGATATTGTTTCTGCCTCCCCAGATGGGGTCCTCTGTGCGGCCGGTAACCTTGAAAATGAAAAGGATGTCGTACTTGCCTATGTAGTCCGACATCGTGGTGGGAGCACCTGCCACGTCGCCCGGTGCAGGAGCTGACAGCTGATAACTTCCATCGCACGCTTCGTGTTCTTCTGAGGTGATGCCGTTGCGGGTGACCGACGGATAGCTGTCACGACCAGCCAACACCTTCACTTTAATCAGTTTTGTCTCGTTTGCCTTCAGCAGTCCCGCATGGATGGCTGCTACAGCAAGCGGAGACTCATCGGTATAGACATTGTCCTCGCCGCCAAAGCAAGAGCCGCCGTCATCGCCCGTCACATAAAAGAGATAAGAGGAACCGACTTTGTCGCGGTATTCAATCATGTCATTTGGCAGGTCTTGTGAAAAAATTGATATAAAAGGACTCGCCAATAGCACAATGGAAAGTGCCAGTTTTTGAAATGTTGTTTTCTTCATATTATGGATGTTTTTAAATGTTTTGCGAGTTACTGAATAGGTTGATAAATACTTTGTTCTGTTTTGTTTTGAATCGATGCCAATATTGGTTTATCGTTGGCAAAACTATCGTCCATGAGTCGCAGACCCGTTAACCTCCTTTCATAACTCCCATTTTAAATTCTGTTACTTAAATTGTTTGAATTATTAACGTTGATGTATTACCTTTATTGCTGAATTCGGACATTTTGTTTCTGTCTTTTTGAAATTTCCATATATTCAGTACCTTTGCACTGAAGTTCTGAGCAATGCAAAACATCCCGATTTTGCTTAATGGCAGGTTCTAAAAATTAGCTTTAGGCTGTGTTTAGACTATTTTTGAGCAGATTTGCTCGCAAACTCGCAGAAGCGTAGCGAGCTACGGTTCAAGAGGTTAAGAGCAAAGATGCCAAAAAGAGGCAAACACAGGCAAAG
>JAFUVE010000054.1 GCA_017483765.1 Bacteroidaceae bacterium | reverse complement strand
CGTAGCGCCTTCGAGCCACTTGGCTGCGCCCTCGTGGGCGAGCGCGATGCGTTCCACTTCGTGAGCCTCGGTGCCGGCGGGCACTTCGATGTTGAAGCGCGGGCGACCCTTGATCATCACGGTGTATTTGATGGTGGATTCCTTGAGGTAGTCCTCGTTCCACTTGGGCCACTGTGCGTCGCACACGGTGGTGTCATGTCCCAGCGCATGCCATACCTCCTCTGCGAAATGCGGGCAGAACGGGGCGAGCAGGCGTATGAAGCTGTCGACGACGGTCTTGTTGCAGCTCTTCAGCTGTGTCAGCTCGTTCAGGCAGATCATGAATGCTGAGATGGAGGTGTTGTAAGAGAAAGTCTCCACGTCCTCGCTCACCTTCTTGATGAGCTTGTGTATGCTCTTCAGTTCCTCCTTCGTCGGCTCTGCGTCGTTGAGTCGCAGCTGTCCGTCCTTGTCGAATATGAACATCCAGAGCTTGCGCAGGAAGCGGAAGCATCCGTCGATTCCGTTGGTGTCCCAAGGCTTGGACTGCTCCACTGGTCCGAGGAACATCTCGTAGAGCCGGAGGGTGTCGGCTCCATATTTCTCGACCACGATGTCGGGGTTCACCACGTTGAACATAGACTTCGACATCTTCTCGACGGCATAGCCGCAGATGTACTTTCCGTCCTCGAGGACGAACTCAGCGTCGGCATATTCCGGCCTCCATGCAGTGAATGCCTCGAGGTCGAGCTGGTCGTTCGACACGATGTTGACGTCGACATGAATCGGTGTGACGTCCTTCACCTCCTTGCGGAGTCCGTATGATACGAATACGGGGTGTCCTGCAGCCTTGCTTGCCTCGTTGTCGCGGTAGACGAAGTTGGAGCGTCCCTGAATCATGCCCTGGTTGACGAGTTTCTGGAACGGCTCTTCCTTCACGCTGTATCCGTAGTCGTGTAGGAACTTGTTCCAGAAGCGGCTGTAGATGAGGTGGCCGGTGGCATGCTCGGTGCCTCCCACGTAGAGGTCCACGTTCTGCCAGTATTCGTCTGCCTCCTTGCTGACGAGGCACTCCGTGTTGTGAGGGTCCATATAGCGGAGGTAGTAAGCTGAGCTTCCTGCGAATCCTGGCATGGTGTAGAGCTCGATTGGGAAGACGGTCTTGTTGTCAATCCTCGTGTTCTCCACCACCTTCTTGTTCGTTTCGTCCCATGCCCATACTGTGGCGTTTCCGAGCGGTGGCTCACCTGTGGCAGTAGGTTCGAACTTGTCGACTTCCGGCAGCTCAAGCGGGAGGCACTCCGACGGAATCATCATGGGTATTCCGTTCTTGTAGTATACTGGAAATGGCTCTCCCCAGTAGCGCTGGCGGGAGAAGATGGCGTCGCGCAGGCGGTAGTTCACCTTCACGCGTCCGATATGCTGCTGCTCGATATAGGTTTTGGTAGCGGCGATGGCCTCCTTGATGGTCTTGCCGTTGAGCGTGAAGTCGATATAGGGGGTTACGTCGGGGCGTGGGCTGTTCATCACGATGCCTTCTTTGGCGTCGTAGCTCTCCTCGCTGACGTCAGCGCCTTCGATAAGCGGTATGATGGGCAGATTGAAATGGCGTGCGAAGGCATAGTCGCGTGAGTCGTGGGCAGGCACAGCCATGATGGCGCCAGTGCCATAGCCGGCGAGCACATAGTCGCTCACCCAAATGGGGTTCTTCTCTCCGGTGAACGGGTTGATGGCATAGCTGCCGGTGAAGACTCCGGTCACCTTCTTGTCGATCATGCGCTCCCGCTCCGTTCGTGACTTCACCTGATCGAGGTATGCGTCCACCGCCGCTTTCTGCTCCGGTGTGGTCAGCTCGCTTACGAGTTCGCTCTCTGGTGCGAGCACCATGAAGGTGACGCCGAACATCGTGTCGGCACGAGTGGTGAAGATGGTGAATTCTTTGTCGCTGTCTGCCACCTTGAACACAACCTCGGCACCTTCAGAGCGTCCGATCCAGTTGCGCTGTGTCTCCTTGAGCGACTCGGTCCAGTCGATGGTGTCGAGACCGTCGAGCAGGCGCTGTGCGTATGCGCTGACACGCAGGCACCACTGGCGCATGCGTTTCTGTACCACAGGATAGCCGCCACGTACACTGACACCTTCCACTACCTCGTCGTTGGCAAGCACCGTGCCCAGCTCCGGACACCAGTTCACCATCGTCTCTCCGAGGAACGCGATGCGCCAGTTCATGAGGGTGTCGCTCTGCTGCTTCTGGTCCATAGCCTTCCATTCGTCGGCTGTGAATGTCAGCTCCTCGCTTCCCCATGCGTTGAGTCCGTCGGTGCCCTGTGCGTTGAGGTGGTCGACGAGCAGCGCGATGGGTTGTGCTTTCTGCTTCTCGGTGTCGTAATAGCTCTCGAACATCAGCTGGAAGGCCCACTGTGTCCAGTGGTAGTAATCGGGGGTGCAGGTGCGCACTTCGCGGCTCCAGTCGAAGGAGAAGCCGATTTTGTCGAGCTGCTCGCGGTAGCGGTCGATATTCTGGAAGGTGGTGATTTCGGGGTGCTGTCCGGTCTGGATGGCGTACTGCTCAGCTGGCAGTCCGTAGGCGTCGTAGCCCATCGGGTTGAGCACGTTGTAGCCTTTCTGGCGTTTGTAGCGTGCGTAGATGTCGCTGGCGATATAGCCGAGCGGGTGTCCCACATGGAGTCCGGCTCCCGACGGATAGGGGAACATGTTGAGCACATAGAACTTGGGTTTGGAGGTGTCCTCCGTGACCTGATACGTTTTGTCGGCAACCCAGCGCTGTTGCCATTTCTGTTCGATTTCTCTAAAGTTATAGTCTGCCATTGATATTTACGATTTTGGGATTTACGATTTTATTTATGTATTATTATCTGTTCAATTTCATTTTGAAGATTTTTCACAGGTTCAAAAAAAATTTTCACATCCTCTTCTGTAGCATCAAACATATCATTATAATCACCAGATTGACGTAATTCAAACAAGCGGGAAATCAATCTTCCATACTCTTTTTTTATTCTACCAGAAGTTATAAAATGCTGTCCAAATACGTGTATCATACCTGAATGCGTGTGCGCATCCAATCCATTGTCTAACAACAAAGCCTGAATCATATGGAAACAAGAATAATAAAGTCTATTTCCAGCTAAGTTCCAATGGCCTAACATTGCATTGTCGATAGCTTCCTTATACACTTTGTGAGATTTCTCAATTCTATAATTGATTAAATCCTTCCTTTCTTCTTCTGTTAACATATCAAAATACCGTCTTTTTCAACATTGTTTCTGAAAATAGGATTATTCTTATTCACCCATTCTGATTTAGTATATATAATCGGATGAATCATTTGATTAATTTGCCACCCTAATTCCCAAAATGGATAAGAATAATCAGTTAGTTCTTGTTGGGATAATTTATCATTGTCGAGCAAAAGTAAAATATCCCAATCGGAATTACTACTAAAATCTCCACGTGCTCTCGATCCAAAAAGTATAACTTTTGCATTTTTCGGTATACTTTCTAAAGCCACATCACGTATTTTTGTAATAACTTCCTTAAAAGTATTATCTTTGTAAGTATAATTTTTCATAAATAGTATATTTTTTGCAAAGTTACGAAATAAAAAGAAAATATTTGCGAGTAGTTGGGAGAAAAGTCAAACTTGGTTGAACTTTTACGCGGTGGAGAAGTTCAGAAATGACAGATTTAAAGTGAATAATGCGGAAATGTACACAAAAATGTACACAAAAATTTGGAAAAAATGATATAAAATACTAAATTTGCAGAAACAAAATTACAAAACAATATGAATACAATGAACGTACGAGATTTTCGGAATAACATGGCCAGCATGTTAGATTTAGCCGACAATGGAGAAAAAGTAATTATTCAGCGCAAAAGCAAAAAATACTTGGTAATTCCTCTTTCAAATGATGACATGATAATATCACCTGAATTAGAAAGGAAAATAGAGGAAGCAAGAGAAGAATACAAATCAGGAAAAGAAATAATTTTCTCTAATGCAAAAGAAGCCGCTAATTGGATTAACGAATTATGAGTTACAAAATAGCATTTACCAACACTGCTGAAAAGGTGATAAAAAAATGGAAAAAATCCAGAATAAGCAAATAAAGTAGAGATGCCCCACGGGAAGGTATACAAGATAAACGATGGGGAAAGTTACAAGACGCCCCACGGGGCGTCTCTACAAGCAGATGGCTAAAAAAATCCCCGGGGAAAATTCCCTGGGGATTATTATGAAGTGATGGTAAGGAATGCTTACTTAACCATGATCTTCTTGCCGTCTACGATGTAGATACCGCGCTGTGAAGGCTTAGAAACGCGCTGGCCGCTGAGGTTGTAGATTTCCTTGCCAGTGAGAGTCTGAGCGTCTACACGGTCGATAGCAGTGCTGATTTCGGTGGAAACAACAACAACTTTTGCAGTGTACTTGATGTCAGAAGCAACTGTTACAGCATCAGGGCTAGAAATTGCTGAGGTAAACTCAATTTCTGTATCCTTGAAATCATCAGGAACACGAATCTGAACATGACCAACTTCTCCTGAACCTGCAGGCATTACGTATGTTTCTTTTGCGAATTTCTCAGGATCCTTGAATACACCGATAGTAATAGCACCATCTGCATTTACCAACATCTTGGTAAACGTATTAACGGTTTCCGTACTAACTTCACCAGTCTCTTCATTTACCACCTCTACTTCTGTTGTCGGATAGCGATTGATATATGGATCACCATCCATAGTATAAGAACCAACTAATGTACAGCCTTCAGGAAGTGTAAACTGGATTTGATAACCACCGATTTCCTCAGCGTTATCAAGAGAGAAGATGATGCGACCAATTTTACCGGCAGTAGTTGTAGGGTCAACGGTCACGTCTGTAGTCTCGTTCCAACGTCCCTGAGCAGACATTGAATACTGAGCATTAGCACTAACTGCAGCAAGTGCCAAAGCAATTAACGTAAAAAACTTTTTCATAATCTCTTAAATTTAAAAAATTAATAAAATAGGTTATTGAATAATTAAATATCTAATTTGTAGAGGCAGGCAGGACTGGTGGTCCTGCCCACCTGTGAGTTTATAGTCGGATTATTGTGCAGCGATGATGTTGATGACAGCTACGATGTCGGAGATGTCCACCTTCTTGTCGCCGTTGACGTCAGCGTTCTTGTAAGTAGCAGTACCTGCAATCTGGTTGATGATAGCCACGATGTCGGAGATGTCGACCTTCGTATCCTCATTCACGTCTCCTGGCTTACCGTCGCCTGTAGGAACCTTCTTGCTGTCGGTGCCGAAGTAAGTGAGCTTCCAGTTGTCCCAAATCATCCAGGCATTGTTTGCAGAGTTCTTGATACCGATGGTCACGTCTGTGTCCTCAGTGAGCTCGAACACGATGCGGTTGATGTAGTTGAGTTCGTCGCTCTTCGGCGTCTTCACCTCGTTGCCGTTCTCGTCGAGCACAGGGTCTCCGTTCTCGTCGAGCACAGGATCTCCGTCCTCGAAGCAAGCACCTGCACCTTGCATGTTGTTAGGCGTGTAAGCCTGAGTTCCGTCAGCCAGAGTGATGGTAGATGTGCTTCCTGCCAGACCAGTCCAGTCAGCGCGAGCGCCTTCGCTGATCATGCGTACAGGGATAGCCACTTCCTTGCCGTTGATTGTAACATACACCTGACCGGTCTGTACCTCGTCCTTCTTGCTGAGGTTGTCGTAGTCAGTCTGAGCGTTGTCGTTGTAGCGGTTGTATGCGTTGACGGTGAGCTCGTAAGTACCAGCCGGCAGAGCGTAGAGTGTCTGGTATTGGTTGCAAGTAGCATGCCAGTACTCAACCATGTCGGTTCGCTTGTAGTTAGCATGGCTTGGTACGCTACCCTGCCATCCGTCACTGTTGGCATCTACGTATGTCGGGTTCACGATGACACCAGTCAGGTCAACCGGAGTGTCGTCGCTTGCTCCCTCAATATTGGGCAATTTCAGCTTAGCTGCAGCACCGTTGAGTTTACTTACAATGTCGGCCAAGTCAGCACCTGCGTATGCATAGTTCTCAACCTCTGCATAGTCTTCGAGCATCTTGTTTGCATTATCCTTAGCCTCCTGAGTAGCCTTCTCCTCATACTCGGTAAGTACGTTCATGAGGTTGTTGTATGCGTCTTGAGCGGTCTCATACTGCTTAACAGACTCAAGGGCTACGTTGTATGCGTCGATGAGCTCGAAGAGAGCAGTGTACATAGCGTCTCCATCGGCTGCGTTCTGAGCTTTCTCGATGGCAGCGTTGAGTGCCTCCATGTCAGGAATACCTGCGTTCTCGATGTTGGCAGCCTGCTCTGCGTAGTGCTCGATGATGCTTTGTAGAGCTTCCTCGTCCTTAGCCATGTAAGTGAGCTTGAAGTCTGCCCAGAGACACCATGAAGGACTGATGTTTACACCGTTAGATGTGATACCGATGGTCATAACTCCGTCCTCACCAACAAGTCCATAGCACTTCTGCTCATAACGGCCTGCGTTGAATGCGTAGGATGCACCGTCCATTGAGTTAGGAATCCATCCGTATCCTGCAAGGTTGTAGTCGTTAGGCCAACCGCCACCGCCGTCGTTCACGTAGCAGTTCTCACCGTCTTTTGCATCCTCTTCCGGCATAGCGTCAGCAGAAATATTCTGGATAGGAGTGCTGAACTGGTTCATGAAGAGGAATACATTATTAATCTCCTCGGAGCCATCGAATGTGCCATTCTCTCCAGGACGAACGAATGCCTTCACTGATATTGCATATACACCAGGAGCTACGTCTTTTACAGTCTGGCGACAGTCAATCACGTTCTGGTAAACCTCCACATTCTTGAAGAAGTCCTTACCACCGACATTACCAATTCCGTTAGTGGTCCATCCGGTGAATCCATCCTTGAATGAAGGGTTGGTGAGCAAGTTTGTCACGTTCTTACCTTTCTGGCTACCTACTTCCTTAACAATGCGCTTAACCATTTCGTCAAGATATGCGGTCTCCTCAGTAATTTGTTCTGTAGTCAGACGTCCTTCGAGTGCGCCGTTCTCAAGGTCAATGATATAATTAGCACATCCGTTAGGGAATCCATAATCCAACTCGTCATTGTCGGATGCGGATGCCTGAAGATAGTCAGCAAGCTCAGCGGTGATTTCTGGATCAGCCCCGTCGTTCTCAAGCTCGGTAAGTTGCTCAAGCGCCCACTCTACCTTATTCACATAAGCAGCGTATGCCTTGAAAGACTCAGTTATCAAGTCAGGAATTTCCTCGAAGTCTGCAACAGCCTTCATGATTTCCTCCTTGTTTTTTGCGTTCTTCAATGCGTTAATAGCAACGTCGTATTTAGCTTTCTCCTGAGCACCATAAGGGTTGTTGAACTCTCTAGCATAGAGTTCAGCCACTCTTTCGCCCCATAGCTGGTAAGCGTCTTCGCCATTACCGAAATAATGCAGTTCGAAGTCGTCGAAGATAGACCAGTCAGTGTTTGATGCCTTCTCGTTAATCAGACCGAGACGAAGTGTCTCTCCTTCAGCCAGCGCACCGTATGCCTCGTTACGATAACGGTTCGTTCCATCGTGGAAGTAGTCGTTGGCAGTGATCATATAGTTCGGGCAATAGAGTGTATGCTCCACACCGTCCTCGTCTGTGTATGTAACAGTAGTTGTTCCGTTTCCACCAATAGGTGCGTCGATAGATCCTCCTTCAGACACATGCTTTACAGGAGTAGAGAACTTGCCGTTGCTTTCGCAGCTGAGGTAAATCTTAGTCTCAGCAAGAGTACCAGCCTTCCAAGCATCAAAGTCAGCATCAGCATTCTGATAACGGGTGTATCCGTTGCAAGCCACCATATATACACCTGCCGGGAGTCCTTCGATGTCCTGATAGCAGTCGAATGTCTTTCCGTATACCTCAGCATTTGACCATGTGGTTCCACCTGCGCCGAACGGTCCAGTCCATCCAGTGAAGTCTGGAGTGCTGCCTTCAGGTCCGAAGTTCGGGTTTACAATCTTTGCGGTGAGATCTACAGGGTTGGCAGCAGTTGCGAGGTCTTTCTGGAAGTCCACGATGATTCCTGCTATTTCAGCCTCAGCAGCCTTGAGCTCTTCAGTAGTTGAAGCCGTGTTGTTGTACACTGCCTTCGGAGAAGTGAGGTCGATTCCTGCATATTTGCTTTCAGCGTCGTCGATAGCAGCCTTGAGCGATAGTGCTGCGTTGTAAGTTTCAAGTTTTGCGGAATAATTTGCATATTCCTCTTCAGAAACGAATTTCCACTCGTCGTAGAAGTTACCTCCGAATGGGCTTTCAACTACATCCTCATCTCCGTCGGGGTGGCTGACAGTGAATGTCACGTCGTGAGGATAATAGATGTAGCAACGAGTGTTGCCTGTTGCGCGCTGGAAAATTTCGCTTACACCAAGTGTTGCGGTAGCGGGGTCAAGCTCGTAAGTGCCGTTGATGTTGGCGTTTGAGAACTTGTAAGCGTCACCCACCTTTGTGATGATCCATTCCTCACAGCCAGGATATCCGTCAACGTTACCGTCGACCCACATTCCATCCCAGTCGTTTCCGGAAACAAGAAGCCATGCATTCTTGCTTACATAAGTTGCGGGGTAGCATCCGAAGGAGTAGAATCCCTCTTCGCTTTCCTCCAGCTTCTTGATGCGTACTTGGTCGCCCTTCTCGGCAACAGACGCACGTGTGTTGTAGTCATTGTGTCCAGCAAAGAACATTCCGGTGCCCACATTATATAAATATTGGGTGGTCTCCCCGTCGTCGGCCATGTCAACGTATGACACAGTCGGCTTAGTCCATTGTGCTGAAGCAGAAATGGCGAACATCAGCGATGCTGCGGTTATGAGTAATTTGTGCTTCATAAAATAATGTAGTTAATTAGTTGTTATAGTATATATTTTCCTGTTGTTGTTCTTTGCTGTTTTATTCTTGATATTGCCTACGAATTTGCCCCGCAAAAAGGTTTATGAACTACTTTTTTGGGCATACTATAGGCAGATTCGTTGCAAAATTAAAAAAAATCATAAAACAAAAAAAATTTTTCAGCAATTATTTTCACTATTTTTTAATTTTAACGCATTTTTTTGCCAAAATGGGGGGATTTGAATACAAAAAGGGGTATTTTTGTGGATAGAAGTATGGGAGGGATGGGAAAAATGGGAGGGATGGGAAAAATGGGATTACCCCTGTATGATTTTTTTGATGGCGGCGAGTTTGTTGAGCGCCTCGAGCGGTGTGAGTGAGTTGACGTCGGTGTTGAGAATCTCGTCGCGTACCTGGCAGAGTATGGGGTCGTCGAGTTGGAAGAAGGAGAGCTGCGACTGGTCTGCAGGTGCTGTGATTTGCTGCGTGGCAGGCCGTGATATTCCGTCTCCGCTGTTGTTGCGCTCCAGCTCAGCCAGTACCTGCTCTGCCCTGCGTACGACAGACGGGACCATACCGGCGATTTTAGCCACGTGGATACCGAATGAGTGCTCGCTTCCTCCCCGCTCCAGCTTACGGAGGAATATGACCTGGTTGTCCACCTCCTTCACCGACACATTGTAGTTCTTCACCCGCTGGAAGAGCTTCTCCATCTCGTTCAGCTCATGGTAGTGTGTTGCGAAGAGCGTGCGCGCATGGTATTTAGGGTTTTCATGGATATACTCTACGATGGCCCATGCGATGGAGATTCCGTCGTAGGTGCTGGTGCCTCGTCCGAGCTCGTCGAATAGTACGAGTGAGCGCTCGCTGAGGTTGTTGAGAATGCTGGCGGCCTCGTTCATCTCCACCATGAACGTGGACTCGCCGAGCGAAATGTTGTCGCTTGCCCCCACACGCGTGAACACCTTGTCGCAGTAGCCTATATGAGCTGAGTCCGCCGGCACGAAGGATCCGATCTGCGCCATGATGGTGATGAGTGCTGTCTGTCGCAGCAGCGCCGACTTACCCGACATGTTTGGTCCGGTGAGAATGATGACCTGCTGTCCAGCACAGTCGAGCAGCACGTCGTTTGCCACATACTGCTCGCCCACCCCCATGTTTCGCTCGATGACGGGGTGACGTCCCTGCCTGATGTCGATGACGAGCGAGTCGTCGACCACCGGCCGCACATAGTTGTATTCCTTTGCAGCCAAGGCGAATGAGAGCAGGCAGTCGAGCTGTGCAATCAGATGGGAGTCGGCTTGTATAGGCTCGATATACACCATCGCGTCGCTGACCAGCTGTGTGTAGATCCGGCTTTCCAGCGCAGTGATTTTCTCCTCTGCTCCGAGGATGGTCTCCTCGTATTTCTTCAGTTCCTCGGTGATGTAGCGCTCGGCCTGCGTGAGTGTCTGCTTCCGAATCCACGTCTCCGGCACCTTGTCCTTGAACGTGTTGCGAACCTCCATATAATATCCGAACACGTTGTTGAACCCTATTTTCAGGCTCGTGATGCCAGTGGCCTCGCTCTCCCGCTGCTGCAGCTGAAGTAGGTAGTCCTTTCCGCTGTAGGCGATATGTCGGAGTTCGTCGAGCTCCGTGTTGACCCCCTCGTTGATGACGCTGCCTTTGTTGATGGCGATAGGACAGTCGGGCCGAATCTCGCGTCCGATCCGCTTGACGAGCTCGTCGCAGTCGTTGAGATGGTTTCCGATCCGCTGGATGACGGGATTGTCGGAATCGGCGCACATCTGCTTGATAGGCGCTATGTTCTCCAGCGACTGCTTCAGCTGTATGAAGTCGCGCGGTCCGATGCGCTGAGTCGCTATCTTGCTGCTGAGCCGTTCGAGGTCGCCGATTCCATGTAGCAATTCGAGAATCTGGTCGCGTAAATCCGGCTCCCGGAAGAAATGGTCCACCACGTCCTGCCGCTCACGAATCTGGGCGGGGTCTTTGAGCGGGAAGCTGAGCCATCGGTAGAGCATACGTCCTCCCATGGCCGTGACGGTCTTGTCGATGACCTTCAGGAGAGAGTCTCCTCCGCTGTTCATCGCCTGCAGGAGCTCAAGACTGCGGATGGTGAATCGGTCGAGATGCATATAGCGTGACTCCTCAATCCGGCTGATTCGGCTGATATGCTTGATATGGGTGTGCTGTGTCTGCTCGAGATAGTAGAGAATGACGCCCGCTGCCACGATTCCCTCGTTGATGTGGTCGACGCCGAATCCCTTGAGGTTACGGACACCGAAATGCTTGTTGAGCTTCTTTCGAGACGTGTCTTCCACGAAGAGCCAGTCGTCGAGCTCGTAGGTGAAGTATTTCCCTCCGAAATTACCAAGAAACATATTCCGTTTTCCCCTTTCGAAGAGCACCTCCTTGGGTGCGAAGTTGGATAGCAGCTTGTCCACATAGTCACTGCTCCCCTGATAGACGAGGAACTCTCCGGTGGTGATGTCGAGCAGTGAGAGTCCGATCATCGCCTTGCCGAAATGGATGGCTGCAAGGAAGTTGTTCTCCTTGCTTGCCACGACCGTGTCGGTCATAGCCACTCCAGGTGTGACCAGTTCGGTGATCCCCCGCTTGACCAGCTTCTTCGTCAGCTTCGGGTCCTCCAGCTGGTCGCATATAGCCACGCGCTTTCCTGCCCGTATAAGTTTGGGCAGGTAGGTGTCGAGCGCATGGTGCGGAAATCCTGCCATCGCCACTGCCGCGTCCTTTCGTGTACCGATGGCGCTGCTGCGTTTGGTGAGAGTAATGCCCAGGATTTCAGAAGCGACGACGGCATCGTCGCTGTAGGTCTCATAAAAGTCGCCACAACGGAAAAGAAGCAGGGCGTCGGGGTGCTTCGACTTCAGTTCCATGAACTGACGCATCATAGGCGTTAACTCTTCGGATTTCATGTTTTTTTAGTTTTCAGTTTTCAGTTATCAGTTTTCAGGGAAGTTACTATTTGAGTTGGGAGAAAGGGCGGGACGCCCACTATCCCAGCCAAGACTATTGGTGATTTTTTTTAGTCGGACGGGTCGGACAGGTCGGACAAGTCGGACGGGTCAGACAGGTCGGACGGGTCAGACGGGTCAGACGGGGCGGACGGGGCGGACGGGGCGGACGGGTCGGACAGGGCGGACAGGACGGACAGGGCGGACGGGGCGGACAGGGCGGACAGGGCGGATGGGGCGGACAGGTCAGACGGGGCGGACAAAAATTTCAAAGTTCAAAGTAAACAGCTTTGCCATCTCCCAGATGACGATGCCGGCTGTGGTGGCCACGTTGAGGGAGTGCTTGGTGCCGTACTGGGGAAGTTCGATGCAGCCGTCGCAGAGGTCGATCACATGCTGGTGGACTCCCTTCACTTCGTTTCCGAAGACGAGTCCGAAGCCGTCGGGTGGCTCGGCGAAGAGGTGGTCGGGCAAAGGGAGACTCACACTGCCTTCGGCTTGCTCCACCGCCATGACACGATAGCCCCGACGGCGAAGATCCATCACTGCGTCTTCTGGATTCTGGAAATAAAGCCAGTCTACACTGTCTTCGGCACCCAACGCTGTCTTGTGGATTTCGGCGTGGGGCGGACGGGCGGTGATGCCGCAGAGGTAGATGCACTCTACACGGTAGGCATCGGATGTGCGGAACACACTGCCTACGTTGTACATGCTGCGCACGTCGTCAAGCACAACAACCAACGGAATCTTACGGCTGTGCTTGAATTCGTCCACGCTCATGCGGTCGAGCTCGGTTATGTTGAGTTTTCTGTTCATTTTTTTTCTAGGAAGACTAGGTAAACTAGGTAAACTAGCATTTCTAGGGAAGCTATTGAAACTAGAACATCATTCATTCTTCATCTCACACTTTCTGAACATCGACCATAGTCCGACGATGATAAGGGGTATGCTGAGGATCTGACCCATGTCGATGGGCAGTGAGCCGTCGTCGATGCCGCCCTGCTCTTTTTTCAGGAACTCGATGAAGAATCGGAAGGTGAAGATGGCGGCGACGCAGAGTCCGAAATAGAATCCTGAGCCTACGGATATGCGCTCGCGCACTTGGTAGAGCTGGTTTTCCTTGCCTTGATAAGCACGCTTGCTGCGCTTGTAGACCATGAGTATGATGATGAAAATGATGGCGTATGCGATGGCCTCATACAACTGGGAGGGATGGCGCGGCACAAGCTGTCCGTCCACCATCGCGTCGGGTGAGTGGAAGATGAACGCCCATGGCACGTCGGTTTGTGTGCCTACGATTTCCGAGTTCATGAGGTTGCCTATTCGGATGCACATGGCGCTGAACGGAGCTGCGATGCCTATGTTGTCGAGAATTACGAAGAGCGGCACCTGCTTCTTCTTGCGGTAGAGAAGCAAGGCGAGAATCAGTCCGAGTGTTCCGCCATGGCTTGCCAGTCCTCTGTAGCCCTCCATGTGCCAGCTGCCTCCTGCATCGATACGCACGGGCAGAATCATCTCCACGATGCCTTTGAAGGAGGTGAGATAATAGTCGGGCTCATAAAACACGCAGTGGCCGATACGCGCACCCAGCACGACTCCGACGAAGCAGTAGAGGAAAAGTGGGTCGAAACGGTGGGATGCCACCAGGCGTCCGTTCTTGAGTTCCGGGTCGATCCGCTGGTCGATGAATAGCTTGCGCACGATGAAATATGCGCCTATAAGTCCTATCACCCAGCAGAGGGAGTACCACAGGATGGTGAAGGACCCTAATTTCAATGCCTCGATGGAAGGCTGCCAGTCGATGTATAAAATCATTTATTAGTTTTTAGTTTTCAGTTTTCAGTTT
>JAFUVE010000053.1 GCA_017483765.1 Bacteroidaceae bacterium | reverse complement strand
GTATTTCACGTTTTAGTTTATCATTCCACACCATCCTGCCTCCACTTGATTTGTACGGCTTGCCTTCCTCGTCTGGGAAGTCAAACTGCACAAACCAATAATCGTACAACTGTTTTGCGAGTGCTTCTAAATTCTGATTTAGCGGAACAAATGATTTACCCAACTCATAACAGGTTCGGAGCATTCCATTATAAATTCCTGTCCTCTTGCTGCAGATTGGAAATAATCATCTTTCCATCCCATAGGATTATGTGTTATTGGGGTGCCCTTCATCGGTTCAGGAAATTCCCATCGGCTGCGACTATAACCATCTTTAGTCAGAACATATCGTTTGTCAAATTTAAACAACCCTGCTCCAGGAAGAGATTTGTTGAAAGATAAATTAGGAGAAGGAGTGAATATCGCATTCAATCCTCTTGCCCATAGGTTATCGTATTTATTTCCAGTATGGGGATGATATAACATCCACTCTGGAACATCTTTAAATGATTTTACGATATTACCGATTTGCATATATCCATAAATGACATGCAAATCTCTGGCTTTAGGTTTGAAAGTCAATTTGCTATTTTTGTATTCAGTTTCTTTAAACCAACCGAAAAACAAAAACAAGTCACCCACACCGACTCCGTTCTCGTGCAACTCTGTTAATGAAGCTCCAGTTTGTCCAAAAGCGGGCATCCACCCCTCTTTTCTGTGATAAACTTCCGTTCTCAAATCAGGGTCTAAGTGACAATGATGAGCATGGGTTATTGCAGTTTTGGGATTTAGTTCATGAATTATCTCCAAATAGGATTTGCCTTGCCACGTTATGCAAGAATACGTAATATCGTCATTTGAAGGTATAGGCAAAGACAATAATGTTCCATCTGGCATTATTGGGCTAGGCATACAACCACATGAACTGTCAAATCCTTTACGGCTTAATATTACCCTCATAATATTATTTGTTATTTTCCAACATCTGACTCGCAAGTCCGTCCGCTGCAATCAGAAGCTGTACCAACGGACAATTATCCTTTGCCATATTGAAATTGCACTTGGCTTCCTCCAAATCACCATCTGCGTTCATCTTTTTTTATGACCTTTTTATAAATGTCTGCTTTGCATACATCATGCAGCAGGGGGGAGATAATGATGCTGTTTACCGGCAGTTTTTCTTCCAATGAATGATTAATGCAAAGTTAATCATTTTTGTTGATACCGCATACTCCTTCAGTGTATTTTTACGCAATCTTCCCATTTTCTTTTATTTCATCTCTCACATCAGATTAGCCGTGTGAGCGTATAGCGACAATACTTCTAGAGGAATTTTTATTGAATTTTGTCAGCACGAAGTGCCGGGGTTGATGGTATGCCAGATGGTTGAAAACTTGTTTTCATAACGGAAGGCATGGCATCGACACCGTAGGGCGAAGCCCTGGACAAAATGTTTTTTGATTATATTATTTCCCTTAACAGTCAAACAAAAATCAACATACATAAAATCAAAAATCAATCCGACAAAATTTTCAGAACACCTCCTAAAAAATTCCTTTTATTCCTTTATTCCTTAGAAATATTTTGTTAACTTTGTGGCGTAGTTTATCACATATACGATAATATAAGAATTGCGTAATTAACAAAATATTTATCACAAAATTATGAAACGATTTCTTTTATTTTTTCTGTTGATGGGCACAGCCTTTTCCGCTTTCGCCATTGACATCAACGAATTGGTCAAGTTAGGTCTGCCCGCTAACGCCTCACCTGCAAAATTCTATTTCGAACATTTATTCCTTAACCAGAACCTAAAACCAACGGAAGCCGACTATGAAGTCAGTTCCTTTGAGTGTGATGACAACAAATATTATTTATTTGTTCAGCCAAAAGGTGAAACGGAAGAAGGAACCTTCACCCGCATCAGTCTTTGGATGTACGACTCTAATAAGAATTCCGTGAAAGAAGTATTCAAACAAGTCAACAACGAATACGACAGACTCTTCATCTTTGGCATCGACTGGCTTCTCAACAAACAATGCACCACTAAGAATTACACGATAAAAGCCACAAAGCAAGTCATAGAAACGCAAGAGTTCACGTACAAACCTGTCATAGTCTTGCAATCGGAGATATGGACCGGATTCAACCACTCCCGTGAAGTTGTGATTCTTCTTAATCCGGACTCCGGAAAAGTAAAACTCTTGGAAGACCAACGGTTCGTGGCCATCTCCCACACCTCAACCCAAGCACTGATGGGAGCAGAACAGGGGTTGGCACAAGATTATATCATAACCACCTCCACGATATATCAGACTGAGGATATAGACTTAAAACCAAATGAAGAAGTGACGATTTATAATAAACAGTGGGTAACCCCTGTCATCAACATCTACGACACAGACGGAACATTAGTGTCTTCTCAAGAACTCAAAAAGCAGCAAATCAACATGGTCAGGTGATTTCACCCGGGATTAATACCCTTTTCTCTTCAGAAGAATCTTCATTCCTCATTCCGCATTAAAAGTCCGGATGGTATTTATTACACACTTCTAAACATCAAATAAAATGACGCTGAAACTGAACAACGGCATGGACATTCCCCAGATGGGAGCTGGCACCTGGACGCTTCGTGGCGATGTCGCACCTGACTTCGTCAATGCGTCACCCTTGCTTATGTTGCATCCGTCTCCATGAGCTTGAATAGAGGCTCTATCCGTTTCTGTTTTTCAGGAAAATGTACCGGATATCACCGGAAAGCGCAATCTTATCTGTTCACTCAAGTTCAATCCGGCTCGCAACGGACCTGGGAACTTTCTGCTTCCGACGCCTGGAGACGTCGGCTCCTACGTCTCCGTTGCATCGTATGACGGGGCTTGTAGTAACATACAGATTCCTGAGCAACGAGCGAAATGCCAAGCTTGCTTGAGCATTACTGAGGCGTAGGAAGTTCGCTGTAGGCAATCGCGACGGAATCCTGCGGAGCGAAATCTGTTTTATAGTTCAGTACGTCTCAGTTACGAATTTCGGTCATGTGTTGCGTATTCCGTTGTACGTATCTGAATCGTGGTAGAATGAAAAGACAGAATCATTTCTTACTATATTCCGTTGTTTAAAAGTGCTCACTAAAGTAAGTCCCTACAGGCGACGGGATTTAGTTAGAAGACGCCCCGCGGGGCGTCTCTACAGGTCGGACATACATAAAGTAATCAATGGTCTTTACACCCCCTTCGGTTCCCTCGTTATCGGGGGACAGAAACCCTACAGGCGACGGGGTGGTGAGGCAAGTTAATTTTTTCACATCACTAAAATAAATCGTAAATATAAACCCTATGTTGCCATCAGTGTTTGAGAAAAATTATAAAATATCCAAAATACTAAAATAAATCGTAAATTTATTTGATCATCAGCTTCTTTCCTTCATGAATATATATTCCTTTTGGCAACGACGAGATATCGCCACTGACCAATTTCCCTTGTAAATCATAGATTTTATGATCTGCGCTTTTCTGAGCCTCCATCTGAATGTCCTCAATACCTGTCACGATAGAAGTTGCCTGAATACCAATCTCCGCTGCCGATGTCCATGCATTGCCGTTGATTTCCGATTTGGCTACAAACTTGAAGTAACGTCCGACGGTCGGTGTGCTGAGTGATGCTGTCTGCATCGCGCTCGTATTCTTGAATTCACCGCTTACTACAGGGCTGCCCCAGTTCTTACCGTCTTCGCTAAGATAAATTTCGTAGGCTTTTACCATGCCGTTCTGATTGCCGTCCTGGCGGGCAAGATAGGTGAATGCCGTCACGTTGTAGTTCTTCAGCATGTCAACAACCAAGGTGTGGGGACATCTCGGCTCGCTGCCCCAATACTCGGTATGCCAGAACGTGGAGTTGTTGTTGTCGAAGGCAAGACGGGCTTCGTTACCGCTGTGGTCGCTGTCCACGGAAACGAGTTTCCAGCCGGTTTTACTTACGAAAAAGTCGAACGTGTACTCCATTTCCTGACTGTCCATCATACCCTCGAGCGTGCAGTAGGTCTTGATGGTGCAGGCGTCGTTGTAAGTAAACTGACTCGTGTATTTTTTATACTCACCGCCGTCGATGCTGTAGTAGATGGTGGCTTTCGGAGTCGTCGTGCTCATCTTGATGCGACCGGCTGATGTCCGTTCACAGCTCACCGGCTGACAAACCGGCATTCCGACGCGGGCCTTGGCTGAAGCTGACTGACCGCTTGCTAATGGAATGATGAAGAAGCGGAACGCAGTGTTGGCAGCTTTCAGTTCATATTTATCCATCACGTCCGGACCGCAGCTGGCGTTGCCTAAACCACGTGTGGCAGCATCCAAGGAGACTACGGTGTTCGTGCAGGTCTTGAACTGATAAGAGTGTCGGCTGCGGGTATTGCGGTCCGTATAGTTGTCTTCCGGACGGAAATGCACGGCGGAGGCAGCCATCTGGTCGGGGGCTACGAACAGCAGGCCTTGCTGGTTCTCGTCAGTCACGGCCATCCATCTCACTTCCTGCTTCGTGCCGTGCTCCTGGGGCAGGATGTAGTCTTCCTGCTGGTCTTTCACCGTGCTGTGATAGGTGCCGGGCAGACAGGCTTCCTTGCGGTCGCGGTAGCTGTCCCACGGACCACGGCCGAACCAGCTCAGCTGCTCCATCGATGAAGGCATCTCCAGGCGGAAACCCAGTTTCGGAATGATGCTGCCGCTGTTCGACGGACGTATGAACGAGCTGACCATGATCGTGCCGTCTGCACATACGACGTAGTTCGTGCTCACGTCGAAATAGGTGCCGTTTTTGCCGGTGTAGGTGTTGCTGGCGGTAACAGTGACAGTCTTGCCGTCTTCGCTTGCTGCAGCCTCCAGACCTTTCCCTTTCACTGTCAGGCTGCTCAGACCCATCGTGTCCCAACTGCCCGACTGACGGCCGTCGTTGTCGGTAGGCAGACGGAACGCCTTGAAATGCATCGGTTTGCTGATCATCTGAACGTCATCATATGTGTAGCTGCTCAGCGCTGACGTGCCTTTGCTGAACTGAACTTTGAACTTGGAGTTGGAGACGGTCAGGTTGACTGTCCCGTCCTCAACCGTGAGGGACTCGTTGTTCTCCAGTGCGGTGAGGTCGTACATGGGTTTTTCTGCTTGCTTCACTGGCAATTTCTCCTCTGCCACGATATAACCGGCATCCGCCCAGTCAGTGGCTTTACGCAGTTTTGCGCTAAAATAGATGAAAGCTTCTTTTTGGGTGTCTAATCCATCCAATCCACTCATGTCCAAGTTGACGACGGTGCTGTCGGCTGCTGCGACTTCCGTGTCGATGCTGCCGGTTGACAGGATGGTTCCTTCCTCGTCAACAAGTTGATAACTAACCTCATAAGCGCTGCTCGGAAGAAACGCCTGCTTGTTCTTGACAAGGAATGCAGTGCTGTTGCCTTTTACAGCCTTAAATTCTAATGGCTGATAGATTTTTTTCGTGTTATAGGATTTTGCGGTCAGACTCCAGTCGGGGCGTACCAGTCCGTTGATACAGAAGTTGCCGTCGTTGGGGTTGTCGCCGAAATCGCCACCGTATGCCCAGTATTCCTTGCCGGTGTTGCTCTTCGTCAGAAGGCCCTGGTCCTTGAAGTCCCAGATAAACTCTCCGGTCAGGCACGGATATTTCTCGTATAAGTCGAACATATCCCGCACGTTGCCCATCGAATTACCCATCGAATGGCTGTTCTCGCACTGGATATGTGGCTTCTGGCCGCTCTGCCCCTGACGTGAGGAACCTATCCAGTTGATGTTGTCGTAGCTGGCATACATGGTGCTCGAGACGTCGGCATAGTCGCTGTTGCCTTCATAGTGGGTCAGGCGGGTCTTGTCCAATGCCTTGATGGCAGGTCCTACGGACTGGAAGTTGTTGCCGTTGCCGGACTCGTTGCCGAACGACCACATGAAGATACTGGCATGGTTGCGGAGCCAGCGTACCTGGTTGGTGGAACGCTCTACCATCGCATAGCGGAACATCTCGACAGACGACAGCTTCTGATGGGCGTGACACTCTACGTCGGCCTCTGCCAATACATACAGGCCGTATTTGTCGCATAAGTCATAGAATACGGGGTCGTTGGGGTAGTGGGAGGTGCGGACCGCATTCACGTTCAGGCGTTTCATCGTCTTGATGTCCTCTTCCATCTCCTCGGCGTTGATGGCACGGCCGTTCACAGGGCTGAAATCATGACGGTTCACACCGTGGAACACCATGCGCTTGCCATTGATGATCAGCGCACCGTCGGAACGGATGCCCACTTCGCGGAAGCCCACCTTACAGCCACGGATGTCAACGGCCTTTCCGCTTGCATCTTTCAGAGTCAGTACAAGGTCATAAAGACTCGGGGTCTCGGCACTCCATTTTTTAGGATTGTCCACGTCCATGTCCAAGCTCAGCTCACCTGTGCTGCCTACCGTCTGGCTTGCCTGTGCGATGACACTGCCGTTATCCTCGATGCTGACATTCACACTGCCGCCTTCCACGCTTTCTGTGCCTGATAGCGTCACTTTCACGTTGGCTTTCGCGTTCACATAGCTGTTGTCGAGGTCGCTCGTGAAGAAGAAGTCGCGGATCTGGCTCTCAGGGGCAGACCATAGGAAGCAGTGACGCTGGATGCCCGTCAGGCGCCAGTAGTCCTGGCATTCCAGGAAGGAGCCGCTGGTGAAGCGGTAGACTTGCAGGGCGATGGTGTTCTCTCCTTCTTCCAGATAGTCGGTGATGTTGAACTCGGATGGAAGATAAGAGTCCTCGCTGTAGCCGACACGCTTGCCGTTGACCCATAGGTAATAGCCATGGCCAACGCCGTTGAACCGAACATACACGTCGCGGCCTGCCCACTCAGCTGGAACCGTGAAATGCCGGCGGTAGGTGCCCACGGGATTGGGCATGTTGCTGTTATAGGTGAACCAACCTGGGCGGTCAGCCATCACGCTGTAGGTCGACTCATTGAACGAGAAGGGATATGCCACGTTGCAGTACAGTGGCTTGTCCCAGTTCTTGTTGTGATGAAGTCCATATACCTGCCAGCTCGAAGGAACATCGATATCAGTCCAGTTGGTGTCGTTGTAGTCTTTGCTGCAGTAGTTCACGTTGGCCAGTGTCGGGCTTTTCACCCATAGGAACTTCCATGTGCCATCGAGCGACTGGTAGTAGGGCGACAGGCTCATGTCGGTTTTGCCTGCGTCCTCCTCCGAGCCCATCGGTATCGACACGGTGTGTGCCAGCTCGCGGTTTACATTACTGATTTTGGGGTCGTCCCATTCCTTACCGGTCTGAGCGGTAGCATGGCTGCACAGAATCATGCCTGCCATGAGCAGAAAAGAATATTTTTTCATATCGTTTTGTTGATGTTTGGTTTCTTCATGATTTTTTTGATTCTTGCCCACAAGATTCTTGCCCACAAATTTATTCTTTTTTTATCATATATCATCTTTTTTCGTGTTTCTTATTTTTTATATGTTTCATTTCCGATAACTTTTGAATCATTTGATGCCTCTTTCGACTCTTTACTCTTTTTTCTGTGCTATAATACCGTATCGCCTTCGTCTTTTTTCTTTTTCTTGCTCTTTTTGTGTCTTTGCCCCCTGGTTTTACCGTCTTTCCCTTTCTTTTTGTTCCGATTTCTTCTGTTTCTGTTACAATTATAATCTTTGTTTCTGCCCAACACGGATTTGTTCATCTTTTTTTCGTAAATTTGTACATCTTTTGTGAGCACTATGAAATTTCAACTGAATATCAATTAAAATTTCAACAATATGAATCTCAAATTCTTTTCTGTTCTTTGTGCATCCTTATGCGCATCATCTTTTTGCCTGGCGGCTGAGAATGCCTTCTTCAGCCCTGACAAGAAAATCCAGGTAGTCGTGAATGATAATGGGGGAAATCCATCCTACAAAGTTGCCTACGACAACCTGACTATGCTCGAGAACTCACCGCTGGGAATCAATACTAACATCGGAGATTTCACGCAGAACCTCTCCATGTCGTCATGCGATATCTCCGAAGTGTCAGATTCCTATCAACTTCCTAACATCAAGCAGAGCAGCGTAGACTACCATGCCACGCAAGCAGTATGCTCTTTCCAGCAGGATGGACGTAAGGTCATCGATGTCATCTTCCGCGTCAGCAACCGCGACGTGGCGTTCAGATACAAAATCTACGAAAAACGTGACAATAAAGTCTGCGTAGTCAATGAGGAGGCTTCCGGATTCTGTCTGCCGCAAGGAGCCACAACCTTTCTCTGTCCGCAGTCCAGGCCTATGGGTGGTTTCGCACGTACATCACCCAGTTACGAGACTTCTTATTCCGTCGACCAGCTGGTAGGCAGAAACGGATGGGGCGAAGGATATTCTTTTCCTTGCCTTTTCAAAGTGAACGACTCCAACTGGGTGCTCATCTCCGAAACGGGTGTTGACGGAAACTACGTGGCTTCCCGTCTGCTTAATGTCCAAGGAGGATTTTACAAAATCGGGTTCCCTCAGCAAGGTGAGTGCAACGGATTCGGATCAACTTCTGCAGCAGTTCATCTTCCCTGTGAGACGCCGTGGCGTACCATCACCGTCGGACCGCTGGCCAACATCGTGGAGACGACCGTACCCTTCGACCTCGTCAAGCCCAAATACGAGGCGTCACAAAAATATACTTACGGAAAAGGATCATGGAGCTGGATCATCGGCATGGACTCCAGTTGCAACTTCGACGAGCAGAAACGCTATATCGACTTCTCTGCCGCCATGGGCTATCAGACGGTCCTCATCGACGCTCTCTGGGACGTGCAGATAGGCCGCGACAAAATCAAGGAACTGGCGGACTACGGCAAGACAAAGGGCGTAGGCCTTTTCCTCTGGTACAACTCCAACGGCTCTTGGAACGACGCGCCGCAGTCGCCTATCGGGAAGATGGACAACAACCTCATCCGCCGTCAGGAGATGGCGTGGATGAAGAGCATCGGCATCCGCGGCATCAAGGTGGACTTCTTCGGAGGTGACAAGCAGAACATGATGCAGCTCTACGAGAATATCCTGGCTGATGCCAACGACTACGGCATCATGGTCATTTTCCACGGATGCACGCTGCCAAGAGGATGGGAGCGGATGTATCCCAACTATGTGGCGAGCGAGGCAGTGCTGGCAAGTGAGAACCTCCATTTCGGCCAGGGGGCCTGCGACAACGAGGCATTCAATGCCACGCTGCATCCTTTTATCCGTAACACCGTGGGTTCCATGGACTTCGGCGGATCTGCACTCAACAAGTACTACAACGCGGACAACGCACACGGCACACAGCGCCGCACATCCGACGTCTATGCCCTGGCCACGGCCGTACTCTTCCAGTCCTGCGTACAGCATTTCGCCCTGGCACCCAACAACCTGACCGACGCGCCTGACTGGGCCATCGACTTCATGAAGTCAGTGCCTACCACTTGGGATGAGACACGCTTTATCGACGGCTATCCCGGCAAGTATGTCATCATGGCCCGCCGACATGGCAGTCAGTGGTTCATTGCCGGTGTCAACGCACAGAAAGAGACGCTCAAAACCACAGTCAATCTGCCTATGTTCCAGAAGGGCGACCAAATCAAGGTCTATTCCGACGATGAACAGCTCAACGGAAAGGTCTCCTCACAAAAAGTGAACAAGAAACAGCAAATTGAAGTGACTATCCCGAATAACGGAGCCGTGCTTCTTGTCACTGAGTGATTTTGCCAAATGAAGTGATTTCAAGTAAAAGTAAAAAATAAGTTGCCTCATTTTGATGAAGCCGAGAAGACATAAACTTTGAAATTTGAAATTTATAGACATGATTTTCGGCTGCACTCAACATAGCTCAAGCAAACTTGGCTCTGTGTTCGTTTGCACAAAAATTGAGGTTTGAAATTTAACCATCCGGACAGGAAGACGAGAAGACAAGACGATAGTCAGCCAAGAATGGCATTCATGTGGAACAGACGGTGAGGCAAGTTATTATTTTTGGTACTTTCTGGAATATGTGTGGAAGAAGATCCTATATCATTGTTTGACCGTGCTTCGCCGGTCAGATGTGCGGGCGAGACGCCCACTATCCCAGCCGATGTCCTGTCGGAATGAAAAAGGAGACAGCAGATGGCAAAAAATTAATCACCACACGAAATCTTGAATAACCTTTTTTCTATCTCACCAAAAGCAAAAAGTTGAATACTTCTTTTCAAAAAGCAAGAGGGTGTGCCGATTTTGACACACCCTCTTGCTTTTTTTAGCTGAATACTATTGAACTTTAGCCCGTTGCTCTTTTACAACCCTCTGGCCTTAAGCAGGCCGGTGGCGTCGGGTTCGTTCATGCCGGTGAAGTCCGAGAACATCTGCATCAGGTCGCCTGTGTTGCCACGGCTGAGCACCTTCTCGCAGAAATCGCTGCCTGTGGCAGGGTCGAGTGCACCGCGCTGCTTGAATATGTCGGCGATGTTGACGGCAAGCACTTCAGTCCAGAGATAGCTGTAGTAGCCGGCTGCATATCCGCCGCCCCACACGTGGTTGAAATAGCTGGTGTGGTAGCGTGGCGGAATCTGAGGGTCGAGCAGGCCTACCTGCTTCAGAGCGTCCTCCTCGAATTTGGCGGCTTCCTCAGCCGAAGGGACATCCTTTGACGAAAGCATATGCCATGCCATGTCCAGGCATGTGGCTGCCAGGTTCTCGCCCAGTGCATAGGCTGGCTGGAAGGTGATGCTCTTGAGCATCCGTTCTTTCAGGTCGTCGGGCATCGGGGCACCTGTCTCATAATGACGGGCATAATGGTCGAATATCTCCGGGATGGAGGCGAACGACTCGTTGAATTGTGACGGCATCTCCACAAAGTCCCGTGCCACACTCGTACCGCTGAGGCGGCTGTACTGGCAGTCGGAGAGCATGCCGTGCAATGCGTGCCCGAACTCATGGAACATCGTTGTCACCTCGTCCCATGTCAGTAGCGACGGTTTTCCTTCCGGGGCTTTGGCACTGTTGCACACATTGAAGATGATGGGCAGCTGACCGTACTGACGGCTCTGTTTGGCAAAACCGTCCATCCAGGCACCGCCTCGCTTGGTCGGTCTGCGGAAATAGTCGCAGCAGAAAAGCGCTTTCGACTTACCGTCCTTGTCAAACACCTCAAAGGCTTTCATGTCGGGATGGTAGAGGGGGATGTCAGTCCGCTCCTTGAAGGTGAGTCCATATACCCGGTTGGCGGCATAGAACACTCCGTTGATGAGCACGCTGTCGATATTGAAATAGGGCTTAACCTCTTCATCGCTGACATCCAGCTCCTGCTTCTTCATCTTGGCGGAATAGTAGAACCGGTCGTAGGGCTCCAGCTTGAAATCAGCGCCCTCGCTCTGGCGTGCGAATTCCTCGATGGCTTGGGTCTCGGCTTCGGCCTTGGGCTTGTATTGTGCGATGAGGCTTTTCAGGAAGTCATACACTTTTTCGGGTGTCTTGGCCATGGTGTTCTCTAAGGAATAAGCTGCATAGTTTGGATAGCCCATCAGCTCGCCTTTCTCAGCCCTCAGCTTGGCCATCTCGCTGACGATGGAATAGGTGTTGTATTCGCCTGTGCCGTCGGAGCGACGAATGGAGGCTTCGTACACTTTCCGACGCAGCTCACGATTGTCAAGATTGGTCAGCAGTGGCTGCTGTGTCGTGTTGACGATGACTATGGCATAAGGCGATTTGCCGCCGCGGCTCTCAGCGTCTTTCTTGCACTGCTCGATATCGGCATCGGTGAGCCCGGCCAGGTCTTCCTTTTTGTCCACCCATACCACTGCATTGTTCGTGGCCTCCTGCAGCAGGTCGCCCCACTGCTGCTGCAGCTCTGAGATACGAAGGTTGATGGCTTTCATACGCTCCATCTTCTCGTCGGATAGCAAGGCGCCTTTACGCACAAATTCCTTATAAGTCTCCTCCAGCAGTTTCTTGTCCTCGCCGGTCAGCGTGTCATATTGTTTGTCGTAGACTTGCTTGATGCGCTCAAAGAGGGGCTTGTTGAAAGAAATCTCGTTCTCCAGCTCTGTCAGCATAGGCTGAACTTTCTTCTCAATCTCACTTAGTTCGGGCGTCTTGTCTGCCTCGGTCAAGGCAAAAAACACGCGAACCACGCGGTCGAGCATACGGTCGCTCTCCTCGTAGGCAAGGATGGTGTTCTCGAAGGTGGCGGAATCTGGGTTTGCCACAATCTTGTCAATAGAGTCACGGGTAGCCTGGATTGCCGTCTTGAAGGCAGGCATATAGTCTTCGTTCTTGATCTTACTGAAGTCGGGGGCACCAAACGGAAGCTTGCTTTCCTGCAGTAACGGATTGTCCGTCTGTGACTGCTGACAGCCTCCTAAGGCAGCCGCCATCGCTGATGTAATCATAATTGAAATAATGATACTTTTAATTTTCATAAACTTATTATTGGTTAGTTATATATTTATTAGGATGTTTAGTTCAGTGTTCCAAATTTAGATTTTTGGACATACACGAAGTAAGTCCGTACAAGGTGGGGTACGTTTTTGAAGACGCCCCACGGGGCGTCTCTACTGGCAGATGGTTTGCGGACATACATAAAGATGCTACAAAAAGAAGGTGTGTCAAAAAAAACACACCCTCTTGTTGGAATTTCAGATTTTATATAGTCTCCACAATTTCATCCATTGCTTTCCTGCCTTGCACGCGTTTCTGACAGTCAGGGGCAATATGTCCTATCGGAATCAGGGCTACGGGAACGAACTCTTCCGGTTGGGGGAACAGCTCGGCCAGCAGGGCGGGATTGAAATTGCATACCCAGCAGGTGCCGAGTCCTTTCTCCGTGGCTGCAAGGCACAGGTGCTCAACGGCGATGGCCACGTCGATGTCGCCGATATGTTTGTCGTCGTATTTGCGTACCCATTCCTTCGAGGTGTCCTTGTAGGCGATGATGTAGAGTGGGGCAGTGTTGAACCAGTCGCGGTCATAACATTGCTGCAACTTCTTGCGTGCCTCTTCGCTCTTCACCACCACGAACTTCCATGGCTGGAAATTCACACCGGAGGGGGCAATGCGCACACACTCCAGCACATAGCTCAAATCTTCATCGCTCACCGCTTCGTCGGTATACTTACGAACCGAATAGCGGGTCTGGCATAGTTTCAAAAAATCATCCATACTTGTAATAGCTAATCTAAGTGAAATACTTCTTTGATGGGTATCGTCACGGGTGAGTTGTCCGGATTCGTCTCCATGATGTCGGCCATGTAGGCCCACCATTTCTGTGTGATTTCATCGGCACCCATGTCCTGGGAACTCTGCTCCCCTTCTATCTCCTGATAACCGAACAGGATGTTGGTCTCCTTGTCCCAGTAGATGGAGTAGTTCTTCACGCCGGCTTCCTTAATCTGTTTTTTCAGCTCTGGCCATAGTGCGGCGTGCCGCTTCTCATATTCTTCCTCAAAGCCGGGCTTGAGGAACATCTTAAATGCGAATCGTTTCATTGCTTTCTTTTTTTTGATTTCGTTTCCTGTACGGATTTACAATATGTATTACCGTTCTATATGTGTGTCCGCCAACACAAAGACTTTCATTTTCCTTGTGCTGGCAGACATTATTATTCAGACAAACTTCTCTTTAAACTTTAAACAAACTACAGTCTGTCATATGGTATTGCGAACGTGTTGCCCTGGTTGATGTCGCCGGAGTCGAATCCGCGCTTGAACCATTTCTTACGCTGAGCCGATGTGCCGTGGGTATATCCCTGTGGATTATGGTAGCCGGCCTGCTTCTGCAGGTAGTCGTCGCCAATCACGATGGCGGTGGACAATGCCTCCTCAAGGTCGCCGGCCTCAAGCGAACCGAACAGCTCGTTCTCGTCGTGGCCCCACAGTCCGGCAAGGAAGTCGGCCTGAAGCTCAATCTGAACGCTCGTCTTGTTGGCCTCGGTCTGGCTCTGCTGGCTCATCTTCGCGTGAGCCTTGCTCAGTGTGCCGAGCTCGTTCTGAACGTGGTGACCCACCTCATGGGCTATCACGTATGCCCAGGCGAAGTCTCCCTGTGCGCCAAGCTGTTTACGCATCGTCTCGTAGAAACTCAGGTCGATATATACTTTCCGGTCGGCCGAGCAATAGAACGGACCTGTCGACGATGAACCCATGCCACAGCCGGTCTGGATACGGCCGGAATAAATCACGAGCTCTGGGGTGTGGTATTCCTTACCTAACTTCTGGAACTCTTTCGTCCAGACGTCCTCGGTGCTGCCCAGTATCTGGAGTGTGAACTCAAACAAAGAGTCTTCTTCTGCACTCGGTTCATATTCCTGGCCATTCTGATTGGTCACCTGCCCCGTGAAGATGTCGCCGAAGCCACCACCTTGACCGCAGGAGTTGAGTATGCTGCCAAGACCGCCTCCGCCACCGCCGTTGCACATCATCAGTACCAGCAGGACTACGGCAATCAGGATAATCAGCGTGCAGCCACTCTTGCCGCCACCGCCAGAGCAACCTGGCAGCTGGCCCATCGGCAGGCCGCCACCACCGCCACTGCCTCCGCTCGATCCGCCGCTTCGGCCGATTTTACCTAAGATATCACCGATATCAATTCCACCTCCGCCACCGCTGCTGCCGCGACGGTCTTGTACGTTTGTGCTTTTACGTCTGCCTTTTAAGTTCATAGTTAGTATGTTTTTAAATTAGTATGTTATTCGTCAATCAATGTTTAATTCTCCAAAGTTAGGAAATTTTTTTAAATGCAACAAAGATTTTTGACATATTATTGCTTTTAACCTCTGCTTTTTGTGAATTTATAGTTGTGTGCTAGTTGTTGGAACTGAACCATTGCTCCACTTGATTGATTAATGTCTGATCTTTTGCACCTTTAGACTTAATCTCCTTTAAAATGGAAGTTGGAAGGTACTGTTTGATTAACCCTTTTTCTTGAGCAAGTTCGTGATTTAATGCCTTTACATTTACATCAGAGATGTTCCAAGCTCTCAAAATATGCCGAAGATGATTCCGTAAGGCGTCTTGAATTGGGGGCATCCACTCAGATTTGTTGCCATGAACTATTAGATAAATTGAATAATCAAGAGATTGTGGATTCTGATTCTTTATCTTTTCCGGATATTCTTCTTTGTATTCTAATCCATGCCTTTCAAGTATTGTTGCGTTATAGAACAAAAGCGTATCTATGAATTTCTGCCCAATCTCAGATATGTATGTGTCAAAATCTTCTTTATTGCCAGGGCGTGGAGATGAACTTTTTGCTTCTATCATGGACAGTTTCCCATTTATCAAGACAATGGCTTCACAAACCTTTACACTTTCATTGTCTGAGACGAAGCTTGATTTTTCAATATGGAATGATTCTTCATTCAGAAATGAGAATTTCATGTATGACTCTATAAATTCCATCTTAGTCTAAGTTTAGTTCTCGCTTATATATGTTTATAGATTCGTCAATTATAGAGTTTTCTGGCATTTCTTTCAGTAGGTCACTCTGTGTTATCTTATTGTCCTCAAATGAGAAAGTGGGAATATGAATTTTATTTTGGTGTGCCATGATATAGAGGTTCTTTATGACGAAATAAGAATGAGTAGATATGAAAAACTGGATTCCGGCTTTGGATAGCATCACCAAGATTTGCAGAAATTTTTCAATCATCGATGGGTGGAGGTTAGCCTCAATCTCGTCTATGATTATTACTGACCTGTTTGTCAGGTAATGGTTGCCGAGGAGCAAGTCTAGAATTGATAATTTTTTGATGCCTTCAGATGTTATAGATATGTTGAATTTGTACTTTCCTTTTTTGAAATTCCATTCTTTCCGATCCAGGTCATATTCTAACTTTCCCCCTATGAGATTCTCCAGAGATTGACGGGCTTCTGAGAATGCCGTGTAATTACGGCCTTTAGTCGTCGGAGCTAAAGCTTTGGCCAGGTCGACATATGTGTCGTCATAGCCAAATTCAGCATAACGGTCTCGTGAGTCCATAATGATTTCCCTTAATGAAAGGATTTCTTTTGCGGGAATGAATATGGAATTTACGTTGGGGCGTGGAGAGAAGGTGTTTGTAAGTGTCTGAATTAGCTTAGTTGTGGATGAGCCAAATGAACAATCAAAGACTTCCCCTTTATCAGATGTAATTTGAAAAAAGACATTGGACTGTCCTTTTTTCACAATATTGCCAAGGGGCAAAGTTTGGAACGTCCAATACATTTTGTCTGACAAAATTTCTTTTTCATTACGATTTTCCTGGCCACGGCGATAGAGCTCTATCGTTTTGACTACTGCATATAATGTTTTTAACAGATATGTTTTGCCAGTCCCGTTCTTGCCAATTAGCAAATTGATGTTTTGAAGGTGCTTGCCTTCGAATCTGCTTATTGGCCCCAATGAGGATGCTGTTATTTGATTAATCATAATATTATACTATGTTTTGGTGTATCTTTTTGCAAAAATACAAATATTTTCTATAATAATTCTCTTTTTTTCTAAAAAAAATGAATTTATACACTATAAATCTTGCACATACCAATATGAATGCATTTCCCGTTATTTATGGCGGTTCAGTTCATACAAGCCGAAAAGCAGCAGCCCAGTGCCTACCAACAACCATAGGGTCACAGGCTCATCAAGCAGCCACCATGCGAACACAATCGTGGCCAGCGGATTCAGATACACATAGTTCGTAGCCACTACCACTCCAAGCTTCTTCATCACCCATGTCCAGGTCAGGAAACAGCCGGCGGAAGCGACAAGGCTCAGGTAAAGCAGGTGGCTCAACACGTCACTGCGGCATAATGACGACCATGGAATCGGCTCCGGAAAAATCATGTAGTAGGGAATCATCGTCAGCAGGCCGTAAAAAAAGACTTTGCGCGTGATGAACAATGAGCTGTAGCGTTTGCTCATCGGAATCATTATCAATGAGTAAACGGCCCAGCACAGACAGGCCACGAAAGCCAGCAGGTCGCCTTTCGGTGACACGTGGACCACAAACTGTCCGTTGAGCACGACCAAGGCCATGCCGGCCAATGCAATGAGGGTTCCCGTCAGTTGGCGGCGGTTGATCCGTTCTGATTTGAAGAACAGGCATGCCAGAAATGTGGTGAACAACGGGCATGAGCATACGATCAGCGAGTCGTTCGTGGCTGTCGTGTAGTTCATGGCGGAGTTCTCAGCCAGGAAATACAACGACCCGCCGCTGATGCCGAGCAGCAAGAACACCAGCTCGTCTTTCAGATTGTTGGAAAACCAACGAAAACCTCCTCTTGAGGACTTCGTTTTCCCTGCCTTCTTTCGGTGACGGCCAAAAAATGAACTGAATAGGGAGTAGGCCAGCAGCATCACGTAGGCTATGGTGAAACGCAACGTGAATATCATGGCCGACGAAAGACCATTCAAAAGCAGTAACTTGGTGAAGATGAAGGTGGATCCCCATATCATCACCACTGTTATCGCTATCAGGTGAAATATTATGTTGTTGCTCTTTTTCAATTCTCGCCCTTTTGCTTGTCCCACCATTTGGTGCTCATCTTGTCGATGGGCTGTTTCTTGCAGCCCTTCAGCTCAATTCCTATGTCGGATATGCCTTTCAGACGGGATTCCTTCATGTTATGGGTGATGAATATCTTGTAGCGGGTATTGGCCTTCAAGTGAATTGTGCCGCATGGCACATTCGTCTCTACAAACATCATGCCGCTGCCGTTCGTCTCGTCTTCATTGTCGAACAGCTGAAATTCTATCACGTGGGTCAGACTGTCGGACGTACTGCCTTTTCCTTGAGATTTTCTTGATTTGGCGCTCTTTCTGGATGCCTTCTCTTTGGCAGGCTTCTCTTGTTTCTCTTTCTTTTTGCCGTCAGATGGACTGTCTGCTTCTTTCTTCTCCTTGTCCTTTTTCTTTGCGTCTTTGGTCTTCTCTTTCTTTGTGCTGTCCGGCTCTTCTTTCGTTTCGGGCAGGGAGTCTTTGCTCGATTCCTTGTGGCGTGATGTTTTTGTGCTGTCTTTCGATGCGATGACGTCTTCTGTCTGTTTTTTCAGGGTGTCGTCTGCCGGGATGCCCAAAGAGTCCTGCATTGCCTTTCTTTCTGCCAGCCGCTGCTCGGTCTGGGCTTTTTCCTGACGTAGGGAATCCTGGCGGTGAATCAGGGAGTCTATGCGGTCGTCGTTTTTGCGGATGGGAAGGCTGTTGATGATGTTGCTTGTGTCCAGTTCGGCCAGGAATGCCACCAGCTGCAGATTCTGATAGGGATAGCGGTTCGTATGACGCACGCATATCGTCACGTCCAAGTCGGCATCTCGCTCAAACAGCGGAAGTTCGAACACTGCACTGTCTGACTTCTCCCAGCCGCGGTCGGGCAGCGCAATGAATTTGTCGTAAACCACGCCTGAAGCGGAGTCTACCTTCATGGTGCCATAGTCGCCGCCGAAACTGTCAAGGCAACCGCTGCATGAAGTCCACATGACTCCATGCAACAGCAACAACAACATCATATATAGCATAAACCGTGCCTTCATATCTGCTGTCTTTTTGTTATAGTTCTTGTCTTATAGAGAGTAGCCAAGATGGTAGCCGATTTCGGTGACGATAATTCTCAATTTCCAGACTTTAAGGACTGTCAGCCTGATGAGCATTCGTTTGTTCTGAGTAACTATAAACCTCAAACCTCAAAATTCAAACCTCAAAGGAACTATTGTCCGTTTGTGCTGTTTCTCACGTTGTTCGGCTTGTGGCGGTTGCCGCGGGGCTTGTTCTGTGGCTTTTTCGCTTCCTGACTCATGTTCTGGGCCTTGTGAGCTATCTTCTGCTGGCGGCGGTCCTCAGACTGCTGACGACGCTCACCGCTCTGCTTGGCCGGTGGCTGCGGATCGGAAGCGGGAGTGTTGCCACCTTTCTTCTTTTTCTTCTTGGCGCGGTCGAAGCGCGTGATGTTCTCCTGGTCGAGCAGGTCTTTTGATTCTACGACTACAGGGGTGCCTGTGTCGTTCAGGTCGTTGGGCTTCTGGCCATTACGGTTCATCTCAATCACCTCGAAGGCGCGGCGGGCACTGATGGTGCGCTCGTTGGCCAGGATGTGCTTGTCGGTGGAGTAGGTGATCATGTGTGCCAGGATGTCGGCCTTGAAGAAATAGTATTCGTTGTCGGTGGTGTGAAGGGTGATTTCGCGTGAAGGAAGTCGCTTCAACGACTCTACGTATTGATCCACCTCATAGTTCAGACAACATTTCAGCTTGGCGCACTGTCCTGCCAGTTTCTGGGGGTTCAGCGAGATGTCCTGGAAGCGGGCTGCGCTGGTCGACACACTCACGAAACTGGTCATCCAGGTGGCGCAGCATAGCTCACGTCCGCAAGGACCTATACCGCCTATACGGCCGGCCTCCTGGCGGGCGCCTATCTGCTTCATCTCTATGCGCACGCGGAAACGCTCAGCCAACACCTTAATCAGCTGCCGGAAGTCCACGCGCTCGTCGGCTATGTAGTAGAAGATGGCCTTGTTGCCGTCGCCCTGATACTCCACGTCGCCTATCTTCATCTGAAGACCAAGGTCCTTGGCTATCTGGCGCGACTCTATCATCGTGTCGTGCTCATGGGCTTTCGACTCTTTGTACTTGTCGATGTCGACGGTGCGGGCCTTGCGGTAGATGCGCTTAAACTCAACATTGGGTTTCAGGTTGGCTTTCTTCATCTGAAGGGCGACCAGGCGGCCGGTCATCGTCACTGTGCCGATGTCATGGCCGGGATTGGCCTCAACTGCCACGACATCACCTTTATGAAGGTCAAGATGGTTGCTGTTCAGATAATAACCTTTACGCGGGGGCTTGAACTGCACCTCCACCATCTCGTCTGCGTCGGCATTGTCGGGCAGGTCGGCCAGCCAGTCGTAGGCGTTCAGCTTGTCGGTGTGAGGGTTGCAGCTGCGTTGAAGCAACTGAATCTTCGAACCATTGCCTACCCGGTAGTTGCTGTCCGACGCATTCACTTTTATATCGTTTTCTTTCTCTGACATTGTATAATCGTATTTATTTTATTGTTTTAAAATCTATGGTCTCTATTCAATCTATGGCTTCTATAGAATCTATGGTTTCTATAAATACTATGTCTTCTATGTCCCTGTTAATTCAATGTTCGGAGTAAATACATTCTTCATTCTTCATTCTTCATTCTTCACTTTCCACTCCTTACCTGTTCTTGATCAACACCGTCATCTTCAATGCGAAGTCAAAGAAAATGATCTTGGCATTTCCGTTTTGGGAGATGTCACGTTCACATAGCGACAACTCGTCCATGATGCCTATCACGTTGTTCTCATTGATGAATGGGGCGAAGCGGACTGCGAAGTTCGACTCTTCCTCGCGCATGTAGTTCAGGGACGGATTATGGAAGTTGTAGATGAAGTTTTCGCGCACCATGCGCTGACAATACTCCAGAAAGTGTTTCTGGCGTTCACGCCCTAAGCCGGCCACCTCTTCGCTCCATTTCTTCATCTCGCGCACTTTGCGAAGGTAGGTCAGGCGCATAATCTGGACAAACAGGTCGAAATATTGCTCCTCCTCGCTGTTGTCGCGGATGGCTTTCAGTGCCGTCGACATGCTGCCTTGCGAGCTGTGGGCGATACTCCGGGCCAGGTTCTCCATGATTCCGTAATGGCTTGTCAGCTCCTCGTATATGGCGTCTTCGGGAACTGGAGGGACCGGAATGGACTGCACACGGCTGCGGATGGTGGTCAGCAGCAGTTCCGGGTGCTCGCTGGCCATGATGAATATCGTATTGGCGGGAGGCTCCTCTATCAATTTCAGCATCTTGTTAGAACAGCTTTCGTTCATTTTCTCCGGGAGCCATATCACGCATATCTTATAGCCGCCCTGGCTGGCCACCAGCGACAGCTTGTGGTTTATCTCATCGCTTTCCGACTCAAAAATCTTCAGCTGCTGGTTTTCTGCACCGCAGGCACTCATCCAGTCGCTGTAGGTGAAGTAGGGGGTAGACAGCAGCAGGTCGCGCCATTCTTCTATATACTCATAGCAGTAAGTGGGGGCGTTCGAACCTTTGGATTTTTTGTATATCGGAAACATGAAATGCAGGTCGGGATGCTGAAGGTTTGCCGCCATCAAGCAAGAGCGGCATTTCCCGCACGGACGTTCCAACACGGTGGGGGCGGGTTCTTCCATCCCGAACAGGCCTGCCGACTGCGATTCCACGGCTGACTGGCCCTGGCACAACAGATATTGGGCAAACGCAATCGCCAACGGCATCGTGCCGCTGCCTTCTTTGCCACAGAACATGATGGCATGGGGAATCTTTCCGCTTTCCGTCATGTCTTTCAGGCGCTTTACGATGCTGTCCTGTCCTATCACCTCTGAGAATTTCATGTTGTAGTCCTAAATAATTTTTTTATTCAACCGACTGAATATTGTTTGTTCTGTCAATCAGTGCTGACTGAATTATCGTCTTCAACTAAGAATCACTATTGTTCACTTTAACATTCTTTTCTACTTCCTCGTTCACCAAAACCGCTCCGCTATCTGGCGGATACTGTCAACGGCCGACATCGTATAGAAATGGATGCAGGGTACTCCGTGGGCTATCAGCTCCTCACACTGGGAGATGCTCCATTCGATGCCAAGCTGCTTCACGTCCTCGTCGGTCTTGCAACGTGCGGCTTCGTCGGCCAGCTCTTTGGGGATGTCCAAGTGGAAGGTTTTGGGCACCTGGGTAATCTGACTCATTTTGGCCATCGGCTTCAAGGCTGGTATGATTGGAATCGTCACGCCGGCTTTGCGGGCACGTTCCACGAAACTGAAGTATTTCTGGTTGTCGAAGAACATCTGGCATATCGCATATTTCGCTCCTAAATCCTGCTTCTTCTTCAGATAGCGCAGGTCGCTGTCGGGGTTTGGCGACTCTTCATGCTTCTCTGGGTAGCAGGCCACACCGAACGTGAAGGGTTCGCCTACGTGCTTGATTGGCGTCCCGTCAACAAAAGTGCCGGCGTTGAAGGCGTTGATCTGGCGAAGCAGGTCGGTCGTATGGCTGTGGCCGCCACGCACTGCTTGAAAGCGTGACTCGTCCTTGGCTTTGTCGCCACGCAGGGCCAACACTTCATGGATGCCAAGAAACTGAAGGTCGAGCAGCATATACTCTGTGTCTTCTTTCGTGAAGCCGCTGCAAACCACGTGTGGAACCACTTTGATGTCGTACTTGTTCATGATGGCACTGGCCACAGCTATCGTACCGGGACGGCGGCGAAGACGCTTTCGGGTGAAGCTGCCGTCTTCCTGTTCGTCGTAAACGTACTCACTGCGGTGCGTCGTGATGTTGATATGCAGTGGATTGAATTCCTTCAGCGTGTCTATCGTCCTAAACAACGACTCTGTGCCTGTTCCTTTCAATGGAGGAAGCACCTCAAAGGAAAACCTTGTCTTCGGATTTTGTTCTTTCGATGCCATTTTTTTGCGTCGGTGCTTGTTTTATTGCTTGTATGCTTGTTTATATACTCAACTGCTTTGCTTGCTTTTAGCCTTTTCTTGAATACACTATAATTATATCTTCTTGTTTTCTCTTCTCTTCTTGTCTTCCTGTCCGGATGGTTAAATTTCAAATTTCAAACTTCAAATT
>JAFUVE010000052.1 GCA_017483765.1 Bacteroidaceae bacterium | reverse complement strand
TTACAATAGTTCGTTAAAAAATTAAATAATTTTATGCGGCTTGTTCCGCAATCTTAAATAGTTCTTTGAAAAGTTTGGTATTTAAAGTCATGTTCGGTTGTCTCTCGAACACGCAAATAATTCGTTGCAAGTAGTATGCATTGACCATCAGCGACTTCAGTTTCCCGATAGACAAATCTGGTGCGAAATGCCTCCTGACGGTTTTTGCCACATTGACAGCCGCAAACGATGCGTTATATGCGAAGTCAAGTTTTGCCGATGACCTTGCCTGCGAGTCTGTCAGTCCGGCGAACTGCTTAGCATCCCTGAAATTGAACTCTATCTGAAACCTCGTACGGTAGTATTCGATGACATCCTTCCCTGACATGCTCTCATCCGTGGAGAAATACAGCTTGTGCCCGCCCTTGGGCATGATGTGTATCACCAGTGAGACAACTCTGCCGAGTGATTTGCAATGGGCTTTCAGGGCATACGCCTCGCCGTCTTGTGGGTCAATGTCAAGTTTCTGCATCTTCGACTTGTCAAGGTTCTTGAAGTCTATCTTGTCTCCTTTGACCCTGGGACGTCCAGGCCTTCCGGTTTGCTCACCCTCCCAGAGATAATGAAGCACCGCATCGCTTCTCAGACGGCTCACCAGATGAAATCCGTCCGGCTGTATCAGGTCGACAAAAGTCTTCTTCGAGAAGGCAGCATCTCCAACTATATAGTGCGACGCACGTTGTAGTTCGGTCTTGTAGTCGTGGAGCACTTTGGCATACCACTGGTACAGCGTCATCTCATCCTTCTCCCTGCCTTTCTCCAGTGCCGTCTGTACGGCACGGAGCATCATGCAGTCGTGAAGGTCAACGTCAATCAGACCTATGCCGAGAATCTCCAGCCCGTGCTTCACCGCACCCGCACATCCTGACCAGAACGTCCCGACATGCGGTGTATGCTTGCCGGCCTTGGATATATAGCTGGGGTCTATGGCGATTCCCATCCGCCTTGAGCCCTCACGGAAGTTGTAGGCACTCAACCAAAGGTTGAACTCCATCCAGTCCACCTCGCGTTCAAACGTCTGACGGTAGCACTGCTCTGAACGGGTCCCGTAGCGTCCGAGCTGGAGAAAATTTATTTTTCTTGGGATGACCATGATTAAAAACAGTATTTCGATGATGTTTTTTCGGATACTTTTGTTTAACTTTGCACCTGAGGCGAATGTCAGGGCTGCCCTGCACAGGGTCTTGTATTGGTCAAGGAGCTTGGTTATCGGCATGACTGAGGAATGTTTGGAATTTGTTCCCTAAGTTACTGAAAATCAGCGACTTGACCAAATTTTTTATGTTAAATTTTATTAATAACTTGTTGATTTTTAAAGGGTTAGACAAAACGGTCTATAGGACCAATATAATATTTTAAAAAATTTACCGAAGTATTGGGATTAAGTTAAGGCAAGTTTTAATTAAAAAGATTAAAGTTTAATGTTTAAGGGTTAGGTATGAGAACAGCTTAGCGAGTTTTTTCCTAACATCACAAAAACATGGCGAAAGATAAAGACTTTTCCGACTTTCTGCATGACGGATTTGAGGGAATCGAATCTCATTTCACCAGCATCACAGTGGTGAGAAGGTCATCCCACAATATGTTGCTGAAAGCTATGAGATACGGACAATGGTGGATGTTGAAGACACTGCTTCCTGAAGAGAAGGATCAGCCAGTGTTTCAAGAGATGCTACGCAAGGAGTTTGAGATTCTCATCCAGATGCAACATCCGTTTGTTGTGCGTGCCTTCAGCATCGAGAATTTGGAGGAATGGGGACCAGCCATCGTGATGGAGTGGATTGATGGTGACACGCTTAATGACTTCTTGCAGAAAAAACCAGAAGAAAGCCGACGGCTGAAACTGGCCGGCCAGATAGCGGAGGCGCTGGAGTATGTCCATCAGTGCGGCATCGTCCACCGCGACCTCAAGCCTTCCAATGTGATGGTGACGCGTAACGGGGAGAACATCAAACTGATTGACTTCGGACTGGCAGACTCTGACTCCTATGCCGTGCTGAAGCAAGCCGGAGGCACCGACGGCTATATGGCTCCGGAGCAGGATCAAGGGAGCGAGCCCGATGTGCGCAACGACATCTACAGCTTCGGTGTGATACTGAGAGAGATGGATCTGGACAAGCGCTTCGACCCAGTTGTCTCCAGGTGTCTTGAACCCATCGACCGTCGATACCACAATATGGCAGAGCTGGAAGAGGCGCTGAATGCAAAGTCACGCCGGAAAGGACGCCTTGTCAAGCAGAAGTGGCTATGGATAACGGGAACGCTTGCCATTGCTTTGGGCGTGCTGGCTGCCGCCAGCCTCTATAAGCTCTACAAGATAGAGCGGAAGGACGACCCTGGCGTACAGGATTATGATGACTATACGCCGGAGGGACTGACATACGGCGAAGAACCGACGCTTAAAATCGTCAACCCGGATTTTCATGGGGAAAAAGGCTACGGATGGAAATTCGCCCCGAATTTGTCACCTTTCTTTATCGACGAGAGGGAAATCAACTGCGGGGCTTTCTATATGGAGACCTTCGACATGTGGCAGACCATCCACGGACTGGAGCCGGGACGCTATGAGGTGAGGGTGAGCGCATTCCACCGTCCCGACAGCGGACATTGGTCGATGTGGCATTACGAGCACGCAGCCGACCAGGAGGGTGGCCGGGCTTACTCCACCGCCGAACTGTATGCCGACACGGCATCCGTCCGCCTGCTCAACTGGGCGGCGGAGGCTAACAGCGAGCCGCTGCCCAACGACAAGATGTTTTTCGAGGAGCATGTGAAAGATGAGGTTCCGAATGCCATACGTGCCGCAGGATATTACTTCAACCGCGGTCACTATGTCAACATGCTGGAATTCACCGTGCCAGAAGGCACCGACTCCGTACGTATCGGCTTGCGGCTGCCCGTCATGAGGGAACGCTCCCTGTCATGGGTGGTCTTCGACCGGTTCAGAATCAGAAAACTTTAAAACTTTGAGATTTGAGGTTTGAAATTTGAGGTTTAATAACCGTGAAAATTAAAGTTGCTTCGTTTTGATGAAGACGAGAAGGCAAGACGATAGTCAGCCATGAAAGGCGTTCAAATGCAACAGACGGTGAGACAAGTTTTTTATCTCACTTAAGCAATTCAAGAACTGTCTCAGGAGAGGATTCCATCTCGGTGATAGCGCATAAGCCTGTTCCTATATCTTTTAGACTTGCTCCCAAAAGATATATTTTGTCATCAATAACAAGAAAACGGTCGTGATTCCTATGTGGCAATTGAATATATTCAATAATAGGATATTGGGTGTTGTGCTTCTTTAAGTCAGAAAGAAATTGCTCGTTGTATCTTGTATGTATTGTGGCCTTGACATTTTTTGACCGTTTCGATAACATTGTCAGGACGCGATCATCAACAAAATTATCAATCAAAACGATTCTCTGTTTTGCACTCCTGACCATTTCAGACACATATGCCCAAGCATCCCAAACACAACCTGTTTTGAAAATTTGTTCTGATAAAAGTTTTGGAGAAAATTCCTCAATCTTTCCGAGAATAGCTTCTATTTTTCCGTCTGTTTCCTGTTGGTGTTGTTCTATGTTAAATATGCGTTGTAATAGTTGAGCATTGTGATTGACAATTTGGGGCATGGCTGTGAAGGCTCTCATAATTCGGATATTTACTCCAACTGCAATTTCGGACTTCAGCACACTGCTTAACATTGCAACTCCGTTTCGTGTAAACGCAAATGGTTGCTTTTGAGTTCCACCTCTTCGTTCTGAAGATTTTGAGGTCACAATTTGTGACCTCAAAATACTCCATTCATTTTTTGTCAGCCTAAACATGAAGTCGTCGGGGAAACGGTTGATATTTCGTTTCACTGCTTGATTAAGAACCCTTGTCTCAACACCATAGAGCATAGCCAAGTCAAAATCAAACATCACATGCTGTTCTCGAACCACTCTAATATAGGATTCTATATTTAAAACGTGGTTTTGATATCACAATTTGTGACATCAATTTGAGTACGACTTGAGTTGGATGAGGATTCAATACAATGGTTGCTATTTTCTTTTTCCATTAAACCTTAAAGTTTAAGACAATATTTGTAATGACGACCTATCCTGCACGCCCGGATGGCTAAACTTCAAATTTCAAACCTCAAACCTCAAACTTACTGTCCGGATGGCTAAATTTCAAACTTCAAACTTACTGTCCTGCGATGATATTGATGATGGCCACGATGTCGGAGATGTCGACGCCGGTGTCCTCGTTCACGTCGGCATAGCGGTATGTGGCAGTGCCGGCAATCTGGTTGATGACCGCCACGATGTCGCTGATGTCCACGTTGCCGTCCTCGTTCACGTCGCCACGCTTCTTCTCCGGCTCTGGTGTCTTCACCCATGCGTAGTTGAATCCGTAGAAGCCAAGCTTGGACCCGGTGCAGTAGAGGGCATAAGTGCTGCCTCCCTTCACGTCGAAGGTGTAGGTGCCGTATTTCTTCTCGCTCTCCGTGATGCCGTCGTAGTTGGACAGTGCCGTTCCGTCCTCAAGGATGTAGAAGCTCTTGCCGGAGTTGAGCACGACTGCCGCGGTGATGGTTCCGTCGTAGGTCGGACGGATGTAATAGACGGTTCCGCCTGTGGCACTTCCGTTCACGCCGTTGCCGCTGGTGAAGGCACCGAAGCCCGCCACGTTGCTGTTGGCAGCAGCCGCATTGAAGTCTTTGTCGCCTTCCACGCTGTATGTCACGGTGGCGACGGTCTCACCCTCGTAGTCCACGTTTACAGTCTGCCCGGCCTTGAACACGTCGCCTTCCATCACGTTGTAGGTGGCGTTGTAATAAACCGGTTCCGGCTTGTCGTCATCGCCCGGGTCGTCCGGCGTCTCCATTCCGGGATAGTACTCGTCTACCGCTTCCTTTGCGTCTTCGTTCTCCTCAATCATGATGTCCTGCACCACGGAGTTGAGATAGACCTCGAGGTTCGTATAATACTGCTTCTTCGTGTCGATGGTGTAGACCAGCGCGTCGGTCTTGTCGTTCGGGTCCAGCCCGTTGGCAGTCTCCCATTCGTCGGGCATTCCGTCGCGGTCGTTGTCGTAGCCCTCAGGGCGTGAGCCTGTGCCGAAGTTGGCCTCGGTATAGCCATTCACATCTGACACCTTATCTATGCGGCCGGCCTTACCTGTGACAGAACCCTTATACGTGGCGGTGCCGTTGCGCAGTTCGGTCATGTAGCGTGCGTCCACCTCGTCGCGGCAGAGCGATGCACCACAGAAGTTCGCCACTTTGGAGTAGGCACGCGATGCCGTGTGGGTGGTCACCTCGCCTGCGGGAACCGGCTCGTCGAGCTTGATCTTCACGCAGTCCTGGCCGCTCGTGTTCTTCTTGTACTCCACGTTGCTGCCGTAGTAGTGGTTGGGGTCGGCACAGTATTTCTCACCGCCTATCGTGTAGATGCCGCTGTCGTAGGATATGTTCGTCCAGTCGTAGTTGGTGTTGGAGTTCACGGTGTTGCCGTTGATGTAGTAACGGCTGGTCAGCCCCCAGTATTTCGGATAGTCCTCGGCCGTTGTGCTGTTAGCTATAGATATCTTCGTAACCTGTGAGGTGGACCCTGCCGGTCCAGTCTTATAGTAGTTGTTTACCATGTTGACATAGCCTCCGCCCGGACCTCCGTAGCAGCCGTTTCCGCAGTTGTAGACCACGCAGTTGCGGAAGTCCACGATTTCGGCCTGCACGGCATTCTCCCACCGGTACTGTGCATAAAGCTTGTTCGATGTGTAGCCTTCCCAGTCGTAGCGGGCGCCGCAGAAGCGGGGTGAGCGGTTATTGACATGGCAGATGAGGTTGTGGTGGAATGAGGCCAGCTTTCCGCCCCAGATACCTCCGTAGCCGTGTGCGCCCTTGTTGTGGCCGGCGTTGTTCAGACTCTCTCCGATGGTGCACCACTGCATGGTGAAGTTGTTGTTGTCGTAGAACGACGCCACTTCGTCGATGCTCCATGAGAATGAGCAGTGGTCGATGATGATGCCGTTCTTCTGGCGCTGCCAGATGGCATCGGCCCCGTCGTTCATATTCTTCTCCTGTCCGCGTCGGATACGGATGAAGCGGATGATGTTGTTGCCGCCCGGACGTATGGTGTAGTATCGGATGGTGATGCCCGGCTCTGGCGCCGTCTGACCGGCGATGGTGGTGTTGTCTCCGATGACCAGGTCGCTCTTGAGCGGTATGACGCCGCCCACGTCGAAGACGATGGTCTTATAGTCCGACCCGCTCACGGCAGCGCGGAACGAGCCTGTGCCCGAGTCGTTGAGATTAGTCACATGGATGATTTTCGTGGAACCGTTGGAAGGGTTCCTTCCTCCCGATACATAACGTCCGTGGCCTTCTGCTCCCGGGAAAGCCGGGGCTCCGCTCTGTGCGCCGGCAGTAGCCAGACACGTCATCAGAACAAAAAGAAGTGAGTAGATTTTTTTCATTATCGTCAGTTTAGTAGTTTGATTTCGAATTAATTGACAAAGTTCGTGAAATTTATTGAGTTATGCAAATTTTTTTCTAACTTTGCAAGGTAAAGTCGTAAATTAATTCATTAATTCATATGAAACATTTAATAATCAGAAATTTCGGTCCTCTACATAGGGTTGATATTCAGCTGGCAAAAGTGAACCTGGTCATAGGCCTTCAGAGCTCTGGAAAAAGTTGTGTACTTCGCACGGCCTGCTTCTGTTCTTGGCTTGAGAAACGGGTAATGCTTTTGCAGTCGTCCACTTTCTTTGAGGAAGAAAACCGCTTTCTGAACCACTTGCTGGATTATTATGGCATGCAAAAATATCTAAAGCCCACAACTTATATCGAATATCACAGTGAATACATTGACTTTGTGTATGATAATGGGAAAGACACTGCAAAATTCCAATGTTCAATGAACAGTGAGGCTTGGCGGTATTGCCGTCCAAAAGTGTCATATATAACGTCAGACAGAAATGTGGTGTCCCTCTTTAGCGACTACAAAGGACTGACGAGGGTCTCACCTCATTTGCAGGAGTTCATGGAGGAATGGAATGTGTCACGGCGGCATCGAAATATGACAACAAATATTCTTGGGATGGGAGTTGATTATCATTTTGACCCGAACAGTGAGAAGGATTTGGTCACACTCCGTACTGGAGAGGTTCTGGAGCTACAGGAAGCTTCAAGCGGCATACAGTCCGTTTTGCCGTTATTTGTACATACTGATTATCTGACCTGTGGACTGTTCGCAGATTCGCAAGCGAACACACAAAATCTTTCTTTAAATAAGGTAGAGGAAATCAAGCATACTTTTGATGTTATATATGAGCGCTGCCTTAATGCTCAGGAAGGAAAACATAATTACTCTACAACGTTTTATCTGAACAGCAAGCAACAGATTTATATGTTCAATACAGAGAAAGAAAAAGAACGGTTCGATGGTTTTGTCTCCCGTTTGTTAAAGAATAATCATAGTGAGATTTTCTTGGAGGAGCCTGAGAATAATCTTTTTCCTCCTACACAATGCCTGTTCGTGAATTGGATTTTGGACCGTGTGGCAGCGGATGAACACGGACATTTTCTATTTATGACTACCCATAGCCCTTATGTCCTGAATCAGATGCTCAAAAACTGCCCTCAGGGATTCGGGCTGTTTCTGACCCATGAATCAGGACAAGGACTTTACGATGTAAGCTGTATCACGGACGAGACCAAGGATGACGTGATTTTCAATGGTGTGGATTTGTTTTTTAATTTTGAAGCGTACTTATGAGAAAACTGGATTTTCCAAATGTTGTGCCGGAGTGCTATGTTGATACAAACCTGATGCAATCATTGCTGAAAGGTACGGTCAATCATCAGATGGGGTGTACCAAGGTAATCAGTAGTCTGAACAATGCGCTGTCTGACCGCTTTGCTATTGGTGTCATAGACTTGGACAGAGAACAACATCGCATGACCGGGTATCTTGGACAATGCGATATTGTGGCTGAAACAAGACACATGACTCTGCTGAAACACAAGCTTCGCCCGCAGTTTTTAATCACTATCTGTCCTGCGGTTGATAAGTATATTTTGGATAATGCTTTGGAAAATGGAATAAATTTGAGTGACTATGATTTGCCAACAGACTTGAAGCATTTTACCGAAGTGGCTAAGCAAAACACATCAAATACGGATTCTCGCTTTTCCAAGCTTTTCTCTGCTATGAAAGATATTTCGGAGATTTCTGTGCTAAGACATACTCTTAAATATTTAATTTCAAAACAATATCAAGCTGAAACCAATGTGGCACATGATTTTTTTATAGGTGTGTTGGGCAAAGAGAATCTTTCCGAATACCTATAACAGACTTGTTTTGGGAACGTTTCATTCAAAACGTAATAATATTTATGAAATCACATAGCATGAAACTAATATCTATAATTTTCTTGTCGATATTGATTCTGCTTCCATGGATGAATTTATCTGCCCAGGAGCCTGACGCCGAGTTTCTTACGCTGAGCCTGCGCGACGGACTCGCCGGTAATCAGGTGAACGTCATCTGCAAGAGCCGAGATGGCTATCTGTGGTTCGGTACCTCTTCCGGACTCAGCCGCTTCGATGGATACCACTGCAAGAACTTCAACTCCAGGATGGACGACCCCAAGAGCCTGCTCAACGACTGCGTGAACGACATCGTGGAGGACGGAAACGGACGTCTATGGGTCAACACCTCGGGAGGCTACTGCGTATATGACCCCTCCACGGAGGCATTCGACCGCAACCCTGTGGAACGCCTCAGGCAGTACGGCATCAACGGAGGGCTCAGCCGCGTGTTCGTCGACAGGCAGAAGAACCTCTATGTCTATGTCAACGGGCAGGGATGCTATGTCATCCCCCCAGGCGACGGCGCCAAGGCTCATCTTATCAAGACCGGCGACGCTGCCGGCATGCTTCCGTCGGCCTCTGTGGCCGACATCAAGGAAGCGGACGGGAAAGTCGTGGTCTTGCTCTATGACGGCAGCCTCTCCTGGATATCACCCTCTACCTTCACACTTCAGAAGACCGACACATACCTGAGGGACCGTATACAGAAAAAAGTGGCCACGGCATTCGACTTCGACCGCTACGGGAATTACTGGGTGGAGACAGAGACCCAGACCTATGTCTTCGACTCCAAAAAGAAGGAATGGCATGAGAGCGTGGAGTCCTGGCTCGTCAGCCAGGAAGTCAGCCCGCTTTCCGAACGGCTGATTATCAGTGATGTGAAGGAGGACGGGAAAGGCAACCTCTGGCTTGCCACGAACCACGAGGGTCTGGTGAGGGTGAATCTCTCGCGCAAGACGCTCACGCAGTTCAAACATGACCGAAACCGCTCGAACTCCCTGCCCGACAACACCATCTCCACCCTTATGTTCGACAAGAACGGCGCACTCTGGATCGGTACCTACAAGAACGGTGTAGGCTACTACTGGAACAGCGGGCGTACATTCGCACTGTGGCCCCTGGGAGATGTGTGTACGCTCGTGCAGGATGCGGATGGCAACATCTGGTGCGGAACGAACGACAACGGCATCGTCTCCTATACCCCCCGGGACAAGAGCATCCGCAATTTCCATAAGGCTGAGACAGGGCTGCTCTCCGACGTTGTGGTGTGCTCCATGAAGGGCAGCGACGGCGCCCTGTGGTTCGGCTCTTTCAACGGCGGACTGACCCGCTATAAGGACGGTGTGTGGAAAGCCTGGCATGCGGGCGACAGCGGACTGGCAAGCAACGACGTGTGGGCGCTCGTGGAGGCGGAGCCGGGAAAACTGGTGATCGGAACCATCGACGCCGGACTGCAGACCTTCGACACCGAGACAGCTACATTCACCACCTTCGACACGCGGAGCACAGCCATCTCGTCGGACAATATCGCATCGCTCTCCAAGGACCGCCTCGGAAACATACTCATCGGACATTCCAATTATTTCTCCTCCTTCAACCCCAGGACACTGCGCTTCGAAAACTATAACCAGACGAAAGGCGGAAGACAGTTTCTCAACAACCACCTCGAACAAATCTACGAAGACAGCCGGGGACTGATCTGGCTTGTCACCCCCTCCGGACTGAATGTCTACGACATGCTGAGCGACCAGCTCTACAGCATCACCAGCGACAACGGACTGGGAGGCTATTCTGCCATCGCGCTGGCCGAGGACGCAGGCCGGCAGATGTGGGTCGCCACCGACAAGGGAGTGTCGCGACTGATTGTAGGCAAGACGTCCGAAGGCGGATGGACGTTCGATAGCTTCAACTTCACCTCCCTCGACGGACTGCAGAGACGGCAGTTCAACGGGCGGAGCATGCTGTCCACCGCCGACGGAAAAGTGCTGATAGGCGGACAGGAAGGCGTGAACGTGCTCATGCATGACAGCAAGCCAACACCCAACGACAACCTGAGGGTTGTCTTCTCGGGGGTCAGCATCTTCGACACGCCTATCCTTGTGGGCGAGGAATACGACGGAAGGGTAGTACTCCCCACGGCCATCGACCAGTCGCGTAAGCTGGAAATCAGCCATAAGGACAAGTACTTCACCATCTTGCTGGCATGCAACGAGGTGGAGATGCCCACCCGCCACCGATTCTCCTACCGCCTGAAAGGACTGAACGACAAGTGGATGATCACTCCGGCGGGCGTCAGCGAACTGAACTACACCAACCTCTCGCCGGGCACTTACACCCTGCAGGTGAGGCTCGTGGACAACGGGGGGGTGGTCAGCGGCGACACGGCTGAACTGAAAATCGTTGTCACCCCACCTTTCTACCGCACTTTCTGGATGTATATCCTCTACGCCATAGCAGCAGCCCTGATCTTCTATTATCTGAGAAAGCTGATGATGCGCCGTCAGCAAGAACGAATCAAAATCGAACGCATACGCCAACAGGCTACCGACGTGAAGCAGCTGAACGAGATGAAGATGCGGTTCTTCACCAATGCCAGCCATGAGCTGCGCACCCCGCTCACGCTCGTCATCTCCCCGCTCAAGCAGATGATGGACGAGGAGACGGACACAAATAAGAAAGAAAAACTTCAGTTTGTCCACCGCAACGCCAACAAGCTGCTGATTCTCGTCAATCAGCTGCTCGACCTGAGGAAAATCGAGGTCAACGGAGCCACTCTCATGCTGAAGACTGGAGACATCATCCTCTTCATCAAGGATATATGCGAGGCTTTCCAGGCTTCCATGGGCAACAAGGTGTCCCTCACGTTCTTCTCCCATATAGAAAGACTGGTCATGTCGTTCGACGACGACAAGGTGGGCAAGATTATGAACAACCTCCTGTCGAATGCGTTTAAGTTCACGGAGAACGGCGGAAGGGTGGACGTGTCGGTAAGGACGGTGGACGGACAGGCTGGCGGCGTGGACGGAAACGGACAACAGCTCGAGATCAAGGTGGCGGACACGGGAAAAGGCATCAGCGACACGGACAAACAGCATATTTTTGAGCGCTTCTACCAGGCTGACAACCAGGTGGAGAACCCCTTCGGCGGAAGCGGCATCGGACTGAACCTCGTCTATGAGTTCGTGAAGCTCCACGACGGCGACATCCACGTGGAGGACAATCCGGGCGGCGGCACCGTGTTTATCGTGCATCTGCCTGTCAGGACTGTGGACCAGCAGCCGGCAATACAGACTGAGACAGCCAGTGTGGCTGCCTTGGACGACACGGCTGCCGAAGACTCTGCGGCGGCAGAGCAAAACGCCGTGGAGAATGCCGACGGCAGCCGGCCCGTGGTGCTCGTGGTGGACGACAACCCCGACTTCCTCGAGTTCATGAAGGGGCTGCTGGGAAACACTTACCAGGTGCAGACGGCAGAGGACGGAAAGCAGGCGCTGGAGAAGATGACGGAACAAAAGCCCGACATCATACTCTCCGACGTGATGATGCCCGAGATGGACGGCAACGAGCTGTGCAGGGCGGTGAAAAACAATCTGTCGACCGCACGCATCCCCTTCGTCATGCTTACGGCCCGCATGGCGCAGGAGCAGAAAATCAGCGGGCTGGAAAACGGGGCCGACGACTACATCACCAAGCCGTTCAATCTCGACCTGCTCAACCTCCGCATCGCCAACCTCATCAAATGGAGCCGGAGCGGAGGGAAGACGGAAAAGCTGGAACCCAAGGTGAAGGAGCTGGAAATCACGTCGCTCGACGAGAAACTGGTGGCTGACGCCACTGACTATATCGAGAACCACCTGACAGAGGTGGACCTCAACGTGGAGACGCTCTCCTCGGCCATGAGCATGTCCAGGTCATATCTCTACAAACGCATCCTCAGTGTCACCGGGCACACCCCATCGGAGTTCATCCGACTCATCCGACTGAGATATGCTGAGCAGCTGCTGCGCAAAAGCCAGCTCTCCGTCTCGGAAATCACTTATAAAGTGGGATTCCCCAACACCCGGTCGTTCACCAAGTTCTTCAAGGAGATGTATGGGGTGCTTCCATCGCAGTACAAGGATGCACACGGGACATAGAAAAGCGCTGATTTCAACCGCAAAGACTGATTTTTCCTTTAAAAATTGGCTAAGTGAATAAATATGTGTAACTTTGCAAGTTAATTCGGGTGGAAGAAAATCACCAGGGTGAAAATTTAAACCCTCGAAGTTTCGAAGCGTCGAGAAATTGAAGGATCGAGAAATCGAAGAATCGAAGTCTCGAAAGGCCGAAGAATCGAAAAATTGAAGCCTCGAAACCCCGATTTAAAAATAAGAAAAAAGAAAACAATGAAAATATTAATTCTGAACGGCCCGAACCTGAACCTGCTTGGCAAGCGTGAGCCCGGCGTCTATGGCAGCCGGGGGTTCGACGACTACTTTGATGAGCTCCGACAGCGTTATCCTTCCCTGGAACTGGAATACTACCAGTCCAACCATGAGGGGGCGCTGATTGACAAGCTTCATGAGGTGGGCTTCAGTTTCGACGGAGTGGTGTTCAATGCCGGAGCATACACACACACGAGCGTGGCGCTGCAGGATGCCATACGCGCCATCAAGACACCCGTGGTGGAGGTCCACATCAGCAACGTGCACCAAAGGGAGGAGTTCCGGCATAAGTCTATGATCTCATGTGCCTGCAAGGGAGTGATTTGTGGGTTCGGCCTCGACTCCTACCGGCTGGCCATTGAAGCTCTGCTGGCGTCATGACATACAATCAGGACAAGGGCGAACTGCTGGAGCAGTACATCATCGGCCATATCGACCCTGAAGGACCGTATCTCCACCAGCTTTACAGAGCCACGAACATACATCTGCTCTACGGAAGAATGGCCAGCGGCCACATGCAGGGAAGGCTGCTGAAGATGCTCGTCACCATGATAAGGCCTCGCAGAATCCTCGAAATCGGAACCTACAGCGGATATTCCGCACTCTGCATGGCTGAGGGAATGGACGACGGCGCACTGCTGCACACCATCGAGGTGAACGACGAGCAGGAAGACTTCACAAGACCGTGGATCGAAGGGTCGGCATACGCCGAACGGATCCGTTTTCACATCGGAGATGCCATCGATGTGATTCCACAGCTCGACGAACGGTTCGACATGGTGTTTATGGATGCCGACAAACGCCATTACTGCGATTATTACCGAATGGTGATGGACTACCTCAACCCCGGGGGGTACATCATCGCCGACAACACGCTGTGGGACGGGCATGTGGTGGAACCCGAACACCAACACGACCCGCAGACCCTCGGAATCATGGCATTCAACGACATGGTAGCGGCCGACAAGCGCGTGGAGAAAGTCATTATCCCCATCCGCGACGGACTGAGCATCATAAGGAAAAAATGAGGCACAGCCATTCCGAAAACTCCGGAAACTCCGGACAATCCAGTCTCTCTCTCTTCATTAAACATTAAACTTTCAACATTAAACAAAATTATCATTTGGAAACAACAAGACAAAATAAAATCGCAAGGCTCATCCAGAAGGACCTGAGCAACATCTTCCAGGCACAGACACGCCAGACGCGTGGCATACTGGTAAGCGTGAGTGTGGTGAGAATCAGCCCCGACCTGAGCGTGGCAAAGGCATACCTGAGTATCTTCCCGTCGGCCAAGGCCCAGGAGATACTGCAGAACATCAACGACCATGCCTCGGCCATACGATACGAGATGGGGAAACTGCAAAGACATCAGCTGCGCATCATCCCGGAACTCAAATTCTTCCTCGACGACTCGCTCGACTATCTGGAGAATATCGACAAACTCCTGAACGAGGACAAGGAAAAGAAAGCCGACAACACGGAGCAGCCGGAGAACACAGAGTCTGAGCAGCCGGAAAATCCTGATACAGAGAAATAGTGAGTTTCCCCTTCCACATAGCAAGGCGATACATCATATCGAAGAAATCGCATCACTCCATCAACATCATCTCCGGCATCTCGGTGCTGGGGGTGGTGATTGCGACGGCTGCTTTGGTGTGCATTCTCTCCGTGTTCAACGGATTCGAGGGGATGGTGGCCAGTCTCTTCACCACCTTCGACCCGCCTTTGAAGGTGGTGACGGCAGAAGGCAAGTACTTTGACTCCAACGACGCGCGGATTGAGCAGGTGAGACATCTGTCAGACGTGAGACTCCCGGTCGATGTGGTGGAGGACAAGGCGCTGGTGACGAGCAAGAACGCCCAGCTGATGGTGACGGTGAAGGGGGTGGACGACCATTTCCTGGAAAACGAGGAGTTCAACGACATCCTCGTGGGCAACGGGGTGCTCGACCTGCATGCCGTCGATGTGCAGTACGGCATCTTCGGCGTGAACGTGCTGACTGCCCTCGGACTGAACATCGACTTCGAAGAGCCTATCCAGGTCTATGCACCGAAAAAAGGCGAGAAAATCAATATCGCCAATCCGATGAACGACTTCAGGCAGGCTGAACTCTTCACCCCTCATGTGGCCTTCATGGTGATGCAGTCGAAATACGACTCCAACTATGTCATCACCTCTCTCGACTTTGCGCAAGGACTCTTCGACAAGACCGGGAAGCAGACCGCCCTGGAGCTGTACCTCAACGATGACGCCGACGTGAAGGACGTGAAAAAAAAGGTGGAGCAGACGCTGGGGGCAGGATTCGACGTGCTCGACAGATATGAGCAGCAGTCCGACACCTTCAAGATCATGGAGATAGAGAAGCTCATATCCTACGTCTTCCTCACTTTCATTCTCCTCATCGCCTGCTTCAACATCATCGGCTCGCTGTCCATGCTCATCATCGACAAACGGGAAGACATAAGGACACTGCACAACCTCGGGGCCACCAACCGCGACATCTCACGCATATTCCTCCTGGAGGGATGGCTCATCTCGCTCATCGGGGCTTTGCTGGGAATCGCGCTGGGAGTGGGGCTGTGCCTGCTGCAGCAGCAATATGGAATTCTGAAGTTCGGGGCGTCGGCTGGAAGCTACATCGTCGATGCATACCCGGTGCAGGTGAAGCTGACGGACGTCGTCTTGGTCTTCATCACGGTCTCTGTCATAGGGCTCCTCTCCGTGCTCTATCCCGTTCACCATTTTAGTAAAAAACAATTAAAAGCAAGACAATGAAAAATCTAATCCGTCTCATATTCTTTTTTGTGCCACTGGTCAGCTTCGGGCAGGCATGCGTGTTCTATCCCGAAAGCTATAAGGTCAGCCCGCAGCTCATCGAGTTCGTCAATGGAAAATGTGACGTGACAGTCACGCTCACCATTCCTCCTAAGGAATTCGGTAAGTCAGCCGTATGCGAGATTGTCCCCTATTTCAGGTGGCAGGGAGCAGAGCAGAAGGGAGATGCCGTCGTGCTGCAGGGCGAGAAGGGCGACGGGTATGGTCGTATCGTAAGCTACAAGAACGGAATGACACTCCCCATGTCCATCAGCCTTCCTTACACCATCGGAGTAGAGACGGCAAGGTGCTTTGTTGACATCACCCCGATACATCATGGAGAACGGAAGGAAACGCATACACTTGAACTTCCGGCGAAAGTGGACCGCAGCTCTTTCCTCGTCTTCGAGACGTCGAAAGACGCCAGCTACTACTGCTTCCGTGGATTCACGACCGGCAACAAGAAGGCTGACGTGCTGGTGCGCCAGTCGGAAGAGGCGAAGACGGCCGACGACAGAATCAGCCTCCTCAAGCAGGCTATGGGACTGGTGCCAAACAACTTTATGATTTACAACAATTTGGGACTTAATCATCTGGACAAGGGAGAGGTGGACCTGGCCCGCTCTGCCTTCAACCGGGCATACGAGGAGAGCAACGGGATGAACGAGGTGGCCGCCAATCTCTGCCTGCTCACTTTCTCACAGCGTAACCTCAAAGACGCCGCCAAATATCTTCAGAAAGCCGATGGAGCCACGTTCTACAACGAGGCAAAAGGTAATTTCCTCGTCTCTGAAGGCAAGTACGGCAACGCAACGGCAGTCATGGCCGGATCCACGTCCAACACCAGCATACTGGCCCATATCCTCAACCAGGAATTCCTCGTGGCTGGAAAACTGCTGGAGAAGAAGCCGCACAAGAACGCCATGACATACTATCTGCAGGCTATGCTCGGACTCAAGTCCGACAACCGCCTTATGATGGAAAGCGGACTGAGGCAGCTGCGCAAGATCGACGGAAGACTCTATCGTGCAGCCAAGTCGAGCGACGAGTTCTCGAACAGTCAGGATTTATTCAAAAAGATTGAGCAATGACGGGAAGGCGTGGCATACCATTACTGCTGGCACTGGCGCTGGCAATCACTGCCTGCGGACCTTCGGGCAACCAGTTCAAGATTGAGGGAAGGCTCAAGGGCATGCAGCCGGGCGAAATATATATATACAGTCCTCAGGGAAATAACGCAAGATTCGATACGCTGAAGGTGAAGGGCGGCAGTTTCGTGTACGAAGGGACGGCCGACGAGCCGACTCCCTATGTGCTGGTGTTCCAGAACGGACTGGAACAGGTGGTCTTCGTCGACGGCGGACAGACACTGGAATATTCGGCGGCGGCCAACGACATGAAGAACTATGAGGTGAAAGGAAGCGACGAGAACAAGCTGCTCAACGAGTTCCGTGCCGAGACGGCCTCGATGACCCAGGTGAAACTCAAGGCGGCGGCAAGGGCATTTATCGAGGGACACCCGGCATCGCCTGTGTCCGTCTATATGCTCGACAAATATTTCGTGCAGGACGCTGAAATTGCTTACGATGAGATTCTGCAGCTGGCTCAGCTCTTGCGAAAACACCAGAAAAACAATGTGTTTCTCATCAGCCTGGAGACTAACATCAAAATCCTGCAGGGCGGGGAAACCGGAAAAAACATTCCCAAGCTGAAACTGACCACGAAGACGGGTAAGGAACTCAACCTCGCTTCCCTCTCCAAGTCGCATCTGCTTGTGGGATTCTGGGCCACATGGCTCACTGAGGCGTGGGACATGATGGCTACGCTCCGACGCTTCTCCAAGGACTACAGCTCGTCTCTGCAGGTGCTGGCCATATCGCTCGACACGCAGCAATACAAATGGGAGGAATATGTGCGTTTGGACAGCCTCACGCTCGACAATGTGTGCGACTTCAAGTCCTGGGATTCGCCGACGGTGCAGAAGTTCGGCGTCAGGGAACTGCCGTTCTATGTGCTGTGCGACCGCACAGGAAAAATCCTGTCGAAGGGACATTCTGTCGACGACATGAAGCGCGACGTGGAGAAGACGCTCAAGAAAGATGAGGCTTCCTCAGACCCGGAAAGCAAGGAAATCGGGGGAGACGTTCCTTCTTAGGGTTGACATCCCCTTTTCCGATGTTACAACCTTTGTCAGAAATGTAACAACCTGAAATAACCGAGGCAGTTCCATTTGCTAATTTCGCTTTTATCTGCTATATTTGCAAAAAAAATAACTAAATAGCAGAGAAATGATCAGACATCTTGCATTAACATTGCTTGCATCAACGGCTTTGACCATGCAGGCACAGAACGGACCCACCATGGGGTGGAGCTCTTGGAACACCTACGGAGTGAATATCAACGACGCGCTCATCCGAAAGCAGGCCGACGCCATGGTGAGCAAAGGACTGAAGAGAGTGGGGTTCGACCACATCAACATCGACGACGGATTCTTCGGAGGACGGAATGAGGAGACGGGAGAGCTGCTCATCCATCCCACACGTTTCCCCAACGGGCTCAAGCCGGTGGCGGACTATATTCATTCAAAAGGACTGAAAGCGGGAATATACAGCGACGCCGGTGCCAACACCTGCGGAAACATGTACAACGGCGACGTGCTCAGCGTCAACGTGGGATTCTACAACTACGACCAGCGGGATGCTGATTTCTATTTCAAGGAGTGCGGATTCGACTTCGTGAAGGTGGACTTCTGTGGTGGAGACGCACCTCAGAACAAGCAGCATCTGGCACTCGACCCCCAGCAGCGGTATACTGCCATCTGCAATGCCATCAAAAACACGGGGAGAGACGACGTGAGGCTCAACGTCTGCCGGTGGAACTATCCCGGAACGTGGGTGCACGACATCGCCTTCTCCTGGCGTACCACCTTCGACATCAACGACAGCTGGAACTCCGTGAAAAGCATTCTGGGGGAAAACCTCTATCTCTCTGCATATTGCTACGACGGACATTTCAACGACATGGACATGCTGGAAGTGGGACGGTCGCTCACGGCAGAAGAGGACAAGACGCACTTCGGAATGTGGTGCATCATGAACTCACCGCTGCTCATCGGATGCGACCTGACCACCATTCGCACCACGGCCCTGCAGCTGCTCAGAAACACCGAGCTCATCGCGCTCAACCAAGACACGCTCTATCAGCAGGCTTATCCTGTGGCTCTGACTAACGGATGCCATGTGCTCGTCAAGGACATCGAGACGCGTAACGGCACAAAGAGGGCCTTCGCCATATATAATCCCAACGACGACAAACGCGATGCCACTGTCAGCTTCAAGGACATCTGCCTCGAGGGAAACGTCACTCTGAGGGATGTCTTCCAGAAACGGGACCTGGGTGAGTTCACCGGACAGTATGAGGTGACCGTCCCGGCTCACGGAACCCGTATCTACGTGGCGGAAGGAGAGAAGCGCATCGAGCGCACACGCTACGAGGCGGAGACAGCCTATATCAGCGACTATCAGGAAATCAAGAACAACCAGGCGGAACGTACCGGCATCTATTCGGCCGACGGGGCTTGCTCATGCGGATTCAAGGCCGGATGGCTGGGATACAGCGAGCAGAACGACCTCATCTGGAGGGACGTCTATTCCGACAACGGAGGAGACTACACCATGACCATCGCGTTCATGTCGGGGGAGAACCGAAATATCAACGTGAGCGTGAACGGAAAGAAAGTGAAGACCATCACCGCCAATTCCGGCGGATGGGGAACCGTAGGGCGGAAGACTGTGGACATCCACCTGGAGCCGGGACGAAACAGCATACGTCTGTCAAATCCCTCGAACTGGATGCCCGACATCGACTATATCGAACTGAAAAACAACACGCCTACAGCAATCCAGGCCCCATCTGCGACGCAGACTGCAGATGGAATAGCCTACGATCTTTCCGGAAGACTGGCCACTGATGACTCACGCATCAAAATCATCAACGGAAAGAAATATCTGACAAGGTAATTGCTTTATTCAAACCATCCGTCGCGGTCGAGGTTGCGGTAACCGATGGCTTCGGCCACGTGGTGGCGCTGGATATGCTCCGAGCCTTCGAGGTCGGCTATGGTGCGCGACACTTTCAGTATGCGGTCGTAGGCGCGGGCGGAGAGGTTCAGGCGGGTCATGGCAGTGCGGAGTTGCTCCATGCTGTCGTCGTCCAGATGGGCGAACTGCTGCATGAGCGATGTTGTCATCTGGGCGTTGCAGTGGATGCCTTTATAGGGCTTGAAACGCTCCTCCTGTATTTTCCTCGCTTTAATCACGCGCTCACGGATGCTTGCGCTTGGTTCACCTTTCGGAGCCTTGGCGATGTCCTCGAACGGCACATTCTCCACTTCCACCTGGATGTCGATGCGGTCCATCAGCGGACCGCTGATTTTGTTCATGTAGCGGGTGATCTGGGCCGGCGTACAAACGCAGGCGTGGGTGGGGTGGTGGTGATAACCGCAAGGACAGGGGTTCATTGAGGCCACGAGCATGAAAGAGCAGGGGAGGGTGTAGTTATACTTCGACCGGGATATGGATATCACTCTGTCCTCGAGTGGCTGGCGCATGGTCTCGAGCACGCTGCGGGAGAATTCGGGCAGCTCGTCGAGGAAGAGCACGCCGTTGTGGGCAAGACAGATTTCTCCAGGCATGAACACGTTGCCGCCACCCACCAGGGCCACGTCGGAAATCGTGTGGTGGGGAGCACGGAAGGGGCGGATGCTGATGAGCGAACTGTCTTTCTTCAGCTTGCCGGCCACGCTGTGGATCTGAGTGGTCTCCAGACTCTCGCTCAGCGAGAGCGGCGGCAGGATCGAAGGCAAACGCTTGGCCATCATCGACTTGCCACAGCCGGGGCTGCCGATGAGGATGATGTTGTGGCCGCCGGCGGCAGCCACCTCAAAGGCCCGTTTCACATTTTCCTGGCCTTTCACCTCGCTGAAGTCATAGTCGAAGTTGAACTGCTCCTCATAGAATTCCTCACGCGTGTGGACTATCGTGGGCTCGGCTGGCTTCACGCCGCTCAGGATGTTCACCACATCGTTCAGATGATGCACGCCATAGACTTCCAAGCGGTCAACTACAGCCGCTTCGCGAGCATTCTCCACAGGCACAAACAATCCTTTATATCCTAATGCACGCGCTTTAATAGAAATGGGCAGCGCACCCTTTACGGGAAGGATGGTTCCGTCCAATCCCAGTTCTCCAACGAACATATACTGCTCGGGATGCTCCAACTCCAACTTTTCCAACGACAACATCAGGCCGATGGCCATAGGCAGGTCAAATCCTGACCCCTCCTTCCGGATGTCGGCCGGTGCCATGTTTACCACGGTCTTTTTCAATGGTACATTGTAGCCGTTTACATTCAAGGCAGTCAGCACACGCTCCTGACTCTCCTTCACGGCGTTGTCGGGCAGACCAACGATGATGAAGCGTCCCTCCGTGCTGTCGGTGCTGCTCACCTCAATTGTGACAGGAATGGCATTTAAGCCCTGCATCGTGGCAGAATATATTTTTGAAAGCATCTTAAACTACATTTTGTTTAATCCTACAAAATTACAAAATATATTTCATACCATAACAAAAAATCTGTGATTTTGTGCCGTTTTCTGCATAAAACCATGGATGAGGACCAAGGAAAAACGCAAAAAAACCAGAACCTTACTGATTCTGGTTTTTTTGTGAAAAGATATGTTTGTGAAGCAATCAGGCTGACAGAAAATTCTATTTCTTGATTGCGCGCACGGAGATTCCGAACACACGGTCAGAAGTATTAACATAGACGCCAGTTTCGTTAATACTCAATGACCGAGCAACGTTAACGTTATTCGACGAATTGTTGGATGTCCAGTAATCGCCAACGGCTCCATCAGCGTCCAATTCATCCCATCTGAATGCACCTGCGGCAGGCAGGAAAATCGAAGAGCCGCTCGTTGACGTGAATTTCATTCCGTTAACCCCTTTGAGGGTTGTCCAGGTGCTTGTGCAGTTGTCCTTGAGATACTGTATCTGTTTGGCGGTAGGCATACACCAGGAACTGCCCCATTGCGATGTTGCCACATCATAGGACGTACCGGAGATGTTTGAACCGATATCAACAAATTTCAGATTCTTGAAATGTTTATATGTGTCGTTATCGTAATAATTCTTAGCATCGGTCTCACCCCATGCAAAGTGGTTGCCATACTCCCAAGGAGCGGAAGCGCCCACATTGCAACATGCGAACTTCATGCCGTTGCCCATGTCGATGGCATGAGGATGTTGTCCGTCGGGACACAAACCGGCTTTGACCGCCGCGTCAATGTTTGGATCGGGGTGTCCATAAGCCGGACGCACAGGCATGCCGCAATCCCTGAACATAATATGATCAGTGGTGATATTATCGTCTCCAAACCAGATTGTAAGTGCCCTGCTGCCATCTATTGTTGACGGATTGGACGACCAATAGTATCCTCTCTCACCCTCGTAATTGGTGTAACCTTCATCACTGTAGCCCGATGCCGGCAGGAATATCTTGGCACCACTCGGTCCTGTTATCAATATACCGTCAACACCTTTCATGGTGAACTGCTCTTTCGAGCAGTCTTCATTAAGTTGCTTCAATTGGTCTGAGGATGGCATGTGCCATTCATCGCTCCATTTCATTTTTGCAACATCGTAAGACGTGCCGGAGATGTCGCTGCCTAAGTTCTGATAGGTGCCATTGGATTGATATTTGTAATATTTAGTGCCGAAAAGGTTCTTTGTCTCCGTTTCACCCCAGGAGTAGAATTCACCTGCTTTCCATGGAGCGGAGGCACCGACGTTGCAGCAGGAGAATTTCACGTCGAGTCCCAGGTCAATAACATGTGGATGGTGCTCGTCGGGGCAGAGCCCTGCCTCCACCGCAGCGTCAGGCCGGGTACCGTCACCCTCGGTGACAGGACGTATCGACAATCCCTTGCAGCGGTTACATGCATGGTCGGAACTGTTATCGTCCAATGAGAGGTAACTGACAAATCCGTATGTGTTTTCATACCCCTGTGCCATCTCCGACGATGCATAGTTGGCATCTTCTCCAAGTTTATCAGGTTCATTTGATGATTTGTCACCGGATGCGGGAAGGAAAATGGAATTTCCGTTTGGACCGGTGTATTTCACACCGATGATGTTATTCAGTCCCATCCACTCTATCTTACATTTCCTGGTGAGGAAGTCCAACTGGCTTCTGGACGGCATCTGCCAGTTGTCACCCCACAACACGTATGCCACGTCATACTGGGTTCTTGCTATGTTATGTCCGATATCATTGCATGAGGTCGCTGAGGAGCCATACTGATAGGTTTCCCAATAATAGGTCTCCTTCTCATTCGTCTCACCCCATGCGTAGTAACTGCCGTATTCCCATGGAGCGGAGGCGCCCACATTGCAGCACGAGTAGTACATTTCTCCGCCTAAGTCGATAGTATGTGGATGGTTGGAGTCTGGACACAGGCCGGCAGCCACTGCAAAGTCTTCCTCAACGGGCGGGGGTGGATTATTCCCGCTTCCGCCGTTGGCTATGATGTTGATAATCGCCACGATATCGGAGATGTCCACATGGGTGTCGCCATTCACATCTGCGTCTTCATAGGATGCGATGCCGGCAATATGGTTGATGACGGCAACAATATCTGAAATGTCAACGCTGCCGTCCTCGTTCACATCGCCATTCACCTTTGGATTGGGCAAGGATGATACCGGAGGAATGATGGCGCGTTCATTGAGGTTGTCTGCAGTGGCCGTCTCTTTCGTATCCTCATACAGAAAATCCGAGGTCATGGTTATCGTGGCTTTCACCGACGACATATAGATTCGGTCGGTATCGTTACGCCAGCCAAGCGAGAGCGTACCTGGCTCACCTTCATTGCCCGCCGAACGTCCGGGGCCGATGCCGTAACCACCGCTATCTCCGCCAATGGCAGTCACGTTGCCGCCGTTGATGGTCACGTCGCCGCCACGACCAGGAATCGCGGTTTCTGCAAATATGTGGTTGCCACCGCCACCGATTCCAGCACCATATTCATTGCCTTTGGCAATGACTGTGCCGCCGTTAATCACGACAGTGCCGCCATTACCATAGTTACCAGCCCAGTAACCCTGGGCACCGCCGCCGATGCCGGCGGCTGAATAACCTGCCGTGGCCTCCACATAACCGCCATTTACGACGAGAGTGCCGGCCTCTTCGTGATTGTTTCCTCCGATTCCGGCTTCGTAATCATTACACGGGCCAATTGTCAACTTGCCGGTGCCTTTTTCCTGACCGTAAATAGTCAGGCTGTTGCCTTTTATCAGTTGGATGCCTATAGGGACCATCAGCGTACATCCGTCTTTCAGAATCAGATGGACCGTTCCTGTTACAGTTATACGGCCGCTTAATCCCGTGCTCTTGTCCAACACATACCAGCCATTGGTCAATTCTTTTTGAGAACTAATCGTTTCGTACCCGCCACTGAAAAGTGTCTGGCTTTTGCCGTTAGCATCAAGATAAGTCACATCCTGGGCAAACGTGCAGAGTGTGGCCATCAGAGCCACTGACATTAATAGAATTCTTCTCATTGTGTTATTGCATTATATTAATTAATTGGCAGATAAGATTATATACTAATTACAAAGTTAACAATAAATGTTAATTTCCCATTTCCATTTCTGAAAAAAATATTATAAACTTATAAATTTAGTGATGTGAAAAAAATAACTTGCCTCACCATCCAGTTGACTGTAGGGACTTACTTTATGTATGTCCGTCCATGGTTCAGAGTACCCGTTTATATATGTCCGTCAGTTGACTATCGTCTTGTCTTCTCGTCTTCCTTTCTTCTTGTCTTCATCAAAACGAGGCAACTTATTTTTTAATTGT
>JAFUVE010000051.1 GCA_017483765.1 Bacteroidaceae bacterium | reverse complement strand
TTTTGAGCAGATTTGCCCGCAAACTCGCAGAAGCGTAGCGAGCTACGGTTCAAGAGGTTAAGGGCAAAGATGCCAAAAAGAGGCAAACACAGGCAAAGATAATTCTCTTGGATTTATTAATTATTAGAACATGCCTTTACTGATTTCTTAAGGCGACAAAGTACGGATAATCTGCTTTATTTGTCGTTTTCAAATAGACTGTCCATAAGGACTTCGTTTGTCACAATGCCGGAATGTATACCTCTTGCCACGCCAAAGGTGGTGACCATCGTGAGCAGTAGTGGTTTTGTGGTATGTGTGTCGTCTCTGAATATTCTCATCTTTTCCCTGAGTTTGTCTTCATATTGTTTGGTGATGTTATAGGCGCCGGAACAGAATTTTATCTCGCACAGGTTGATGAAACGGTCTGCCCGCTCAATTAACAAGTCGATTTGAGCACCTTTTTGGTCTGTGTCTCCCGTTTTTCTCCATGCTGTGGAATAAGTGGCAATACCGGAGATTCCGAGTGCTTTCTTGATTTGCTGAAGATGTAGCAGACATAGCATCTCGAAACTGAATCCTTGCCAAGAAGAAAGGGATGGGCTCATGAGGTTGTGAGACCAGAATTGGGGATCCTTATAGTCGTAGTTTTTGATGAATTTGAAGTAAAAGAGGATATATGGGTCGGAAATCCTGTAAATCATATTCCTTTTCTTGCTTTTGTATTTTTGATAGGTCATAATGAAATCGCATCGTTCCAGATTTTCCAGTATGTGGGTCAGGTGGCTTCCAGTAAGTTTTGTTTTCTCAGAAATCTCAGATCTGAGAAAACCTTCTCTCTTTTCTGCCATCATCTTGATGACTTCGATATAGTGTTCCGCTTTATTGAATAATGCAGTAAACAACTCATCGAATTCATTTGACATGATGCTGTTTTTCGTGAAGAATAACCTGTCGATGTTTTGTGCCAGACTTTGTTGAGGGTTAATCTGACTGAGATAATATGGTACTCCTCCCATCGCCATATAGCATTGGAGTATGGTGTAGCGGTCCCATGTGCAGTCGTGTGCGTGAAGATATTCTTCACATTCAGAAAGGTTAAAGGGCCGCAGATAGATGCGTCCGGTAATTCGGTTGTAAAGTCCGCCTTTGTTTTTTACCAGTTTGTCCACCATCCATGAGGTGGCAGACCCGCAAGCGATAAAAAAAATATCGTCTCTCTGAGCAGCCCAGGCATTCCAAAAATACTCAAAAGCTGCGACAAAGTTGCTTCTGGGACGGTCTATCCAAGGCATTTCATCAAAGAATATTACTTTTCGCTCTTGCTTCGGTTTTGCTTTAATCAAATCTCTTAACAGATAGAAAGCCTCATCCCAAGTCTGGGGATTAGGGGTGAAGGTAGACCCGCTGTAAGCTTGTAATTGCCTGGCAAACATTTCCAACTGATGTTTTTGAGATTGGCCTCTCACTCCTACAAAAGTATATGTGAAACGGTCGCCAAACAAATGATTGATTAGAAACGTTTTGCCGATTCGCCGACGTCCGAAAACAATGACAAGTTCAGAACGGTCGGACTGGTAGAGTCTTTCCAGTTCTTTGATTTCCTCTTTACGTGCTATTATTTTCTTCATATTGATTGGTTTTTTGATATGCAAATTTATGTATTTTATGGATATTGTGCAAATATTTTTGTTGAAAAATAACCATATCTATGAATTTTTATATAGATGTGGTTGTTTTTATTTAATATAAAATAACCATATCTATGAATGTTTATATAGATGTGGTTGCTTTTACTTATAATAAAATAACCATATCTATGAATTTTTGTATAGATGTGGTTGCTTTACGTGAGAGTAAAAAAGAAACTTGCCTCAGTTTCTGCGCCATTGGCATGCTTGTCATGGCAGACTATCGTCTTGTCTTCATGAAAATGAGGCAACCTATATTGCTGTAAAGGCAGGTTCTAAAAATTAGCTTTAGGCTGTGTTTAGACTATTTTTGAGCAGATTTGCCCGCAAACTCGCAGAAGCGTAGCGAGCTACGGTTCAAGAGGTTAAGGACAAAGCTGCCAAAAAGACGCAAACACAGGCAAAGATAATTCTCTTGGATTTATTAATTATTAGAACATGCCTAAACACATTGAAGCCCGCTTCCCAGCGGGCTTCAATGTCATGAAAAAAATACTAACTAATTATTCTAATATGGAAAGTTTTATTCTTGTGCTTTATGAAGTTCTTTTGTTTCACGATGCAAAGTTAGGCATAATCTTCCAAGGATGAAGGGGAAAAATCACTAAAAGCGGGTAGGTTTTTTCCTAAACTGTAGGGGGATTTCCCCCTGAAGGGGATGGCTTTATTTGATGACCAATTTGCGTCCGTTGTTGATGTAGATGCCCGGCATGGACGGTTTTCCGTTGATGCGTCGTCCGCTCAGGTCGTACCATCCCTCATTGGGAATGATGTTCAGTCGTCCTTCTTGGCTGATGTCCAAAATGCCCGTGGCGGGACTCTCTCCTTCGACGTTGATCATGAATGCCTTGACCTCGTGGCCGGTAGGCAGATCCTCCGTCTGGTTTCCGTCTGTCAGTGAGAAGAATGCCATGAATGCGCTGAGGCTTGAACTGGTTCCGAAATAACGGATGGTGTTGGCATTTCCCATGTAGAGGCAGGATGAGTTGCCATTTTCGAATCGTACCGGCGCGAAGGCTCCGGTGAATGTTACGATCCCGTCGTCGCTGACGACAGAGCCGGGTCCAACCCTGCTGACGCTGACTCCGCTGAATGTGGGATTGAAAATGGCATCCGTGGGTGTGTCGGGGTCGGTAATGGGCTCACCCCATCTGATGATGTACGGTTTTCCCGCCTCTATCTTGTCCACTGATTCGAAATAGAGGTGGAGCGTACCGGTTGCGCTGTCGAAATAAGTTTTACTTGCGTCCATCTCCATCATTGTGGCTCCTTCGAGCGGTGATCCTGGGAGTTCGGCGTCGAAAGGCAGGCACAAGGTGTTCCAGTAACCGTCTTTGAGGAGCGAGCGGTTTTTCAGCGTCACGTCGATGGGACCGATCTCATTGAGCAAGGACAGGGTTTTGGTGTTCGGTGCGTTGGTTTGCAGTTCCACCGGTGTCTGCAGCCATCTGGCATAGAGTGTCAGGTTGTGCTCCAGCAGGATGGTCTCTCCTGCTTGGTATGCAGGCGTTCCCGTGGCCGATGTGGCCCATCCGAGGAAGTGATATCCTGTTCGTGTTCGTGTAGGGAGCTTGCAGGACTTGATTCCCTGGCGTATTTCTGCCATGCCGAATGGGTTTCCGTCGTTGTCGTCGAGCGTCAGGGTGAAGGTTTCAGGGTTGTCCTCCGTTCCCCGGAACAACGCCGTGAGTGTGATGTTCTTATTGGGCATGGTGAGCGTGGTCTGTTCGTCGGACGGCCTTGTGATGACTGCTCCTCCCGTCACGTCCCACCATACGAAGCGGTACCCAGGCTTGGGTTTGGCAGTCAGTGTTACCACGTCGCCCTGAGTTGCGGCATTGGAAGAGACTGTAGCGGTTCCGAACGTGTTGTCGGGCGAAACGGCAAGTGTGATGGTATAGACGGGTATGCCTATGATCTCATCGCGGTATTTGCTCCAGTTGTTCTTGTAGTCGTCCACACAGTCTGTCGGCACATAGATTTTGCGGTTTTCAGCGTTGCCCAAGAACGCACTTGTGTCATAATTTGGAGGTGTGGCAGCATAGCAATAAACGCTCGTCAGGGAGGAACAACCCAAAAATGCATCTTCACTGATGCTTGTCACGCTGCCGGGGATGGTGACGCTCGTCAGGGATGAACAACCCAAAAATGCAGCTTCACTGATGCTTGTCACGCCTTCGGGGATGGTGACGCTCGTCAGGGATGAACAAACAAAAAATGCACCTTCACTGATGCTTGTCACACTGCCGGGGATGGTGACACTCGTCAGAGATGAACAGTCTCGAAAAGCATCGATGCCGATGCTTGTCACACTGCCGGGACTGGTGACACTCGTCAGGGAGGAACAACCCCTAAATGCAGCGTCACCGATGCTTGTCACGCCTTCGGGGATGGTGACGCTCGTCAGAGATGAACATCTTTGAAAAGCACTGATGCCGATGCCTTCCACGCCTTCGGGGATAGAAACGCTCGTCAGTGAGGAACAACCATAAAAAGCATAGTCACTGATATTCGTCACGCCTTCGGGGATGGTGAAACTGGTCAGCCCGGAGTCCCTAAAAACACTTCTACTGATGTTTGTCACTCCCGAAGGAAAGTCGATAGATGTCAGTGCCTTGCAGCCTTTAAATGCAAAGTTCTCGATGGTCTGCATCGTTTCGGGCAGGGCGATGTCCGCCAGTTGCCAGCAGTTTTCGAAAGCCCCGGTTCCGATGCGTGTCACGTCGCCGGGGATATCGATGCTGGTCAGGCTGGTGCAGTTATAGAACGCCTCGTTTCCGATGTCCGTCACGGTGCTGGCGATATTGACCTCGGTCAGCGCGGTGCAGCCATAAAAGGCACAATTGCCGATACTCGTCACTCCCTCGCCGATATTGACTCTCTTGATTTGCGCTCTGCTGTTTTTCCACGGGGCTTTGACGTGATAATAATCATCATCTGGATAATAGTTGATCATAGAACCCGTTGAACCTTGGTCTCCAATATAGATGTCCAGTGTCTGGGTGGAGGTGTGATATGCGTACCATAGATTCGTTCCGCACCTGCCACTGTAATCAGCCCAGGCGGACAAGGTGGTGAGTAGCATGGCGAGCATGGTAGTTGCCGCTCTTGCCGTGAGGCAGGAAAAAATAGTCTTGACTTTCATGTTGTCATTAGGTTTGTTAGTTATGGAAAAGAAGATGTTGTGTCTCGTCAGAAAACAAAAACGAATAATTCTTGCGTTTTATTCAGGTTCAATGATAAAGATGGCACAAATATACGAATAATTTCGTAAATAGAAAAAGTTGCCTCGTCAAAATTTTTCATTTTTTCCGAAAACGTGGGAAAGATGTTGCTTTTTCTTGTAATTTTGCAAGGAATTTGAAGGAGTTGGACGTTTGTTGGAGGAGAGGTTTTGAAAATACGGTTGGTCTTTTTAGTTACAAGACGCCCCGCGGGGCGTCTCTACAAACATAACGTAACGTGAGTTCGACAAATTTTAGAATAGACTAAGTTGGTTGTCTACAGCACTTTCCTTATAGACGCATGGCTTCTTTTAATAATTCTTTCTTCACATGAATATTCATGAATGCCCACGAATGCGCCATAAATAATTTTTTCTTCACACTATTTATGTATAATTCATGGACATTCATGGACATTTGTGTTAAAAGTCAAAGTATATTAGTGACCCACTATTCGTCAAATAATCAAGTAATTAGACATATTCTTAATCTCATCGAACTCGCGTTAACGTAGAAGTTAAAAGTTACAAGATGTCCCGTGGGGCATCTCTACAACTAAGTGATAAAAATATTTGACTACGGTTACTTATTCGTTTTTCGGATTATATAACGAAGGTTCGCTAGCATAATATGCTATTCTGCTGGCAGGATCCCATAAATCAAAGTCTATCTCTAAATTCCTCTTTAGATGTGGATTTTCGATATATCGTTTGATAGCCTCAGCTACAAATTTTCCAAGATTTACGGGAACAGCATTTCCTATCATTTGTTCCATGTTGGTTTTATTTCCTGAAAAAATAAAATCTTTGGGAAATGTTTGAATGTAGCTACGCTCAAGAGTTGTTAATGGACGAATTCCTTCTTTTGAATTAACAGGGTCATTAGCATGAATTTGATATCCATCTGGCATTGGACGATTGACACCCCTTACTGTTGGACTAGGTTCATCTATGCTGAAAATACCTCTTCTCACATAACTGCGTGGATGTCTGTAGTAAAATTCTATTCCAAGACTGTCTCCAAAATAATCACGCATAGTCATAGGCTTTTTTGCCAGTTTTTCTAGAATGAATGGCTCCATAAAACCATCCATCTCATGGAGTTTTCCAATGAGGAAAAATCTCTTGCGTTGTTGTGGAACTCCACAAAGTGATGCGTCAAGAATTTGCTGAGTAAGTCCATATCCTGCGCTTTTGAATATTTCTTTTGCCTCAACAAGTTTTTGGGTTTTTGTAATTCTGGCAACATTTTCCATTACAAACCATTTTGGCCTAACCTGATGGATGATATTGGCATAACTAATCGTCAAATCTCCTCTACCACCATTTTCATTCCGCTTCCCCGCTGAGGAAAAATCTTGGCATGGTGGACCTCCGATAATCATGTCAGGATTTAGTCTTCTAATAACTTCACTGCACGATTCAACATTACTTAGGTCTAATATTTCAGCAATATGGCTGAAATTTTGACGATAAACGTTTATTGCAGCCTCCCATTTGTCATATGCTGCAACTATTTCATATCCGGCAAGCTGGAATCCCAAACTTAAGCCTCCACATCCGCAAAATAAATCTACAACTTTCATTTCTATTAATCAAAAATATCTGGACTATTTACTAAAACTGCATCAAATCTTCTTTCGGGACTTAATAGATCTTGGCCTCCTCCCAATATGATGTTTTTTATCTCGAATTTAGAAATTCGAGGTTTAATTATGATGTCGTTTTTGATGAATTTTAGTGATTTCGTGCCTGGCAATGCAAATGCTTTATCATTGGCCAAATTGTAAGACTGTAATCTTATTATTCGCTTATAATCAAAAGTGTCATATGTAACGTAATCAAGAAGCATCTTGTAAATCCATATGATTGTTCTATGAAATCTGTTTATTCGAGAGATAGTTGTATTGTCTTCTGTGCAACACATTTGTATGATTGACAAATTAGACCAAACAAACACGTCTAAACAATCATCTTTCAGTCGCATTTTGTTTCCTTCTGTCTTCCATATTGGCTGTATTATTAGGGGACGTTGCTTTTTTGTTAAGTCTTTTGATATGGCTAATAGAGAAGACAAAATCTTTTCGTAATATGGTATAACTTCATCCATCTCTTCCCAATGGTTTATTTGTGGGACTTGTCGTAAAAACGAACGAAGTCTTTCTTTTTCTTTTAATGATGTGTAACTATTGCAAATGCTGCAAGCGAGAAAACATATAGTTGGTGGACGCATCACGATTTCTGTGCCCCATTCAGATTCTTGATAGTTTTTTGTGGTATTGTCAGGAATAGCTGTGAGTTTTATTTCCAATCCTGTTAGTAACTGGTTTGTTTTTCTATTCATCATGACAAGATCAATCTTTTCTCTTTCTCCTTGATAAAATTTTTCGTATGGTGCAAAGCCTGCCTCGTAGTTATAGTAAGTTTCCTCACTTAAAGGATTGATTCCAAATAATTCATCTGCATTAATTAATGTGTGGATTATTTTGTTCTCAGAAGTTGTTTTTATATAAACAGGCTTTATACCTTTGGAATACATATAGGCGACAAGTGATGCTGGAAAAGAACTATTGAATTGATTCTTTCCCCAGCATTCAGCTTTTGTATAATCTCTGCTTGAATACTTTTGTCCAAATAATGCAGGTTTGTTTTTCATATACTGATTCTTTTTTATGATTTGCAAAATTACTTTATTTTAAGAAAATAACAAAATATATTTTAAAAATTTTTCATTTTTTCCGAAAACGTGGGAAAGATGTTGCTTTTTCATGTAATTTTGCAAGGAATTTGAAGGAGTTGGACGTTTGTTGGAGGAGTGATTTTGAAAATACGGTTGGGGTTTTTAGTTACAAGACGCCCCGCGGGGCGTCTCTACAAAATACATAATACGATGAAAAACATGAATTTGTTGCTGCGCGCTGAGCGTGCGTGGCTGGGGCTGGAGGACTTCCGCCAGACCCGCAGAAGGAATATCAATTACATCTATGGCGACCAGTGGGGCGACCTGGTGGTTGACGACGACGGCCGGTTGGTGACAGAACGGGAGCGTATCGCCCGCCATAGCGGTGCGGTGCCCCTTCAGAACAACCACCTGATCAAGATTGTGCATGCGCTGACGGGACTGATTGCGAAGCGGAGCACGATGCCCGTGTGCTATGCCCGGAGCGAGGATGCCGACGAGAAAAGCCGCATGATGACGAATGCCTTGCAGTCGAACTGGGAAACGAACAGCATGAAAGAGCTACTGGTCAGCCAGATGGAGGAGCTGATGCAAGGAGGGCTGAGCGTGGTGTGCGAGGAGTGGGGCAGCACGAACGGGCAGGACGACGCCTACACGTTTCCCGTCAACCCTGATTATTTCTTTTTCGAGAGCAAGATGAACGACCCGCGCCTGTGGGACGTCGCCCTCATCGGCGAGATCCGCGACTACACCTATCCTGAGCTGACGTCGATGCTGCGTGGCGTGGTCGGTGTCAACCTCAAAGAGATTTACGCCCCTTATGCGAGATTCCTTTCTGGCTCCACACAGCTGACCGACCAGCACGACAACCTTGACTTCTGGCATGCCGCCGACGAGACGCTGCTCCGCACCTACCACGTCTGGACCCGCCAGCCCCGAATGCGCTACCGATGTGTGGACCGTGAGGACAAGTCTCAGCCCGTCTTCCTCGTCGAGGCATCCGAGCTGGCTGAGATCGAGGCGGAAAACCGCCGTAGGAAGGGAAATCCCATCATGGTGGAGCCCGCCTACGACGAGACCTGGCATTTCACGCTCCTCGCCCCCGACGGAACCGTGCTCCGGGAGTATGACTCGCCTTACGAACATAAAGACCATCCTTACGTGATGGCCGCCTACCACTTCGTGAACGGGCGAATTTATCCGTTCATGAGCTCCGTCATCGACCAGCAACGCTACGTGAACCGCCTCATCACGCTCAACGACATGTATATCAACTCGTCCATCAAAGGACTGAAGATGATTCCGAAGCGGTCCATCCCGAGAAACATGACGATAGACGAGTTTGCCCGGCAGGCAGTGGAGGTGGGCGGCTGGATTGTGTACGAGCCAGACCCCACGGGTGCGAAGCCCGAGATCATCACGCAGAACGCGCTGAACCTGGGGGTGTCGGAGATGCTGCAGCTGCAACTCTCCAGCATCAACGAGATCACGAGTGTGAACTCCTCGCTCCAGGGCGTTCCTCCCTCCGGCAACACCGGTTACGCCCGTTATGCCATGGAGATGGAGAACTCTTCGACGAGCGTGGCAGCGCTGACGGGCAAGTTCACGGAGTTTGAGCGCAGTCTGGCGCGTAAGAAGATGAAGGTGATCCACCAGTACTACCAGAAGCCGCGGCTTGTGGCGCCGGCCCGCAAGCAGGAGTACGGCCGCTACCTCACGTATGAGCCGCAGCAGGTGGCGGACATCGACTTCAAGGTGAGCATTCAGGATAACGGCGACACGCCGGTGGCACGCATGATGACCAACGACCTGGTGATGCAGATGTGGCAGAAGAACGCCATCACCACCGAGCAGCTGCTCCAGAATCTGTATTTGCCAGGGGGAAGCCAGTTGAGTATTTAGAGTGATATTAGTTGAGAGTTTAGAGTTGAGGGGAATATTAGTTGAGAAACCATGAAACACACACACAATGATGACAACAGAAGAACTAATCGAAGAAAACATACGGAGGAAAGCCGCTTTTTTCGCTGAGGCCGACCAGCTGACTGGCCGTGGGATGGGCGACGACCGCACCTATGTGCATATCCCCGACCACGACCTGCCTGAGCAGTGGCTGACGCGGGAAGTGACGGAACTGACAGACTACAAGAAGGTGATTGATGCCGGGAGTATCGGCGCTTACCTGCAGGCCCAGGGGAAAGACAAAGCAGACGAGCGCCAGCGCCTCTCCCGTGAGCTGAACCGCCTGCGGATGGCCCACGACCCGGCGTTCGCCTTCGTCCGCGCCTTCCATATCAAGGACAAGGTGAGCGGCCGGCTGATGCCGTTCAAGCTGAACTATGCCCAGCGCGTGCTGCTCGACAAGCTGGAGGGGATGCGCCGTGCATCCAAGCCTATCCGCCTCATCCTGCTGAAAGCCCGCCAGTGGGGAGGGTCCACGCTCGTGCAGCTCTATATGGCCTGGATCCAGCTGTTCGTGAAGGAAGGGTGGAACTCTCTTATCGTTGCCCAGACGAAGGACACGGCACGCCGGATCAAGGCGATGTACACGAAAGTGCTTCAGTTTTTCCCTCAAGACGTGTTTGGCCAAGGAGAGCTGAAATTCGCACCCTACGAGCGTTCGGCTTCCGACTGCGTGATAGCCGACAAGCACGGCAAGCCCGTCCGCACGAACGTCATCACGGTCAGCTCCTACGAGAACTATGAAAGCACGCGCGGCTGCGACATCGCCATGGCACACTTCTCGGAAGTGGCCTACTGGAGGCAGACCCCTCAGAAAAGCGCGGCAGGACTGATCCGGGCCGTGACGAGCGGCATTGCCGAGGGAGTGCCCTACACGATGGAGGTGATGGAGTCGACGGCGAACGGCAAGAGCGGCTATTTCTATGACGAATACCAGGAAGCTAAAGCACATCATTCTGCCCGTCAGGCTCTTTTCATCCCGTTCTTCTTTATCGAGCACGACATGCTGCCGTTCGACGATGATGCTGAACGCGACGCGTTTGCAGCCCGTCTGCTGGAGCGTAAGAACAACAGCGTGACGACGGAGAAGACGGCAGAGCCGGGCGACTACTTGTGGAAACTGTGGGTGAAAGGGGCCACGCTCGAGCATATCAAATGGTATGTGGAGCGGCGCAAGTCCTTCCATTCCCATGCCCAGATGGCGAGCGAGGCACCGAGCGACGACATCGAGTGCTTCACCTTCAGCGGCCACCTGATCATAGACCCGGAGAAGGTGGAGGAAGCAGCGAAACGCGAGACGCAATTTCCCCTCTTCCGGGGCGACATGACGTTGAAAGACGGCGAGGTGGAGCATGAGGTGGCAGACGAGGAGGGTGCCCTGAAGGTGTGGGAATACCCGGAGAAGCAGGTGTTCCAGGATCGTTACATGATCACGGTGGATGTGGGAGGCCGCCGGGAGCAGTCGGACTATTCCGTCATCACGGTGATTGACCGCATCGGGGCTGACACCCTCCAGGACGAACTCAGCAACGGCATCCACAGGAAATGCTATGGAAAGCAGGTGGCTGAAGGGCTGAGGGTCGTGGCCCGCTGGCGAGGCCATTGCCGGTTCGATGACCTGGCCCGGAAAGCCGCTCAGATGGGGTGGTGGTACGACGAGGCGAAAATCGTGTTCGAGAGCAACACGTTCGACAAGAAAAAGGCCGAATCCGTCGAGTTCCTGGAAAATACGGACCATGCCGTGAGCGTGATAGAGGAGCTGAAAGCCATATACCGCAACCTGTACACCCGCCCATCCACAGACCCCGAGGATATCAGTCAGGGGATTCACCGCAAGGTGGGCTTCCACACGAACCGCCGTACCAAACAGCTGATGGTGGACCGTTTTACGAAATGCTTCGAAGACGGCTTGTTTCACGACCCCGACGAGGCGTTCTATAAGGAGCTGTCCATCTACGAGGAGCGTACGGACGGCAGCTACGGCAACATCCCCGGCCACAACAACCACGACGACATCGTGATGACAAACATGATAGCCTGCGTGGTGCACGAGGAGATGCCGCGCAGCACGCCATGCACAGAAAGACGGTCTGCGCCAAGACGCTCCTACGGCACAGTCAACGAAAGCAGTATGTTTTAGAAAAACCGGAAAGCCCGGAATCTCCGGAAAAAATCCAGAAAAACCATGAACATAACATTGAACAAAGGCATTCACCGCAGTCCGTCGCTTTCCGCCGACGGTGAGCTCGACTACATGATGGACCTCCTGCCACGCGACGGCGACTTGCGCAACCTGCCAGCCCCCGAGCCGCTTGACCTCACACTTGATGATGGCGACAGGCTGCTTGGCATCCACCACGTGGATGCCGGAAAACACTATGTCGTCAGCAGCGATGACGGACGCTCGCTGGCTTATTACAACGAGAACGGCACAAAAATCCTGATCACCACGCTGACTGAGGGACGTGTGGATGGCATGACTGCGATGGGTAATGTGCTGGTCTTCAGGATTCGTGGGGCAGAGAGGTCAGACCTGTCCGACCAGTCTGACTTGTCCGACCAGTCTGACCAGTCTGACCAGTCCGACTCGTCCGACCAGTCCGACCAGTCCGACCAGTCTGACTTGTCCGACCAGTCTGACTCGTCCGACCAGTCCGACCAGTCCGACCAGTCCGACTCGTCCGACCAGTCCGACTTGTCCGACAATTTCTCCACTGCCTACGCCATCTGGCGGGAAGGAGCCTATGCTTTCCTGGGCAGCAGCTTTCCGCAGGTGGACATCCAGTTCCGGCTGCGCAACATCTATGTGCAGACCTTCAATCCCGGAGAGGAGACCGGCATCCTCATCGAGCCCTCCGACCGGACGGAGACGACGGAATTCGCAGAGGTGGTGGCACCCACGCCGGTGACCACACCTGAGTTCTCCCATGAGACGGTGTTCGCCCTCTCTCCCTCACGTCCGTTGGAGCAGTCCACCACCTACAAGGTGGTGACCACCCGCGTGACTGGCAAGCAGTCCACACCCTTCTCCGTCTATCTCTGCTACACCGACTCCACCCGCGTCTATGCCGCCTTCTCTACTGCCGCCAACGACCTGCATCCTTACGCCGTGTTCACCACCGACGGAAGCAAGACCGTGGACCACCTGGAACTTGTGCTTTGGGCCAACGGCAAGCAGACGAAGTCGCTCTCCGTGACACTGCTGAAGGGCACAGCCACCGCCACGGGCCACCTCTTTGCCGACACCCCGGAGAACTTCACGGCGCTTACCGGCCTGGCCAATGCCTTCATCAGCAAATATGCCACACAGGAGAACAAGTTCATGTATCCGTTTTTCGTCCGTTATGCGCTGAAGATGTACGACGGCACCTACGTCTGCCCGTCGCCTCCCTGCCTGATGCTGCCCAACCGGGGACTGACCCCGATGGTGTGGACACTGGGCGGGACAGACGGCCGTCCGTGGGACACCTACGTGTCGGCGGTGGTGTCGCAGTTGAAATACCGTCTGCTGAGGAAGACGGCGCTGGACGCCTGGAAAGACCTGGTGACGGACGTGGCGATAGCTGTCTCGTCGCCTGTGTGGTCGTACAATCAGGGTGCGGAATGGAAGGCGGGTGAGAACCTCGTGGAGCTGAGGCGTATAGACGCCGCTGACGACCGCCGCGCCGACGACACCTGGAGCTACGGCTATTTCGACAACGGCGACGGCACGTCGAGCGGCACGTGGCTGTTCAAACAGCACAACAGCCTGAGCACGACCTCGGCCCCGCAACTCTTCTCCATCCGCCTTCCCTCCTTCACGGAACGCCAGCAGGCGGAGAGCCTGACGGGCAAGGCCAATTTTTATATCGTGAAGGAGATAGCGGTGGACCAGCTGCCGGACGTGGACGAATGGAGCGACGTGGAGATGGACTCCAACACGCTGTCGACACTGGAGAACCGCCGCCGGCTGCCCGACAACCCGCTCTCGCTCTCTCCCCGCAGCGGGGCATGCATGACGGTCTACAACGGACGGCTGGTCATCGCCGACGTGACCGACCGGAAATTCCACGGCCATCTGCCTGCCTTGCTGCAGGGGCTGTCGGGCACGTATGTGAACAACTCTGCGCAGCGTGCCACTCTCAACCTGACGAAAGCCATAGTCCGCTACGCGGAGGACGGGGAGGCGCGCACGCTCTGCGTCGGCGACCTGCCGCGCCATACCAACGAGGCGCCGTTCTTCTGGTTCTACTATCCGTCGTCGAACGCCCAGAGCGTGCGTCTCTGGCAGAACGACCTGACGAACCGGTGGCGCCGTGCCGAACTGCGTCTGCAGCCTCACCCGCTGCTCAGCGGCGCCTGCTGGTTCGACAACTTCAACGAGCCGGAGTGGACGGACTGGACTTCCTATGCCTCGCTTACGGCCGCAGAGAAGGCGGAGGCCGACATGGCGGACACGTATGCCACAGTCCGTTATCCCAATAAGGTGCATCAGAGCGGTGTGAACAATCCGTTTGCGTTCTCCGCCGAGCAGACCAACCGGGTGGGAGAGACCACGGTGGTGGGCATGGCGGCGGCGACGCAGGCGCTCAGCCAGGGTCAGTTCGGCCAGTTTCCGCTTTACGCCTTCTGCCACGACGGTATCTGGGCGCTCTCGCTGGCTCAGGACGGCGCGTTTGTGGCGGTCCATCCCGTGTCGCGCGACCGCTGCCTGTCGCCCAGGGGCATCGTGCAGGCAGACCGCTCCGTGGTGTTTGCCACGGACCAGGGGCTGAAGCAGATTGCAGGATCGGAAATCCGTGTGCTTGCCTCGCAGCTCGACGGCCTGTCGGCCGACGTGTCGTTGCTCAGCGGGGTGGACGAGTCGTTCGACAGCCTCGTGGCGGAGGTCCCGCCCGACTTCCGTCAGTCGCTGGCCGGGGCGGTCGTGGCCTACGACTATCCGAATGGGCTACTGCATGTGTATGTGGGTGAGAGTGCTTTTCATTATGTTGTCTCGCTCAGCAACGGCGAGGTGACGCTCTCCTCAGCGGTGAGCCGTCCGTCTGCGGTGGTCAACGACTATCCTGACACGCTTGTGCAGCAAGGTGGGCATCTCCTGCGGTTCTCCAATGGCTGTGGTTTTGTGCGTCGCAAGGGGCTGTTGCTCACACGTCCGCTTTCTTTTGGCAGCATCCTGGGTCTGAGGCGGATGACCGACTTGCGTGTGCTGTGGCGTCAGACGGATGCGGCCTCCTCCGTGCGTGTGGCGGTCTTTGCCTCGAACAACCGCCGGGTGTGGTGGCGTATGCGCTCGCTCCACGGACATTCCTACCGCTGGTTCCGCATCGCGCTGTTTACGGAGATGAATGACTATGAGCGGGTAGAGGGAATGGTGGTGGAAGGGAGTTGATGGGAGTTGATGGGAATTGATGGGAGTTGATTGGAGTTGATGGGAATTGATGGGAATGGATGGGAGTTGATGGGAGTTGATGGGAATGGATAAGCCACTATGAATGCTCATTATTCCCATAGTTCCCATCATTCCCATAGTTCCCATTATTCCCATTATTCCCATCATTCCCATTATTCCCATAGTTCCCATCATTCCCATTATTCCCATAGTTCCCATAGCTCCCATTCTTTCTATTATAGCCTCCCATTCCGTGGTTAGCTCTCCATTGTCGCCTGGCTTGTGACATTTGTTCTTTGATTCCACCTTGTTCCAAAAACTCCTTCTTGTATTTGTCAAGAAGGCGTTTCAACAGGAAATCGGCTTGATGGATGAGTATCAAGGCTATGTTGGCAAGTGTGATGTCATCTCTTTTTTCGCATACGACTCTATAATCTTCTGGAGAAGAGCGTTGCTTACACCATTCCCTGGCATTTCTGCATTGGACACTGTCCACTGGCCAAATTTGATTGCCGTGGTTGCGAAGATAGTCTTCATAATCTTCTTGTAGTTCTTTCAGACTGGCTTTGGCGACATTCACTAACTTGATACATGCTTCAGTCGATGTCGTACCAGTTTCGTTTCCTTCGGATATGTTTTGTTTGCCCGACCTTGCCGATTGTCTCATTTGGTCTACGGTTCTGTCACCAATTTTTGGAAGATAATGATTGATAAAGTAAATTGTGATGTCGTAAATACATTCTGTTTTTTGGAATGCGATCAGTTTTTTGTAATCCCCTTTAGGTTTCAGAAATGTGTTCATTTTTGGTATGGTTAAGATTGAGAACTATAGTAAAAGAATTTTTAGTTTTTTCTCATGGTGCAAATTTATGAAAAATAAAGGACATGATAAATATTTCATAAGAAAATAATTCGGGATGGGTAGATAAAAGTTTTTTGAAACATAACTCTTCGAATGTGTGATACTTCCCTGGCCGTTTCTCAACGACCGGGGAAGTCGCTGCATGCTATTAATTATTACTAATCCTAAAAGTTTTCTTTTGATGGGTTGAATAGTCTGGTTGGTGCTGGTCAGTTCCCTTTCTGGATGCCGCCCACGACATCGGAGTTCTCGATGGATCGCCCGGCTTTCTTCACGCTGGCCTTCAGCTTGCCGAAGCGGAAGGAGACTGCGATTTCGAAGCGGCGTATGTTCATGATTTGCTTGTCGAAGCCGGTGTAGTCGCCGTGGTTGGTGATGGTGATCTGGCGGTTGGTCTTGTTGAAGGGCGATATGGCCCGCAGGCTGACCGTGAGACGGTTCTCGTCGAGGAAAGACCGCTGTAGGAAGATACCGTAGATGGTGTACGGCCGGCTGTAGCTGTAGACATTGTTGGGCTGGTTCCCCAAGTTGCCCCATGCGTTGGCGGAGAGGCGTAGTCTCCAGGGGAGCTGCTGGCTGGCCGATGCGAAGAAGTAAGCCGACCATCCGTGCTGTGAGAGTCCTGCGTTGCGGTTCTCCAGGTGGTCGTACATGAGCGTGGCGTTGGCAATGACCGTGGTTTTGCCGAACGGTTTCCACTGAATGTAGCCCTCCGTCGAGAATCGTCGCATCCGCTCGATGTTTCCGTAGGTGAGGTAACGTACGTCCTCCCTGGCGTTGACCACCCTTCCGATTCCTCCGTTCCAGAAGTCGAACGAGGGTGCGATCTGCAGTGTGATCCGCTCGCCGGTGAGGAGGTAGTTCAAGGATACGGACTGTGAGTGGGCACTCTTGAGGCTTGGATTTCCGCTTTGCACGGCATTGGGGTTGATGATGACCGCCGGGTTGAGGTAACCGATTCCCGGCCGGCTGATGCTGGTGGAGTAGGTGAGCTTCAGCGACTGCCGGTCGTTGAACTGGTATTTCATGCTGGCTTGCGGCACCCAGTCGTTGATGTGCCGCCCGAAGTCCTCTCCATTTCCGTCAGGATAGTGTGCGCTCATATAGCTGTGCTCATAACGCAGTCCTGCCCGTGCCGACCATTTTCCGTGTGTGTACATATAGTCGGCGTAAGCCGCCGCGATATGCGTGTTGTGGTTGAACTTGTTGTCGTACGACGTGAATTTCGGTTCGTCGTTGAAGTCCTGAAGTGTGTGGCTGCTGTTGCGGCGCTCGATGTACTTGAGTCCTGTGGACAGCGTGTGCCCTTCCCACAGGGGCCGTGTCCAGTCCAGCTGGAAGGTGTGCTCGGTGAACCGTTCCAGGGTGTTCTCCTCGTTCTGTGTGTAGTCGAAGGGGGCGTTCACCAATTCGTAGAACTGGTTTTTCTGCACGGTTCGCTGTCGGGTGAAGGCGAGCATGTAGGAGAGGGTGAGTGTCTCGCCCTTTCGGCGGGTTCTGTGCTCATAGTCAGCCCTGCCGTTCCACGACTGGTGGGCATACGACGGCAAGTTGTAGGTCCGTCCGTAGCTGTATATCGGATTGTCGGATGGGTCAGTGCTGATGTATGTGTTGCTTCCCTTGACATCCATATCGTAGAAATATCCTCCGAACGAAGCCGAAAGGAGGTTGAGCGAGTCGATGTCGTAGCTGGCGCTGATGTCGGCGAAATGGAAGTAGCCGGGATTGCTCCCTTCCGACTCGGAGCGGATCGTGTTGCCGGAGTCGATGAAGTTGTCTTCGGCGATGTCTTCGTGTTTCGTGACACTCTCAGACATTCTCTGTGCGCCGTAATCCACTGACGTGATGACTTTCCCGATCTGTGTGGTGAGGCTGGCGTTGATGTTTCCGCTCCCTTTCGTGGTTGCCCTCGTGCTGACAGTCCCTGTAAGTCCTTTGATGGCCTGGTTTTCCATCATCACGATGTTGAGGATGGCGTTGACTCCTTCGGCGTCTTCCTTGGCTCCAGGGTCGGTGATGACCTCGATGCGTTTCACCATGGATGCCGGCATGGACCGGAAGAGCTCCTTTGCGTTCTTGCTGAGGTTGGGGTCGTAGTGGCCGTTTCGGTAGATTTTATACTGGCTGCTGCCTTTCACCCGTATGTTCTCCTGTGCGTCAACGCTGACGAACGGTACCTTTTTCAGCATATCCAGGATGTTGTCGGTCTTCGACTCCTCGTCGGCCTGCACGTCATAGCCAATGCGGTCGATTTCTGTCTTGATGAGTTGGCGCTGCGCCTTGACGGTCACTCCCTCCAGCATCTTCTCCCATCGCAGGGAGTCGGATTCGGTGGCTATGGAGTCGGGGTTGGTTGTGTTGTCCTGTGCGTGGCAGAAGGTGGCTGCAAGCAGGCAGATGATGGCGGTAATCAGTTTCTTGTTCATTTTTTTTAGGCATAGTTATGGCTGGTCAGGCAATGGAATTGTCTGATTATTAGTGGTTTTTAAGTTACAAGACGCCCCACGGGGCGTCTCTACAACTAAATTCTTTTGTAGATAACGATGAGGTCTTGCCCTTCTTTCTTGCAGATGAGCATGAGGTTGGTTTCGTTGCTGGTGGTGTCCGTCTGGTAGGCAGTAATGTTAGTGATAGTTCCGTCACCTTCCACGGTGAGCATAAAGGTGCTGTCGGGGTTCTGATGGTTGAAAGAGTGCAGCGTTGAGTCATATTGCTTTTGGCTTTTTTCTTTTATGTCCTTCATTCTTCTTGCCCTTTCACGCTCGGTGATGGCTTTTTTCCGTGCCTCCATTGCTTCTACTTGTGCTTTGCGCTTAGCTGTTTCTGCTGCGATTCTTGCTTCCTTGGCCTGCTGCTCGATGGCTTCCCTGTCCTTTTTCATTTGTGTTTTCAGCTGATGTGCCTGGTCTTTGTATTTTCGTGCCTTGTCGGCTTCAATCAATGCGCCTTCACGCATTTTCTCTGCATGCTCTTGCACCCTTTCCGCGTCTCTGTGACGTTTTGCGCGGGCTTCGTTCACATTGCTTCGTGCCTCATCGGCTTTTTTTCGTGCTTCTTGTTGTGCTGCCTCAGCCTCACTTCGTGCACGCTCGACTTCGATTGAGATGTCGTCGCTTTGTTGCCGGAACTCGTCGTAGTCTTCCTGGCTGTCGAACATGATGTAGGTGTTGTCGTCCACCTTTTTAATGATGGTGTCGTTAATGTCCACATACACCCTATGTTTCAGTGGTTTGTCAGTACTATTATCATTATCGCTTGTCGGACTTTTGATGATGGTGACCTGCTTGATCTTGTCCGGGTTGATGTTGTCAACGTCCGGTTTTGCCACTTGTATGCCGTTCACCTTGTATTCCACGGAGTCGTCGTCCGCCGTATGTTCTCCGGCTTTGCCTGCAGGGACGGTCTGCCGGTCTTTCTGCTGTATGCGTTTGTTCTTCTCCTGTCCGTTTTGACTCTGAAGTGCGGTTGGCTGCTCCAGGTAGGTATAGTCTTTCACCACTTTCGCCGACATTCCCAGGCTGAGTGCGATGACCGGCAACAGTGACAGTGTCTTGAGTTTCGCCCATTTTGTAGTGCGTCTGCGTGCCAGCATCTCTACCCGCTGCCTGAGCATACGCTTCTCGCTGAGCGTGTTGGCCAAAGAGAATCGGCCTCTGCCCGTGGCCTTGCTGATGAGCAGTTGTATGTAGTCCGTGGAGTTTATCCCTGCGTTGAGCACGTCCTCATCCGCCTCGTATTCATGTACCATCGTCAGCTCTTTGCGCAGTTTCCATGCCACGGGGTTGAACCATTGGAGTGTGAGCAGGAGGTTCATGAGGAAGAGGTCGATGGTGTGGTGATGACGGATGTGTGCCTGCTCGTGCATGATGAGTGCGTCGTGGTTGCGTTCGAAATCCGCTTCCGACATCACGATGTAGTTCAGATAGGAGAACGGCCGTGTGGGGTGGCTGCTCACGACGATGGTGGTGCCGTCGGATGTTTTGTGGGAACGATGCTGACGGATGAACCGTTGCAGGCTGACCAGCTCTTTGATTGAACGTATCGCCATCACAGCCATGCCTAAGAAGAGGAGGCTGGTGGCGGCGATGGTGGCGTAATGCGTCCAGATGCCGTCTGACATCGGCTCTTCCGCTGCTTTGTCTGAGATGACGGGCAGGTTGCCGGCAGCCTCGGGAGAGATGATTTCCTCCACGTGCCATTCGATTTGGCAGAGTGGGAGCAGCGCGGAGAGTATGACGGATGCCAGCAGTGCCAGTCTGCGCTGACGGAAGAGGGTGTCACGGCGCATCAGCAGGGCATAAAGGCCGTAGAACACCCCTAAGAGCAATGCGGCTTTCAGTTCGTATGTGAGCATTTTTTTTAGTTTAAAGTTGAGTAGAGACGCCCCGTGGGGCGTCTTGTAACTTAAAAAAAACAGAGTGCTTTGGTAACCACACTGTTCACTGTTCACTATTCACTTTCTTTCTTTCCTCCACTTTCTGCATGAGCTGCTCGAGCTCGGAGATTTCCTCCTGCGTCATGGACTCTTCCTCTGCGAAGAACGACATGAAGGCGGCTTTTGACCCCCCGAAGAGGTTGTGCATCATGCTCTGCAGGAAGTTGGACGTGTATTCACGCTTGGGTACGAGGGGGAAGTACTCGTAGGTCGTTCCGTAGGCTTTGTGTCCTACGAATCCTTTCTTTTCCAGCACCCGTATGACAGTTGACACCGTGTTGTAGGCTGGCTTGGGTTCCGGCATCTCGTTGAGTATGTCGCGGGCGAGTGCCTGCTTCTTGTCCCAAAGTATGCGCATGACGGCGAGTTCTGCCGGGGTCAGTTCCTTGTAGTCTTTGTTGCTCATAATTTGTGTTCTTTCTGACGGAACAAAGTCCGCTTTTTTTAGCGATAAATGAAATTACGCTGCAAATATAGCAACTATAATTATAGTTGACAAACTATTTGATTGTTTTGTTTAGTTTGTTAACTTTAATTAACAGGTAAAGAGCTAAAAGAGTGTCTTTTGTTTTAGTTTTGGGGAAGGCTGTGATTTGTCGGACCAGTCTGACCAGTCCGACCAGTCTGACTTGTCCGACCAGTCTGACTTGTCTGACTTGTCTGACCAGTCTGACTTGTCTGACCAGTCTGCCCCGTCTGACCCGTCTGACTTGTCTGACCCGTCTGACCCGTCTGATTCTTTCTATACTCGACTCTTGCTTTTGTCATTTGTTCTCGTATGCCTCCATTTTGTAGAAATTGTTGTTGCTGTTTTTCAATCAATTTTCTAAGCATATATGTAGCTTGGTTGATAAGTGTAATGCAAAGATTTGCAATTTCTTCGTCATCAAGTTTTTGGAGAAGGTTGTTATATTCGTTTTCAATGCGATTGCCTTTTGCATATTCTCTCATTGGAGCATATCGAGGATGGTTTGTGTCCCATTGAGTGAGTTGTCTTGTTCTTAGATAATCTTCGTAGTCAATGAGAAGTTCTTCCAGGCTTGCTTTTGCCACGTTTGTGAGTTTTATCTCTGTTTCTCGGGATGTTGTAGATGCTTTACTTCCTTCAGCAATGTTTTGTTTACCGGAACGTGCTGACTGCAGCATTTGGTCTATTGTTCTGTCACCATGGTTCAGGTAATTCTGAGTGAAATAGAAAGTTATATCGTAAATGATTTCAGCTACCTTATATACTCTAAGCTTCCGGTATCCGCCATTGTTCTGAAGAAAAGTTGTTTGCATAGTGTTTTTTTGTTTTTGTTTTTTTGTTTTAGATTATTATAGTCCGACCCGTCCGACCAGTCCGACCAGTCCGACCCGTCCGACCCGTCCGACCCGTCCGACTTGTCAGACCAGTCCGACAAGTCCGACAAGTCCGACCAGTCCGACCAGTCTTTTAACTCTGGTTTGCAATGATATTGATGACCGCCACGATGTCGGAGATGTCGACGTTCTTGTCGTCGTTGACGTCGGCACGTGAATAGGATGCCGTTCCGGCGATGCAGTTGATGATGGCGACGATGTCGCTGATGTCGACTTTTCCGTCGCAGTTGACATCACCTTTGAGAAGCTCTCCTTCAGGCACGAAGCTGATTTCCTCGCACCATTCCGACTTGTTGACCTCTCCCACGGTGCGCACGCGGCAGAAGTAGGTGCTGCCCGGAGTCAGTCCGTTGAAGGTGTACTGCGTGTCGGAAGTGGAGTAGGTGAGGGTCTCCATCGCCTTGCGTCTGCCGATGCGGCTCTTCGCCTCGGCGGGCTCGGAAGTTTCGATGCCCAGCTCCTCCTCCGTGAAGGTGCCTTCGTAGATGGCGAGGTAGTTGAGGTAGATACGTGCAACAGGTGAGACTCCGACACGGAATCGAGTGTCGCGTGAATTGAAGTGGAAGACTTGCTTTCCCGCTTTCTCGAAACTGAATGCTTCAGCCGTGGTTCCTGAGTTGGTGATGAATCTGACACTCCCTTCAGCCTTGGTGTTGGCGTCGAAGGGTTCCACACCGATGACGACGGTGATTTCTCCGCTTGTAGGCAAATCGAAAGTCGGGCTGTTGATATATCCCGTAGCCGTGCTCGTTCCGATACGCAGGAGGTTCGGTGATGTGAACAGTTTGCTTCCTGCCCATCCTTTGCTGTTTGTGATGTAGGTGGCAATTTTGGAGGACACGTCGCTCAGTCCGTTCGACTTGGAGTAGAATCCAGAGAAGTCCTCCTCGAGCATCCGGCATGTCTCGAGGTCGTGTCTGGCCACCGGCTGTTCCGTCAGTTCCAGCTCATAGCCCACGGCGTCGGCCACGGCGTCCCACTTGACGGTCCAGCTGTAGTCGCCTGCTGTCTTGCTGTCAGTGATTGTCGGTTTTCCCAGCTCCGGCCTGCAGGCCACGAATGAGATGAGCTCTCCGTCCTCCGTGATGCTGTCAATCGGCTTCTTGAGATATTTGTTGCCGTCGGCATCCTCATTGAAGAGGGTCATGGACGGCGAGGTGAACCGGCTGAACTGCGTCACCCCTTTTGTCCCCGGGAAGGGGTCGGCGGCCAATGACTCTGCGGTGAGCATGGACTGGTTGTCTGCCGGCACCACCGCGCATCGCTGGTGTGCACTGTTGGAGTTGACATCGTTGCTGGCCCAGCTGTCGTGGTCGTAGTCGATGTGGGTGATGATGAGCCCGTGTCCGCTAAGTCCGGCATCGAATCCCACGAGCTGTCGGTTCTCGAGCATGTAGAACTCATCGGGGTGGTTGTCGTTGTAGAGGATGTATGCTTCAGGCGTGGTGGCGAGGGGCTTCATGCCTGTCACCGACGTTCTTTCCTTGAGCTCCACAGGTGTGAGCCATCCGCTGTACATCCGCTCGTAGGCGGTGAATCCGGCAGGAGTCCGTCCGTAGTTGTTGTAGCTGCCCTGGCACATCACGTCCCAGTCCATCATCCCGTTGGCGGTCCCGGCAGAGGTGTTGTACATGTCGGGCAGTCCGAGGCAGTGGCTGAACTCATGGCAGGCGGCTCCGATGCCGTCGAGCTGCGTTCCTTCGTTTCCATAGAGCTCACAGCTGCAGGCATAGGTGTTGATGAGTGTTCCGTCGAGCTTGAACTGAAGGGCCCTGGCGCCAAGGAAGTACTCATGGGGCCAGATGGTGTATTCCGATGCGCCGTAGTTCTGTCCGTATCCTGCGTAGATGACGAACACCTGGTCCACTTCGCCGTCGCCGTCCCAGTCGTAGTCGGCGAAATTGAGTTCCTTGTCAGCAGCCTTACATCCTTCAATCACGATTTCCCAAGGGCGGGTGTCGTTGTTGCTGCCGTTGGGGGCGCCGTAGTACGACATAGACTTCTCTGCCTTGAACGGACCGGCCACGTCGAACTCGATGTCGAGCTGTCCGTAGCTCTGCTCGAGGAAGTAGTCGCGTACGGATCCTGTCATCTCGTTGCCCTTGTAGCCTTTCTGGTTGAACACCTGCTTGTAGAGGGCTGCCGGATTAGAGACTGAGAATTTCTGTTCGTCGAACTCAATGAGAATGACCACGCCCTTCTTCTTCCCTTTATACTCGCGCACCTCGGGCAGTCTCTTAATTTTCCGTCGCGATGACTTCTCCTGTTGCTCGTGGGTTTGCTTGCGGGCTGTCCATTGCTCAGTTATCTGCTCAGCAGTGATGTCGAAAAATTTCTTGTCGCGTTTCACGTAGTACTGTCCGTCATTGCTGCTGTAGAATGCGAAATGCTCGTCGCCGCGGAGCGTGAGCTCAACGGTGGTTCCGTCCTTCTTCCTCATTTTCGATTTGGCGGGGAAGGCGGGAACGGCCATGCAGTCGGCAGCGAAGGCCAGTAAGATAGCTAAAAGTATGTTTTTTCTCATCTTTTTTAGAAAGATTTAAAGAGGTGTACCGTCAGAAAAGACGATACACCCCCTTATTGTCAGATTAGAATAGTTGGATTATCTCTCTGTTCTGGTGATCTGAATGGAAGTTAAAGGACAGCGGTCTCTCTTCAACACTTTCTTTCCGCTGAATTGACGAACCATAGACGTCCAGCTGTTAATGGCAGCGGCGCGTTTGCGTGCGTCAGCAGTGACGGCGTCAGGCAATACAAGGCTGAATCCGTCTTCAACACCAGCGTAATATCCACTCGTTCCCATATAGATGTATCCCTGATAAATCCTTCCACTTTCGAGTTGGAAATTAGGCAGCGAGAACACTCCGTTTTCGAGCTTGCCAAATTTGCCGTCTGCTTTCAGAGCCTCCTTGTCTTCGCCTGCCTGAAGATCGTCTCCACCGACAGAGGCTATGGTCATAACTCCTTTACCCCAGTCAAGTCCTGTAGATTGAGGCAGGATGTAGACTGCTTCCGGGTCGGTTGCGTTGATTTCGATGTTAGTAGGCGTGTAAGAGTCTTCTTCTGTGCACCAAGGGTGTACTCCGATGGCATACGGGTTGATCAATCGATAAAGTCCCGGAATCTCTTTGCTTTCCTGAATTTCCACTTCGTATGGACCAACTGCTACCGGCGTTTCACCAGTAGAAGTAAAAAGTGGTGCGACGAAGTTGTCGGTATAGAGACCCTTACCAAGTGAAACCCAAGGGTTGGCGTCTCCATTGCCGTAGTACTCGAAGTTGGCAGAAGCCAAATTCTGAGTCTTTCCGTCCGCGTCGATAACAACGAGGATAACCTGGAGTTTTCCAGTAAGGTCCTCAGGAATCTCTACGAGGATGTTGTCGAGGTTCGTGATGTCGATGTCAGCCGCCTCAAGTTCTCCGGCCTCGATGGCGTCAGCCACTGCGTCGGGATCGGCATCGGCCCCAATTACGACAGCCTTGACAGTTTCGACATCCTCACCCAATGTTGCAGCAACCACTGCATACGGTTTTTCCTCAAGGTTGGTGAAGATACCCTTATGCAGAATCTCGAGCGAGAAGTCTTTCGGCTCGTATCCCGGGAATACCACTTTCATGACGCCCATTGAGCTCATGTTGTCCCATCCATTCCGAATCTTGGCAATGTAGTAGAATGGAGCGATGTTGATCTCTCCTGGAGTTCCATCTTCCTGGTATGCCACGACTTTGTTGTAAACGAAGTCAGACTCTGCCAATCCGAAGTAGTACGGGTGTACAAGCTGTATATAATCTCCGTATGTGCTGTGGTAATATCCTGTGTTGAAAAGTGAGTAGAATATGAGGTCTTCCTGTGTGATCTCAACATCACCGAGTTTGTCGCCCGGCTTGAGGATCTCGATGTCAAGGTTCATTGTACGGTTGTCGTCGTAGTATGACTGTCCGAAGCTTCCGTAAGGGTCAACGATGCGGTAGATGTTCGGGTTAACGGTGTTGCGCAGGATTTGCACGTCGCACGTTCCCTCTTCCCAGAATGCATCTGTGAATGTACCAATACCTACAGTCTCGAACGGTGCAGGCACGCCAACAATGAAGTAGAAGCTGTGGTCACCCCACTGTGTGGTGTACTGAGGGTTGGGAGTGTTCGTCTGCTCCTGTGCCTTTCTTCTTGCTGCACCATTCTCAGTTTTTGTGGAGTCGGTTGCAGTTGGGTCTTCAGGCAGCACGAGCTCTTCCGGCTCGATTACATCGTCTACGATATAGATGGATCCTGTTTTGAACTCGTCGTAGTCCCATTCGCTGGCGTCGAAAGTGACGACTGCGTTGGCAGTGGCTGCGCCAGCCGGGAATGTGATGGTCTTGGTCTTCAGGGTGAAGACGGTGTCTTGAGGGTCTATGAGTCCCAGTTGTACGGTAAGCTCGTTGTCTGTCTTCTGACGGGAAACAGGAATGGTGATTTCCGTCTCGTCGAAGTCTTCGAGGTCGAAGTCATGGCTGAGATCTTTGCTGAAATACACCTGGTCGGTGTCAATCTTTGCAGGCGTGTAGCTCTTGTATTCATCCGCACAGGATGCGAAGAGCAGGCCTACAAGCATCAGCATCAGACTGTAATTGAAATATTTTTTCATATGCTGTGGTTTATTAATTAGTTTGTTTATGATGGGGGATTCCATTGCCATCGGGGCAATGGAATCCCCCTTGATGCAATTTATTACTCAGTCCAAGGCGTGTAGAGGTCTGACGGGTCGGGGTTGTTCCATCCCACGACGGCCTTGTTCACGTTCTCCTCGCTGCGGATAAGCACGAAGTTCATCCATGCCGGACGTCCCACGGTGTTCAGACGTGCGGTGCTGTAGAAGTTGGTGCCTGAATATCCACGGGTCACAGACATGTTGAGTCGCTTGATGTCGAAGAAGGTCTGTCCTTCGCCCCAGAGCTCCACGCGCTTCTGGAACACGATTTCGTCGATGAGATCGACTGCCTGGCCGATGTTGTAGTTCGGGTCGCGGTAGTTCTTCATGAAGTCGATGCAGAGCTGCTTTCCCTGCTCAGGGTTCTGGTGTGCTGCTGCCTCAGCCTCGATGAAGTACATCTCCTCCACGCGCATCACGGGGTATGCGGAAGCGGCACCAGTGGTGTATTCTTTGTAGTTTCCTGCGTTCGGACGGAACTTCAGCGCAGCGAGCGGTGTCATGTTCTCGTTGATTGCCGCCTCGGTGCCAGGAATCAGACGGTTCAGAGCCCTGAGCGGAGAATCTTCCGGCGCGAGGAACTCAAGCTTACGGAAGTCCGTGTTGCTGATGCGGTCGTACATACGCTGGTCGATAACGTTGTAAGGCATGTTGGCCTCTGCAAATCCGGTGTATCCGAATGTGGTCTGGTTCGAGAGCCATGAGGTCCAGTTGATGATACCTGAAGAAACGGTGTCGTCCTCCTTCGTCTGCTGAGAACCCCACATCCATTTGCTGATCGTGTTGAAGCCTGTGGCCGGGTCGAGGCAGTCATCCTCTGTCATCGGCTGCACGCGGGCGTTGTCGATGGCCAGACGGGCATATTTCTGAGCGTTGGCATAGTCTTCCACCCACATGTACAGACGGGCTTTCAGTCCGTATACACAAGCCATGTCAGGCAGGGTGTTGTTTACGTAGTTGTGGAGGTTCACGATGTACTTCTCTGCGTTGTCGAGGTCGGAGAGGATGAAGTTGAACATGTCCTCACGCTTGGCGCGCGGGTTGTTCATCGTCTCTTCCACTGCCATGCTCTCGGTCACGATTGGAACAGTCAGGTTGGTCACTATGTTGCCGTCCTTGTTCTTGCCGTCAGGGAACTTGTCGTTTGGCAGGAACTCATAGGTGCGAGCAAGGTCGAGGTAGGCGAGGGCACGGAACGCGTAGGCGGCACCAAGCCATCCCAGCTGCTGGTCGGTGGCGTTTTCAGGATCCACTGCGCCGATTGCTGTGTTGATGGTGAGCACGAAGCCATAGTAGTAGTTGAACACGTACTGGCAGAACACATATCCGTCGCCCTGGTATTTGTTCTGAGCCCAGTAGTAGAAGTGGGATGCATAGTTTGTCTTGTCGTGTCCCATGTCACCGGTCATCAGGTCGCGGATGTACATGTTGGCGCCATATCCGAACGGATAGTGCCATCCACGGTCGACGATGGCATCGTCGAAATGATTGAAATAGGCTGGCATGGCCAGAACGGCAGCCTCAGTTGCCAAAGTGGAGTTCTCCACCTGTTTCTGTGTGACGGTTGCTGATTCAGGCTCGGTTTCGTCAAGACAGCCGGTGAGTGCGGTTGCCCCGATGCCAAGTGCCGCGAAAACTAATATTTTATTGAAGTATTTCATACGTCTATACTTTTTTATGTAACGTTTTTATATTAGAATGTAACAGTGATACCGCCAGAGATGGTGCGGATGGGCTTGTAGTAGGTGTTGGTCACACTTCCTGTGATGCTCTGACGAGGGTCGAGACCCTGACGCTTCGACCAGAGCCATACGTTGTCGGCTACGCCGTAGATTCTCAGGCCTTCAAGACCGATGGCGCGAAGTACGCTCTTAGGGAAGGAGTAGCCGAGTGTGATGTTGGCCAGTGAGAGGTAAGAGGCGCTGGTGAGCCAGCGGTCTGTTCCGGCTGCCATGTAAGAGTCTTCCACCTGGAAGCGGGGAACGTTGGAGTTGGTGTTGGTCTCTGTCCATGCCTTGAGGATGTCCTTGTGGAGGGCGTGACCCGCGCTGGCGTCCATGAGTCCGGCGTATGTGCCGTCGTACACCTTACCGCCAAGCTGATACTGGAAGTCGACGGAGAAGTCGATGCCCTTCCACTTCAGGGCTGTACCGAATCCACCATATACGTCAGGCAGCATGTCGCCGCAGATGTAGTAGTCACCGTCGTTGTAGGTGGTGGTAGTGGTGGTGCCGATAATCTTGCGGTGCTTCTCGCCGTTGAAGGTTGCAGGGTCTTCAATTTTGTTGCCCTTCTTGTCGTAGTAAATATCGTTGTCGTTCTCGTCCTTCTCGTAAACGTTCATCAAGAAGAGGGTCTCACCAGTCTCTTTATCCACGCCCGCATATTTCTTTGTCCAGTAAGAGTAGCGTGACTTGCCTTCTGTGTAGAAGTAGCTGCCGGAAGAATATCCGTAGCGCTGGATTTCGTCGTACCAAGACTTGCGCTGCTCAGCGAGCTTGGTGATCTCGTTGTGGTTGGTGGTGAAGTTGAGGTAGGCCGACCATGTGAAGTCGCGGCTGCGGATGATGTCGCCCTTGAGGTCGAACTCAATACCGTTGTTCTTCATGTTACCCACGTTGTCGTACTGTCCGCTCCATCCGTAAGTGACAGGGAACGGTACCCATGAGAGCATATCCTTCGTGGTGTTGTTGTAGTACTCCACAGTACCGCTGAGACGTCCGTTCCAGAAACTGAAGTCGATACCTACGTTGAACTTACCGTTCTTCTCCCAGGAGATTTTTGGGTTACCGTGGTCTGCTGGAACGATGGCCACGTTGTCGTTGGAGTTCACGATGGTGTAAGTCTTGATGTACTGGTATGAGCCGATGTAGTCGTTACCGTTCTCACCGTAGCTCATCTTGAGCTTCAGCTCGTCCACCCACTTGGCGTTGAACCACTTCTCCTTGTTGATGAGCCATCCGGCACCGATTGACCAGAAGGTACCCCAGCGGTCAGACGGGTCGAAGCGGGATGAACCCTGGCGAAGGAGAGAGAAGGAACCGAAGTAGCGGGTGTCGTAGTCGTACATGATACGTCCGAGCCAAGACTCTGTGTTGTAGCGCGACTTGCTTGAGTTTGCAGAACCCATGATCACAGCTCCGTTCAACTCGGTGTTGTATACAGAGAACTGGTTGTTCTTGTAAGCGCTCAGTCCGTAGCCGTAGGTGTTGTAGTACTCATGACCGATCATCACGTCGAAGTTGTTCAGACCGAATGAGTGGTTCCAGTTCACACGCTGCTGGTAGTTCACGCTCCAGGTACGTCTGTGGCTCTTGTAGGCCTGACCCCTCAGGTCGGAGTACTGACCGAAGAACGGGTTGGTGGTCTCTGTGCCTCTGTATTCGTCGAGATATACGTTATTGATGGAGTAAACGGTGAATCCGAGCGGCAGGGAGAGCTTGATGGTTCCAGTTCCGTTGAAGGTGTTGCCTTCGGTGTTGTTGATGTTCAGTTTGTTGGCGGAAATCGGGTTGGCCTGGCTGAGGTAAGGACGGAACGAAGTGACCGTACCGTCACCATAGTCGTAGCGGATCATGCGTGAGGTGGGGTCGTATATTTTGTTTCCGTTGGCATCGCGGATGTACATCGGGTAGATAGGTGCGATGTTGGAGAATGCGAATGCGTTGCCCGATGAGCCTGAGCTACCATCATCTCCGAGGGCGTTCTGGTTGTAGTGAGAGTAAGCGGCGTTCATCTCCACGTTCAACCAAGGCTTGATCTGGTAGTCGGCCTTCAGTCGTGAGGTGAGACGCTTGTAGTCTGAAGCGGCTGCGATACCCTCGTTGTCGAGGTAGTTGAAAGAAGCGTAGTAGTTGCTCTTGTCTGTGCTACCCGTTGCAGAAACGGTGTATTCCTGACGAAGCGCGTTGCTGTAAATCTCGTCTTCCCAGTCGTCGGGAGTGAGGTAATACTGCTGGCCGCCGCGGGTCACCACGTTTCCGAGGGTGGCGTTCGGGTTGAGCTTGCCGTCAGCACCGATCATATACTGTCCTGCAGGCACATTATATACATTATATCCGAGACCGAACACGTTGTCGTCAATCAGGACGTCGTTGGCCCATTTCCATGCTTCTTCAGGAGTGTAGCCGAGGCCGTTCTGGGCATAGCGGTTCAGACCGCTGTACCATACTTCATAGTATTTTGCCGGGCTCTTGATGACCTTGTACTCAGGCATGGCCTTGCTGTTGGAACCCCACTTGGCGTCCACAGTGATCTTGGCTGCCTCGCCGCGCTTTCCTTTCTTGGTGGTGATGAGGATGACACCGTTACCACCACGTGCACCATAGAGGGCAGAGGAAGCAGCGTCCTTCAGCACGGTCATGCTCTCCACGTCGATCGGGTTGATCTGGTTGAGGTCGCCGTCGAATGGTGAACCGTCGAGCACGATAAGCGGAGACAGGCCGGCGTTGATAGAGTTGACACCACGGATGCGGATGGTCGGGGTGGAACCCGGCTGGCCGGATGCGGTGTTGATCTGGATACCGGATGCCTTACCCTTGAGAGCGTCGATGGCGTTGGTCACCTGGGTCTTGTCGATTTCCTCAGAGCCCACCACAGCGGCGGAACCGGTGAAGGCCGACTTCTTGGCAGTACCATAGGCGATGACCATCACCTCGTCGAGCTGTTTGTGGTCTGTCTTCATGTACACCTTCATGCCCGGACGGATGGCCACGTTGAGGTCCTCCATGCCGAGGTAGGTGATTGTCACAGCGCTTGCGCTGTTTGGCACATTCTGAATCACGAAGTTACCGTTCACGTCAGATGTGGCTCCCATGCTGGTGCCGTCTACGCGGATGGTAGCTCCCATGATGGGTTCGCCCGTCTCTTCCTCGTAAACGGTACCGTTAACGGTCTTCTGGGCGAATGCCATACCCACTGACAAGAAGCAGAGGGTAAGAATCAAGCATAATTTTTTTCCCATTCCTTTTAGTTTTAGTTAATAATTAATAATTGTATTTTTTTCTTTTATTTTCAGGGTTATCTTTTGTATGGATTGAATGAACACCGTCGCGGCTTTGTCGTAAATACCATATTCCTTACTAATCCACCATTAATTTTTGGATTTCTTTGCATTTTGTCTGCAAAAAGCCCAATTTTCTTAAAGATTTTTAGTTATTCGTGCAAATTTATGAAATATTATTTAAAAAACAAAATAAATTAACAATAAAAGCTCTTTTTTGATGAATCTGCAACATTTTTGACGTTTTTTTGTTTATTCTGCATATTCTTTGAATAAAAACTGCATTTTTTTGTTGCATTTTGATTTTTGACATTTTGACGTGTGGAGTTAGGGTGCAGAAAAAAGGAAAAAAGATGAAAAATGGTTATTTTGGGTTTTGGCCTTTTCTGTTTGCCAGGCAAAAAAGTCAGCCATAGCAGACTATCTTCTTGTCTTCTCGTCTTCTTGTCTTCTCATATTTGCTATTTTGCATGCAAATAATTTGGAATTTGCGGCAGGATTGACTAATTTTGCACAAACAAATCTTTTATATAATGAGAAAAATCATAAAAATCATGGCTTTCAGCGCAATCATGGCGGGAGCGACCAGCGACGCTGCCGCCCAGAACGACAATTTCGAGTACAACAACGAGCGGTTTGCCGACCTGCAGATGCTCCGCTACCAGGTGAAGGGGTTCGACCAGCTTTCCTTGAAGCAGAAGACCTTTATATATTACCTCACAGAGGCGGCGATGTACGGACGCGACATCCTCTACGACCAGAACGGACGTTACAACCTGAGGATACGACGCATACTCGAGGATATCTACACCAGCTACGACAACCCGCTGGGCAACTGCCTGAACCAGAACCCCGACGTGGCCATCAAGGAGATGAATGACTACGACGCCTTCGTCACCTATCTGAAGCGCGTGTGGTTCTCCAACGGCATACACCACCACTACGGCAGCGAGAAGTTCGTGCCTGGCTTCTCCAGGGACTGGTTCATGAGGGAAGCCGGCCGTGTGATGCTCGAGGACGATGCCTTGAAGCCTTACCAGCAGCAGCTTGGCGAGATCGCTGACGTGATGTTCAACCCTGACATCATGCAGAAACGCGTGAACCTGGCTGACGGGGAGGACCTCGTACTCACTTCCGCCGGAAACTACTACCAGGGCGTGACGCAGGCCGAGGCCGAGGCATTCTACGAGCAGCAGCGCGACGCCAACGACCCGCACCCCGTGATGTACGGCATGAACAGCAGGCTGGTGAAGAAGGACGGCAAGGTGCAGGAACTCGTGTGGACGACCGGCGGACTTTATGGTCAGGCACTCACACGCATCGTCGACTGCCTGAAGAAGGCAAGACCCTTCGCCGAGGACAAGGACCAGCAGGCTGTCATCGACAAGCTTGTGGAGTTCTACACAACAGGCGACCTGCGCACTTTCGACGACTACACCATTCTCTGGGCAGCCAACACCGCGCCGCAGGTGGACTTCGTCAACGGTTTCACCGAGAGCTATGGCGACCCGCTGGGCATGAAGGCGTCGTGGGAGAGCATCGTCAACTTCAAGGACCTCGGCGCAACCAAACGCACGGAGACGCTGTCGGCCAACGCACAGTGGTTTGAGGACCACTCGCCCGTGGACAGCCGCTTCAAGAAAGAGAAGGTGAAGGGCATCAGCGCCAAAGTCATCACAGCTGCCATTCTCGGAGGCGACCTCTATCCTTCTACAGCCATCGGAATCAACCTGCCCAACAGCGACTGGGTGCGTAAGGAGCACGGCAGCAAGTCCGTCACCATCGGCAACCTCACGGAGGCATACAACCTGGCGGCAAAAGGAAACGGATTCCGCGACGAGTTCATCGACGACCCGGAGGTGATCAAGCTGGTGGACAAATATGCCGACGTCACCGACGACCTGCACACCGACCTTCACGAGTGTCTGGGACATGGCAGCGGAAAACTGCTCGACGGCGTGAGCCCCGACAGCCTCAAAGCCTACGGATCGGCGCTGGAGGAGGGCAGGGCAGACCTCTTCGGACTCTACTACGTGGCCGACCCGAAGATGGTGGAGCTGGGACTCACCCCCGACATGGAGGCCTATAAGGCGCAGTACTACACCTATATGATGAACGGACTGATGACGCAGCTCGTGCGCATACAGCTGGGCAACGACATCGAGGAGGCGCATATGCGCAACCGCGCGTTCGTGGCACGCTGGTGTTATGAGAAGGGTAAGGCCGAGAAGGTGGTGGAACTCGTGAAGAAAAACGGCAAGACCTATGTGCGCATCAACGACTACGAGAAGCTGCGCGGACTCTTCGGACAGCTGCTCGCCGAGGTGCAGCGCATCAAGAGCACTGGAGACTATGCTGCCGCACAGGCCCTTATCGAAGGTTACGGCGTGAAGATTGACCCGGAACTGCATAAGGAGGTGCTCGAACGCTACGAGAAACTCAACCTCGCGCCTTACAAAGGCTTCATCAACCCGGTCTACACGGCCGTGAAGGACGCTGCAGGAAACATCACCGACGTGAAGGTGACCTACAGCGAGGGCTATGCCGATCAGATGCTCCGCTATTCAAAGCAGTACGCCACTCTTCCGTTGGTGAATGAATAAACCTCCATCGAAACTCCTAAAAAAAACTGTTTCTTTGCTGAAACTGCACTGAACCCATCCGCACTGGGGGCATGGACGTCTCGTCCGTGCCAGCCGTCGAGGGCTCAATGCCCGAGGCGGCTGTCAAGATCATACGAAAGCGGCTGTCAAAATCATGACAATACACCTCAAATCTCAGATTTCAATATTTTTGTGAAAACCATCATATCTGACATAAAGAAAGAACTTCGTGCCAACATGAACGGCATCGCGTCGAAAGCCATGCGCGATGCCGGCATGACGGCCGACTACCGCGTGAATTTCGGCGTGGAACTGCCACGTCTTCGGGAACTTGCCTCCGACGTGGCAGGCGGCATGCTGCCCGCCGACGGGGAGCGCGAGGAGACACTGGCGGGCCTGGCCCAGCAACTGTGGAAAGAGTCGGTGAGGGAATGTCGCATTCTCGCCACCATGCTCTATCCACCACAGCGCATGGACATCGAACTGGCCGATATATGGTGCGACGGCATACGGACGGTGGAGCTGGCGCAGATTGCAGCCCTCAACCTCTTCTCCAGAATCCCCCAAGCCTCCACGCTCGCTTTCCGCTGGATCGCAGGGGAGGACGAGATGAAGCAAACCGCTGGATTCTACACCATGTACCACCTCGTACGGACGGGAGAACTGTCCGGACGTGCGGCAGATGAACTGCTGGACCAGTCCGACGCGGCGCTGCAGTCCGGCAACTATCAGCTGAGGCTGATCGCAGGAAAAGTGAAATCTGTCCTCGCCGCTTTGGGGTAGCCAAATGGCCAAATAGTCAAATAAACAGTAATTTGTGAATAGTAAGTCGAAAATTAATTGCTCTTCTCGTTTTTTTTCGTTAATTTTGCAGAAGTTTTAATTTTTGAGGTAAAAAAGCCTGAATTTTCGTGATTTAACCCCCTGCTCGTATGATGGAGAAGGAAGAACGCTACCAGGCAGTGAAGGCCATCCTGGCCCGCTATATACAGGAAAACCGTATGCGCAACACGCCCGAGCGGCTTGCCATCCTCGAGATGTTCTATCTTCAAGAGGAGCTGCTGACCGCGCAGGAGGTTTACGACATCATGAAAGAGCGGTTCGTCGTGAGCCGTGCCACGGTGTACAACAACCTTCAGCTCTTCTATGCACTCGGGCTGGTGATACGTGTCGAGGAGGACAACCAGCTGAAATACAAGGCATGCTTCGGCGAGCGTGAGTTTTTCAGAACTGTATGCACCCGCTGCGGACGTATTCAGCGTTTTGTCGCGCCGAACCTGGCTCTTGCTTTCGACGGAGTGAAGTACAAGCGGTTCCATATGGAGCAGATTGTGGCATCGGTGTATGGCGTCTGTTCCTCCTGTCAGTCGAAAGCGACGAGAATCCGTAAGAAATTAGAGAAAGAGGACGAGCTCAAAGCTCTGAACAAGAAGAAAAAATCATAATTTAATCCATAATATCTTAAAAAAAGAATGAAAGTCGACGTACTTTTAGGCCTCCAGTGGGGCGACGAGGGAAAAGGCAAGGTGGTGGATGTGCTCACCCCGAAGTATGATGTGATAGCACGATTCCAGGGCGGACCGAACGCCGGACACACCCTCGAGTTTGAAGGACAGAAATATGTGCTGCGGTCCATACCGTCCGGTATCTTCCAGGGCAACAAAATCAATATCATCGGCAACGGAGTGGTACTGGCGCCCGACCTCTTCATGGACGAGGCCAAGGACCTGGAGAAGAGCGGACACGACCTGAAGAACCGTCTTCACATCTCCAAGAAGGCCCACCTGATTATGCCTACCCACCGTATTCTCGACGCCGCCTACGAGGCTGCAAAGGGAAAGAACAAGGTGGGGACCACTGGCAAGGGCATCGGACCCACTTACACCGACAAGGTGTCGCGCAACGGCTTGCGAGTGGGGGACATCCTCGAGAATTTCGAATCGAAATATGCCGCACACAAGGCCCGTCATGAGCAGATGCTCAAGGCGCTGAACTACACCGACTACGACATCACGGAAGTAGAGAAAAAGTGGATGGAGGGCATCGAGTATATCCGCCAGTTCCAGCTGGTGGACTCCGAGCATGAGATCAACAAGTTGCTCAAGGAGGGAAAGTCCGTCTTGTGCGAAGGGGCACAGGGCACGATGCTCGACGTGGACTTCGGAAGCTATCCTTTCGTGACCTCGTCCAACACTATATGCGCAGGAGCCTGCGTGGGACTGGGTGTGGGACCGAACAAGATTGGCGATGTCTTCGGCATCATCAAGGCTTATTGCACCCGGGTGGGGGCAGGGCCGTTCCCGACCGAGCTCTTCGACGAGACAGGAAAGAAAATCCGCGACCTGGGTCATGAGTATGGAGCCGTCACCGGCAGGGAGCGCCGTTGTGGCTGGATCGACCTCGTGGCACTACGTTATGCCATCATGGTCAGCGGAGTCACCAAGCTCATCATGATGAAGAGCGACGTGCTGGACTCTTTCCCTACCATCAAGGCATGCACCGCATACCAGCTCAAGGACGGCAGCGTCACACGTGACTTCCCCTTCGACATCAGCGACGGCATCACACCCGTATATGAGGAGCTGACCGGCTGGAACACCGACCTGACGCATGTCACCTCCAAGGAGCAGTTCCCTCAGCAGCTGAAGGACTACATCGCATTCCTCGAGAAAGAACTCGAGACTCCGATCGTCATCGTCTCTGTCGGTCCCGACCGCGACCAGACCATCAGCCTTTGATATTTTGAAATTTGAGGTTTATTGACATGATTTTCGGCTGCACTCAACATAGCTCAAGCAAGCTTGGCTCTGTGTTCGTTTGCACGAAAATTGAAGTTTGAGATTTGCCATGCGGATGCTGTCCGACCCGTCTGACTTGTCCGACCTGTCCGACCCGTCTGCCCCGTCCGACCCCTCCGACCCCTCCGACTTGTCCGACCTGTCCGACCCGTCCGATCTGTCCGACCTGTCCGACCCGTCTGACCCGTCTGACTTGTCCGCCCCGTCCGACATCTTCAAAATAATGTCAGGAAAGTGCCATCCTACATTATATATATTAATATAGGCACAAAACAAAAACCTAATCACGCCTTGCAGGGCCTTCATGAAATTATTTTTCATGGAGGTCCTCTTTTTGATTTGGTACCTCCCGCCCATTCTTCCCATAAACCTCCCCTCATCCCCGCGCCCTCTAGTGTGTCGCGTCCTTCCTTAGCCGTAAGCCGTCCCCCGTGTCGGGTGTCCATAGCATAAGAAATCTAGAACATCTAGAAAGTCTAGAATATCTAGAACGTCTAGAAAATATAGATCATCTAGAAAATCCATAAAAATCCCCGCTTTTCACTCTTTACCCTTTACTTTTCACTTTCCATTATGTCATTTTTTTCCTCCCTTTTCAAAAAAATCGCATATTTTCGCAAAAAAGTTGCGTGAATATTTGGTGGGTTCGGAAAAAGGTTGTAACTTTGCACTCGCTTTCCGAAAAACGGAAGGCACACGATAAAAAATCGTTCTTTGAGAGACTGGAACAGAGAAGAGAAAGACAAGGCAGCGCGCTTG
>JAFUVE010000050.1 GCA_017483765.1 Bacteroidaceae bacterium | reverse complement strand
TTATGTATGTCCGTCCATGGTTCAGAGTTCCCGTTTATGTATGTCCGTCAGTTGACTATCGTCTTGTCTTCTCGTCTTCCTTTCTTCTTGTCTTCATCAAAACGAGGCTACTTATTTTTTAATTGTTACTTAATTTCGCAAAGTTAATAGTTTTTAGCATAATATGCAAGAAACAAATAAAAAAATAGTTAGGTGCATCCCCCCCATCCATTCCCATAACTCCCATCCATTCCCATAACTCCCATCAACTCCCATAACTCCCATAACTCCCATCAACTCCCATAACTCCCATCCATTCCCATAATACCCATCCCCCCATCCATTCCCATAACTCCCATCAACTCCCATAACTCCCATCCATTCCCATAACTCCCATCCATTCCCATTAACTCCCATCCGCTCCCATCCAACAAGAAAAAAAGCACCATTTCCATTCTTTCACTGCGAAATAATTTCCAAGGATTCATGCAGGATATTTCAGCACGCATAAATAAAAAAAAACAAATAAAATCTTGCAAATATCAATAAATTTTATGAACTTTGCAAAAAGCTCTGATATAAGAGCATAACGAAAACGAATTGTTACACTAAAAAAAACAAATAATAAGAAACAGAAAAGAAACTAACTGACGGGACGGTGTCTGCTTAGCAAGGGCGTCCCAAGGGAACAAACAATTTATTTATTAACCAGAAAGTGCGTTCCCATTCTATACTTAAGGAATTGAGCTTTTAGCTCTTGTTCTCTCCATACGAATACCGCCAATATTCATTGAGAAGTACGTCTTAATTGACTTACATCTCCCGAGAGCAAGCAGTTTGAGAGTTCACGTTTGATTGGCGTGAGCTTTTCGTGCTTGTTGTGGAGATAGGTCACTTGGCGGTAACCTGTGTGGAAACAAGTTTCGAATGGTTTGCGCCTTTCATTATTCCACTTTTATCCACATGAAAATAATATTTGCTTTAATGGTGATGATGTCATTTTCATCTTTATCGTTCGGCCAATTTAAGACTGATAAAATATCAGCAACTCTTGTTCATGGAAATAACACGATTGTTTATTATGGGAAAGACGCTCTGTCAAAAGCTTATAAAGACGCCGCTAAAAAAGGTGACATAATCACCCTTTCTTCAGGAACATTCTCTTCCATAAATATTTACAAATCAATATCCATTTACGGAGTAGGTTTTGAAACAAATCCTATTACAGGGGAGGAGCCAACTATAATCCAAGGTGGCATCAATATTTATCCAACAAAATATTACGATGAGGAAGGGGAGATTCAATATAAATCACCTACTATTCATTTAGAGGGATTTTCTTTAAGCAAAGGAAGTAGTTTGGCATTAAACGGGAATTACCCAGAGGATGATAAAGCCATTATTGAAAATCTAACCGTAAGAAAATGCAAAATATGGGGGGATTATTCAAACTATTTACCTAGCACATATTTAAGAATTAATGCAAATACAAAAAATTGTAAATTCATTCAATGTGTTTTAATTTCAAGAATCAGAAGTTCTTATTCTCATCCTACAGCAGGAATAGGATATAAACGCATTGCATATAGGCAAGAAATGTTGACGTTTGATAATTGCTGGCTTCAAGAATCATGTGGTGCAGACTCTGAAAGCACGGTTTATTTCAATCACTGTTTAATAAAAGGAAGAGATGGAGTTAGAGCCAATACGGACGGTGGCTACACATATTATTACAACAATATTATAATGGCTAAAATCAATACAACCAGTGTAGCATTCAATAATATATTCACGGACGCAACTACAGGAACAGATTTAGGACAAGGAAATATAGTAAATGTATCAACATCTTCACTATTCTCAGACAATGAAGAAGATGGAAATTATGGTGTAAATAAAACATTTGATTTATTAAAACCCAATCATTTTTTAGGAACCGATGACACTGAAATTGGACTTTATGGAGGAACATATCCATTTTCCCGTATTTCCCCAATACCGAGTATACAGGAAGCCGATGTTAGCTTTCCAGAATCAAATGGAGGAAACCTGAATGTCAGATATAAAGCAGAAGCTCACCCCATGCAATATCACCCTGACGCCCCCATCACCCACATCGCAAGCTACGCATACTGGTTCAACCACGGACCGAGAGTCCGAGTGGACGTTAACCCTCAGAACCCGTTGGTACTGGAAAATTTGGCCATCGAGGTGAAAGACGTGATTCCCAACCAAGTGACGCCAGGTTATGAGTTCGACGTAAGCCAAAAGATGGTGAAGGTGAAGGACGACGTGTTCTTCGGAATCCAGGCATTCGACAACCTCGGGCATCCGTCATCAGCCGTGATGTCAGAAACGTTCCCTTATACCGTGGAGTACAAACCGGAATTTCTTCCTTTGACAATGGGCGACTCCATCCTGTTTGAGACACCCCATTACGGCTATATCCAAGGAATCGACATCACCACCGAAACGGGCGACAGCATCATCCTTTGCGCCAGCAACGACTGCACCATCGACCTTTACGACGCAAACGGCGCATCAATCGAAGCCGTGAAGACTTCAGACAAGACCAACGGCAAGGTCACCTACAAGGGTGTGAGCGCTGGAGGAAAAGTCTATGCCCTTCTCTACGATGGCGGACAAGACTCCGATTCCATGACCGTGGTATATCAGAAGCCACAAGAAAACGGGGATGTGAACGAAGACGACAACGTCGACATCAGTGACATCGTGGCCATCATCAACCAGATTGCAGGAACTGCAACATACAAGTATGCCGACGTGAACAACGACAAGAAAGTCGACATCAGCGACATCGTCGCCATCATCAACCTCATCGCAAGCAAATAGGCAGGTTCTAAAAATTAGCTTTAGGCTGTGTTTAGACTATTTTTGAGCAGATTTGCCCGCAAACTCGCAGAAGCGTAGCGAGCTACGGTTCAAATCATCAAGCAGCGAGAGCCATAAAAGCTTGTTTTTAAATGGCCGAAATCTCCGTTTAAGCCGAATACAATGCCAAGCTCGCTTGAACATTGTTGAGGCATAGGAGATTCGACGAAGACAATCGCGATGATGATTCGACGAAGTCAATTTTAAGGACAAAGATGCCAAAAAGAGGCAAACACAGGCAAAGAGATAATCAGCGATTAAGCGAGAGCAGTTCCAAGCTTGCTTGAAATTTGCCGAGCGAGAGCTGATTCGCCGAAGGCAATTCTTTTGGATTTATTAATTATTAGAACATGCCTATAATCTAATTCAAAATCATTTACAGCGGGCATGAGTATTTCTCACGCCCGCTTTTTTATTATCTGGGCATACAGACAATTCGCCAAAACGTGATAAAAAATTGAGTTTTGGCGAAAGATAAAACTTCAACTTCGCCAAAACGTGAAAAAATTTTGAGTTTTGGCGAAGAAACAACCGATTTTCAAAAAACCGCATACATATATTTTCACAACATGAAAAAAAATCGTAAATTTGCGGAAAGAATCTGAACCAAGGGAATATAACCACCACAAGCAATGAAGGTATTCCCACTCCGCAAAAACTAACTAAACAAAATAAAAATGAGACATTACTTCCTAAGAGCGGTAGTGCTGCTACTGACCATCATGATGATGCCGACAAAAGCCGCCGCCGACACAAGCGTGATTCAAGACGGACAAGACGGATGGACTAAAATCACGAAAATCCCTGACGACCCGTCGCTTTATTTTTTCGCCTTCGCCGACAACAGCAACGACCTTATGCTCGAGATGCGCAAAGGCGGCAACAACGGCAACAACGCACTCTACTACATGAGCAGCAAGGACCCGCTCCAAAACCGGTCGTTCCTCTGGACGCTCGAACCCAACAGCGGAGACTTCGCCGGAATGTACTCCATGCGAAACGTCGAATACACGGTGCTGCTCGTGCAGACTGAGTGGAACGCAGCCTACAACATCCGCACGAACGACCAGCCGAATCCCTGCGAATGGACAGCACTCGACTTCCAATACGACTCATCAAACGGCTGCTGGACCATCGAAAACGGGAAATACCCGATGAGCAGCAATGCCAGCTACAAAGGATTTCTCGGGCCGTGGAGCAACACCATCGCCAACGGTGCAGAACTCGCCGGCAACAAGCAGGACAGCAGCATCGGACATTTCCAAATCTATGCCATCAAGAAAACAGATGCAGAGAATGATTACAAAAGTCTCGCCTCGACGGCCACCACGGAAGCACCCGCTGACCTTTCCCTATATATCAACAACCGGGAGTCAAACCTCAACGGGCTGGACGGATGGACTACATCCGGATTAGTGGGAAGAAACACAGGAAACTCCTACGACGGCGAGCCCGGCTTTTTTGAGCCATCGGACTGGAACGCAGCATCGTTCAACTGCACCATGAGCCAGACCGTCACAGGCATCCCCAACGGAAAATACCAACTGAAGGCCGCCGCTCAGGCAAGCGAAGGATGTACGCTCATACTCTCTGCAACAAGCGGAGAAGTCACTACCTCCGCCACCCTTTCATCAAAAGGCGCAAGCGGTTCATCTCTGGGAGTACAAGGATGGGAATGGCTCGGCACAGAGGCCTTCAACGTGACCGGAAACCAACTTACCATCAAAGTGGAGACCAGCGCAAACGCAGCACACAACTGGGGAAACGTCGACGGATTCCGACTACTCTATCTCGGACCGATCACAGCCGGCAACATGAACCCGGGAGACGACATTACGGACATATACATCAAGAACCCAAGCTTTGAGGACGACAACGGAGTCGTCAATGTCAATAACGGTGGAACCATCACGGGGTGGACCATCAACCCAGCCAACGACACAGGCGTCTACTCACCGACCGACGGAAACCACACCACAGTGGGATACTCAGGTAGCTATATTCTCAACCACTGGTGGACTGGCACTCCACTCACACAGAACATCGGCATTCTGCCGGCCGGAGTATACCAACTCACCGCAAACGTAGCCACGGGAAACGCTGCCACATCCTTAGGCACACTGTACCTCAACGCCAACGAAGCCCGAAGCACAGGATTCGTATCCTCCGACAACCGGATCATGCGGGAGGAATGTCTCGTATTCCAAAGCGACGGAGCAAATGCCACCACCATCGGACTCAGAGGCGGAGAGGACGCGTCTGTCGACGCGAACGGAGCCGTAGTGAAAGGAGCATGGAGGGAAAGCGGATACTGGTGGTATAAAGCCGACAATTTCAGGCTTGTATATCTCGGAAACACAACAGAGCAACTGGCCGACAGACTCGCCACTCTCGTCAGCTCCTGCCAGCCATTCGCCGACGTGGACGACATCACAGACTATACCGAGCACTACAACACCTATGCCACATATTCCGCATCCAACAGCATCGCAGAGCTCACAGAGGCAATCAACTACCTGACTAACGAGTACGACGACTACTGCTGGAACAACGCCAGCATAGACCACCCCGTCGACTTGACTGCATCTGTCATCAAAGGAGCTGAATGTACGAGCAACGACGCATGGCCGGGAAGCGGTCGTACCACCGCCACAGGAACTTACTACGACGGTACCACACGCACATACTTCACGCAAAACCATGAGAACGGAGCTGCCAGAAGCCAGACTGTCACAGTCTTCTACGAAGGAGCATACTTGCTGCGAACCATCGTTAGGCCTAACACAGACGCCGCATACGCCACCATATCGTTGGGAGACAACTCCACAACCACAAAGGGCGTGCCGTCAAGCGACAAAAACATCGGAAACGGATGGACATATAACGACATCTACTACTACCAGACCGACATCAACCAGGACAAGAACATCTCCATCAGCCTATCGAACATCAACAACGGACGGGAGGCGGACTGCGGCGAGATGCACCTCTATTATATTGGACGAAAAGCGGACTTCATTGACGACGACACGCACTTCTTCGTTGGACAGTTCGCATCGGCTCCCGCCATTGAGCTCACCGACGAAGTGCCCGTGGCCGACATCACCGCTGCCGACATGACCGGCGCCAGCGTCATCTTCACCAACCCAAACGGACTGGTGTTTGCGAAGGAGAACGCACAGGTGGCATCCACCGCCAAGAACATCATCGTAGGCGGCACATGCGCCAACCTCCAGCTTGAGGGTGGACACCCGTTCATCAACCCGCAGACGTTCACGGCCAACAACGCCAGTTACTCATTGACTGAGAACTACCTCGCAGGAGGACTCTTCGCCACACTCACTCTGCCGTTCAACGCCACGACACTGGCTGGGCAGGCCTACGTGCTCGACACCGACATCAACCCGTCTGATGGAAACATCAACGGAACGGAAGTCAACAACATCACGGCCGACAAGCCCGTGCTCGTCACCGCTGCCGGCAGCTACAGCGGTACGGACGTAAGCGTATCCACCGCTTCAAGGAACACCACATGCACTAACGGCCAGCTCGTCGGTGTCTACAGCACGACTGAAGCGCCAGCCAGGTCCTACGTGCTGCAAAACCACACAAGCGGCGAGGGCGTACGTTTCTACATCGTAGGACCGGTCATACCGACTGTCGGACCCTTCCGGGCATACATCAAGCCGCAGGACAGCGGAGTCAAGTCCATCGGAGTGGAATTCGGCTTGTCAAGCGACATCAGCGAAACATACGCAGGCCAAGAAATGAAGCTGGAAGGCGCACAAGTCTTCAGCATCGGAGGAACCCGTCTGAGCAGACCGCAGAAAGGAATCAACATCGTGAGATACAGCAACGGAACAACCAGGAAAGTCATCATCAAATAAGGAAAAAATCAGATTATGAACAAGAAAAGATACATCATACCAAGTACAAAGGAAAACGCCACCAGGTTTTCCATTCCGCCCTGTACTGTGACCGCATCCGCCGACAGCGGTTCCATCGTGAAGGAAGATCCAGAGGAACTGACCAAAGAGCGTCCCATCCCGATTGACGACAACGGCGCTCCCACATCACCTGTGGAACCACATGGAGGAGATAGATGGGGCTCGCTTTGGTAAACCCAGCATAAAGCCATCTCCCCTCCTAGGCCCGCCTAAACACGCTAAAATATCTAGTATATCTAGAATATCTATAGCATCTAGTAAAAAAAATCCCCCTCAAAAAAACAATCCATCAATCATCACAATCATGCATAAATTCAAGCATATATTTTTCCCAGCTCTGCTTTTGATTGCCGCCAGCTCATGCAGCAGCGACGACGACATGCTGGAAAGCAACCCTGCCACATCAGGCCAGACCGAGACTCAGGCTGAAGGATTCCAAGGACTGATAGCCGACGAGCTCGACATACAAGAGACCGAGAACCTCGACAGACAGACCTCTACAGCCACACGATCAACGCTTAACGACGGGAAACTCAGCCAGTGGGCCACAAACGACAAAATCAGCATCAGCGACGGTCTTCTTAACTACACCTACCAGCCCACTGAAAGCAGTATCAGCGGCAGCGGTTGCTCATTCGAGCCGAAAAGCGGAGGCAACGCCTTCACGACCGACGGTACGGGAACTGACGCCACCTTCTATGCCTTCTATCCAGCCGACGCCGTATTGAGCTGGAACGGCCCGGTGCTCACAACGATGATCTACACCGAGCAGAAATATTCCGAAAACGTAGATAACAGCGGAGTGATGGGACCCTATATGATGGCAACCGCCACCACCACCGACGGAGGAAAAAATGCGATGTTCCGATTTGGACATGTCTGCTCCATCATCGACGTGGACCTCTCCTCGTTCGACGGAGGAGAAGTTGACGCAGTATCACTCTATGCCAACTCACAAGTAAGCATAGCCGGGCGGATGAAATACGATGCCATGGCAAAGACCGCCACTGTCATCAACAACGACGCCACGGACTATTCCTACAGCACACAGAGCGAGATGATTCGTGTGAGCGAGGTGAACGCCACAAAACCCGTAGTACGTTTTTTCCTCCTCCCCGTAAGTCAGGAGAAGGGATTCACAATTACGGTACGCACCACTGATGGCAACTACTACACAAAGTCGTCATCGACAGCAGTAGGAGCCACGGAGCCGGACGGAACCTACCTGGCCAGCATGACGGGAGTGACATCCGGAAACGTATGCAAGCCCTACTACAAGAAATACACGTTCGGAGCCAAGGCCTCAGCCCGCACACAGAACTGGATGGCGATGGTGCCAGGTAACGTGAAGTTCAACCACCTCAGTCTGCCGGGCACGCACGACGCCGCAACAAAAGGCTGCACAGATTGGACAGCCTACACCATCTGCCAAGACTACACCATCCTCGAACAGCTGCAAAAAGGATGCCGCGCTTTCGACTTGAGGCCACACACAAGCCAAAACAACAGTGGAGACCCTGTTATCTATCACGGTAACTACTCCACGAACACCACGCTTGGTCAGGCACTCGATGACATCACATCCTTCCTCGACGACAATCCGACGGAGACAGCGTTCGTGCTTATCCATGAGGAGGAGGCGAGCAGCCATTCCACCGACTGGGCTAACCGTGTGTGGACCATCGTCAGCAACCACTCCAGCCATATCGCCAGGTACGGATGGAACGGCAACCTCAACCCATGCAGAGGCAAGATGGTGGTGATTTTCCGTGACAACTACACTGACGGAACGAACACCGGCGACCTGGGATGCGGAAAAGTGGGATGGGGAAGTTCCTTCGACGCTAAGCCCATCATGACCGGCAACGGAAGCGGAACAAAATCTGGACAGACCCTCTATTATCAGGACGAATATGACACATCCTCTGCCAGCGACAAATTAGGAAATCTGGAAACAATGCTTAACTTTATCTCTGCCAACGAGACGAACGCATCATATACCTTTGTGAACAACACGAATATCGCCAAACTTCTCAATTCCAACACATCTCTGGCAAAAAACGTGAACAACGCAGTGCTCGGTTCGTCCGTCTTCACTGACCACAACGGCCGATTCGGAATCATGATGACAGACTTCCTCTTCTCATCGGCCTATTACGGCGACAAGATGTTCAAACTGATTCATGAGCAGAACTACAAATACGTGTATCTGAAACGCACCCGCTGCACACGGACATCATCCTCTGGAACAGACACTGGAGCCGACATATCCTCTGACGAATACGCAGATGAGACGCAGGTGTTTGGAAAGAAAAGGTAGGAAAGGGACTATAGACACTATAGATTCTATACTATAGGTCCTATAAAAGCTCTTTTCCACAGAAATTTTGGAGGATAAATATTCAGCACTTTATGAAGATCAGACAACTCGTCACATATATGCTGCTGCTTTCAAGCATGGTGGTGTCCGCCCAGGACACCACCCCAAACACCTTTGTGTTGCACCCCACGGAAGGCGAACCTGTTAGCATCGCCACAGAAGAGATTGACTCCTTGTTCGTTGACGGGAAAGGCACCGATGCCATGCTGCATGTGAGAATGAAAGACCACACGCTGCGCACCTACGTGATTGACGAGACCTCCTACATGGACTTCGCCTATGTGGCTCCTCCCCGCTACCGACCCGTGAATCTGGGCCTGTCTGTGGACTGGGCCACCTGCAACGTAGGCGGCAGAGATCCCGAAGATTATGGCTACCTCTTCTCCTGGGGTGAGACGAAAGTCAAGAGCGACTACTCGGAGAGTCAGTACACTTGGTATGTCGACAACACCTATCAGGACATCGGTGCCGACATCTGCGGAACGGACTACGATGCGGCAACGAGAATCTGTGGCAGCGGATGGCGCATGCCTTCCTATGCTGAGGCCCAGGAGCTTATAACACGCTGCACATGGACACCCGACACGCTCAATAACGTATCGGGCTATACCATCGTGGGACCCTCCGGCAATACCATCTTCCTCCCTGCAGCCGGATATAAGAGCGCAAGAATAATTATGGAGAGAGGCACAGAAGGCTATTACTGGACCGGAAGTCTCTCCCCCTCTCTCCCATCCTCTGCCTTTACCATCAACTTCAGAGGTTATGACGAGCCATGGGCAACCAACCGAGCCTATGGCCTTACCATACGTGCAGTCAAGGAGAAACAATAGGCGTCAGAGCCATTAGGACAAGAAATAGTAAATATTATCTTCTCAGTATTTTTTTCCCGTTTTCGATGATGATGCCGTGCGTGGAATCATCGGCCGGAATACCGCTGACCGTGTATGCACGTCGCTGAGAGGCAGGATGAGGCACAATCTTGACGGAATTGATATCGTCGGCCTCTCCTTTCAGACGAGCGAACTCTTGCTGCGCCTCAGCGAGGTCGGCCAAATAGTCGGGGCAGGAGTGCAACCTTGCGAACACACCGGCAGCCAACAGTCTTGACGCATCAACATCACTCTGCCAGTGGTATCCGGCGATAACACGGCTCTGCCCCCACTCGTACCCGAGCTTGAGCAGTGAATCCTGACGCTCAGGATTGATTTCACAGAGCACCAGTGCGAGACCCCATCCACGTATGGTATGGCCAGAAGGATAGGAGCCGGCGTTGTACTCTTTCTCCTCTTCTTCTGGAATGTTGGTCGATTCGTTGAACCGCACATAAGGCCGTTTGCGTGCATACACCTCCTTCGGTTTGGTCACAGAAAGACGGAAGGTTGGGATAACCCTGCTCATCAGCTTGAAAATGGCCGGTGTCTCAGTGGCAGACAAAGTCATGCCGAAAGGTACGCTGAAAAACTCAGCCATGTCAGCAGCCGACGTGACCTTGTGTGCGGCAGCCAACTTTCCGCGTTCTGTATCGCGAATGCTCTTTCCCCACATATACTGCATGATGTCGTGTGTGAACAACGCCCCGATGGTGTCGGGTGGAGCCGGGAGGCAAGCAACGGCATTAGGCATTTGGTCTGCATCGAAATACGGTTCTTTGGAAACTTCTTGTGACTTCACTGTCTGCGCCATCACAATGGCGAGCACAATCATAATTATTTTTTTCATTGTCTTATTCATTATATTAGTTGATAATGTTTGTTTAAAAGCGGAAAGTAAACCAATTATAAAAAATCTGTGAATAATATTGGGTAAATAGATGTTCCTATTGAGCCACCGCCTGTGCCTGACGCATGACCCGTAGGAAGTTCTCTCCCCAGAACAGTCGCAGGTCTGCTTTCGAATAGCGTTGAAGCAGGAGGTGACGTGTGAAACTGATGAGTTCGGAGGCATCGTTGAGCCCAGGCACACCGCCACCGCCGTCGAAGTCGCTGCCGATGCCCACATGCTCGATACCCATCACGTCAACCATATGGTTGAGATGATTAATGGCGTCGAGGACGTTGGCTTCTGAGCCGTTGTCGCGGAGGAAGTCACAATAGATATTCACCTGTGCCACTCCACCCGATTTGGCCAAAGCACGCAGCTGCTCGTCGGTGAGATTACGGGGATGGCCACACAGGGCACGGGATGACGAGTGTGTGCATACAATCGGGGTGGAACTGATTTCCATTGCATCATAGAAACTCTTGTCGCCGGCATGACTGAGGTCTACCATCATGCCAACGCGGTTCATCTCGTTAATCACCTGCTCTCCGAACGCACTCACACCTCCGTGTTCGTTGTTGCCCTTGGCGGAGTCGCATATATCATTGTCGCCGTTGTGACACAAGGTCATATACACGATACCACGCTGACGGAAACGCGCCACGTTGGAGAGCTCCTTGCCGATGGCATAACCATTCTCGATGCCCAACATGATGCTTTTCTTGCCAAGTTGCTTATTACGGTAAAGGTCGTCGGGAGTATAAGCGATTGATACAGCGTCTGAGTGCTTGCCGACCATCTGCTCTATACCGTCGAGCAAAGCATCGGCTTTGGCGGTGGCGGCAAGAAGCGACTGCTCGTCGCGCTCCTTCTGCTTAAGGTATGCCACCATGATGACAGCGTCGAGGCGGCCTTCCCACATTTTGAAGAGGTCCATCTTGAGCAGCGGGTCGCGTCGACCGAAGTCGATGTCCTTTCCGAAGAACATAGGTGTGTCGCAATGGGAGTCGAGCGAGAGGACCGAATGATGCACGCATTTCGTACGCTGGAACAACTTCGCTTCATCCACGATCCAGGTGAAGACATTGCCAGGGGTGTCCCAGGTGTTGCCCAGACATTCGGGATGCCACTGCACTCCGAGAATCGGCTTGTGCTCCGTGGACTCCATGGCCTCTATCACTCCGTCGGCAGACCGTGCCGTCACTCTGAAGCCTGGGGCCAACTCACCTACGGCTTGGTGATGGAACGAGTTGACGGCCAGCTCTTGCTTGCCGTAGATGCTGGCGATAAGGGAGTCTGGCGACAGCTCAACGGTATGAGAAGAAGCGAAACGGGGGGCGTTCTGAGAGTGTTTCACCCATACGTTGTCGCCCTGGGCATAGATATCCTGAAGCACGGTGCCTCCGTAAGCCACGTTCATCACCTGGATGCCTCGGCAGATGCCGAGGATGGGCAGCTGGAGATGGGCAGCACGGCGGGCGAGCAGCAGCTCCATCTCGTCGCGCTCGGTAGCCACGGCATGGAGGTCGCGTATGGGCTGCTGGTCGAAATAAAGCGGGTTGACGTCGCCGCCACCGCTGAACACGATGCCGTCGAGATGGCTGAGTATGTCGTCGGCCCATCCCGCTGAGTCCGTCATGTCGAATGGCGGGATAATATAAGGCACACCGCCCGCACGGACTATCGACGTGTAGTACACCTGGTTGAGCTGGCTCTGAGCGTCATTGAAGGTGGAGGTGATACCGATGAGGGGCCGTGACTCTCGGGCTTTGAAGTCGGAGGTGAGACGGCTGTATTTGGCATTGATATCGTAATATTCGTTCATATTCAATTTTGTATTGAGTTTCTGGTTTTTCCAGGTCTCCGGTTTTTCCGGAATTTCCGGGTTTCTCCGGGTTTTCCGGGATTATCCATGAATCAGCGAAGAAGTCTGTATCTCGCCCCTCCCAAGACCGCCACCAGCCCTTTGAGTTCCAGCTCGAAGAGGAGAGCGCTGACTTGATGGAAAGGCTGGTTGGTAAGGACTGATATGCGGTTGATTTGCATGGAGTCCTCGTCTTTCAGGCAATCCACGATCGCTTGTTCGTCGGGAGATAGTTGGGGAAAGAGGGATGGCTCTGCAGCTTGCAGATGTTTTTCCTTATGTTCCCACCCCATGATGTTCATAAAGTCTTCGGCAGAACGGATAAGGTGGGCCTGGCTCCGGGCGATGATCTTGTTGGTGCCCTGCGAGTACTGGTCGTATATCCTGCCGGGGAAAGCACACACCTCACGGTCGTAGTCTGAGGCGAGTCCTGCTGTGATGAGCGCACCGCCCTTGTCTGCACTTTCGATGACGACTGTGGCATGCGCCATGCCAGCTACGATTCGGTTGCGACGAACGAAATTACCTTTGTGAAGAGGCGTCTGGCTGATATATTCTGTCAGCAGACCTCCCTGACGGGACATGGCGGCCGCGGTGGAGCGGTGGCGCTGGGGATAGATGGTGTCCAGACCATGGGCAAGGACGCCTACAGTGTCCATGCCCTCCTGCAATGCCTGCTGATGGGCATGGATATCCACGCCATAGGCCAGACCGCTGACGATAAGTGCGTCGGGGCAGGAAAGGGAGAGTTCCTTGACGAAATTACGTATGAGGTCCTTGCCGTACTCCGTGCATTTCCTTGTACCTACTATGCTGACGATTTGCTGGCGGTTCAGCTGGGCATTGCCAAAATAATAGAGCACAAGCGGAGCGTCTGGACATTGACGAAGCAACGACGGATAGTCCGTGTCGTTGAAGCAGACGCACTGGATGTTTTTGCGTTGGGTATAGGCATATTCCTGCTCGGCTCGCTTGAGTGCCTCATCAACGTCGGACAGGGCTGCCAGAAGCAGGTCGGACGCATCGGGAATGTAGTCTCGTATGTGGGACCGTTGCTCGAAGACTGCAGACGCACTGCCCATATTCTCATAGAGAACATGGGCATTCATCAGACTCATCTTACTGAGTTGGCTCAGTGCGATGGTGTGTATCGTTTCTTGTTCAGTCACGAGGTTTTTATATGTGCGTCCTTAGATTTTAACCTGCAGAGGGTTCCAAACCTGCTGTGAGAACTTGCTCAGGTAGGCCTCCCAGTCGGCCATCGACTGGAAGTTGGTGTTGGGATTACGGCTCCAGCCCGTGCCGAAATAGTAAATATAAGGCACGTTGTTCTGGCAGGCGGTTATCGAGAGAATATGTCCGACAGCGCCGGGTAGTCCAGCACCTTGAAGGAAATTCATCTTCTCAGGCCGTCCTTGGAATACGGCTCCAACATAGATTTTGCCAAAGTCCTGATTCTGCTTTGCACGGTACTTCTCCTTATACTGGTTGGGGTCGCCAAGGTCTTCGTATCCCATGTAGGTCTTGCCAAGGTTCATAACGTATGCACCTGGGTTCTCGTTGTGTACGACGATGCCGGTGGCGAGAAGCTGAGGCTTGGTGATGCCGTCATAGCAAACGATGCATTTGTTCATCTGAGAACCGGCATCGAGCGATACGATACGTGTCTCGGTCACTTCCTGGCCCTGAACGCTCTCCTTGCCATACACAAGCTTGACCGTGAAGCGAAGCGGACCTTTGTCGAGAATCTCATAATCAACATAGCATTTTGGATAATGGATGGTCATGCCGTCGCTTTCAAGCAAGGCGGTCGTGCCCGCTCCGAGCGTAGGACCGACCTTGTAGCAGTCCATTCCGTTGCCGTGGTCCACGTGGTAGCTCACCGCATTGTAAAGGTCGTCGGCAAGGTCGTTCTCGCCACGGGCTCTGAGCTTCTTGCACACTGATGCGATTTCTGGGTCGAGCTCGCCGGAATAACGTGCCTCGACAACAAGGTCGGATGTGCGCTTGTTCCAGATGTCATAACCCCAGGCACGCTCGCCGTTACGCTGGAGTGCAGGTCCGTAGCAACGGAAGGCTACGCGGTCGTTCTCCCATGCGATGTCGTCGACACGCTCAGGAAACTGACGTCCGAACACCTTCGATTCATACGGCTGAGGTGTTCCGGGAGCCACAAAATATTCTGACTTGCCCTTTGCTGGAACGCCCGGCTGGAAGATGAGCTTGCCGTCGTAGGTCACCTGGCTGGGCACCTCATTGCCGTTGGCGTCAGTGACAACGACAGCCGCGGGATTGTCCAGCTTCTTGTTGAGCGCAGCCATGTCAATCTCCACCATCTCCTCGGCCCGCGCAAAGTCGAGCGGATTGGATATGGTCAGTTTCACTCTGTCTGCTGCCATCGCACTGCCACATAGCAGCAGTGCGAGAAAGAAAGAAATTATTTTTCTCATAAAAATCATCTGTCGCCTGTTACGTCTAAAGTACTTAAACATTAAACTTTAAATAAAATCACTTCAAGTCAGTGATAGCATAGAAATCCTGGTCACCATAATCCTGGTTTTCGCCACCCATTCCCCAAATGAAGGTGTAGTTGCTCGTGGCGGCGGCGGAGTGGATGGACCATTCGGGTGAGAGGACGGCCTGGTCGCCCTTCATCCAGATGTGGCGGGTCTCGTCTATCTCTCCCATGAAGTGACAGACTGCCTGGTCTTCAGGTACCTCAAAATAGAAATAGGCTTCCATGCGGCGGCTGTGAACGTGGGCAGGCATCGTGTTCCAAACGCTTCCGGGCTTCAACTCGGTCATACCCATCTGAAGCTGGCAGGAGTCGAGCACTTTCTGAACGATCATGCGGTTGATCACACGGTCGTTGCTGCCTTCAAGACTGCCCAAGGCGAGAATGTCGGCGTCGGCCTTCGTCACCTTCTTGGTCGGATAAGACTTGTGGGCGGTCGTAGAGTTGATATAGAACTTGGCGGGCTTCTCCTTGTCTGCACTCACGAAAACTACGTCGCGGTCACCGCTGCCGATATACAGAGCCTCTTTGTAGTCAAGCTCATAAACTTCGTCACCTACCTTGATGCAGCCTTTGCCGCCTACGTTGAAAACACCAACCTCTCTGCGTGTAGTGAAATAGGGAGCTTTCAGAGGGTCAATGGCCTCCAGCTTCAACTCTTCATCCACAGGCATGGCACCACCGACAATCATGCGGTCGTACATGGAATAAACCAAATTTACTTCATCTGCCGAGAATACTTTCTCGATAAGGAAATCACGGCGGATACGTTTTGTGTCATAATGCTTTGCGTCCTCTGGATGAGAAGCATAGCGAATCTCATAGTTTGTCTTCATAATTTTATATTTAGTTTAGAATATTGAGTTAAGAGTTTGGTGTTTAGAACTGCCATGCGGCAGGCTAAATGCAGGATAAATGAAAAAACGGCTGACAGTCCATCCTGATGAGGATGGTCCGTCAGTCGTCTGTGGATTTTTATCAGATGATTCTCTCCAGTTCTGAGATATTCTTCTGAACGTCCTCGTCTGTCACCTCGTAGTTCTGGAGGTTGCCGGCGATATACTGGTCGTATGCAGTCATGTCAATCAGGCCGTGACCCGACAGGTTGAAGAGGATAACCTTCTCTTCGCCTGTCTCCTTACACTTATTGGCCTCCCTGATGGTGGCAGCTATGGCGTGGCAAGACTCTGGTGCAGGGATAATACCTTCAGCCTGGGCAAAAAGCATACCAGCATCAAACGACTCTAATTGCTGAACATCCACAGCCTTCATCAAACCGTCTTTCAGCAGCTGGCTGACAATGACACCGGCACCGTGATAGCGTAGGCCTCCGGCATGGATGTTGGCAGGGCGGAAATTATGTCCGAGAGTGAACATCGGGAGCAAAGGCGTGTAGCCAGCCTCATCGCCGAAATCATACTGGAAGACACCGCGAGTCAATTTCGGGCAGGAAGCTGGTTCGGCAGCGATGAACTCGGTGGTCTTTCCATCGAGAATATTGTGGCGCATGAACGGGAATGCGATGCCACCGAAATTGGAACCGCCTCCGAAGCACGCAATCACCATGTCGGGATATTCTCCGGCCATCTCCATCTGCTTCTCTGCCTCCAGTCCGATGATGGTCTGATGGAGGGACACATGGCTCAATACAGAACCCAATGTGTATTTACAGTTCGGCGTGTTCATCGCCAACTCGATTGCTTCAGAAATGGCTGTGCCAAGAGAACCCTGATGGTTAGGATATTTCGTGAGGATGTCCTTGCCGGCCCGGGTTGACATGGAAGGAGATGGGGTCACCTGAGCGCCAAACGTCTGCATGATGCTGCGTCGGTACGGCTTCTGCTCATACGAGATTTTCACCTGATAAACAGCTGCCTCGATGCCGAACACCTTAGCGGCGTAGGAGAGGGCTGCTCCCCACTGTCCGGCTCCCGTCTCGGTGGTGACGTTGGTCACGCCCTGTTTTTTGCAATAATAAGCCTGCGGCAATGCAGAGTTGAGCTTATGGGAGCCAACAGGGCTCACACTCTCATTCTTGAAATAGATGTGTGCCGGCGTTCCGAGTGCCTCCTCCAGTCCATAAGCCCTTACAAGCGGTGTTGACCGGTAATACTTGTACTTTTCTCTGACTTCCTCCGGGATGTCAATCCATGAATTCTCCTGATCCAATTCCTGACGGCAGAGTTCCTCAGCGAAAATCGGGAAGAGATCCTCAGGCTTCAGCGGTTGCTTGGTTGCAGGATGAATCGGGGGCATTGGCTTGTTCACCATGTCCGCCTGGATGTTGTACCACTTCGTCGGAATCTCACTCTCCGGAAGGATAAATCTTTTTACTCTGTCACTCATTTTTTTGTTTTTTTGCTAGCTGAGCCCTGAGAAACAAGGGCTCATGGTTAATATTAATGTTGATTTCTATGAATATCATGCAAAGTTAATCATTTTTTATTAGAAAACCACGCCATATACAAAAAAAATAAATAGGGCGTTCAATTTGATGTCCGGAAGTTCCTTCTGAAATCATCAGCCGGTAGGGACTTAATTTATGTATGTCCGACCAGTAGAGACGCCCCGCGGGGCGTCTTCTAACTAAATCCATCGTCTGTAGGGACTTACTTTTTGTATGTCCGAAAATTATTAGCTTAGAATGAGTACTAGAAAAAACAACTAAAACTGGAACACAGAACTGAAAAACCCTATCCAGTAAATCTAGTATATCTAGAATATCTAGTAAATCTAGCATCTAGCCCATCCTTAAATTATCTCCTATTCAGCAGCAAAGCTTACAAGCGTCTTCCTGTACGACGAGAAAATCCCGGCACGCGAGATAAACCCGATATAGCACCCGTTCTCATCAACGACCGGTAGGTTCCAGGCCTTGGTGTCATCGAATTTCTGGGCAGCTTCCTTGAGGGTGTCGGTGGTAAGAAGCCGTGCAGGAGGCTGCTTCATGAACGACGCAACCTTGTACTTATGATAAAGTTCAGGACGGAACATCACGTTGCGGACGGAGTCAAGCGACATGACTCCTACGAGACGGTTGCCTTTGTCAACCACAGGAAAGAGATTGCGATGGGAATTCTCGATGGCCACGACAATCTTGGCAAGGTCCCAGTCTTCGTGCACGGGCTGGTAGTTCTTCTCTATGAGCTTATTCATGCTCAGAAGCGTGAGTATGGCATTGTCCTTGTCGTGGGTGAGGAGCTCGCCCTTTCGTGCCAGACGCATGGCATAGATACTGTGAGGCTCAAAGATGTTGATGGTCATATAGCTGACGGCGGACACGATCATCAACGGGACGAACAGCTGATAACCGCCGGTCAGCTCGGCGATGAGGAAAATGCCAGTGAGCGGGGCGTGCATCACACCGGACATCAATCCGGCCATGCCGAAAAGAACGCAGTTCTTTGGAAGGATGAAGCCGGCGGTCTGAGGTGTGAGACCGATAAGCTTGTCCCACAGGGCACAAAACACGAAGCCGCCCAATGCGCCGACAAACAGGGAAGGAGCAAACACTCCACCACAACCGCCGCCACCGTTCGTGGCGGCTGAGGCGAACACCTTGGCCAGCATCACGATGCCCAGATAGATGACGAGGCTGCTGTTATTACCATAAAAAAGGGTGTTGTGCATGATGTCGGAAGGGTCAGCATCGTTCATCAGCTGCGATATCACATCATAACCTTCACCGTAGAGGGCGGGCATGAAATAAATTAGAACGCCGAGGACGACAGCACCGAGTGCGAATTTCGCCCAACGGGATTTAAGCCGAGCAAAGATACGTTCGAACCAGTTCATCGTCCTGGTGAAGTACAATGACAGAAAGCCGCAGAAGATGCCGAGAAACACGCAGGCGGGAATGATATCGATGGAGAATGCCTTGTCGAGCGAGAAATTGAACATGGCATCTGTACCGTATATGGCATATGACACACACACCGAAGTGATACTGGTGGTGAGCAACGGAGGAAGCGACTTCATGGTGAGGTCAAGCATCAGAACCTCTATCACGAACATCAGACCGGCAATCGGGGCCTTGAAGATGCCGGCCACGGCTCCGGCTGCACCGCAGCCCACCAGCAGCATCAGCGTCTGTGGTGGCAAGTGAAATCGCTTGCCAAGATCGCTGCCTATTGCTGAACCGGTCAACACGATCGGGGCCTCGGCTCCCACTGAACCACCAAAGCCGATTGTGATGGAACTCGCCAACACGCTGGACCATCGGTTGTGGGGCTTGATTCGGGATTTCTTACGAGAAAGGGCATAAAGGATTTTGGTCACACCATGGCTGATGTCGTCTCGCACTACATATCTAATAAACAGGGAGGTCAGAAGGATTCCGACTGCTGGATAAACCAAATACAGCCAGTTCATTCGGGTCACATCAAAGCCCTCGGTCAGCAGATGTTCTATCTGTTCCACAAACCACTTCAGGATGAATGCCGCCAAGCCGGTAAAAAGCCCGACCACCAAACTCAAGGCTATCACAACACGGCCCTGACTTTCCTTTCCTCCGGAAAGCCAGTGTCCTACCTTGTTTAGAGCGCCTACCTCCTTTCGACGCATTCCTGTTGACATCCACCACATAACTATACTATACGATCTAAATGATTACAATTTCCTTTTACTCCCCTAAAAAAACTCGAAACATAGCAAAGATCAAAATCGCCTCGAACCGCATGGCTAAACTTTCAACTATAAACTTTAAACTCTCAACTTTAAACTCTCAACTTTAAACTCTCAACTTTAAACTATCTTATAATTTTTATCTCGCTGTTCTCAGATATTTTGATGATGGAGGAGGGCTCATGCTTCTCCTTGCAGCGCTGACTGTATTTCACCACATAATCTACGGCGTTTTTGATTTCATCTGATATGGCATCAAAGGTCTTTGCTGTCGGCTCCCCGCTGATATTCGCGCTGGTAGACACCACCGGCTTCTGAAAGCGGAAACACAGCTCATGTGAGAACTCCTCGGATGTGACACGGAAACCGGCACTGCCATCCTCTGCTATCATGCTGGGGGCCAGGCCGCTCACGTTGTCCAATATGACCGTAAGAGGTTTGGTGGCCATCTCTATCATGTCCCAAGCCACGTCGGGAACGTTCCTCACATAGCGGGACAGACGGTCGGCACTGTCTACCAGGCTGATCATCGACTTTGCCTCCTCACGCCGCTTAATAGCAAAGACTTTTTTCACGGCTGCCTCATTCGTGGCATCACAGCCGATACCCCATATCGTGTCCGTGGGATACAGGATCACACCTCCCTGACGCATCACATCAACGGCTTTCTTTACTTCATCTGCTAACATTTTTAACTTTGAAATTTGAAGTTTGAAATTGGATATTTAGAGTTACTCAGTTCTTTCAACTTTCAACTTTAAACATTAAACTTTAAACTAAATCAGAACTCACTGGTGAAGTGGAATTTGATATGCTTAAAGTCCTGCTGAGCCATCATCAGCACATAGCTGGAGTCTGCGAGAAAGACGTCCCGACCCTCACGGTCTTTGGCCATGTACTGATACTTGCGCTTCTTGAAGTTCTCATACTCGGCGTCGTCATCACTCTCAATCCAGCATGCCTTATACAGGCTGGCTGGCTCCCACTTGCACTTCGCATTATACTCGTTCTCCAGACGGTACTGGATTACCTCGAACTGAAGCTGCCCGACCGTGCCGATGAGCTTGCGCCCGTTGAACTGGTTCACGAAAAGCTGGGCAACACCCTCGTCCATCAGCTGAGCGATTCCTTTCTCCAGCTGCTTCGTCTTCATCGGGTCGGCGTTCTCGATATACTTGAACATCTCCGGAGAGAAGCTGGGAAGACCCTTGAAATGAAGGATTTCGCCCTCAGTGAGCGTGTCTCCGATTTTGAAGATGCCGTTGTCAGGCAGACCGACGATATCGCCGGGAAAGGCTTCGTCGATAGTGCTTTTCTTCTGAGCCATGAACTGCGTGGGCGAGGAGAAACGAACCGTCTTGTTGTGCCGCACATGCAGATAAGGGGCATTGCGGACGAACTTGCCTGAGCATACCTTGCAAAAGGCGGTACAAGAGCGGTGGTTGGGGTCGATATTGGCGGTGATTTTGAAGATGAAACCGGTGAATTTGGGGTCTTCGGGCTGAACCATCCTTTCCTCGGCCTGAGTCGGACGGGGGTTAGGCGCTATTTCCACGAAGCAGTCGAGCAACTCCTGCACGCCGAAGTTGTTGAGGGCTGAACCGAAGAAGACGGGTGCTACCTGAGCTTCGAGGTAGGTGTTCACATCAAATTCTGGATAGACGCCGTCGATGAGTTCGAGGTCTTCACGCAGTTTGGATGCGTCCTGCTCCCCCACCCGCTCATCGAGCTCTTTGCTGTCAACATCAACCGCCACCTTCTCCGTGACCATCTGCTTGTTAGGCGTGAAGAGGTTGAGGTTCTGCTCATAGATATTATACACACCCTTGAAACGGGCACCCTGGTTGATTGGCCATGACAACGGGCGGACACTGATTTGCAATTCCGTCTCTATCTCGTCGAGCAGGTCGAAGGGGTCGCGGCCCTCGCGGTCCATCTTATTCACAAACACGATGACCGGTGTCTTGCGCATTCGGCACACCGTCATCAGTTTCCGAGTCTGAGCCTCCACACCCTTGGCTCCGTCAATCACGATGATAGCGCTGTCGACTGCGGTGAGCGTACGGAACGTGTCCTCGGCAAAGTCCTGGTGGCCAGGGGTGTCGAGAATATTCACCTTATAGTCTTTATAGTCGAACTCCATCACCGACGTACTCACGGAAATTCCACGCTGTTTCTCGATCTCCATCCAGTCGGACTTCGCTGTCTTCTTGATCTTATTCGACTTCACGGCTCCGGCCACCTGGATCTGACCACCGAAAAGCAGCAACTTCTCCGTCAACGTTGTCTTTCCTGCGTCTGGGTGAGATATTATCGCAAATGTGCGACGTCTTTCTATTTCATTCATTGTATTTATGGAATCTTTTCAACAATCTTTTAATCTTAAAAAACAAATCTCGTATTATTACAATTTAGCGAGCAAGAACTCCATTGCCCGTTGTGTGGCGTGCGATAATATCGCGAGCAAAAAGCCATCCTTTTTCATCGTCAGAATTCCAACGGCTTCTCCTTGTCTTTTTGATAATAATCCGACAAAAGACCTATAAACTGGCTGACGGTTGTCATGGCCTTGGAGGTGTCTTCACTCACGGCCTTTCCTTGAAGGCGGAGCAGCATAATACCGTAGAGTGCCTGGAAGCATGTCTCGAGTTCGCCCACTTCGCTCTCTCCTGACTTACGCCGCAGTTCCACTATCACAGGCAATGCCTTATAATAAGCGGCGGAATAAAAAGGAAACTTTGGTGACTTCAGCAGCTGCTGGTGCAAGTCCGTCAACCAGATAAGCACGTTTTTGTTAATCTGGATATGCCCATGCTCTGCCACTCCCTCACTGCGCATCATCTCGATCAGGTTACCATACCATTCACGCATCTCAGCATGTTCGGCTGAGTCCAGCTGGAACTTCGATATATATTCTTTGTCAATGCGTTCCAAGTCCAAACCATAGGCACGGATCAAATCCTCCACCTGCCACATGTAAAGCAAGTACTCTGCTATATTGTCTTGTTTAAGCTTTCTGCTAACTATCATAATTTCATTCAATCATTCTTTATTCAACCAAAATTCCATCCGCTATCACAAACACCATTTGCCACATTCGACCCATCCAGCCCATTCGACCCATTTAAATAAGAAAAAGCCGTCTCGTACGCTGCGTTGCCAACGTAGCCCCATCATCATCAAAACCAAAAACTAACATCGCTCTAAACCCTAAACTCTAAACTCTAAACTCCTCTCAAATCACATACTTGAAGTAGTCGCGGATGGTATGCAGCAGGATTATCAGCGACACGCCCATCACAACTGATCCGATAATCCGGTTTATCAGCCAGATACCCCTGACATTAAACTTATTACGCACCTTATTGATAATCCAAGTAAGGCAGAACCACCAACCTATCGCACCGACGATGATGAAGATATATCCGATAATCTGAAGCAGCCAACCCAACTTCACGTTCTCTGGCAAGATGAAAGTCATCTGACCGTACATCGCAATAAACAAGAAGATAATGAGCGGGTTAGATATCGTGACCAAAAAACCGGATATGAAGTTATGCACCAGCGTCCCTTTGTTATGCGACACGGGTCTGACACGGTCCACTGGATTCGACTTGAACGTATACAGTCCGAAAAGGAACAGCAACACACTCCCGACGGCCTTGATCCAGAAAGCCACGTTGGGAGACTCAATTGTGTCCATAATGAACGACATGCCAAGGCCGGTCATGAGAGCATAGATGATGTCGCTGAGGGCCGCACCAAGACCTGTGGCAAAACCACACCAGCGGTCCTTGTTGAGCGTGCGCTGAACGCAAAGGATTCCCACAGGGCCCATTGGCGCAGATACGACGACACCGATTATCAACCCCTTGATAATCATGTTCATGAAACCGATATTTTCAAATTGAAACCAGTGAATTGGATTCATACTCTTATTCTACTTTATAGAATTTGTTTCCGACTAAGACCACAAAAGCCACGAGGACGCACTGAGGTATTTACACGAAAACAAACTTTGAAATTTGGACCATCATTCAACATCTGACAGCCAAACGCCAAAGTGATATTTGCATATAATTTGCAAAATTAGTGATTTTTTTTCTAAAAATCGTATAAAATCAGAAAAAACAATTGATAAACTAACGCCAATCAAACAAACTGCCAAGTATAACAAACTATCCACATCGTTTTTTACTACCAAAAGTAAAAATCACATGATTTGATCTTCAAAAGTATTATTTATAATTTTTCAAGAAGATCGCGATAATAATAAAAAGATTCGTGTTCGGAAAAAACGAAAAGATTCGTATTAACGAAGCGGCGCACCGATCTTTCTCGGTACGCCGCATTGCTTGTTATTTCACAACTTGCATCTGAATCAAATCTCCCAGCCTAAAGCACTCGCACCAAGCACAGCTGCGTTCATGCTCATCAAGCCGGAAACGAGGAACTTAGCTTTGTTCTGGAAAATCTTCATCACGTGCTTGTTGTAACTCTCCTCGATGGGCTTCATGATGAGGTCGCCAGCCTTGCACAGGCCGCCGAAGAAGATGTATGCCTCAGGAGAAGAGAAGGCAGTGAAATCGGCACAGGCCTCACCCAACATCTTACCCGTGAACTCGAAAATCTCCTTGGCAAGCGCGTCGCCTTTTCCAGCAGCGATAGAAACGTCGAGCGACTCTATCTTCTCAGGGGCAATCTCGCGGAGGAGACTCGGACGGTCTGTCTTTGCGAGCAGTTCCCTTGCTGTGCGTGCCACACCAGTGGCAGAGCAGTAAGCCTCCAGACAGCCGGTACGGCCACAACCGCAAGGCCGTCCCTCAGCACCGCGGACCATCGTCACATGTCCAAGCTCGCCGGCGAATCCGTCATGACCATAAACCAGCTGACCGTTGATGACAATTCCGGACCCGACACCGGTTCCCAAGGTTATCACGATGAAATTCTTCATTCCTCGTGCCACGCCATAAATCATCTCGCCCATTGCGGCTGCATTAGCGTCGTTGGTCAAAGCAACAGGTATGCCCAGCTCCTTGCTGAACATCTCACCCAGAGGAACGACACCCTTCCAGGGAAGGTTCGGCGCAAACTCAATGGCATTCGTGTAGTAGTTGCCGTTGGGAGCACCGATACCCATGGCTTTGATGTTTTCTATGCCTCCGGCCTTCTCAATAAGCGGCTTGAGACATGCCACACCGGCCTCGACAAATCGCTCGGCTGTATCATAAGCTTGAGTCTTGATGGAGTCGTCAAACAAGATCTCTCCACGCTGGTTCACAATTCCAAATACGGTGTTCGTACCTCCAAGGTCCACACCAATCACATAAGGTTTTACTGCGTCCATAAAAAGTAGTGTTTTATAATTAATTAGAAGTTAAATTATACCCCGTTAAAGCATAAAGGTTATTCAGCACCCATATTCCGCACTAACAAACTAAAGTACAGAAGATCAAGCAGGTCTTTTATATTTTCTCGTACATACAAATGGGGTTATCCCACACTTTTCCGTACTATAAAAATATAAGAACTCACATTTTTTCTGGCGAATATCAACGCAAAGTTACATTTTTTTGCACGAACAAACAAAAAAAAAGACAAAATATTTGGAACGAAGTGAGATTAAGTTACAACACAAAAAGGCACACTCGCTATGGAGCATGCCTTTATGATTTCGATGTGTCAGGATGATTTCCTTACTTACGCAGACCGAGAGCCTTAACGATAGCACGGTAGCGCTCGATATCCTTACGCTTCAGGTAGTTGAGCAGACGACGACGCTGACCTACAAGCTTCACCAGCGAGCGGTTGGTGCAATAGTCCTTGTGGTTAGCCTTCATGTGCTCGGTCAGATGGCTGATTCTGTAAGAGAATAGGGCTATCTGGCTTTCGCAAGAACCAGTGTCAGTAGCACCAGAACCATACTGTGAGAAAATCTCCTGCTTTTTTTCTTTGTCTAAGTACATAATAGTTTTGATAAATTAAAATTGATGATTTCATCCTTCTGACGCCTGCCGCCTTTATCACAACGGTTTACGTCATCGAATGGTCCGGATTTTCCGAAAACGGATGCAAAGTTAGTGAAAAATTTCCGAACTGGCAAGAAATCCAAGTGTTTTTTTCTTATTTCCAATTAAATCGCGTGAAATCCATCAAAGGGGCATCTATTAAAGCACATCCTCCGCATCAGAAAGTTGCTGTTGATTCTTTTCATCCTGATTGCGTTCCCTAACATACCAATGTTCATACAACTGGTCGTCAGGGCGTTGCCTATCTCTCTGTTTCACATATTCTTCCGCCTGTCGTTTCGTAGGGAAAGAAGTGATGAGATAGTCGCTCCCATCACCCCATTCGTGACATCTCACCTCAAACACTGTTTTCATAACAGATAAAAAGCAGTTTTTGGCAAACACATTAGAACTCGTCGAATTTTTGATGGTATTCCAGGGCTAACTGTTTGTAGTATGCCTTGGTGGATTCAGACGTGGTGTCAGCCCGGAGAATCTCATAATAATGGTGCGAAAGATTCGGTTCCAGTCCGGTGGCCGTGTGAATCGCGTCAAAAACAGAGTCCCCCATTAGTTCTCTGCATAAGCTCTCGGGATAAGACGCATAGAACATACCATAGCTTTTCACCTGAATCTCAGTGCATAATTTCTCAAACTTGAGATTAGTGAGATCCCCCCAATAGCCATAATCACTTGTCTGATGCTTATACCTATAGAAAATGCCACGTTCGGTGGCTGTGTAGTTGAGGTCTTTCACTGCTTCGTCAACATCGGCTTTCTTGCACACAATAGAAGTACGTGCCAAATCCTTCAAATCGAAAGGCCGGCAATTGTCTGTGTTACATTTTCTTGTGGCACTTTCCCGTGTCTTATAATTAAGCGGGGTAACCACTCCATTATTACGTGAAGCCACCTCTTCAGCCAGCGCCTGAGTGACAGGTCCATATTGTTTCGCATACTGCATGGCTTCATCCATCTCCTGCTCAAAAGTCAGGGTCTTACTATCCTGCTTGGCGTCATCGTCGTCCTTGGAACAGGAAAAGAATGTGAATGAGACGGCAAAAGCCAAAAACAAGGCTAAAAAACGATATTTAGTTTCACTCTTTATCATTGTTTTGAACAGCATTTAAGTGATGTGAAAAAAATAACTTGCCTCACCATCCAGATGACTGTAGGGACTTACTTTATGTATGTCCGTCAGTTGACTATCGTCTTGTCTTCTCGTCTTCCGGTCTTCTTGTCTTCATCAAAACGAGGCAACTTATTTTTTAACTGTTACTAAATATGCCTCTTCTAATAATTTCTACAGGCAGGTTCTAAAAATTAGCTTTAGGCTGTGTTTAGACTATTTTTGAGCAGATTTGCTCGCAAACTCGCAGAAGCGTAGCGAGCTACGGTTCAAATCATCAAGCAGCGAGAGCCATAAAAGCTTGCTTTTAAATGGCCGA